>CAZGXI010000003.1:3184-181388 GCA_964529715.1 uncultured Anaerolineae bacterium | reverse complement strand
AGGGGGCTTCCCCTGTCGCCTAAAGGCGACAGTCCCCGCCGCCAATTCTTATGGAAACAGGTTGATGACTGCCAAGCCGCCGCCGCGCGGGCGCTTTTCGCTGGGTAAACTTCTGGGCGGTAACTCTTCGTCGGCGGGACGCAAGTCGTCTGCCAGGCGGAGTGGGCGGGTTTCGCTGCCCCAGGTGTTCCAACGTCTGCGCGTTGAGCCGGACCGCTGGCGTGATTTGACCGACAGCCTGCCCCCCTGGATCGATGAAATCGCTGCGATTTTGTTGATCGTTTTTGGTGTGGTCTCCCTGTTGGCGTTGCTCAATTTTTCGCCGGATGCAGCGGTTGCCAGCCTATGGGCTGAGGCCATCCGGCAGTTGTTCGGTCTGGGTGGGTTTGTCGTCGCCATCGGTATCTTGGCGCTGGGCGTGATTATTTTGTTGCCCCGGTTAGGCATTGTAATCCGATTTCCCTGGCAGCGTGTTCTGGCGATTGAGGTTGCCTTTATCTCGCTGCTGGCGCTGCTCCATCTGCTGGCAAACGACCCGGAGCCGCGTGCGTTGGCCCGCGCCGGACAGGGCGGGGGATATGTGGGTTGGGCGCTCAGCCAGTTCGTGGCCGGTCTGCTCGATCCGATCTCGGCCACGTTGATTTATGGTGTCCTGTTCGTTGCCTCGGTTGCTGCTGCCGTCGGCTTGCGTCGGCGGCACATCGAAAGCGGCATGGAATGGCTGACCGACCGTCTGCGCCACTGGTCCGGTGTGGTGGAAAAGCAGGTCCAGTTTCTCGACAGCCTGCCCCCCCCTGCTGTGAAGTCCTCGCCGGATGCGCCGCATGGGCGTGATGGACGTGGGCGGCCCTCTGTTGTGCCGCAAGCAGCGGGCGAGGAAATCAGGCCGCGTGTGCGACCCTTACCTGGGACGCTTGTACCGTCTGCCAACGGTGTCGATGGCGACAAAGCGCGACGCGGCCTGAGTTCGCCGGGAGTCCCCGGCGAACGCCCTTCGATTGTGCCGCGTGTTGAGACACCGGAGAACTTCCGGCCTGCACCGGCCATGCCGCGCGCGCGCGGCCCCAAGCAGCATCGGGAAGGTGACGCCGAGGGCAGCCCGACTCTCCATAACTTTCGCGTGGACGCACTCCAGGAAGCCAGGCGGGTCGGCAAGCGGGCTGCGCCACTCCCATCCTATGACTTGCTGGAAGAAAACACGCTCAATCGCCCGACGGACCAGGAGATCAATGATAACGCGCGCATCATTGAAAACACGTTGCGCGAATTCGACGTGGACGTGGACGTGATCGACGTCAAGATCGGGCCGGTGGTCACGCAATATGCCGTACAGCCGTTTAAGGAAGTAACCAACGAGCAGGGCGAAACTGTGCTTCAGCGCGTGCGCGTGAGCCGCATCGCTGGTCTGGCGAACGATCTGGCCCTGGCACTGTCTGCCAAGCGGCTACGCATTCAGGCTCCGGTGCCGGGACATTCTTATGTCGGTGTAGAAGTGCCTAACCGTGAGCCGAGCATTGTCTCCCTGCGCGGCGTGATGGAAAGCGCCACGTTCTATCGCAAACGTTCGCCTCTACTGTTACCGCTAGGCCGCGACGTTTCCGGCGCATCGTTCGTGACCGACCTGGCAACCATGCCACACTTGCTGATCGCCGGAACCACCGGCTCCGGTAAGTCAGTGTGCCTGACTGCTCTTACCGTCGCGCTGGTCATGAACAACACCCCGGACAAGCTCAAGCTGGTGCTGCTAGACCCCAAGATGGTCGAACTGACGCGCTTTAACGGCCTGCCGCACCTGCTCGGCCCGGTCGAGACGGACCAGGAGCGTATCGTGGGTGTGCTGCGCTGGACCACGCGAGAGATGGATCGCCGGTACAAACTGCTGGAAGTCGAGGCGGCCCGTAACATTGAAACCTACAACCGCGCGCTGGGGCGCCGCCGCCAGAGCGAGCACCTGCCGTACATCGTGCTTATTTTCGACGAGATCGGTGATCTGATGCTTTCCCGTCCCGACGAAACGGAAAAGACGCTGACTCGCTTGGCGCAGATGGCGCGCGCCGTCGGCATTCACCTGGTCGTCGCCACACAGCGCCCCTCGGTCGATGTGATCACTGGCCTGATTAAGGCAAATTTTCCGGCGCGTATCTCCTTTGCCGTCGCCTCCGGTGTGGACTCGCGGGTAATCCTGGACAGCGTGGGGGCCGAGACCCTGATGGGCCGGGGGGACATGCTTTATCTGGCGCCCGATTCGCCGGAACCCGTGCGTATCCAGGGCTGTTTTGTTTCCGACGACGAGATCGACCGAGTCGTCAAGTATTGGGCAGAGTGGAAACAGCAGCAGGTAGAAGCAGGCAAAGCGGAAGCGCGGGTTATCGCTCCCTGGGAGCGCGGCCTGACCCGGCGTGAGTTCCTGTCTGAAACCGACCCCATGCTTGAGGATGCGATCCGACTGGTGGTGGAGGCCGGAGAGGCCTCTGCCTCATTGCTTCAACGTAAACTGGGGGTGGGGTATCCGCGTGCCGCGCGGCTGATCGATCTCATGCAGGAGTTAGGCGTGGTCGGGGCGCCCCAGGCGGGCGGGCGCACGCGCGAGGTGCTCTATAAGCCCGGCGAAGACCCATTCAAGAAGATCATCGACCGACGTTCAAGCGGCCTAGGTTGAGGCTGCCCGATTTTATTCTGGTGGAAGGTCACGGCAACGTGCCGTGACCTTCCTCATGATCCGCGAGGAGTCTGGGGTGAGTAAGCGTCGCTTCATCAGTGTGCTCGATTCGGTGCGCATGTTCGGCGTACACACGATTTTGGAGACGGTCCAGTACCACCGCATTAAGCAGCGCCAGGATGCGCGGTTTGGCATTCCAAAACAGGATGTCGGCCCCTGGCAGATGCCGGGGAAACTGCGTGCTTTTGAACCGGATGCGCAAGGCGTGACCTTTCACGGCGAGATGGGCAGCCTGCGCATCGACGTGCTGGCGGAAGGCTGCCTGCGCGTGCGGGCGAGGCCGGATGGTATGTTTCTCGCGCCGTTTTCCTACGCGGTAGCAAAGACGGCGTGGCCGCCTGTTATGTTCTCGGTCAGTGAGGGCGACGACGCCATGATGATCCGCGCAGGGGAGACGTGCTGCTGCATCGCGCGGGATACTTTGAAGCTGGCGATTACCTTCGGTGGGCAGACGGTCATGGAGGATATGGACGGTCCGGCCTGGCGTGGGGACGATGTGCGGCTGAGCCTGCGGATGACGCCGGACGAGTCTGGCCACGCGCTGGGTGAGCGCGCCTTTGGGTTCAATTTGCGCGGGCGTATCTATCGATTCTGGAATACCGATCCGTCCTGTTATGATCCTGGCGAAGACCCGATAAACCTGTGTATTCCTTTCTACGTCGGTCTGCGTGAAACGGGCGCTTACGGCGTGTTTTGGGATAATTCGTCGCGGGGGGCCGTTGCTGTCGGCGCGCCGGACGCGCCAGATGCATTGGTTTTTTCTGCCGAATTCGGCGAGCTTCGCTATTACGTTTTCACCGGCCCAACTGCCCTGGACGTGCTGGAACGATATACCGAACTGACCGGACGGATGGCGCTGCCGCCGCTGTGGGCGCTGGGCTACCACCAATCCCGCTGGAGCTATCTGTCCGACGCCGAAGTGCGCGGGATTGCGCGGGAATTTCGTCGTCGCCATATTCCCTGCGATGCGATCTATTTCGACATCGATTACATGGACGGCTTTCGCTGTTTTACCTGGGATCGCCGCCGTTTTCCCAATCCCCCCGGCCTGATCGCCGATCTGGAGCAGGATGGCTTCAAGGCGGTGACGATCCTTGATCCGGGTATCAAGGTCGATCCGAAAGGCTATGCGGTCTGCCGCTCTGGGTTAGAAAAAGGGATGTTTCTCAAATATCCCGACGGCAGCCTGTTCGTCGCGCCGGTTTGGCCGGGCAATTGCTACTTCCCGGATTTCACCAGCCCTGCTGTGCGCGACTGGTGGGGACAGTGGTATGCAGGCTTGGTCGCAGATGGCGTGGCTGGGTTCTGGAACGACATGGCTGAACCGGCCATCTTCGGCGTCGAAGCAGGGAAGTCGGCGGAAGCGCCCGACTACCTGGTGCATGACTGGGAGGGGCAGGGGGCGACGCATCTGGAAGCCCATAACGTTTACGGGATGCTGATGGGCCGCGCCACGCGCGAAGGGCTGGAGCGGCTGCGCCCAGACAAACGCCAGCTCGTGATCATCCGCGCGGGTTATGCAGGCGCGCAACGTTACGCCTCTTCCTGGACTGCCGACAATGCTTCGACGTGGGACCACCTGCGTCTGAGCATCCCTATGTGTCTGAATCTGGGACTTTCGGGCCTGGCGTTCACCGGGCCGGATGTGGGGGGATTCGCAGGAAACGCCAGCGGCGAGCTGTTTGCACGGTGGGTACAGGTAGCTGCCCTGTTGCCTTTCTTCCGAGGACACTCGGCGGCAGGCACACAGCGCCACGAACCCTGGTCGTTTGGTCAGCCGTATGAGGATGTGGCCCGTCGGGCCATTGAACTGCGCTACCGCCTGTTGCCTTACCTGTATACTGTTTTTGCGCAATGCGCCGAACACGGTTGGCCGATTGTGCGCCCGCTGGCGCTGCTGGATCACGCCCTGGCCGATTGTGATGACGAGTATTTACTCGGCGATACCCTGCTGGTCGCGCCGGTTGTCATAGAAGGTGCAACAACGCGCGTGGTGCGTTTTCCTGCTGGACTGTGGTATGACTACTGGAGCGGGACGATGTACCAAGGCCCAGCCGAGGCGGTCGTCGCCGCGCCGTTGGATGTGCTGCCGCTGTTCGTCCGTGCTGGGAGTGTGCTTCCGCACTGGCCACTGATGCAGTATACAGGCGAGCACCCTATCGATGAATTGTTGTTGCGTATCTACGCTGGAAATGGCGAGTCGACGTTGTATGAGGATGCCGGAGAAACTCTGACTTATCGGGAGGGGGAGTTCCGCTGGTCGCGCTTCGCCTGTGTGCAAAAAATGCCCGGCGTGCTGGAGGTCGTTTGGTCCCGCAGCGGTGAGTTCCGACCTGCCTATAGCCGGGTGAAGCTGGAAATCGTGGGACTGGTTTCTCCGCCTCGATCTTTGCTGATCGATGGGCAGCCTGTCTCGGATTGGCGTTTTGAGAATGGCGTCCTTGTGTTGGCAACGCCTATGTTCGGCAACCTGAGCTATAATTCAGCCCACTAGCCATTGGCAGATGAAGGAAAGGATCATTGCCGTTGCGGCGTATCGCTGATCGAGGGCCGGCGTTCTACCAGTTTGAGCAGTGGCCGGAGGACAATGGCCTGGTTCATGGCATTTTTACGCGCCGAGGCGGGGTCAGTGTTGCCCCCTGGGAGTCGCTCAATGTTGGCAGCACCGTCGGCGACGATCCACAGGCCGTTCAGCGCAACCGCGAGTTAATGTATGCGACCCTCGGCGTGGATGGCAGCCGGGTTTGCACCGTCTGGCAGGTGCACAGCGCAGAAACGGTTATCGTTACCGACCCGATGAAAGACGGACAGGGCTGGCTGGCTCAAGCTGACGGTATGGTGACGGATCGCCCCCATCTGGCGCTGGTGATGCGCTTTGCAGACTGTGTGCCGGTGTTGTTCTATGATCCGGTCAAACAGGTGATCGGCATGGCGCACGCGGGCTGGCGCGGTACGGTGCTCGGCGCGGCAGTAAACGTTGCACGAACGATGATTGACTCCTTTGCTTGCCGCCCACAAGACATCCAGGCCGGGATTGGCCCCAGCATCGGGCCGGGGCGTTATCAGGTCGGTGCTGACGTGGTAGCAGCCTTCCGCGAGGCGTTTGGCGATCTGGAGGGTCTGGTTCGCCGCGCCGACGATGACTCGGTCTTCTATTTAGACCTGTGGGAGGCTAACCGTCGCGCCTTGCAGGCGTTAGGAATTGCGCAGGTCGAAGTGGCGGGTATCTGCACGGCCAGCCATACCGACGACTTTTTTTCTCACCGCGCTGAACAGGGCCAGACGGGTCGTTTTGGGGCGGTGATGGCGTTGCGTGGGAGATAGTGGGGATTGGTGACATGGAAGAAGCGACCCTGGCCGGGCGTGTGGCACGGGTGCAGGCACAGATCGCAGAGGCGTGTAGGGCGGCAGGGCGTTCGCCAGGCGAAGTGACGCTGGTCGCCGTGACCAAGACGCATCCGGTGCAAACAATCCTAGAGGCAATGGCGGCGGGCCTGACCGATTTTGGCGAAAATCGGCCAGAAGAAGCTGTTGGTAAGATCGACGCCGTTGACGCCCATCAGCCGCCGGGGGGGGCCGTTCGCTGGCACATGATTGGCCATGTGCAGAGCCGCAAGGCTCGCTTGGTGGTTCCGCACTTCGACCTGGTGCATTCGGTAGACAGCGTCAAGCTGGCGGCGAAGCTATCTCGCCTGGCACAGGAGTCGAACCGCACGCTGGATGTGTTGTTAGAGATGAACGTCGGCGGAGAGGTGAGCAAATCCGGCTGGGCCGCTGTCGAGTGGGACCAAAGTGTGACTGTGCGCGAGTCGCTTTGGAACGATATTCGCAGTATCCTTGCTATGCCAGGATTGTGCATTCACGGACTGATGACGGTGGCGCCGCTGGTGGAGGATCCTGAATTGGCGCGCCCAGTGTTTGTGAGTTTGCGTCGCCTGCGAGAGGCTTTGCGCGAGGATTTTCCGCAGGCGCGTTGGGATCACCTTAGTATGGGGATGAGTGACGATTACACAGTGGCGATCAGCGAAGGCGCGACCCTGGTACGGATAGGCCGGGCTATTTTTGGCCCGCGACGTGTTGAGATAGGATAAGAGCTGTGGATTCAGTTGTGGGATTGCTGGTTTTGTTGGTGCGCCTGTATGAACTCGCACTGCTAGTGCGCGTGCTGATCAGTTGGGTGCGCGTCGATCCATATAATCCGGTCGTGCGGTTTTTGTACCAGATCACCGAGCCGGTGCTTGATCCGATCCGGCGCGCGCTTCCCCAGACGATGGGAATCGACTTCAGCCCGCTGATAGCGCTTCTACTGATTCAGGTCTTGCTCACCGTCATCGTGTCCGTTATTTAGAAAGGGCAAAGGCTATGCGCAAGTTCGAGATTAAAGATGCCGTCGGCGGTGCGGCCTTCACCGTGCGGGTGGTGACGCGCGCGGCGCGCACCGAGATCGCCGGAGTTCAGGATGACGGCGCGCTCAAGATTCGCCTCACGGCGTCTCCGGCGGAGGGACAGGCCAACAAGCAATTGCTGGATTTTCTGGCCCAACGCCTCCAGGTCCCGGTGGAAAGCATCGAGATCGTCGCAGGGGCCAACAGCCGCGATAAACTGATCAGCGTAGAAGGGATCGATCCACGCGCCCTTGAGGAACGCCTGGCGACCGACTCGGCAGAATGATCATGCGGCGAGGGGCGATCAGCGTCATCGGCGCGTTGCTGCTGCTGGCCGGCTGTACTGCACCGCCACAAACGATGTTGCCGACGCAGCCGCTTGTGCCTTCAACCGCCACTGCAACGCCTGTACTGCTCACGGCGACGGCCACGCAGCCACCTTTGCCCGGCCCGGCAGATGTACTGGCGACGGATGCGCCTGTCGTGGTGATCCCGGCGCAGGCACAGACGTTAGTCGGGTTGGTAATGGCGGACCTGGCCCGGACGTTGGACATCGCCACCGACGCGATCTTACTGCAATCGGTCGAGACGGTCGTCTGGCCGGATGCGGGCCTGGGCTGTACCGAAGAGATTACCGTGGAAGAACAGCCGAGTGAAGCGGGGGTTGAGGGCTACCGGATTATCCTGGAATATCAGGGGCGCACTTACGATTATCATACCGATGCCGGCCTCCGTTTTCGTCTCTGTGAGGGTGAACGTGCAGATGTGGTCCAGGGCGAGCCGATCATCCTAGACCCAATCCTCGATGCACTGATCGACTTGGCCCGGCGTGACCTCGCTGAGCGCCTCGATCTGCCTCAGCGACGGGTGTTCCTGGTCGATGTGACGCTCTACGAATGGCCGGATACCAGCCTGGGTTGCCCCCTAGACGGTCAGGACATCCTGCCGGACCCGACGATGGGTTATCGGATCGTGTTGCGGGTGGGACAGCAGAATTATATCTACCACAGCAACACTGTCCGGGTCTTCCAGTGCCCTCAAGAGGCCGAGGTTCTGTCCACTGCCAGTCCGACCCCGGTATTTGCGGAGACTCCAGCGGCGTCGAATTCACAGTAAGCAGCATATTGAAGGGAAGCCCTTGTGGACGGCAGGTGAAAGCCTGCCGTCTTGTGTCAATGACTGTCGCCTTCTTCCTTTGCCGCCTGACCTTGCACTTGCGTTCTGGGCAAGTGAGGCGACGGTCTCCTGCACCGATTCTTATGAACCCTGTGGAGTTGCCAGAATGCGAAGAACATGCTGGCAGGGCTTAGCGGCTCTGTTGATTTGCTTGGGGCTGTTGTCCGCCATCCCCGGCGGTTCGGTCAGCCGGGCGCAGGAAGGCGGCGCCTGTGCGGTACAGGTGGAGCAGGCGGTTGCCGCTACGGGTGAGAGCTGCACCAACCTGTCCCCTGGAACCGCCTGCACGGGCTACGGCATGATCACGGCGTCGCCGGAGTTCGGGGCTGCGGCAACGCCGCCGTCGTCGGCTTCGCTGCAAGGACTGTCGGGTATCACGGCATTAGCGGTTTCTCCGTCTGGGGAGCAGTCTTGGAGTGTCGTGTCGCTGCGCGTGCCAGGGATGGGCGGGAACTCACTGTTTGCTGTGCTCTACGGCGGCGCGACCCTGTGGAACGAACCCGGACAACCTGTCCCGCCGGTTTGCCGGGCCACGTCTATCGGCACGGTTAACATCCGCGCCGAACCGAATACCAATGCGGCGATCCTCGGTCAGCTTTTGGTGAACGAGTCTGCCCTCATCACCGCACGTTTGCCCGATTCCTCCTGGTGGCAGATCGTATGGAACGATCAGCCTGCCTGGGTCTACGCAGAACTTGCGCCAAGCGATTGCAGTCCGGCGGCGATGGTAGTTATCGATCCAGTAACAGGCGAATTGAGCGGCGGGCTGCCCGCGCCGGATTTTCAAGGCGCGCGATTGGAAAGCGGCTTCTCATCTGCGCTCTGTCCCGATGCGCCACGCGGCGGCTTGTTGGTGCAGTCCGAGGGAGAAGGTGCCGCCTGGCGAATCAACGGCATGACGATGGGACTCAATGGCACGGTGTTGTTGCAGGCGGGCGCTGATGACCTGTTGGCGGTGCAGGTGTTGGCGGGGCAGGTTGTGCTGGAAGTGAGCGGCGTCTCCCGCGTGGCGCGGGACGGGCAACTGTTGCGCGTCCCGCTGCACGACGGTGCCATTGAGAGTGTGCCGGGACCGCCGTTGGAATTCGTCTCCGCTGACGCTGCCCGTGCGCCCCTGGCGTTGCTGCCTCATCCCATCGAGCCGCCTGAAGCGAGCACCGTTCCTGTTTTGCCTGTCGGAGCTGATCTGGTTTGTAGTCCTCTTCCGCAGACCTGGACTTCCGAATTCCCGCTAAACGGCGCGCCCCAGATGCGGGTAGCGGCCAGCGCAGGACAGCCGATCCGGGTCAGGGTCGTCTCTCCTCAGGGCGGAACGCGCCTGCTGGTGCAGCCACCCGGCGAAGCAGCACAGGTTATCGCCGAGGTGCCTGTTGGCCAGGGTAGTGTTGCGTCTTTGATGGGCGATTGGTCCGCCTCACGGACGGGCATTTACACGATTATCGCCGAGGCTGTTTCGCTTGGGGAGGCGGTGGAATTCACCTTGACGTGCGACCTGCCTGCTGCTCTGGAGCCGCCTCCGCTCCAATCTTGCGAAGCGCTGCTGCTTAACTGGGAGGATGTTTCTGGCGGCATGGTTCGCTTCTCCGGGCGGCAGGGCGCGACGATCAGCGTTGTGGCCGAGCACGCGCTGCCCAGCCAGGGGGCGGCGCAGACGTTGTCGGTGCTGACGGAAGCTGGCGAGCAGATCGGGGCAGTGGCCTTTGTCGCTTTTCCGGATCGGCAAGTGGCGGGGCCGCTGGATGTAATATTGCCTCAGGATGGGGCGTATCTGCTCCGCTGGGATGGCGACCCCTTTAACGTGATGCGTGTCGAGGCTCTGTGTCGAATGCCGCCGACGCCACCCACGTCTCCGTAAAAGGAGCAAAGCGGCAGCGGTGGGTGAACTTCCGCCGCTGCCGCCATATCTCCTTTTTGTCAGGTTTGCGGGGGTTCACTGCGTGCCCGGCAGTCGTTCTCCAAACTGTGTTTCCAGATCGGCCAGGGCTGCGTAGGCAGCGGCGCGCACCGCTTCGTTTTCGTCGCACAGCAGACGGTATAGCACCCTAGCTGCCAGCGGGTAGCCCAGAATGCCCAGTGTGCGCGCCGAAGCGATTTTATAGGCAGGGTCGCCTTCTTGCAGGACACGACCCAGTAGCGCGTGTGCGTTTTCGGATGTGGGAGCCTCCAGTCCTTTCTCGGCGGCCCAATCTGCCAGCCATTCCAGGGTTTCGACGGGGGGATGTGCCACTGCTGCGTCGTGCGTGGGGCTTTGCGCCTCAGCAAATGCCTGTTCAGCGGCGCTACGGACATACCACTGAGGGTCTTCTAGCAGGGCGCGATACATGTCGGCCAGCGCCCAGGGCGTCTGGACGCGCGCCAGGCCCAAGACGGCGGCGCGCCGTACCATCATGTCTTCGGAGTGAATGGCCGTGTGTAACAACTGGTGGCCCTCGCCGGGAATGGCGGCCAGGGCTTCTGCAACTGCCTGCCGCAGCTTTTCCTCGCCGTTCAGCAGACCCTCGACCATGACTTCTAGTGCCTTTTCACTGCCAATGGCCCCCAGTGCCAGCCCGGCGGCGAGTTGCACATCCAGGTCATCGTCTTCCAGCATGGGCATCAGGTCCTTAATGGCTTCACCTTCGCCCAGGCAGCCCAGACCGATGCATCCCAGGCGGCGCACATCTGGGTCGGTCGTGCGGATGGCCTGGCGCAGGATGAACAGGATATTCTTATCCCTGGTGGTGACCAGGGCCGCCATGGCGCGTTCGCGTAGGGTGGGGAACTGCGATGGCGCGATCAGGGCGGCAGCCAGACGTTTGAAAACCTCGCCGCGCCAGGGGGCATTGGCGGGCGCATCCGGCAACCAGTGAACCAGATCGAACAGGTCGTTAAATAGCAGGTCCGGCGGTTGGGAGAGCTTTTGCACAACCGCCCGATTGACCATGTGATCGGGGGCCAGCGCCACGCCAAAAGAAATGGCATGTTTCCAGGCCGGGTCGAGGGCCGCCTGATCCAGCGTCAGTTGGCCTGCTGGGTCAAGCAGAGCATTGCTGGCGACACAGGCTGCCAGCAACACGTGACGGAAATCGTATGTGCCGCCAACCCGCCCGACCATCAATCCTGATGGCCCGATCAGCGCCTTAACAAATTCGTCCACTGGAAGGATGAATGTTTCTTTTTGCTGTTTGCCTTCCCCTTCCACGCGCCGGAAAGCCGCTGTAGCGATCTCCGTCAGGCGGGCAGCGGACAGTGGCCCAGAGATCAGATTTTCGGCAGCAACCTGCGTGATGGTGCGCAATGCCTCTTGCGCCAACGCCTCGTCGCCCTCGGCGGCTTTCAGCCGGAAACTGCGCCTGATAAAGTCATCATACCAGCCCCGGCGTCCCGACGTGACCTCGCCGGAAGTATAGGCGTTCAAAATGCGCAGGGTCAGGTCCAGCGGCCTAAGTCCGCGCGTATCGGCGGCCACATCGGCGACGATCTTCTCGTCCGGCGGCGGCGCAGGGCGACGGCGTGTCCCGGCGACGCGCGGCCAGGCTTCTGCCCACTTTTGGGCATAGGATTGCGTCGTGAGGTCGTTCCAGGGACGTAGGAAGATCGGTGTGAAGCCCAGATGCAACAACGGTGTGTGTCCGATGGCCGGCCCGGCGACGACGACCATGCATGCCGGGTAAATCTCCATAAAGCGACGCAGCCAGGCAAGTTTTTCCATTTGCCGCTCGGCGGGCAGATCGTCCAACCCATCCAGCAGAACCAATGCCTGGCCCGCGTTCAGGCGGTTGTAGATGTAACGCGGCACATTCAAGGCCGTAATTCGGCGCACGTTGCGTCGAATGGCGCGGACGAGCGGCTCCGCCGGATCGAGTCTGCCTTGTGCTTCGGGGTCGATAACAATGTCGTTAAAGTGCACCAGGATGGGCATCAGGCGACGCAGGTCGATCACTTCTCGCTGAGCGGTTTCCTGGCCTACCGCTTCAGCGGCCTGTTCCTGGGCTTTCTTGATCTGCTCCAGTGCCCGCGCCTGGATGTCGGCTTGCCGTTTGCGCCAGGCGGCACGTTCCTTGTCGGAGAGTTTCGCTTCTTCTTCGTTGATGCTTTGCTGAACGAGGTCCTGCGCCTGCGCGAAGTCGATCTGGTTCATGGCCCACAGGGCAATTGCTGCCAGGGCTGTGCTGCGACCGCTGCCCTGGATGCCCAGCAGCGCCAGATGGCGGTCGCCTGCGCCCAGGTCGGCGATGCCGATGGTTTCGATGTTGTACGGTGCGTAGGAGGCTGGGAATTCGTGGACGAGTGGAATCACGCGGAACACGTCGGTCAGCCGCCGTTCGCCGCTGGCATCATAAGGCTGGATGCCCCGCACGAAGCGCGGCTCGACCAGCACCTCGCTTAGCCCTACGCGCCGCCCTGCGATGGTGTACTGCTGGCAGTAGGCGACCAGGTCTAACTGGTAACGGGCATCGGCGGCGCGAGTGGCAAAGCGGCGGGCGCGCTCGGCGCGTTCGGCGGCCTGCTCGCGCACACGGGCAATGCGATGGCGCAGGCGATACAGGATAAACGCCAGCACAGAAGCCGTGATAAACCCGATGAGGAACGAAAGCGGCTCAAAGCGGAATCCGGACATCGTCGTTCCTTCCAATCAGGCGACTAGAGCAAGACGAGGATGCGGCCACAGTTGTCGCAGTGAACCAGGGTGTGTCCCTGGCGCACCTGCTGCACTTTGATCGACGTCTGGCTGACGCCGCACCGCTTACAGGTGTTCTCAACTAACTCTGCGACTGCCTGTCCTTGCTTGCGCGGACGAAGGGCGTTGTATTCGGTCAGGCTTTCACTGCTGATATTGCACAGGGCGGCTTCGCGCTGCGCCCTTAGATCGGCCAGCGCCTGTTGTAACTGAGCGTGTTCTCGGTGGAGGTCCTGCTGCTCGCTGGACCAGGCCGATTGTGCCCACTCGACATGACGTGCAGCCTCATCGCAGGCAGCCTGGCCGTTTTCGACCGCGATCATTGCTTCGAGCAGGTCGTCTTCCAGCTTGGCGCGCCGCCGCCGCAGCGACGCGATTTCCTCCTGCATGTCCTGAAGCTCTTTGGGATTGGAGATCGCACCACTGTATAGCCGTTTTTCAACAGTTGCCGCTTTCTCGCCCAGACTTTTGATCTCCAGCTCCAAATCACGAACCCGGTTGCGCCAGGGCGTAAGCGCGGCCTGGGCTGCGGTGAGGGTCTGTTCGGCGGCCCGAACCTGCTCATCGACGCCAAGCTGTGACTCCACCTCAGCCAGGCGCGCCCGTCGTTCGGCGATGGCAAGGTCTAACGTTTGCAGATGATAGAGCGCCTGCGCCTGGTTCATGAAGTCGGTATCCAAAATGAGCACATCGTTGTACAATCATTTATGCACAACGATAGGAAGGATCACTTTCACGCGCATTATACACGTGCCGGAATCGTGCGGCAACCTGGATACGGACGGAGCGCTGTCATGCAGAGTTTAAAGGCAACACATGTCTCTCCCGCTGAATGGCGCTGGGTCTTTGTGGTCGGGGGAGTACTGACGGCGCTGACGTTGCTGCCGTATGCCTGGGCGCTGGCAGGCATGGCCGTCTCCGATCAATGGCAGTTCATGGGGCTGCTGGCGAACCCGCAGGACGGCGCGACCTATCTGGCGAAGATTGAGCAAGGTATCCGGGGGGCGTGGCTCTTTCACCTGGTGCATACCCCTGAACCGCACGCCGGGGCAGCGATCAATCTCTTTTACCTGCTGTTGGGCCATTTTGCGCGCCTGATCGGGCTATCCAGCCTGGAAATATTTCATCTGGCGCGCGTAGCGACGACTTTGTTCATGTACAGCGCACTGTATATGTTTGGCGCAACGGTGTGGCCGCGTGTGCGTCCGCGCCGCCTTTTCTTCGCGCTGGTCGCGGTCGGATCGGGTCTGGGCTGGCTGCTGCTCGTGTTCGGCGTCCGGGCTGGGGATATTCCCGATTTGACCGTGCCGGAAGCCTATCCTCTCTACGCGGCATATACCAACCCGCATTTTCCGCTGGCGATTGGCTGCCTGGCGCTGCTGGCCACCGCTTACGTAGATGCTTTCCGCATCGATTTTAAGGACCCACCTTCTGCCGTCAACGGCGGATTGGGGATCAGCTTGCTGACACTGGTGTTGGTGTTCGTGCTGCCGCAGGCATTGCTGCCTCTTGGCTCGGCCCTGGTCGTATATCTGGGCGTGCGCGCCGTGCGCAGCCGTGCTTTGCCGGTGCGTGAATTGCGCTGGGTTATGGTGTTTGTCCTGCCCATTATCCCTGCCGGGGTCTATTATTTGCTTCTGCTGCAATATAACTGGGCCATGCAGAGTTGGAACGGCCAGATTGCTACGTTTAATACGTCGCCTTTGCTGGTTGTCATGGGTTATGGCCTATTGCTGGCGGTGGCGGTGCCAGGATTAGTCCGTGCGGTTCGCCGCTTTGAAGCGGATGGCGACCAGTTGATGCTGATCTGGCTGGGGGTGAACTTTGTGCTGGCGTTTTTGCCGTTCAATCACCAGCGCCGGATGCTAATCGGCCTGATCATTCCGGTTGTCTTCTTTGCTGTGCGGTCGGTCGAGGATTACTGGTTGCGGGTGATACCCGAACGTTTGCGGATGCCTGCGTTGATCGGCTTGATCGTCTTGGTTATGCCTAGCACAATCCTGGCGATGGGCATTCCCCTGTTCGGCATCATGAATCCGGAGGCCGGGCGTGACGAAGTCTTGCTGGTCGAGCGGGGCTACTGGGACGCGATGCAGTGGCTGGATCAAAACGGCAAGCCGGATGATGTGGTGCTGAGCAGCCCGAACATCGGCCTGTGGATACCGGCCTGGGGCGGCAAGCGTGTGGTCTACGGGCATCCCTACGAGACACTGTCTGCCGTGACCAAGCTCGCCCAGGTCGAGGCGTGGTATCGGGGAGACTGTGGCGATCTGCTGGAGCAGTATCATGTGCGCTACGTTATCGTTGGCCCACAAGAACGGGCGCTCGGCAACGGGGAGGCCGACAGTGACGCCTGCTATGCGCCATTGGAAGACCGCAGCGTGCGCCATGTCCAGTTCGAGGATGTGATGCTCTACGAACTGGCGGACTAGGTCATGCTGCGCCGTGTGATCGCCTGGCTGCCGTTCGTGCTGCTGACATGTGTCCTGTTGGGCTGGCTGTGGCGGCTGCTGCTGGGCGAAACGTTGTTCTGGGGATTGCCTGCGCTGCAATTTTATCCCTGGCGATCTTACGCCTTCGACGAACTCCGCGCCGGGCGGCTGCCGCTGTGGAATCCCTATAACGGCGGAGGTGCGCCGCTGCTGGCAAATTACCAGACGGCGGTGTTTTATCCCCCGAACTGGTTACACCTGATCCTGCCCCATGTGGCAGCGATGAACATCCTAGCAGTGGGACACATCGTCTGGGCGGCGGTCGGGATGTGGCTGTTTGCAGCGGCCTGGAAACTGCCAGATTTTGGACGTGGGATCAGCGCGCTGGCTTTTGCCCTCAGTGGCTATCTGATCGCGCGCCTGGGGTCATTTCCGACGGTGGCGGCGGCCTCCTGGCTGCCCTGGCTGTTTCTGGGCGTACACCGGCTGGTGACGGCGCGCCGACTTCGGGACGGGGCGCTCCTGGCCCTGGTCACGGGGATGCTGCTGCTGGCGGGCCACGCGCAGACGGCTTACTACGCGCTGTTGGGAACCAGTGCCTATATCTTGTGGCTCGGCTGGCGGACGCAGCATGGGAGGGCGCGGTTGGTTGCCTGGGGGATGGCTGCCCTGGCCGTGATTCTGGGGGCAGGGCTGGCTGCGATCCAGTTGTTTCCCACGCTGGAATTGTTGTCCGTCTCTGACCGGGCCAATGGCCTGAGTTACGCCTGGACCACCAATTTCAGCTATTCGCTTGTGCGGGCGCTCAACCTCCTTTCTCCGAACATCTTCGGCACGCCCGCCGACGGCAGCTACATGACCGAAGGCGTTTACTTTGAAGATGCGGCCTACGTGGGGCTATTGCCGCTGGTTGCGGCCTGTTTTGGCGTCGTCGTCTGGATTCGACAGCGTCGCGCCCCAGATCGCCCTGCTGCGCTGGACGGTGTGCCGTTTTGGGTGGGGATGGCTGCGCTGGCGTTTTTGATCGCGCTGGGCAAAAACGGCCCGCTTTTTCCGCTGCTGTACCAGTTTGTGCCGACCTTCACCGCATTTCAGGGACCGGTCCGCTGGCTGATCCTGGTTGTATTTGCGTTGAGCCTGCTGGCCGGTATCGGAGTCAGCGATGGCTGGTGCAAGGGGAAATGGGTTGTCTTCTGGAGTCGGCTGATTGCGGCAGGGGGAATCGGGATGGCTGTTGTGGCGGCGTTCCTTGCACCGCGTATACTGCCGCCCGGTATTCCCGAATTGGAGACCCTGATCGGTGGCTTTGTGACGTTGGGCCTGTTTGCCAGCGGATGCGCTCTGCTAACCTTACTTCAGCCGGACGATGCACACCCGCACTGGCGTGTTCCCTGGCAGATGGCGGTGCTGGTGTTTGTGGCCTTTGACCTGTTCTGGGCCTCGCGCGGCCTGAACCCGACTGTTCCGGCGGAATTTTTCCGGCCTGTTAACATGTTGTCTGGTGAGGGCGACATGCTTTATATGGCGGCGGCTGCCGAACGCCGCCTGGAATTTGAGGAGTTTTTCCGTGTGGACGATTACCGGGTTGCGGTGGAACGCTGGCCGGAATTGCGCACATCGCTGCTGCCGAACCTCAACCTGATCGACCGTGTGCCGATGTTCAACAATTTCGACCCCATCCTGACCGAAACTTACGCCAGAGCGGTCGATGCGCTGGAGGCCGATCTGCCTGATGATGCGCTGTTTGTTACCGTGCCCGATCTGCCCCGTCAGGAACCGTTTGGGGAAAGGGCGCTGATGCTCGGTGCGTTGGTGTCGGGCTTGTCATTTGTGTTGTGTCTTGGTCTGGGATTGGCCGGATCAGGACATTTGGCCCGGTCCTCAGGAAGTGCTCATTCTGCTACAATGATCTCAAACCTTTGATCTGACGGGGCGGGAGATACCATGTTCTTTGAACCCAAACCGGCCCGCCGACGCCGCCCGCAGTTGCGCATTTCCGAACGCCGTCTGCTGCTGATGTTGGGCGACTTGGCGGCGACCATCCTTGCCGTCTTGATCGCCTTATTCATTTGGTCACTGGTGGACCGGCGGCGGCCTTTTACCCTGGCGCTTATTCTAGAAGAAAGCTACTGGTTCATTATCCTGCCGGGATTGTGGTTACTGCTGGCCTCCGCCAATGATCTTTATGACCTGCAGCTGGCCTCTCGGCGGGCCACGACGATGAGTCGCCTGGTCGGGGTAACGCTGCAATTGCTGGTCGTGTATCTCATTATCTTCTTTCTCTCCCCGCGTGAGGCGCTGCCGCGCCTGTTTATTTTTTACTACGGCATCTCGGCGTTTGTACTCATCGGCGTGTGGCGGTTGTGGCGTCCTTTCCTGATGGGATGGGCCAGCGAACGGCGGCGCGCGCTGGTCGTAGGCGGTGACTGGGGGGGGGAAGTGATCGTGGGGGCGCTGCAGGAACACGCAGCAGACCAGTACGAACTGCTTGGCGTGATCGGTTCCGCCGATGATGTCGGGCAGGAAGTCGCCGGTGTGAAGGTAATCGGCTCCGGGCGCGAGATGCCGGAACTGGTCCGGCTGTACGGTGTGACCGAGTTGATTGTCGCCACGCCGTGCGAGTTAACGGGAGAGTTGTTCCAGGGCGTGATGGACTGCTACCAGCAGGGGATTTCCATCGTGCCGATGCCGATCCTGTATGAACGGCTGACCGGGCGCGTTCCGGTGGAGTACGTCGGCAAGGACTGGGCAATTGTCTTGCCCATCGAAACGGCTTCCATCTTCAATCCCTATCCGCTGCTCAAGCGCCTGATGGACATTGGGTTGTCTCTAATCGGGTTATCGATCTTCGCGCTGTTGCTGCCGGGGCTGGCATTGGTGATGTACCTGGACTGCCCTGGGCCGATCTTTTACCAGCAGGTGCGGGTCGGGCAGGGAGGACGGCTGTTCAAGGTTATTAAGCTCCGCTCTATGATCCCGGATGCTGAGAAGCACACCGGCCCCGTTTTTGCCGGTAAGGCCGATCCCCGAATCACGCGGGTAGGGCGGTTGCTGCGCAAGAGCCGGATGGACGAGGTCCCGCAGTTGCTCAACGTGCTGCGCGGCGAGATGAGTATGATCGGCCCGCGCCCAGAACGTCCGGAGTTCATCGACGCGCTGACGGAACAAATCCCCTTCTACCGCACACGACTGGCCGTCAAACCGGGACTGACCGGCTGGGCGCAGGTGCGGTATGACTATACCAGTTCGATGCGGGATCACCTGATCAAGCTGCAATACGACCTGTACTACATCCGCCACCGTTCCCTGCTGCTGGATATGCAGATTTTGATCCGCACCGTCGGCAAGGCGCTTGCCTTCGCCGGGACATAAGGCGTCTCAGCAGCGATTTTTTGCTCCTGATACTCTTTGCACCCCGGCGATTCTGTCGTGTTTATCCACTGCTGATGGCAAAGGTCAGCGAAACCAGCCACAGGAAGCTGTAGTTCAGGGCGCGGCTGCGGCGGCGCAGCGCCGCGAACAGCACTACGGCGATCACCAGCCCGGTGATGAAGCGCAGCATCCCCAGAGGTTCGCGGAACGTGCTGAACGGCGTAAAGGGAATCACTGCCGCGTTAACGAGCAGCAGGAAGACGTAAGGATGCCAGTGGCGCTGGAGCACGTCCTGCACAGAGCGGACCAGTCCCCATAGGCTCGGAATCACCGCGCCGGGGACGAGCAGGACGGCAAAGGTCAAAAAGACACCCAGACTGCCCGTGTCGGTGTAGACACGCCACAGGCCGTTGTAGGGGATGATCTCGAACGGCGTCGCCATTGCTCCGCCGGAGCCGATGCCGAATTCTCCGAACTGGCCGAACAACACGACCTGCCACAGCGCGAACGGGATCAACGCAGCAATGGCCAGTCGCAGCGCCGCGCCCCAACGCCGCTCTGCCAGCATCCACAGCAGGTAGCCTACGACGAACGTGATCGCCGTTTCCTTCGCCAGGATCGCCAGCGCAAATGCCCCTGCCGAGAGATGGTTTTTTTGCTGCCGCTCCAGCCAGATCGCGGCCAGGGCCAACCCATAGGCCAACGGCTCATTCAGGCTCAGCCGCACAGACATGAATACCCCAGCGAACAGGCCGTAGACCAGTGCGTACCAACGGTTCACGCCCTCGGCTTGCAGCAGGCGCTCCATGAGCCGGGTCCCACCGACCAGAGCGATCAGGTTAATCAGCACGAAAGCCCAGGGGATGAGTTCAGCCTGGCCCAGCGAAAGCGCTCGCCCCAACGCCGGGAGCAGAATCCGCTGGTAGCGGTAGGCGGGTGCATCGAGGTGTTGCGGCGCATTCAGCGGATCGACGGCGATGAAATAGGCGAACTGCCCGTCGTAGCCCTCTGTCCCAGCCGGATCGCCCTCGGTGAAGCGCGTCCCCAGCGTTACGAAAACGTGGGCATCTGCGCCGTTGGCGAGAAACACCGCCAGCAGGTAGACGACGCACAGCGCCAGAACGACGCTCCAGGGGTGTAAGTTGCTCGTAAATGTTCGCATCACAGCCGCCCTTTACGCGCCAGCAGGCCCCGGTACAGATGATCCAGGTCGCCTGCCAGCCGGTCGATGCCGTAGCGTTCCCGCATCAGTGTACGTGCCCGGCTGCCGTCCGGTGGGTAGCGCAGGAGTTGCAGGATCGCCTGCGCCAGTGCGTCGGCGTCATTCGGCGGGACGAGCCTTCCCAGTTTTCCTCTCTCCAACAGGTCTGGCAGCCCCCCCACAGCGGTCGCTGCTACCGGACAGCCCGACGCCAGGGCTTCGATCACCGAGACGGGGGTTCCCTCGTTCACGCTGCTGACGGCCAGGACATCCAGGTCGCTGTAAACCGTCGTCAGGTTGCGCTGCCAGCCTGTGAAGATGGTCGCGTGCCGCAGTCCCAGTGCGTCAACCTGCGCCTCGATCTGCGGGCGCATCTCACCATCTCCCACGATGGCGAAGCGTGCCTGAGGGAGTTCTGTCTGCATCTGCGCTGCCGCGTGCAGGAACAGCATATGGTTTTTCACAGGCACGAGCCGCCCGACAATGCCGATCAGCGGCGCGTCCGCCGGGATGCCCCATGCCTGCCGGAACGCGCCGCTTCGACGCGGCATTTGGGTGAAGGCATCCAGGTCCAGTCCCAGTGGCAGCACTGCGATCCGATCTCTGCCCGTAATGCGATAGGTATCCGCCAGTTCTTCTCGCAGCCCTTCGCTGAGTGTGATAATCCGGTCGGAGAGGCGTGCGGCAAAACGCTCCAGCCAGAGAAAGAGCTGTGTTTGGACCGGGCCGAAATAGCCGTGAAAGACGTGCCCGTGAAAGGTGTGGACGACCACCGGCACACCTGCCAGCCGCGCCGCCACCCGTCCTACAAATCCTGCCTTTGCCGTGTGGGTGTGAACTACGTCTGGTCTGATCCGGCGCAGCAGGCGATACAGTTTCCAGACCGTGACGGCGTCACGCAAGGGATGCAGTGAGCGCCCCAGTTCGGGGACGACTACCGGTTGGACGCCATGTTGCTCTGCGAAATAGGTCATGTCGCCTTCACCCGGCGCGATATTGCCGCAGACCAGTGTGCTTTGGTAGTGCGGTGGGCCGAGCCTCTCGGTCAGCAGCGAAACATGGATTGCCGGGCCGCCGACGTTCAGGCGAGCGATCACACGCACGATGCGGATGGGCGCTTGTTTGCTCAAGGCTTCACCACCTTGGCCGGATCGATGAACAGGCGGTGCCACCATTCGAGCGTCAGCAGCGCCCACAATCGCTGCCCATGATCGCGCTTACCGCTGGCGTGCTCGTCGATCATCTGCGCCACTGCCGCCGGGTTCAGCAAGCCGCGCTGGCGGGCCTCGCGGCTCAGCAGCACGTCGCGCACAGGGGTGATGTCGGCCCGCAGCCATGCGCCCAGCGGCACGCCGAAGCCGTGCTTGGGCCGGTCGATGATTGCGTCAGGAAGCAGGCCGCGCGCCGCCTGTTTGAGAACGTACTTGGTTACGCTGCTGTTGAGCTTGAGGTTCGCCGGGATCGCTGCTGTTAGTTCGACCAGCCTGTGATCCAGGAACGGTGCGCGCGCCTCCAGAGAGGCGGCCATGCTGCTGCGGTCCGTCTTGATCAGCAGATCGTCTGGCAGGTAGGTGCGCATGTTGGCGAGGAGCAGGTCGGCGGTATCCGCGCGGCTCCGCGCGCCGTCGGGAAAGAGGCCTGCAAAGTGCTCTCCCGCCCGGTCTGGCTGATCTACAGTGACCAGAGCGGCAGTGGCTTCGGCGCTGAACAGACGCACCAGGTCGAAGTAAGCCAGGGCGGCGGGCAGGCTTGCCCCACGTGCAAAGCGCCGCGCCCGCTTGATCAGGTTGTAGTAGCCGGTTCCTTCCGGCACAGCGCTCAACAACCCGACCGCCGTCTTCCATGCAGACCGGGGTATGGCGCGCAGGCGGCGCATCAGCGCGGCGGCGTAAAAGCGTTCGTATCCCGCGAACAGTTCATCGCCGCCATCGCCCGTCAGAGCTACCGTGACGTGCTGGCGCGTGAGCCGGCTGATCAGCAGCGTCGGGATGGCGCTGCTGTCGCCGAACGGTTGATCGTGGTGCCAGACCAGCGTGGGAACGAGCTGTAGGGCCTCCGGTTCGACGATGAAAGCGGTGTGTTCCGTGCCCAGGGACTCGGCTACCTGCTGCGCGTAGGCGGTTTCGTTGAAACTGGTATCCCCTGTGAAGCCGATGCTGAACGTCTTCACCGGACCACTGCTGTGCCGCCGCATCAATGCCACGATCAGACTGCTATCCAGCCCGCCGCTGAGGAACGCACCCAGCGGTACGTCGCTCAACAGGCACTGGCGAACCGACTCTTCCAGGGCTGCGCGCACAGCTTCCCGGTGACGTTCAATATCAGCAGCAGTCACCCCTTCTTGCACATCGGCGGGGCGTGGCGGCGTCCAGTAGGCAACAGGGGTAATGTTCGACCCGTTCACGTCGATCAGGTGGCCGGGCGGCAGCGCCTTGATGTGCTTGAAGGCGGTTAGTGGGGCGGGCAAGTAGCCATAGCCCAGATATAGCGCCAGCATATGCGGATCGTCCAGAGCCGATTCGCGCGGTACAGCGGGATGGGCCAGTAGTGCCTTGATCTCGCTGGCGAAGACCAGGATGCGCTCGTCGGCGTAGTAGTACAGTGGCTTTTCGCCCAGGCGGTCGCGCGCCAGCAGCAACCGCCGTCGGGGAGCGTCCCACAGGGCGAAGGCGAACATGCCACGCAGACGATTCAGCGCGCCCGTTTCCGCGCGGCGATACAGTTCCAACAGGGCCTCGGCGTCGCTGCCGGAGCGGAAGTTTACGCCGACAGCTTCCAGGGATCGCTTGAGTTCCGGGTAATTGTAGATTTCACCGTTGTAGGCTACTGCCAATGCATTGTCGGCAGTGCGCATCGGCAGCGCACCCGCCGGTGAGAGATCGAGGATCGCCAGGCGGCGATTGCCCAGCGCACACGGCCCATCGACCAGCACGCGCCCCTGATCCGGTCCGCGATGGACTAATGTCTCGGTCATGGCGGTGACGCTCTGTTCGTCGGCAGGCGCACCGTCCAGCCGCAGCATTCCACAGATTCCGCACATAAAGCTACTCCCCATCAGGCCGTCCCGAATTGTAATCCCCCGGTGGCGTTTTGCAATCGCCCGGTGTAGGCTTAAGTTCAGAACTGGGTTCTCCTGATACATGAGCCGTGGAAAAAGGAGTGAGGAATGCCCCATCGCCGTTCGCTGGCTGTCCGTCTGCTGGTGATGGCCCTGCTGCTGTACGTGCTGCTGCTCGGCGCAACCTTCAATGGCGTCATCAACCTGACGATCATGCGCGCGACCCTGGCGATGCTGACGGTTGGCGTGATCGGTTGGCTGTTGGTGCATTATCGACAGGGCTGGCGCTGGCGTCCGACCCCACTGGACGGAGCGATCCTGGCGGCAGGGGCAGCGGTGCTGATCGCAACGTTGCCGAATCTGGATTCCTGGCGACGGATTGCCATTGGGCTGTGGTATCTGGGTCTCTACCTGGGCGTCTGGATAATCCTCGCCGACCTGATCGCTAACGGTCTGTCTGCCCGCTGGCTTGTGGATGGCATCCTGGTCACGGGGATTCCGGTGCTCCTCTTCGGCTATGTGCAGTTGCAGGGCTGGCTGGGCGAATGGCTGCGTCTCCTGATGGCGGGTATCCCGGTGCCGTTTACACCACCGCGCCCTTCCAGCATCATCGGCAATCCGAACGCGCTGGGCAGCTTTCTTGTGGTCATGATTCCCCTGGCGCTCGGTCGGATGTTCCAGGCGCGGCGCTGGCCGGAGCGCGTCGGCTGGGTGGTCTATCTGCTGGCGGGTGCAGGGCTGTTGTTTCTCACCCTGTCGCGTGGGGCATGGCTCGGCTTGCTGACGGCACTGGGCGTGTTGATCGCATTGGCATTGCTGTGGCGCGGACTCGTTTCGTGGGCGGCCTGGTGGGACTGGTGGCATGAGCTAAGTCGGGCGCGGCAGATTCTCGCCGTTGCCGTGATGGTTGGGCTGATTACAACCGCAGGGCTTGCACTGGCTCTTGCGTGGGATGCGCTTAACATGGGCGGGCGCAGCGTGGAAACGCGCGAGATCATCTGGGACGCGGCCTGGGCCGAGTTTACGGCGCATCCGCTCACCGGAACCGGGCCGTTTACGTTCGGAAAGTACCTGCTGGCTCACCAATCGACGCCACCTCGGACGGCGCATTCCCATGCGCATAATTTGCCGCTGCATATCGCGGCAGAGGCAGGCCTGCCAGGAATCGCGGCTCTGCTGTGGGGGATGGGAGCGATAGTCGTCGCCTGGCGGAAACGCTGGCGCGGCGCGAGGGCGATTTCTGCCGAGGCGGTGGAGATCGCAGCGGCAGGGGCAGCACTGGCCGGATTCGCCGTCCACCACCTGTTCGATCTGCCCTTGATGATGCCCGCTGTCGCCTTGCTCGGAATCTTGCTGCTGGCCGTAACGACCGTTTCGCCCAAAGCGCGGGAGAAGCCGGCGCAACGTTGGCATGGCGCGGCAGTAATGGCCCTTTGGACAGTGCTGTTGGCAGCAGGATGGTGGTCCTTCGCGGTAAAAAGCGCCTATCTGGACGCACTGCTGACGGCCAGTCGGGGCGATTTACGACAGAGTGCAGACGCCCTGGCTGCGGTTGTCGCGCAGGACCCGGCTATGCCGCTTTATCATGCCCAACGGGGATATGTCCTCGGCGTGGCGGCGGCGCGTGGAGATGCAGCGGTGCTGCCGGAGGCTATCGCCGCCTGGGATCGGGCGCTGGCACTCGAAGCCGGGTATGCTCCCTGGTGGACCAACCGCGCTGCGTTGCGCTTTCAGGCGGGCGACGTGGCAGGCGCGATCAACGACTTGCAGGCGGCGGTCGAACGTGCGCCGGAAAGTGCGTTTCTGTGGTTGAATTTGGGATACCTCTACGAGATGAACGGCGACGATGCAGTGGCGCGGGATGCTTATGCCGGGGCGCTGCGCCTGAGTCCGGCTTGGGCAGAGGATTCGTTTGTGTTGGAGACACAAGTTCGCCGGGATGCGCTGGAGATGTTTCGCACGGCCTACGGGAGGCCGCGCTTTGTGTCGGATGAGGCGCTGGCGCTGTTGCAAGCGGGTGACGCTGGCGCTGCACGTGACCTATTGCTGAATGACGCCGGAACTGCCTCACCGTATGCCTCCCAGCGGGTCATCCTGGCATTAGCCTGTGAGCGGTCCGGCGCGCAGACCCAGGCCGATCTGTGGATGGCCTCGGCGCACCTCTACCCGACGACCCCGGCGGACGAGGCGTGGATTGCCGTTGGGGATGCCCTCCTGGCGACCCTGCGCAGCCAGCCAAACGCGCCGGACCGGATTGCGGCAGCGCAGGCGTATTTCGCAGTGGGCGCGTGGGGATCGTCGTTTCCTAATGGGCCGAACTTGGCCTGGTTCCATTTTTTGCGGGAGACCTTCCCAGACCAGTTTCTGCCGCAGTTGATGATGTTGCCGGACGATCCTCGCGCTGGCCAACTGCTGGCAGTCATGGGCGGGTTTTAGTCGGGGACAGGAGTCGTTTCAGCGGTGGCTTTTTGGCGGTAGCAGCGGATACGGCCCGTCGTTACACTCGGTGTTATAAGCGATGGTATGGTGAGATTCACCGGCAAGAACGGAGATGATCAACGCATGATTCAGCCGACATTGATCGTTCATGGCGGCGCAGGCACGATTCCTGTGGCGGAGCACGCCGATTATCTGGTCGGATGCCGGGCGGCATTCGAGGTTGCCTGGAAACTGTTGGAACAAGGTGGAGCGGCCCTCGATGCGGTAGAAGCGGCAATACGCAGCATGGAAGACAATCCAGCCTTCGACGCCGGGGTAGGTAGCGTGCTCAACAGCGTCGGCGAGATCGAACTGGACGCAATGATCATGGACGGGCAGACGTTGAGTGTTGGCGCGGTAGCTGCTGTGCGCGGCATCGCCAATCCGATCACGCTGGCCCGGCGGATCATGGAGAATACGTCGCACAGCATGTTAGTCGGCGACGGGGCGCGTCGCTATGCCGAACAGATCGGCCTGCGCCTGTGTAGCCAGGCGGAACTGACCGTTCCCCGCGAAGTGGCGCGTTACCGTGAGTCGCAGCAAAAACGCGGCGGCCTCCAGGCAGGCCATGATACGGTGGGGGCCGTCGCGCTGGATCGCTACGGCAACATTGCCGCCGGCACTTCGACCGGTGGAATGGACTTCAAGCTGCCGGGCCGTGTGGGCGACTCGCCCCTGGTTGGGTCGGGTGCCTATGCCGACAACGAGACGGGCGGCGCTTCGGCGACCGGACACGGTGAGATGATTATGCGCGTGATTCTCAGCAAAACGGCCACCGATGCCATTGTCGGCGGTCTCACTGCGCAACAGGCTGCCGAGCGCGCCATCCACATTCTGGAGAAGCGAGTTGGTGGCCAGGGAGGGGTGATCGTCGTAGATCGGAACGGCGGCCTGGGCTTTGCTCACAATACCGAACACATGGCTGTTGCCTGGCGCAATGCCGATGGCGAGCTATGTACCTATATCTCCCGCTCAGACTGACGAGGAAAGGCTCTTGCTCATGAACGCCTGGGCGCGCTTTCGGGCAGGTTTGGCTTACCGTCAAGGTAAGATGTACCGCTTTTGGGGACATCGTTCGGTGCAGCGGATGTTTTATGAGGCGGCGGTCGCAGCTTTCACACGCGCCCTGGCCTTTGATCCCGATTGGATCGACGTCATTCTGGATCGCGGCCTGATCTACTGGCGTGAGTTGGGCCAATCCGCCCGTGCCATCGAAGATTTTTCGGCTATCTTGCGTCTGGACCCTTCGCGCGGCGATGTGCTGTTTTACCGGGGCATGGCGTATCAGGCGCAAGGAGATTATTTTGCGGCGGCAGAGGACTTGCGTGCTGCACTGGCTTTATCCCCACAAGCGGTCTGGCGGCGTAACGCTTATCGCCAGTTAACAACTATCGAGTCAATCCTGGCAGACCTGCCGCCGCGCCTTACCCAGCCGGATGATCTGCTGCTTTCTGCAGATACCAGCACTCCCCCTTAAAGATTCTGGCCGGGTGGCGTATAATCGAATAACGACCGAGTCGATCAGGTGATCGCGCTCCGGCTTGTCCGGAGTGAGGAAAGTCCGCGCTCCATAGGGCACGGTGCTGGCTAACGGCCAGACGGGGCAACCCGATGGCAAAGTGCCACAGAGAAGGGTATTGCCCGCCGCTTCGAGCGGCGAGCGAGGGTGAAACGGTGCGGTAAGAGCGCACCGGCGTCCCCGGCGACGGGGACGGCCAGGCAAACCCCACCGGGAGCAAGGCCAAGCAGGCGCAAGGGGCGGCCCGTTCCGTTTGAGCGCCGGGTAGGCTGCTGGACCCCGGCGGCAACGTCGGGGCTAGAGTGATGATCACCACCCCTGCGGGGGTACAGAACGCGGCTTATAGATCGGCTCGGTCGTTCTCTCCTGGCGCGGAGTCTTGTTCCTGCATCTTGCGCGGCTTGCCGCCAGTGTTTACGGCGTGACTTTGCAATATACTTCCCGAACAGCCTGTCGCTCTGGAATCAACAGCATGTCGCGCAGCGCGTAGCCGTCCACGTATTTCCACAGTGTGACCCGCCTCAGTGTTACCTCGACAACTGTCTGGCGTTCTCGGTGGCCACATAGCATTTTCTCTCAATATGCCCCGCGCCCTCGGATCACCGTCGCAATGGTTCGCAGAATGATTTGCAGGTCCAGCCACAGGGAATAGTTGCGGATGTAATACAGGTCATCCTCGGTGTTCAGATACATAGGCTTGTCGGCCCGACCGTTGATCTGCCACCAGCCGGTCAATCCCTGCGGCACTTCAAACCGCTTGCGCTGCCAGGGTTCGTACTTTTCCACCAGCCAGGGCATCTCCGGGCGCGGCCCTACCAGACTCATCTCCCCTTTGAAAATGTTAATGAATTGTGGCAATTCGTCCAGGCTGGTGCGGCGTAAGAAATGGCCCACGCGCGTCACACGCGGATCGTCGCGGTGTTTGTGATCGACCGATTGAAAATCTTGCCACCGTTCGGCATCGGTATACATGGAGCGGAACTTGATCATGGTGAAGGGCCGCCCATGCTCACCGATGCGTTCCTGCCGGAAGATGGCCGGACCGGGACTGTCCAGCCGGATCACCAGTGCGATCAACAGGAATAGTGGCCAGCAGGTCAACAGCAACAGGCCTGAAAAGGCGATGTCGAACAGCCGTTTGACGATCCGCTGCGAGGGGGACAGCACAGCCTCGCGCAATCCGATCAGCGGCACCCCGCCGAAATTTTCCATCGACACGCGAAAATACGCCAGGTCGGAATAGTCCGGCGCAACCCAGATGTTAACCGGACAGTGCTGTAATTGTTCAATCAGGTGCTGGAGATAAGCCGGTTCGGGCGTCTTGTAGGCGACGATGACTTCATCGACGTGTTGTGTTTCGACCAGCGCGGCCAGGTCTTCGGCGGTGCCCAGAACTTTTGATTCTATTTCTTCATTTACACCATCATCTGGGTGATGTTTGACATAACCCAGCAGATACAACCCTGCCCATGCATACAGGGAGACGCGCTCTCCGACCTGACGGGCATGGGTATCCGTGCCAACGATCAACACAATCCGGCTGTCCCTGGCCCGCCCGCCGAGCAATTTGTAGATGCCCCGCACGGCAATCCGGTAAGCAATCATCAGGGCCAGCAACACCGCGACAAAATAGAAGACCTGCAACCGTGAGAAGTCACGGTAAGTCAGGTACAGCGTGCCGAAAAACAGCAGACAGGCCAGGGCATGCCCCAGGATGATATGCCAGATTTCCTGCCATAGCCATGCGCTGTGGGTCGGGATGTATACGCCGAGCAGTTGGAACGAAAGCTGCCACAGGATTACCGCAATGAGGAACAGCGGCAGTGGTGTGACGAATGTTTCCGGCACTGCTTCCATTCCCAGGCTGATGCGCGTGCGCAAAATGTAAGACAGCGCCAGCGCAATGATGACCAGTAGGACGTCGGAAAGCCGGATGAACAGACTGTAGCGGAAACTAAAACGTCGAACCATGGGGGGGTAGCTCTATCGTGAGCGGCTCATGTGCTGCCGGAATACACCCCAGACGAAGCGCGGATTGTAGATCAGGTAGCGCCGCCATAAGCGCCCCGGTTCCTGGATCAGGCGGAACAGCCATTCCAGGCCATTGCGCTGCGCCCAACGCGGGGCCTGGCGCTTGACTCCGGCCAGAAAGTCGAACGCTGCCCCCACGCCGATTAGCAGCGGGGCGTTCAGCGCCGGACGGTAGAGGGCCATCCATAAGTCCTGTTTGGGTGATCCCAGACCGACCCAGACTACGTCTGGCTGCGCCGCATTGATTTGTTCCACGACCGCCAGATCGGGACGTTCGCCCACATCCGCGACCGGCGGTGAGCAGGTTCCCGTGATCTCCAGCGCAGGAAATTGGGTTTTCAGTCGGGCAGCCAGGGTATCTGCAACGCCCGGCAACCCGCCCCAAAAAAAGTGTCTTACGCCCTGTCCGGCAGTGCGCTCGCACACGGCCTGAAGGAGATCAGGACCGTAGACGCGCTCTGCCGCCGGATAGCCCCACCAACGTTGCACCCATACGACTGGCATTCCATCTGCCGTCACCATGTCCGCCGCGTTGACGGCTTCCCTTGCCGCTGGGTTCTCGGTGCAAACCATCACCGTATAAACCGGACAGGTGCACACGTAGCGCCGCCGTTGATCACCTGCCCAGGCGACCAACGTGCTTACTGCGTCGTCAAATCGCTGCGCGTGGGTGCGCACACCCAGAATGTCGATCTGCGCCGCGCTGATCATCGTTGCGCTTTCCCGGAGGAATGCCCCTCGCCCCTCTACCTTACACAAAGACAGGATACCGGTTATTATACCCGTTCAATGTGCAAACCAACCCCTATCGATTTCCGCATTGGCGAGATGTATCCGGCGCGGTAGTATAGGCGACGCGAAACTGACCGACCCTCTGTGACGGTGTATGAAGAAAATTAAAGCCGCTGACAACCTGGTTATCGAGTTGGATTCCGGTCACTGGCAGTTAACCAATGGCCGTTCGGGCGAGCGCCCGCTGCTTGCTGCCGTAGCCGATTCGCCGGTGATCGTGTATCGACCGGTCTTTGCGCAGGCTCGCCAGCTTCCTCCTGATGACGGCCTGCCGGTCGAAGTCGTGGATGCCGTCGTTGTCGGTTGGGCGCGCTCCGACCGGGCCTGGCATCTGGGACTGTTGTTGAATGCGGAAATCGCAGCGGCGCGCGGCGGGCGTTGGTGCGAACTGGCCCACTGGCCGGACGAATTCGCGCTTTTGGCTGCTGAACCTGCTGGGCAGGCAGGAGAGGCCCTGGCGCAGGTCATCCGGCGTCCTTTCCGCTTTGTCGAAGCGCCGCATATGGCCCCCAGTACCAGGCCGTTGCCTTCGCGCAGGGTACAGAAGGATGTATCGCCTTCCGCACCTTTGCCTGTCGAGACGCCACCCACAGCCTGGGGCGTACAGGAGCAACCCAGGTCCGGCGCCGGCGACACGGCAGCTTTTGAAGACGCCCCGACGGATTGGATGAAACCTGCCGCAGGCCGTTTTTCCTCAAACGTGCAGAGTCAACTGAGCGGGACAGAGTCTGCTGCCGACCAGTCGTTGGCGCTGAAAGGGGCTGCCTGGGTTTCCGACACGCTGCCGGAAGAGGACGACGCCCCGACGCCCGTCGTGCGGGTAGGAAAGAGTCAAGAGTTCAAGGTTGATCTGCCGCTGGAACTGGGTGACTGGACGTTGCGCCCGATTAATGTCGGTTTGCAATGGGCGCATACGGGGGGCTGGTCGCTCAGTACGATTGCCCGAATAATTTTGAATACCTTGCTGGGAATTGCGTTCATTGTGGTGTCGGCGCTGGCTCTGCGCAGCCCCTATGCACCCGTCCAGCCAACGGGGTTGCCCTATCTGGGTATCCTCGTCGGTGCGGGCATCCTTTATTCGGCATTGCGTCTGGCGTTGTCAATGATGCGCACAGAGGCGGTGGTCGTCGATACCGGAGCGCGACAGGTGCGGCGTCATCTGGACCTGACCAGCGATGTGGTTGCTACCTACAATTTTGACGAAATCCGGGCCGTCGTCGTTTCGCAGATCGTTCAGCAGCGACATAAAGGGCGCGACGGGCAGCCCGACATGATTGGGCACGACGCCTGGTTGCATCTGTTGTTGCACGAGGCCCGCCAGGAGTTGGGCAAGCAGCGCCGTGTGAAACCGGAAGATGCCTATGTCACGTTGGGATATATCGGTTTCACCGAGGGGCCGCTGGTCCGGGCACACTTCGAGGGCAAAAGTCGCCAGCGTTTGCCGGTGCTGCTCTATCCTGATGAGGCCGTCACACCTGCGCAGAAGGCCGCGCTGATCCTGGCCCGTGCCATCGGCGTGGACGCTTATATCGACCAGCGGTAGCAGATTGCTCACTATCAGCTAACCCAGCCCAAATGGCAGGGCTTGCACAATTGCGGCTGAGCGTATACGCTACGAACATATCAAAGCAGGCCATCTATGTTTACCGTCGGGCGGGATGATTGCCGTCTTTAGACGGATTGCCCCTGTGTCAGCACGTTTTGAGGAGATTCCATGCGCGAAATTACCGTTGCCGTCGTCCAGATGAAGCCGGTCCTGGGCGAGCCGGAAGATAACCTGGTGAAGATGTCGGAATTCGTTTCCACGATTGCCTCTCAGCAGCGGGTAGACCTGATTGTGTTCCCCGAACTGGCGACGAGCGGCTACGAATTAGGCGTCCGGTTTACCGAGATCGCCCAGCGCGTGCCCGGCCCGACGATCAACCTGATGGCTCAGCGCGCCAACGAGCATGGCGTGTATATCGCCTTCGGCCTGGTGACGAAAGAAAAGGTGGAAAGCATCCTGTACAATTCGGCGGTCATGGTCGGGCCGGACGGCGATCTGATCGACGTGTACAACAAAGTCCACCTGCGCGGCGAGGAGCGGATGGCTTTTCGAGAAGGCTTCAAACTTCCGGTGCTGGAAACGGAGATCGGCGCGATTGGCCTGATGCTTGGCTGGGACCTGGCTTTCCCAGAAGTCGCCCGCTCATTGGCGCTGGACGGTGCGGAACTGCTGTGCGTGATGGCGAACTGGGAGGCCGATAACATCGACGAGTGGCGTACCTATCTGCGGGCGCGGGCTTACGAAAACACGCTGTTCATCGCCGGGGCGAACCGCGTCGGTGAGGATGTCACAATGACCTTCGGCGGGGAGAGCATGGTGGTCGGGCCGCGCGGACAGGTGTACGCTTCCCTGACCGACGAGGTCGATCCCGACACCGGCAAACCCCTGGAAGGTTACAGCGTGGCGCGCATCGACCTGGATGAAGTGCGGCGTCACCGCGAGCAGTTCCAGATTTTGCAGTCGCGCCAGCCGAGCGTCTACCGTAGCATTGTGAAGAAGTACTGACGCCGACGGGGAGATAAGATATGTTGCCGGAGCGTCCTGAATCGCCGGAGCAGCCTCCCGTGCGGCCCAGGCCGCAGCCGGAGTTTGTCGGCGCACCGACCGAATACGCCAATGCGCAGGAAGTACCCGAATCGCTTGGCCTGCTGGCGAAAATCCTGGCTGGGGGTGCCCTGACCTGGGGGATTGTCGTGGGGATTGTGGCACTGTTCGGTGTCGTGTGTACGCTGTGTAGCATCTGTGTGCTTTTGACCTTGCGCTGATGGGCAGTCCCAACGGCGCTGCTGAAGGCGCCGCCACAAAAGACACGACCGACGCCGGAGTGTGGTTATTTCTTTGCGTTTCGGGCGTCTTTGTGGTTCAGACAGGAAGGGGTGCATGAGTGACGTCTCGGAATCGCGTTTTGATCGCTACCGCCCTTTATTGACCGTTCTGCTGGTAATCGCTATTGTGGGCGGGGCGGCTGCCTTTCTTCTCCGCCAACCCCCGCCGACGGCGCTCACGATCCTGCCTCCGCCGCCCACCGGCACGCCTGCGCCGACTTTGACGCCTGTACCATCGCCAACGCCCGGCCCGATCCAGGTCTATGTCACCGGGGCAGTCGTCTTGCCGCAAAGCCTGGTCAGCCTGCCTTATGGCAGCCGTGTGATCGACGCCATCACGGCAGCAGGCGGCTTTGCCGATAATGCCGACCGGGATCGCGTGAACCTGGCTCAGATATTGCGCAACGGCGATCAAGTCCATGTCTATGCGCTCCCTGTGCCAGAAGCGCCCCAGACGGCAGAGATTATCCTCCCGACACCGAATGACAGTGGGATCGTCTACATCAACCGGGCAACTCTGGAAGAACTGGACTCCCTGCCAGGGATCGGCCCCGCGCTGGCGCAGCGGATCATCGACTATCGCCAGCAGAATGGCCCTTTTGCCGACCTTGCAGCCCTGGATAACGTGAGCGGCATCGGCCCGGCGATTCTGGAGGCTATTGCCCCGCTGGTTTCGTTTGACAATCCGTGAAGTCGCCCCCAGTTGTTCAGGAGAGCTATTCAGGATCGGCTTCAGCCAGACGCCCCGCGCGTTTTACCCCATCCGCATCTGGGTTTTGTAGTCGAACAGGTGAACCTGGTCGGCTATCATCGACAGGCGCAGCAAATCCCCGCGCTGGACGGAGATGTCCAGTGGCAGCCAGACTGTGATGCGCTGAACGCCGGCGATGGTGTAGACGATCTGCGCCCGTTCGGCAAACAGCGGTTCGATTAACTCGACTTTGGTCGTGATGTCACCATTGTCGTCCAGGCGGAAATGTTCTGGGCGAATGCCCAGGATCACGCGATCGCCTTCGTTAAGATCGGTCCGAATCGGTTGCCAGGAGAAAGCGTCGCCCTGCCATCTGCCATCATGGACATATCCGGTGAAGAGGTTCATGGTGGGTCTGCCGAAGAAACCGGCCACGAAGGTGTTCACCGGCGTCTCGTACAACTGCTGGTACGTACCGACCTGGACTAATTGTCCTTCGCGCAAAATGGCGATGCGATGGGCCAGGGCAATCGCCTCGACCTGGTCGTGCGTCACGTAAATGCTGGTCACTTCGTAGCGGTGTAGCAGCCGCTTGAGTTCCACGCGCGCTTCGGTGCGCATTTTGGCGTCCAGATTGGAGAAGGGTTCGTCGAACAGGAACACGCGCGGGTCGCGTGCCAGACAGCGCGCGATGGCAACGCGCTGGCGCTCACCGCCGGAGAGTGTCGGTGGTTTGCGGCTCAACAGCGGCCCCAGGTCGATGTGCATCAGTTCCGAAATCTCGCGCACACGCGGCGGGATTTCCTGTTCGCGCTTATGCAGTCGCAGGAATAGGCCGATGTTGTCTACGCTGGGCATGTGCGGGTAAAGGGCGTAGCTTTGAAAGACCATGCCCACCCCACGCTCGGCGGGCGGAATGTCGGTCACGTCTTCGCCGTCATAGAGCACCTGTCCGCTGGTGGGGGGGAGCAGCCCGGCGACGATGCGCAGCAGGGTGGTCTTGCCGCAGCCAGAAGGTCCTAACACGGCCAGCGTGTCTCCGCCCCGCGCCGTCAGCGTGACATCCTTCAAGGCTTGCAGACGGTCTGCTTCTTCGGGCAGGTGCTCGTGTTGAACGCCCATGCGACGCCGGGCGCGCTCGTTGCTCAGGCTGTGCGCCTCCCGCTGTTCGTGCGGGCTGAAGGTTTTGCTGATATGTCGTAGACTGATCGTGGTCGGCATGTTGCGTCTCTGCCTTGTGCTTGTCCTCCGGTCTGTCTTCTATTTTAGGACCTGTTGAAAAGGAATGCTTGTCTTTTGGTCCGGTTCGCCGTACTCTTTACGGCTGGTGAAGATCGGCTAATCGGAGAGAGTGCGCACAGTGGATCGCATCGATTTACGCAGTGACACCGTCACCTGGCCCACTCCCGCCATGCGCCAGGCGATGGCAACAGCCCCGGTGGGCGACGACGTTTACGACGAGGACCCGACGGTTAACGAACTGGAACGCCTGTCTGCGGAGATGTTGGGCAAAGAGGCGGCCTTGTTCGTCGCCAGCGGCACGATGGGCAACCTGGTTGCCATTTTGACTCACTGTGGGCGCGGCGACGAGATCATTTTGGGCGATAAAGGACACACCTTTCTGCACGAAGTCGGCGGTGCGGCGGCCTTCGGCGGTGTGCACTCCTATCTGGTGCCTGTTCAGGCGGACGGCACACTGGCGCTGGAGGACATCCGCGCGGCAGTGCGCGATCCCGCCGATGTGCACTATCCGCTCACGCGCCTGATCGTGTTGGAAAATCCCCAGTGCGGCGTGGGCGGCATTCCGCTGACTCCGGCTTATATGGCCCAGGTCGGGGCGCTGGCGCAGGAATTCGGCCTCAAGTTGCACGTGGACGGTTCACGGATTTTCAACGCGGCGACCGCTCTGAACTGCGATGTGAAAGAACTCGCTGCTCCGGCAAACAGCGTTGCGTTCTGCCTGTCAAAAGGGCTATGCGCGCCGGTGGGGGCGATGCTGGTCGGCGACGCGGACTTTATCCGGCGGGCGCGGCGGGTGCGCAAGGGGCTGGGCGGTGGAATGCGCCAGGCAGGTATCCTGGCGGCGGCCGGTCTGGTCGCCTTGCGAGAGATGACCTGTCGCTTGCACGAAGATCATGCCAACGCACGCCGCCTGGCCGAGGGCCTGGCAACCATTCCTGGTCTGGAAGTCAGGATGGACCGTCTGCACATCAATATGGTGTTCCTTCGCCTGGCAGACACTGTGCCGTTTTCGACTTCTGACATCGCTGCCTGCCTGCGCCAGAAGAATATCTATGTGGAAGGGCAGGACGCGCGTTGGTTTCGGCTGGTGACGCATTACTGGATCAGGCCATCACATATCGATGAAGTCGTTGCAGCGTTTCGGGAAGCTCTGGCATGACCAATAGATGGTATGACCCACCGGAGTGGGAGGGCGCGCCCGACACCGCAGGGAGCAACCGTCCAGTGCCACCGGTCGAGGAAGACATCGTCATTCCACCGCCGACGCCGCCGTTCGAGCCTTCTTTAGACGAGGTGACATTGCCGCCTTTGCGTGCTGCCAGGCGTGGGCGTCGCCGCGACATCGATCCGCTGTTCATTTACGCGGTGATCATCGCGCTCAGCGTCGGGCTGACTCCGCTGGCGGCGACTGCGCCGCACGACCGTTACACGATCCTCTGGTCGGCGTTAATCCTGGCTGGTGCGGTGAGCGCCTGGTTGGGTCGAGAACCGCGCCTAACTCGCCCGCAGTCGAATGACTTGCTCTGGGGCGCCGTCTTTGGTTTCCTGGTCGGCGGTCCATTGTTGCTGGTGGGGCCGCTGACCCTTTCCCGCGCTTCGGATCGCATTTTTAGCGGGTTGCCAAACGGCGTCATTTTTCAAACGCTGGTCTTTGTCATGTCGGTGGCAGAAACGCTGTTTTTCCGAGGAATGATTCAGGCAGCGCAATCGGTGGGCACGACGACCCTGTTGGCAAGCATCTGGTCGGTGCTGTTGTTTTTCCCCGCAATGAACATCAATCTGCGTGAGCAGCCGGTGATTCCCCTGACAGTAGGAATCTTGATCGTAATGCTCAATCTGTTGTACAGCTACGTCCGGCGGCGCAACGGGCTGCCGGCGGCCTGGGTGTGCCAGGTGGTCGCCAGTCTGTGCTGGTTGCTGATTCCACGTTTATTTCCATAACCCGGCGGCTTGATGCGCCCGACGGGTCGGCTCCGGCAGGCGGTAGTGCTTCACGCAAGCCATTACCACGCGGCGCGCCGAATCGAGATCACACAGGTGGCCCGGCGACACGTAGACGGGCTTGACGTCGGGACGGGTGCGTAGGACCACGCCAATCACTTCCCCTTTGTTGCCGAGGAGCGGCTCAAAATCGCCCTTACTGTTCCCCGGCCCGGCATGGTGGCCAATCAGACGCGATTTGGCGCAGCCAATGGTTGGGCGCTCTATCCACAGGCCCAGGTGCGCCGCGATACCGAGTCTTCGAGGATGTGCCTGTCCCTGGCCGTCGAAGATCAAGACATCCGGGGTATGTGTCAGCTTCTCATAGGCGGCCAGGATGACTGCCCCTTCGCGGAAGCTCAACAGACCGGGAACGTAGGGAAACGGCGTGGAAAGTGTGGCAGTAGCCGTTTCGAGAATTTCCAACGCCGGGAAGTTCAGGACAACAATAGCAGCGCGCGATTGTTCTGCTTTGACGCTGACATCGACGCCGGCAACCAGGCGCAGCGTGGTAAGGTCCAGGCGACGATCTGAGACCAACCGCACTGCCAGTTCGCGTTGAAGTACGATGGCCTGTTCAACTGAGATGTTCCACTGGTGCAGGTCAGGATTGGGAAGCGGGGGCAAAACAGTTCTCTCCTGAGTTTCTTAAAATAAGTCATTCAAATTGTAACAGACAAGGGTATTTGAGGAAAGCCCCTACGCTGGTTTTCGTGTAGTCATCAGAAGCGAGGCATCCCGCTCAGCCCAGGCTGCATGTGTCGGATTCTGCTCTTCCCTGGAGTACAATAGACGCAATTTACGTTGCCTGATCGGGGCGTTGATTTATGCCTGAAGTTCTGCGAAACTTGATCCCACCAGTTATCGCTGGAATGCTACTTCTGGCACTGCTGCTGTTTATTGGGGCGCTGCGCTTTTTTAGGTTAGGTCGCACAGAACCTTATTGGCGGCTACGACGGACGGCCAGCACGCGGGGATGGCAGTTGTTCCTGGTTTCACTGACTACCGGATTTGTGGCGGCGGCGGTCTGCCTGTTTACTGGCTTTGCCGAATTGGTATTGGGTGGTCTGCCGTTTCTTTCACCGATAACCGCGCCGACTCAGGCGGCTGCCTTGCCAACTTACACTCCGTTCGTGATCATCATAACCCCTGAAGCGACGGGACCGACTTCTAGCCCATCGATACAACCTCCCACATCCACTGTCACTACGTCGCCAACTGCTTCAGGTAGCTCAACGCCTGACCCGTTGCCTACACGGGTGCCGAGTCGGGCTGCCTTCACACCGACCGCTTCTCTGACCGCCACGCCGTCGCCGACCCCGACGCCCGGTTTGAGTCTGCCTCCCCTGGTTTCTGTCGTTACTCCACGTCCAGAAGCTGCCTTGCAAATCACGGCGATAGACAGCGCCATTACGGATGCCCTTGCACCGGTCAGTCCGCGCAATACGCTTCAGGCCGGAATCACCCGCATTTACTTCTGGGTTACATACAGCGGCATGACCGACGGCGTCGTCTGGACGCGCCTGTTGCTGCGCGACGGCACGTTAATTCAGGGCGGCTCTTATTTATGGAGTGGTGGGGAAACAGGCACGCTGGTGCACTTTTTTGGAAACGCAGAAGGATTTATCCCCGGAGCGTACCTCATCCGCTTGCTGATCGGTGAGCAGATAGTTGCAGAGGCGGCATTCACAGTCGAATAGACGCCGGGTGTCCGGCAGCGGGTTTGTAATCCGGCGCAATTCTGTGCTCAGTTTTTCCGGCGCTTAAAGCCCCGCACCCTATACATGATTTGTGGCTGTGTCTCGCCACGAAATGGGCGCTGAATACGTTCGGCGTCGATCCGGTCGCGCACGCGCTGATAGGTGGCTTCGGAAATGATAATCTCGCCGCGCTCAGCGGTCTCTTGCAGCTTTTTGGCGTAAGTCAGCGGCTTGCCCAGAGCCGTGAACTCCTTGCGTTCCTCACTGCCCACATTGCCCAACACGGCCAGACCCGTGTCGATTCCAATCCCATACCACAGCCGATACGGCTCATCCAGCATCTCGTGGAGCGCCCGCACATCGTAGATCATACTCATCGCCGCACGGACGGCGCGCAGCGCGTGGTCATCTTCTTGCGGATTCAACTGTGTGTTATACAGGCCGATGACGGCATCGCCCATGTACTTGTCGATAATGCCTTCATACAGATGGATCGCGTCTGAACTGACACTGAGATAGCGGTTGATGACCTCCATCAGTGTCTCCGGCTGAAGTTGTTCAGAAAAGCTGGTGAAGCCGCGCACATCCGCCAGAATAACGCTGATTTCGCGCTCCTGACCGCCCAGTTCAATCGTATCAATGGTGCGGATGTTTTCGACCATCGCAGGGGGCAAATAGCGGCGCACTTCGGTCAGTGTTGCTTCGCGCTTGCGCTGTTCGGTCAGGTCATCTACCAGGATGGTCACACCGCGCGTGATCTGAGCGTGATTCTTGAGGGCACTCAACTTCATACTAAGCGTGACTTGCCCGCGTGTAGGCAGGATCGGCTGAATTTCGATATTGTGGCGCACATCGCGCGTGCGCACCTGATGGACCAGATCAAAGAAGGTCTCGCCCAACATCGGAAGCAGGTCTGGCAGCGGCGCATTGAGCGAGCGGGTACGTGGAATATCAAAAATCTTTTCTGCCGCCTGGTTATAGGCAATCACGTGATCCTGGATGTCAGTGGTGATGACGCCACTGGCAATAGAAGCGAACACGTTTTCCAGCAGCTCTTTGTAGGCCGTGATTTCGATCAGGGCCGCCCGGACACCTTCAAACAGCCGGGCGTTCTCGATGGCGACGGCAGCTTGGTTGGCAAAAGCGAACAACAGGTCTCGCTCGCTGTCGCCGAACAGGCCAGCCCGGATGCGATTGTCGGCATAGACGACGCCCGTAACCTGATCCTTGACCTTGAGCGGCACACACAGGATACTCAGCAAAGCGTAAGAAACGACACTTTCCTGGTGGGCGAAGCGTGGATCGTTCTGGGCATTGGTCGTCACCACCGGCTCGCCTGTCTCCGCAACGTTGTTGACCACGCTTCGGCTGACGATGAACGAGCCTTTCTCAATCGTCTCCTGGTCGATATTGCGGGCAACCCGAAATTCCATTTTACCGGTCCGCTCATCGCGCAGCATGATATAGCCACGTTCGGCCCCGGTCAGTCGGATTACCGTGTCCATCACTTCGTTGAGAACGTCGTCTAACCCCAGTTTGCTGTTGATCAGGGCAGAAGTGTCGGCCAGGGCGCGCAGGCGGTTGAGTTCGATCTGCTGATCGCGCAGGTAAGCTGCCAGGTTATCGAGATCGTGTTGAGCTTCTTGCAGCCCCTTGAGGGTGCCGGGGGGCAGATTCATGCCGCGTTGTTGCAAGATGTCGCGTTGCGCTCGCAGCATAGCGACCATGTCACCGAGCTGACTGCTGAGTTTTTCTGCCTCGTTCAGGTTCGCGCTGATCACGGGATTGGTCGTGGAGCCGCTCATGCTATCGAGTCTCCCGCCGCAGTTGATAGATGCGGACCGGTTGTCTGCGTCCCCGAATCGTGATCTCACCCCGGTCGATGACGGTAATCCGATGGGCGGGGGCGGTGATCTGCTCGGCGCACTGGTCATAAACATCCTGACTGATGAGCACTTCTCCCCGCTGGGCCAGGTCTACTAGGCGGTGGGCCAGATTGACGGTGTCGCCGATAGCCGTGAATTCGCGGCGGCTGATGCTGCCAACATTACCCATCGTGGCGATACCGCTGTGAATTCCCATCCGGTAGTAAACCTGTTCCCCGGCTTCGCCTTGTTGCGCGTGAAATGCATCGAAATCATCTGCCATGTCTAGCGCGGCCTGGATTGCCTGCCAGGCATGATTTTCGCCAGGGTTCAACTGCGTGTTGAACAGGGCCATCACCTCGGTGCCCATGTATTTGTCGATTACTCCCTCATGACGGTGGATGGGCGCGCTGGAGAGCGCCAGATAGCGGTTAAGCATTGCCATCTGCTGCTTGGGGGTCATGCCCGGTGGAAAGGTTTCCATTGGGCGCACATCGACGTACATTACCGTGATGTGGCGGCGCACGCCCCCCAGCCCTAACTGGGCGATGCTCTGGATGTTATCGACCATCGCCGGAGGCAGGTAGCGCCGCACAACGTTCAGTTGCGCCTCGTGCTGCCGCATTTCGGTCAGGTCGTCTAGCACAATCGCAACACCCTCGGTGGCCTGATCGGCGTTACGCAGCGGGCTGAGCCGGAAATCCAGGTGACGTGCGCCGCGCTCATCCAGTTCGGGCGTCAGTTCCACGGCCCCGCGCCGATTTTCATGGCGCACGGCTTCCAACAGGCGCAGCAGGCTGTCGCTTAGTTTAGGCAGCACATCCGTCAGTGAGGCGCCGATGGCGGTCTCCGTTTTCAACCCCAGGATTTCAGCGGCAGCCTTGTTGTAGGTAGTGATGCGGTTTTGGCCGTCGGTGACGATCACGCCGCTGGCGATGGACGTGAACACGTCATTCATCAGGTCCTTGATCTCAGTGATCTCTGCCAGTGCAGCGCGCATCTGCTCGAACAGCCGGGCATTCTCAATGGCGACGGCAGCCTGATTGGCGAAGGAATACAGCAGGTCAAGCTCGCGGTCCCCGAACAGGCCGGTGAGAATTTTATTGTCCGCGTAGATAACGCCCGTAACCTGCTCTTTGACCTTGAGCGGCACACACAGGATACTCCGCAGGGCGTAGGATACGATGCTGTCCTGGCTCGAAAAGCGCGGGTCATTCTGCGCGTTCGTCGTGACGACCGGCTGGCCACTCTCCGCCACGCTGTTGACGACACTCCGGCTAACAATAAAGGCGCTCTGCTCAATGGTCTCCCGGTCGATGTTGCGCGCAATACGGTATTCCATCTCCCCCGTCTGTTCGTTGCGCAACATCAGGTAGGCGCGTTCGGCACCGATCAGCGTGATCACCGTGTCCATGACGCTATTCAATACAGCGTCCAGTTCCAGCGAACTGTTGATCAACGCTGTCGTCTGCGCCAGGGCACGCAATTGCTCCAGTTCTTTTTGCTCGTTCTTGAGGTCGTTCGCCAGGTTTTCCAGCCGGATATGCACATCTTGCAAGCCCGTCAGCACACCTGACGGCAGATTCATGCCCCGTTGGCGCAGAATTTCCCGCTGGGAGCGCAGAACACCTTCCATGTCGTTGATCACACGGCTCAGGCGCTGCACTTCTTCGTTGACAGAAAGCTGATGTGTGTCTATAGCGGCCATTCGCGGTCCAGAATACTTCCGACAAAAGCACGATCAGGCAGGATATTTCTGCCGAAAGTTTGTTTATCTGGCCGCATTATACCCCCGGAAAACAACGGCGCAACCGGGCGCAGGTTAGCGTTCTTTAGCAGGGATGATTTCGTGTTACAATGCCCCCATCTTGGACTACGCTGGAAAAGCTCTGGATGATCAACCGCACAAACGATCAATGGCTTGCTGACCTGTCTGCCGACCGGACAGCGCAGCAAGCCGCTGCCCTTGACGACCTGCGCACCCGCCTGCGACGCGGCATCTTCTATTATCTCAGCCGGGAGCGCAGCGATCTTGCCAGCCGCTCTCAGGCCGAGTTACAGCAAATGGCCGAGGATTTCGCTCAGGAAGCCACCCTGCGCGTGCTTCAAAACCTATCTTCTTTTCGGGGAGACAGCCAGTTCACCACCTGGGCGACCAAAGTCGCTGTTCGGGTTGCCATCAGCGAATTGCGCCGCGCCCGCTACCGAGACTTCAGCCTGGAAGACGTGACCATCGACGGCGAACTGCTGCCTGATTTGGGGGCAACACTGCTTTCTAGCGCCCCGGCTAATCCCGAAAGGACTGCCGAGCGTGCCGACGTGCTGGACAAGATCAACCGCGCTATACGTGAGACGCTGACCGAGCGCCAGCGCCTTGCCCTGGAAGCGGTCGGAATGCGTGGGGTGCCAATGGACCTGGTCGCCGAACAGTTACAGACCAACCGGAATGCCCTGTACAAGCTCCTGCACGACGCTCGCTCCAAACTGCGGGATGCTCTGGAGCGTGAAGGGTTGAGCATGGAATATATTCTGAGCCTCTTCCAGACCTAGCGGACTGTAAGATTATCGCTGCCGGTTTCGTCAAGGAATTGATCTATGCAAGGAATTTTATCATGTCCGTAGAACGACTCCTCGGTGTGGTGCAGGCGATTTTCGACGTTCATGCAGACGAAATGGATTGCGCAGGGTGTGATGCGGAAATGCCCCATCTGGCAGAGTTGATCAGCGCAGGTGAAGACCCGTCACAGCTTCTGCCGGCGGTGATGGCCCACCTGTGCCGCTGTGGGGATTGCCGTGAGGAGTTTGATGCCCTAGTAGCCGTGCTGCGGGCCGAAGATGCCGGCCTGTGTGTCGATGCGCCGCCGCACGCCGCTTCCGAAGGGTGAGAAACCATGAACAGAGAAAACGTGATCGTTATCGGCTCCGGCCCGGCAGGGCTGACGGCGGCGCTATATACGGCGCGGGCAAGACTCGCTCCTTTGGTATTGGTCGGCGATCTCCTGGGTGGGCAGATTTCCTTGACATATGAGGTCGAAAACTACCCTGGTTTTCCAGAGGCGTTGACCGGCGCAGAACTGGTGGAACGCATGCAGCGCCAAGCCGAACGGTTCGGCGCACGCCTGGAATATGATTCGGTCATCGCGGTGGACTTCACGCATGGCTCGCCTTTCTACGTAAAAACCAACAGCCGGGAATATGAGACCGACGCCGTGATCGTGGCCGTTGGCGCTTCACCACGTAAGCTGCATGTGCCCGGTGAAGTGGAATTCACCGGGCGAGGTGTCAGCTATTGTGCCACATGCGACGGATTTTTCTTCCGTGACAAAGATGTGGTCGTTGTGGGCGGCGGTGACAGTGCCCTGGAAGAGGCCATTTTCCTCACGCGCTTTGCCAGCAAAGTGACCGTCGTTCACCGTCGGGATATGCTACGTGCCGGACAGACATTGCAGCAGCGTGCTTTGGGCAACCCGAAGATCGGCTTCCTCTGGGATACGGTTGTGGAAGCTATTGAAGGCGACGGCGTAGTGCAGAGGGTCCGTCTGCGTAATGTGAAGACCGACGAAATCGGCGCGTTCAAGACCGACGGCGTGTTCATTTTCATCGGCCACGAGCCGAACGGTGCGATTTTTCAGGGCCAGCTGGCAATGGACGATCACGGCTATATCATTACCGACAAATGGATGCGCACCAGTGTCGAAGGCGTCTTTGCAGCGGGCGAGATTCAGGACAGTGTATACCGCCAGATCGCTACCTCGGTCGGGCAGGGAACTGCCGCTGCGATGAGCTGTGAGCGTTGGTTATCCAGCCGCGAGGCATAGCGCAGGCCAGTGTGGATTTGTAGGGCGTTCGTCATCCGAACGCCCTTTTCGCTTCTCGCCGGATCGCCGGATGCCGTGTACAATAGCGCGCGCTTTGAGGAGATGACCCCATGAATCTCTTGGATTATGTGCGAATTATCCTGCGTCGAGGTTGGATCGTCGTAATCCTGGCGCTGCTGGCAGCGGTGGCGGCTTATCTGTTCAGCCGCGCCCAGACGCCCATCTATCGCGCCAGTCAGAAAATCCTCCTTCAGCCGTCACGCACGGATTATGGTCTGGCCGAGGCGACGACGCGCCTGTTGCGCTCCTATGTCGTCTGGCTCGATAGCGACGATCGGGCGGGCCGGGTGATCGACACCCTACAACTGGACATGATTCCGGCAGACCTGCGCAGCCACGTGACGGTGGACACCGACGAGAGCCGAATGCTGATCCAAATTGATGTGGACTTGCCGGATGGCGAGCTTGCCAATCGTGTGGCCCGTCAGTGGGGCGAGTTGTTTGTCCAGTGGCGCAACGAGCAGAACCAGCGCGCGCGCTATGAGGACCGTATCGATGCGAGCCTGATTGATTACCCCGTCTATGGGCAGATTCGGCCTAATGTGTTGATCAACGTCGCCGCCGGGGCCGTGTTGGGCGTTTTGCTCGGTGGGGTGATTGTATTTGTGTTGGAGTATCTGGAGTCGAATATCATTCGTCGCCAGGATGATGTAACCCGCTCATTGGAGATCGCCGTGCTGGGAGCGATCCCTGCCGACGAGACGCGGGCGTCTGGCGCGTAACGGCGCGTACCCGAAGGAGAATACCCGATGGCGAAGGTGAATCTGATCACGCTGACCGATCCGCGTTCCCCGGCGGCAGAAGCCTACCGCACGCTCAGGACAAACTTGCTGTTTTCTACGGTGGATAGCCCGGTTCATACTCTGGCCCTGACTGGCCCGACATCGCACACAGGCAAAAGTACCACGGCAGCCAATCTCGCCGTGACTCTGGCACAGGGCGGGCATACCACTATCCTGGTGGACTGTGACCTGCGCCAGCCGCAACAACATGCGATCTGGGGCATCGATAACGCGCGCGGCCTGACGACAATGATGCTGGAAGCCGGGGCCATCGCCGCCCCGCCGCTCTATCCGGTCGGGGTGGATAACCTTTCGCTGCTGCCGAGCGGTACACTGCCGCCGAACCCGGCGGACCTGTTGGGCAGCCGTAAGATGGACGAGGTCATCGGCGTACTCAAGGCGCGCGCCGAATTCGTGCTGTTCGATGCGCCACCTGTGTTGGCCGTTTCCGATGCGGTGATTCTGGGCGCCAAGGTAGACGGTGTGCTACTGGTCGTGCGGGCGGGCTATTCCCGTCGGGATCATGCCATCCGTGCGCGGGATTTGCTCCGGCAGGTCAATGTTCGTATAGTCGGTTGTGTGCTGACGAACGCGCCGCGCGATTCGGCAGTCGGCGATTACTATTCAAGTTAGAAAAAGGGATACGTTGAAAAATGAAGGGGTTGATTTTAAGCGGCGGCAAGGGGACGCGGCTTTATCCATTGACCTATACTCGTGCCAAACAATTGATTCCGGTCGCCAACAAACCGATCCTGTTCCGCGTGATCGAGACGATCCGCGATGCCCACATCACGGAGATCGGCATCGTCATCGGCGACACCGGCCCTGAAATCCGCGAGGCCGTAGGAGATGGCAGGCGTTGGGGGGTCAACATCACGTATATTCCACAGCCAGAACCAGCAGGCCTGGCGCACGGCGTAAAAATCTCGCGGGATTTTTTGGGCGAAGATCGCTTTGTTATGTTTCTGGGTGACAATGTGATCCAAGGCGGCATTTCCAGTTTGATCACTGATTTCGACCAGCACCCGGAATGGAACAGTCAGATCGTACTCACACGCATCGAGCACCCAGAGCAATACGGCGTCGCCAAGCTGAACGCCAACGGCCAGATCGAGCGTCTGGTAGAGAAGCCCAAAGACCCGCCCTCGGACCTGGCTCTAGTGGGCATTTACATGTTTGACCACCACATCTTCGAGGCCGCCGATGCTATCCGGCCATCTGCGCGTGGAGAACTGGAGATTACCGACGCTATCCAGTGGCTGGTCGATCACGGTTACACCGTCTATCCCTATATTCACCAGGGGTGGTGGATCGACACGGGCAGTCCCCGCGACATGCTGGAGGCCAACAGCAAAGTGTTGGAGGAACTGAAACCGGAGATACAGGGATTTGTAGACCGCGATTCGCAGGTCGATTCGCGGGTCACGGTGCAGCCGGGAGCCGAGATCATCAACAGCACTATTCGCGGCCCGGCCATCATCGGCGAAAATACGCGCATCGTCAACAGCTATATCGGACCGTTCACCAGCGTTTATCACCACGTCACCATCGAGAACTGCGAGGTTGAGCGGTCGATTGTGTTGGATCACAGCGTAATGCGCGACATCGGTGTGCGGGTGCAAGACAGCCTAATCGGGCGTCATGCGCTGGTGGAAAAAAGCGAGTATCGCCCGAAGGCACTCAAGCTGACGCTCGGCGATTACAGTAAGATCGGACTGTTGTAGCGCCGATGCATGTGGTTCTGCCTGCTGAATTCTCACCCGATAGCCCTTATCCCGACTATCGGGCGTTGCTGCGCCTGCTGCTCGGTCTGATCGATCCAGACCTGCCCGACGGGACGCTGTTGACCGAGTGGTGGGATGAGGAAGAGGCGCGAGTGTTGGTGCGGATCACGCCTCGGCAGGCTTTCCGCTACACCTTTCAATTGGTGCTTAGCGGCGCACGGGTAGATGCACGTGGTCTGATAGATGGGTTGAACACCTTTTTGCTGATCACAGATGCGCCGGGGCGGCTGGCGATCTCTGCTGATGATCCCCGGTGCGTCTTCTATGAGGTTGTGGAAAAGTAGCGCGTTTTTGGGGGCCTATTCTGCCAAAGTGGGGTGAAAAACGACGATGAAAAACATTCTGGTAACAGGTGGCGCAGGGTTTATCGGCAGCGCCTTCGTGCGTTACATGATCGAGACCTATCCTAAGTACAACATCATCGTGCTGGATAAACTGACCTACGCGGGTAATCTGGATAATCTGCTGCCCGTTCATGACGATCCACGCTACCGCTTTGAACGTGGCGACATTGCAGATCGCCGGACGGTGCAGCGCGTGGTCGAGGCCCACGCCGTAGACACGATTGTCAACTTTGCTGCCGAAACCCACGTGGACCGCAGTATTCTCGACCCGGATGCCTTCATCCATACCGACGTGGTGGGGACGTATATCCTGATGGACATGGCCCGCCTATTGGGTCTGGAGCGGGTATTGCACGTCAGTACGGATGAAGTCTATGGCGACATTCCCGAAGGGTATTCGGTGGAAACCGATCCTTTTCGCCCGAACAGCCCTTATGCTGCTTCTAAAGCCGGAGGCGAACTGATGGTACGCGCTTACTATCAGACCTACGGCCTGAACGTGGTCATTACGCGCGGCAGCAATACCTTCGGCCCGTACCAGTACCCGGAAAAACTGTTGCCGTTGTTCATCACCGAAGCTATTGACGGTCGCCCGCTGCCTCTCTACGGCGATGGGATGCAGGTCCGTGACTGGCTTTACGTGCAGGATCACGTCACAGGGATTGACACCGTCCTCCATAAAGGCGTGGCAGGCGAAGCCTACAATATCGCAGGGGAGTGCGAGCAACACAACATCGATGTGATCCGCCTGATGCTCAGGAACTTGGGCAAGTCAGAAGACTTGATCCATCATGTCGCCGACCGTCCCGGCCACGACCGGCGCTATGCCATGAACTGCGACAAACTGCGCGCGCTCGGCTGGCAGCGCCAGCACACCTTTGAAGAAGCCCTGCGCGAAACGGTGCAGTGGTACGTTGCCAACGAATGGTGGTGGCGCAAGATCAAGACGGGCGAATACCTGGAATACTACAAGGCACAGTATGCCGAGCGGCTGGCTGGAGCAGGGTAGCTTGCTCTAACGGGCAATGGGCAAACGTCAGCCGTTCGCTTAGGTTTTATTGCCGTTCTGCACCGGCAGCATGATTGTGAACGTGGTGCCCTGGTTTTCTTGACTTTCCAGCCAGATACGCCCGGCATGGGCATCGACGATGCGCTTGACGATAGATAGCCCTAACCCGGTGCCTTCTTGTGCTTCTGCAACGGCGTTACTGGCCCGGTAAAACTTATCGAAGACAAAAGCCTGCTCCTCTGCTGGAATACCGATGCCGTTGTCTGACACTTGCAAGACGAGAAAATTTGCCTCTTCCGCCAGGGAAACCTTCACCAGGCCGCCCCTGGCGGTGTATTTGTTGGCGTTGTCCAGCAGGTTATTGACCATCTGGCGCAGGTGCAGGGGATTGCCCATAACCGGACGCGCGCGCTCCGGCAGTACCAAGTCAAGTCTTTGCGCTTTGGCCTCGAACTGCCGACGACTGCCCTCAACAGCGTAGCGCACGACCAGGGGAAGCTGAATCGGTTCCAGGTCCGTATCGAGATGGGCCTCCAAACGATCCAAATCGACCAGATCAGTTAACAGCGCCGTAATGGACCGCACGCTGAAAATCACACGCTCAATAAAACTGCGTTGCGTCTCGTTGATCGGCCCGGCGCGCTCGATCATCTCGGTATAACCCAGAATGGTTGTCAGAGGCGAACGAATATCCCGCGAAACACGCTGCACGAACTCGTTCTTGATCTGGCTGCGCTCTTTCAGGTGGGTAATATCCTGCATTACAGCCACGCGGCCTACGCCCGGCACAATTGTCAGCGAGGCGCTGAGGATCAGCTTGCTGTCGCTCAAGGAAATTTCCCTGCGTCGTCCGCGTTCGTCGGGAACATCTCGCGTAAACAGCTCCACGATCTCTGCCTGGGGAAAAACCTCAGCCAGGGGGCGTCCATTCGAGTCGCAGCACGGGATGCCGAAAAGTTGGTAGGCAGCAGCGTTGCAGAACAGAATCCGGTTCTCGGTGTCTGTGGCGATGATAGCCGCCTCAGCATTCTGAAGGAGCAGACTGACAAACTGGTCCATGCCTTAAAGTATAGTCTTTTTGAAGACCTATCACAACGCCTGCACTATACTGCTGGGATAGAATTGCGATAGAAAAAGAGACCGTCTGTCAGACGGTCCCTTTGTAGCTGCTTTATACGTGCGCGTCCGCCGATTTAGTAATCCGGCACCGGCGGGGTAGCCGGGGTCTTGTTTTCTTCCGGCAGGTCAGTGATGAGCGCCTCGGTAGTCAGGATCATGGCGGCGATGCTGGCCGCGTTTTCCAGCGCGCCCTTCGTCACTTTGGCCGGGTCGATAATGCCAGCCTCAACCATGTCTACCAGCTTACCGCTGATCACATCGAAGCCGATGCGGTCATTCTTCCGCTGCTGCTGCTCACGACGTACATCCTGAATGATCACCGCACCATCATACCCGGCATTGGCGGCGATCTTCTTCATCGGCTCTTCGAGTGCACGGCGCAGGATCGACACACCGGTGTTCTCGTCGTCGTAGTCCATCTTCAGGTCGTCCAGGCTGCTCATGGCGTTGATCAGGGCCACACCGCCGCCCGGTACAATCCCCTCTTCCACTGCCGCGCGGGTTGCGCTCAGCGCGTCCTCGACACGGTGTTTCTTTTCCTTCAGTTCGACCTCGGTCGCCGCGCCCACGCGGATGACCGCCACACCGCCTGCCAGCTTCGCCAGGCGTTCCTGGAGCTTCTCGCGGTCGTAGTCGCTGGTGCTCCGCTCAATCTCGGTGCGGATTTCTTCAATGCGGCCCTTGATGGCGCGCTCGTCGCCCGCGCCGTCGATAATGGTGGTGTCCTCTTTGGTGCTCACGACCTTGCCGGCGCGGCCCAGGTCGTTGATCTGGACGGTTTCCAGTTTACGACCCACTTCTTCACTAATGACCGTACCACCGGTAAGGATGGCAATGTCCTGGAGCATGGCCTTGCGGCGATCACCGAAGCCAGGAGCCTTGACGGCCAGCACGTTCAGCATCCCACGTAGCTTGTTCAACACCAGCGTCGCCAGGGCTTCACCATCCACGTCCTCAGCGATGATCACCAGGTCACGCTTGCCGACTTGGACCAGCTTTTCCAGGATGGGCACGATGTCCGTTGCTGCACTGATCTTCTTGTCGTGAATCAGGATGTACGGTTCTTCAATGACCGCTTCCATCGTGTCGGGCTGGGTGACGAAATAGGCGCTGATGTAGCCGCGGTCGAACTGCATCCCCTCGACATACTCGGTCTCGAACTCCAGACCCTTGCTCTCCTCGACCGTGATCACACCGTCTTTGCCGACCTTGTCCATCACCTCGGCGATCAGGTCGCCGATTTCCTGATTCTGGGCGCTGATGGCGGCGACGGCGGCAATTTCTTCTTTGGTGCTGATGTCAATCGCCATGGCGCGGATGGCCTCGGCGACCTTGTCCGTCGCCGCCTCGATACCGCGCTTGAGCAACATGGGATTGGCCCCGGCAGCTACGTTCTTGAGACCCTCGTTGACGATGGTCTGGGCCAGCAATGTGGCCGTGGTGGTGCCATCGCCCGCGATGTCGTTGGTCTTGGTGGCGGCTTCCTTGAGGAGCTGCGCGCCCATGTTCTCGAAGGCGTCTTCCAGCTCGATCTCTTTCGCTACAGTCACGCCGTCGTGCGTGATCGTGGGAGCGCCAAACTTTTTGTCCAGGGCAACGTTACGCCCCTTCGGCCCCAACGTGGTCACAACGGCATCGGCCAGCTTATCAACGCCGCGCTTGAGGCCGCGACGAGCTTCTTCCCGAAAAACAAGTTGCTTGGGCATGGTCTAGTTTCCTCCGGTAGGGTTGATTACCATCCAGTGCGCGTGGTTAGCTTTCGAGAACCGCGAGAATGTCGGATTCTTTGAGGATCAGGACCTTCTCGCCATCGATCTTGACTTCCGTACCGGCATATTTGGCGAAAAGAACCTGGTCTCCCACCTTCACATCCAGGGGCATCCGGCGCTTGCCCTCTTCGTCGAAGCGGCCAGGGCCAACGGCCAGAATCTCACCTTGCTGCGGCTTTTCTTTGGCCGTCTCCGGCAGCACCAGCTGCCCGCCCGCGAAGGTTTCTTCCCGGTCAAGGGGTTTGATCACCACGCGGTCATGAAGCGGACGCAACTTCAGAGCCATTGGAGCCATCCTCCTGCTGATTCAGATGAATGGGTTGCACTTGCTACGGCAAACAGATTACAAAAACACGAGGTTAGCACTTGAACATTGAGAGTGCCAACCAATCTGTCGATAGTGTAGCAGTGGGCAGGGGGATTGTCAAGCAATTCTAGCAAACTTCTTATGCGAGTGCTAAAAGCTCCAGGGCGGCATCGGGCGCAGCCGGATCAGACGGCCTTCCTGCACCGAAATCACGATCCAGCCTTCCGGGCTGATCGCCACGTCTATCGGGTGGTCCGGGAAAAAGCTCTGCCCGTGAATGTGCAGGTCTTCCAGGCTGTGGCCGAGGTAGCCCACAAAAGGAACCAGCACTTCTTGTGTGGTCGGCTGACCCTGTGCATCCAGAATCGGCTGCCCCTGACCATCTCGACAGATTTCCGGCGCACCCGCCGCGTCGAAGCACACCCGGATCAGGGCATAGCCGCTGGGAATGCGGCGGTTCCAGCTTCCACTGGCGACCACCAGCAGATCGCCTTCCAGTTCAGGGAACGCCTTGCCACTGTAAAATAGCATCCCGGCAGGACTGCTGTGCGCCTGGAAGGTAAGCTCCGGCCCGGTGGTCTGCTGCCGGCAAAAGCCTTCGTTGGGAGGGGCGATAGACTCATCGGCAACCACACCGTCCACTGTCGTGTAGCAGTAAGGCCAGCCGAAATGCTGACCCGGCTGCGAAGCGCGGTTGAGTTCTTCCAGCGGCAGGTCTTCGCCCAGGTCATCCCGTCCGGCATCTGCCGTCCACAGATCGTCGCTGGTCGGGTGCCAGGCGAAGTCGAAGGCGTTGCGCAGTCCGCTGGCGAACGTGCGCTCGTCGCTTCCATCAGGAGCATAGCTGAGGATGGTTCCCCGACGTGGATCTCCCTCACAGGCATTACAGCCTGCTCCCGCGCTCACATATAATCGCCCGTCTGGCCCGAAGCCGATACTGCCTGTCCAGAAGCCTGCTCCTTGCGGCAGATCGTCGATCACGATCTCGACCGAATCGGCGGTCAGATCGCCGTCTTCGTCGGCCAGCCGGTAGACATTCTGCCCACCGGAGACATACCATGCGCCCTCGCGCCAGGCCAGACCATTCGGCGTGGTGAGGCCGCCGGCGAAGACGTTCACATCGTAAGTAAGGGTATCCGGGTGGAATGCGCCGATCCAGTTCAGCGTGCCCTCATCAGGCCGGGTGAAGAACAATGCGCCACACCAACCGCGCGGTTCATCCAGGGTATCGCAGGCTGGAGCATAGGCAACCGACGTGATCGACGGCAGGGCCGTGCGTGGCAATTCTTGCAGCAGGTATTCCGGGCAAAAGCGCGTTTCGCTAAAAATGGGCCGGTTTTCCACCAGGCGGCCCAACACGCCACAGCGCGGTTCAGGCTCACCGACGGGTGTGGCCGTTGCCGTCGGCTGGCTGCCTGTCACCGGTTTCCCCAGAACGATCAGCAACACGACCAGGAGCAAAGCGACAGGGCACAGCAAAAAGGAATGAATCCTCATCCGGCGTTTCCAGTCTGGATCAACGTGCATTGGTTGCGTGCTCTATCCTACCGGGCAGCGCGCGAAAGGGGCAACCTTCTGCATAAGCACAGGCTGCTCGTCGGGTAAGGGGATTGCCAGGGGCATAGGCGTGCCCTAAAATGAAAGCCGTCCTGTTGGAATGGGAAGGAATGGTCCGTGATGCGCAGTCGCCTGGCGGAGTGGATGCACTTGTTCGGCGCGCTGGTGCTGGCGTATGTGCTTGCCGGTGCGTCTGGACCGGTTGGGGCAGGATCGCTTTCTCAGGGGGGAACGCCCATCCAATATGGGCAGACGGTGACAGGGACAATCAGCGATGCCGCCGTTTTTCAACAGTATGCCTTTTCCGGCAGGGCAGGGGACGCCGTGATTATCACAATGGAGGCGCTTTCGGGCAATTTGGACCCGCTGTTGCTGCTCGGCGATGCCGACCTAAACCTGATTGCCGAGGACGATGATGGGGGCGGCGGTTTTAATGCCCGCTTGGAAATTGTGCTGCCTGCTGATGGCATCTATATCATTCAGACGACCCGCTACGGCCAGGACACCGCCCTGGGGCAGAGCAGTGGCGACTACCGTCTGACACTTTCCTCAGGCCAGCAGGCAGGCGGTAGCGGTGGCCTGCGGCGCGGAGGGCTGCTCTCTGCGCTGGACTTCGGCGATACCGAGCGGGGAACGCTGGACGCCGCCAGCCCGTTTCACCTGTTCTGGTTCCAGGCACGGGCGAGTGATCGGGTGACACTCCGGGGAGTGCTAGGGGTAAACATGACGGCGTCCCTCTGTCTGTATGATGCCGCTTTCGTCGAGTTAGGGTGCGACCCGGACGGACGGCTACTGAATGTCGAGATTCCGGCAGACGGCGTGTATTTTGCCACATTGGCTCTGTCCGACCTGTCGGCAGGCGGAGCTTATGCACTCACGCTTTCGGGCAGCACGGAAGCCGGAACATCAGACGGCGGTGCGCCTGTGCCGTTGGCTTACGGTCAGCAGGTCGAAGGAATAGTCACCGATGAGCGTCCTGGCGCGTATTATGTTTTTCAGGCAGCGGCGAACGATCAAGTAGTGATTCACATGGCAGCCCAAGACGGCGATCTGGACTCTTTTCTCTATCTCTATGGTCCGAATGGCGAGATCGTCGGGCAGGATGACGACAGCGGCGGCAGCCTGGACGCCGAATTGGCCGTTGTCATCCCGGCAGAGGGAAACTACACGATCCTTGCCACGCGCTTCGGGCGGCAAAACGGATCGAGCATGGGCAGCTATCTGCTCTCGCTGACCTCGCCCTCTCATGCCGGCTCACCCAGCATCCTGGAGCAATCCGTCCAGGGTGAGGATGCGCTGCCGCCGAATTTTGTGGGTCTGACCCGCATTGCCTACGGAGACACAGTCGCCGGAACGCTGACGAACGAAGATTATTTCCGAACCTACATCTTCCAGGGACGGGCCGATGATCGCCTGGTCATCACGCTGGATCAGGTCAGCGGCGACCTTGATCCGATGATCGTATTGCTGGATTCCCAGGTCAACACCATTGCCCAGAATGATGATCAGAGTGAGACGAATCGCAACGCGCGGCTGGAATACACTCTTCCGGCGGATGGCTATTACGCGATCCTGGCAACGCGCTATCGGGGCGAACAGGGCAGCACTGCCGGCGATTTTATCCTGCGCCTGGAGGTGACGAATGCGCCTGCCGGTGGCAGTGTGGTGGCGCTTTTGCCCGCCGTTGCGTTGTCGTCGGGAATGCCCGCCGTCGGGCAAATCGGCGACGCAATGGCCGCAATCTACACCTTCTATGCCAGTGAGGGGGATTTCGTCGAGCTTACCCTGACAGCCAGCGGTCCCCTGGACCAGGAAGGGATACTGATCCTGGCAGATGCCGATCTGGGCGAGATCGCCGTGAGCACCGAAGGCAACCTACGGCAGGTGATCACGCAAGATGGGCTGTATACGGTGATCGTCAGCCGGCAGGGCGGCCCGTTGGGTGAGGCCAGGGGGAGCTTCCAACTGGCGCTTACCGGCGCCAGGGAGGCGGGGGCCGTGCCATCGTCGGCGTCGCAGGAGGCAACGGGAGCGCCGAATGCACTGACGTATGGCGCCGTAATCAGCGGGGAGATCAGGAACGGCCAGCCGCGAGTCGAGTACACGTTTGAAGGACAGGCAGGCGACCGAGTGACGATCCGGCTGAACGCGGTCGATGCTACTCTTGACCCGCTGGTGATCCTGCTTGCCCCTGATGGACAGGAGATCGCGCGCGACGATGACAGCGGCGGCAACCTGAACGCCTTGATCGACTCGATTTTGCTGACTAGGGAGGGAACGTACACGGTCATCGCCACGCGCTTCGAGGAAAGGCAGGGGGCGTCGCAGGGCCGCTTTGAGCTGCACCTAGAAGGCATCCTGGTCAGTCAGCCCGAAGCGCCCGGCGCAGGCGGCTCTTCGGGCCAGGCCATTGCACTGTCGCTAGGTCAGACGGTCGCGGGCGCCGTGAGTAACGAAGCGGTGGCGACGTTCTACTTTTTTCAGGCATCTGCCGGGACGACGGTGCAGATTACGATGGTCACGACTTCCGGCAACCTCGATCCTTTTCTGGCTCTGCTAGATGCCAGCCAGTCACTGGTCGCCAGTGATGACGACAGTGGTGGCAATCGTAATGCGCGGCTCGTGTATACCATTCCGGTAGATGGGCTGTACTATATTGTGGCGACGCGATTTGAGCTGCTCGAAGGTACGACAGCAGGCGACTATCTATTGACGCTGAGTGGTGGGTGATGAAGTATCTGTTAAGCATCTGGACAGTGAGCCTGTTGCTGGTCGCTGCTTTGCTTCCGGTTGCCGCCCAGGAAGGCCGCCAGTTGAACTACGGCGACAGCGTCGGCGGGACGATCAGCAACAGCGCCTACCGCCAGGTGTACTACTTCCAGGGGCGACAGGGAGACGTAATCTCGGCGCGGATGGAGGTTGTCGATGGCACTCTCGATCCGTTCCTGGTGCTTACTGACAATGCCGGAAATGTGCTTGCGACATCCGACGACGGCGACGGGAGCGGCGCCGTGATTCCCCTGTTAGAAATCCCGGAGGATAACTACTATTTCCTGATTGCTACTCGCTTCGGACATAGTTTGGGCATCACCGAGGGCGATTACGAGCTGTCGCTGGATCGTGTGGGAGTGCTGTCCGGTGCAGGAACATTTCTTAACTATGGTGATGCAGTGGTTGGCTCGATTGACGTGCAAACCTCCCAGGTGACTTATACGTTTGAGGCACGCCGGGGAGACATCATCAATGTGTGGATGCGGCGTATCTCCGGCAACCTGGATTCCTACGTTTACATCGCCGATGCTGAGGGGCAAATCTTGATCGCCGACGACGACAGCGGCGGATCGTTGGATGCGGCGATTACCTCCTTCCTCATCCTCGAACCTGCCCGCTATACCATCGTCGCTACGCGCTATGGACAGCAGGCCGGCACCAGCGAGGGTAGCTTTGTGCTGACACTCGATACGGCGCCGACCAGCGGCCTGGGCCTGACACCGGATGCAGCGTTGCTGTTGCGCTATGGCGACGAACTGCGCGGCTCCCTGGATAACGAGCACGCTTTTCGGTATTACACTTTTGGCGCCAAGCGCGGCGACGTGGTAACAATCCGCATGACTCGCACGCGCGGCGATCTCGACCCTTTCCTGGTCTTGCTGGATAGCAGTCAGACGTCGCTGCAAGAGGACGACGACTCTGGTGAGGGCAACAATGCCCTGATTCAGTCATACATTATCCCGACCAGTGGCACCTATTACATCCTCGCCAGCCGCTATCAGCGCGAAGCAGGCACAACAACAGGCGATTATTTCATCCGGCTCGAAGGTGTCACCGGGGAAATTCCCGTTGTCGCACCGGGAACGATCCCCATTCCTTATGGCAGCACCGTGACGGGGCGCGTCAACGATACAACCTCGACGGTGACTTATGCATTCCTGGCGCAAGCGGGAGATGTGGTAACACTTGCCATGACGCGCACCTCAGGCGACCTGGACCCGCTGCTGTTCTTATTCGCCACCGACGGCACCCAACTGGCAACGGATGATGACTCCGGCCCGGAGAACAACGCGCTGATTGCCTCCTTTATCGTCCCCCAGAACGGCACTTACTACGTGATCGCCACGCGCTATCAGTTGGGGGCAGGGCGCACCAGCGGCGAGTACAGTTTATCCTTGATCCGGCAGGCCGAGCCGACGCCCACATCGACTGCTTTGCCCGGTTAGACGTTTTCTTTAACCGGATAGCAGTTTGCTTGCCGTCCCTTTGCTCCCCTGTTAGAATGCGGCCCGCAGTCGGGCCATCGGGGAGAACTGAGGCGCATGGGCCGCATATTGACGCTTGACGAGGCTGTGCAGCGTCGCCGGGAACTGGCGGCGGGCGGTGGAACGCTAGTATTTACCAACGGCCACTTCGATCTGCTGCACGTTGGACATCTGGATTATCTGGAGCGGGCGCGGGCGTTGGGAGATGCCTTGTTCGTCGGCGTTAACGACGACGCCTCAACTCGCCGTCTGAAGGGGATGGGACGACCGCTGATTCCTGCCCTGGAGCGAGCACGCCTTGTCGCGGCGCTGGAGCCGGTTTCTGCGGCGATTGTCTTCAGCGGCGATACGGCAGATGACCTGATCCGGGCGCTCCGCCCGGAGGTGTACGTCAAAGGCGGCGACTATGCGCACAAAGGCCTGCCGGAACGTTCGACGGTCGAGGGACTGGGAGGACGGATCGTGCTGATCGACTTGCTGCCGGAGCACAGCACCAGTGCCCTGATCGCACGCATTCGCGCCCTGCCGGAGGATCGGTGAATACTGACGTAGCGCCCGAAGCCGTGACGACAGGTATGCCTGCTCCTGAATCGGAAGCAACATCTGGTGAGGTGAGCGTCGTGCGCGCGACCGGCGTGATCGCGATAGGGAACATCGCCAGCCGTGTATTGGGTCTGGCACGCGAAACGCTGCTCAGTGACCTCTTTGGTGCAGGTGCGGCGGTGGACGCCTTCCAGGTAGCGGTGATCGTGCCACGCACACTCTACGACCTGCTGATCGGTGGGCACGTCAACAGCGCACTGGTACCCGTGTTGAGCGAATACGCTGTGCGCGAAGGGCGTGCGGCGCTGTGGCAGTTGGTGAGTCTGCTGCTTGGTGTGGCAACCACCATCCTGGCACTGTTGGTGCTGGCGCTGGAAGTGCTGGCTCCGCAGGTTATCGCGCTGGTTTCCGGTGGCGCTTCGGCAGAGGCACAGGCCTTGGCGGCAGACCTGCTGCGCATCACTGCGCCGGCCCTGTTTTTCCTGGGTCTGTTTGCCGTCCTCAGCGGCTTGTTGTATGCGCTGCGGCGCTTTACCCTGCCGGCTTTTGCTGGGGCGGTGTTCAACGGCTGTATTGTGTTGGTGGCGCTGCTGACCACACCGACGCTGGGCATTACGGCGATGGCGCTCGGCTGGCTGGTAGGAGCGGTCGTTCAGATGGGGATGCAGTTTGTCGGCTTGCGGGATGCCCGCCTATGGCCGACCCTGCGCGGCGCATGGAGCAACCCCGGTCTACGCCGGATCGGGCTGTTATATATACCGGTGCTGTTCTCGCTGATCATCGACACGCTGGTGATCCGGGTGGTGAGCTATCACCTGGCGTCGCAGGCAGGCGAGGCCAGTATCAGCTACATGAATTACGCTACCACGCTGATCCAGTTCCCCCATGGGCTGGTCGCTACTGCCATCAGTCTTGCCATCTTGCCAACTCTTTCCCGGCAGGCAGCTTTAGTCGCTACTGAAGGGGATCGGTCCTACAAAGACACGCTGGCGCGTGGATTACGGCTGGCGATTGTGTTGATCCTCCCGGCGACGGTGGGGTTGTTTGTGCTGGCCGCGCCGGTTGTCCGGCTGATCTTTGAGCATGGCAGTTTTACCCCGGTCGATACGGCGATCACGTCGCTAGCGTTACAGTTGTATCTGTTTGGGCTGCCGTTCGCAGCGGTCGATCTACTGCTGGTTTTTGCCTTCTATGCCCGACAGGATACGGTCACGCCTGCCCTGGTCGGGGTGATCAGTCTGGGGGCGTACATGGCCGTTGCGCTAGGGTTGATGCCGCGCTACGGCCTGTTTAGCCTGATGATCGCCGATTCGGTCAAACACATGCTTCATGCCGGAATTTCCGGCTGGCTGCTGGGACGGCAGACCAGCGGCCTGCGCGGGCAGCGGTTGACGCCGACGGCTCTTAAGGCGGGCGTGGCGGCGCTGGCAATGGGCCTGATGGCCTATACCGGCGAACGGGCCATTGCCACCCTGATTCCACCTACCTCGTTGATCGGCGAGCTTGTCCTGGTCGGGGGGGCAGGCATGATCGGCGTGGTGACATTCCTGGCGCTGGCGGCGCTCTTCCGGGTAGAAGAGCTGTCTTGGCTGTGGGGTGTGGTCCGCGCGCGTTTGGGACGTTCGTAGGGCGTAACGGCAGCAGGTATAATCGGTCATATTTCCCCGATAGCAGGGGGAATGTTTTCTTTTGCGAGGAGATTCTGAACGATGACGTACCAAAAATTGGTTCCGCCAAGCGAAGGTCGCAAAATCACCGTCGAAAACGGTAAGTTGCACGTACCGGATAACCCAATTATTTGTTTTATCGAGGGTGACGGTATCGGTTATGACATCATGACCGCCTCCCGGCGTATCTGGGATGCGGCGGTAGAAAAGGCCTACGGCAGGACGCGCCAGATTCAGTGGATGGAAATCTACGCAGGCGAGAAAGCAGCGGGTGTTTACGATGGCAATTATATGCCCGAAGAGACTTTCGATGCCCTGCGTGAGTACCTGGTCGGCATTAAAGGTCCGTTGACCACACCTGTCGGCGGCGGCTTCCGTAGCCTCAACGTGACGCTACGTCAGGTGCTCGACCTATACGCCTGCGTCCGCCCGGTGCGTTATTTCCAGGGGGTGCCCAGCCCGCTCAAGGAGCCGCAAAAGCTGGACGTGGTGATCTTCCGTGAAAACACCGAGGATGTGTACGCCGGGATCGAGTATGAGGCAGGCACGCCCGAAAACGAAAAATTGGCCCGTTTTTTGCGTGAGGAAATGGGTGCCAGATTCTTTGAGGGCGCGGGTTTGGGCATCAAGCCGATCAGTGCCTTTGCAACCAAGCGGTTGGCCCGCAAGGCAATCCGCTATGCATTGGAGCGTGGACGCAGGTCGGTGACATTCGTGCACAAGGGCAATATCCAAAAATTCACCGAGGGCGCGTTCCGCAAGTGGGGTTACGAACTGGCGGCGGAAGAGTTCGGCGATCAGACGGTCACGGAGGATGAACTGTGGCAGAAGTACGACGGCAAAGTGCCCGAAGGCAAGATCGTCATCAAGGACCGTATCGCCGACATCATCTTCCAGCATTTACTGATGCGCCCGGACGAGTTCGATGTGCTCTGCACGCCCAACCTCAATGGTGATTACCTCAGCGACGCAGCAGCAGCCCAGGTCGGTGGGGTAGGGATCGCGCCGGGGGCAAACATTGGGGACTACGTGGCCTTGTTTGAAGCGACGCACGGCACGGCTCCCAAATACACTAACCTCGACAAGGTTAATCCGGGGTCGTTGTTGTTCTCCGGTGTGATGATGCTGGAATACCTCCAGTGGTGGGAGGCGGCGGAACTGGTCGTGCGCGCCTATGAAAAGACGGTGGCGCAGAAAATCGTCACCTACGATTTTGCCCGCCTGATGCCCGGTGCGACGGAAGTCCGCACCAGCGAGTTTGCTACTGCCGTCATCCGCAACATGGATTAAGGGCGCGCAGGCAGTGTGTAGATGCAGCCGGTGAGTTCTGCGGGCGGCGGAGTGCATTCCGCCGCCTGCGCTGTTAAAATAGGGCATGTGATTCTCAGCAAGGAGGGTGAAGTCGTGTCTCGGACGATCAAGATTGCCGCCGTCCAGATGTTTGCCTACCCTGCTCCCGTCCCAGAGCGCCTCCAACGTGCCGAAAAATTGGTTGCCGAAGCCGCCGGGCAGGGTGCACAGTTGGTCGTGCTGCCGGAGGTCTTCAACACGGGGTACGAGTACACCGATCACAATTACGTACTCCCTGAGCCGATGAACGGCCCGACGGTGACCTGGATGAAGCAGATCGCTGCTCACTACGGTGTTCATCTCGCTGGCACGCTACTCCTCCTGGACATCGAGGATGTTTACAACACTTTGCTGCTGGTTGCGCCGGATGGCCGCCTGTGGCGCTACGACAAGAACTATCCCTGGTATTGGGAGCGGGCTTACTTCCGCGAAGGCCGCGCGATCACCGTCGCCGATACCGACCTGGGTCGGCTCGGCCTGATGATCTGCTGGGACTCGGCGCATCCCGAACTCTGGGCGCGCTACGCGGGCAAAGTGGATGCGATGGTGATCAGCAGTTGCCCGCCGACCTTTAACGAGATGATCCTGGTCTTTCCTGATGGCCGCTGCCTGGACATGGACGGCATGGGACCGCTGACGCAGGAAATGAAGCGGACCGGTGATGGCATCTTTGGCGAAAAACTCCTTCGCCAATCCGCCGCCCTCGGTGTGCCGGTGGTCAACACCACTGGGGCGGGGCATTTTTCTTCGCACGTTCCGCTGCCGCAGCTCTCCCTGATGATCGGCACGCTGTTTCGCCCGGACTTCTGGCTGTACCTGCCGCAGGCCGGGGAGGTCCGCGTCGAAGCCGGGTATTTCAACGAGACCTATGTCGCCAGTGCGCACGGTCATATCCTGGTAAAGGTTCCGCCGGATACCGAAGGCTATGCTGTTGCCGAAGTAACTCTGGCGGATGTACCGCCGCAGCCGCGTGGTCCGCTGCCCCATTTCGGCGTGACATTCCTGATCTACCTGCTCGATCAAATCTTGAATGCGCTGATGGTGCCGGTTTACCGGCGTAAGGTGCGCCGTGCCTTCGGGCCTCACATGGCCCCGGTCAGTGTGCAGACCCAGACCTGGTCGGTGGCGACGCTGGCGGCAGGGCTGATCGGGTATTGGTTAGGCCGCCGCCGCTGATCGACTACCGCCGTTTCGAGCTTCTCAAGTTGCTCCCTTGTCCGGTTAAAAGATGATGAGAGTAGACGTTCTCCGATTTCGGTCGGTCCGTATCGGTTTATAATCTGCATATTCAGGAGACGAGTTCATGGGCAGAAAAACCTGGTTTGGTGTGGCGGTATTGGGATTGGTGGTGCTGCTGGTGAGTGTTGGATTGCCCGTATTTGCCCAGGGTGGGGGAGATGGTGGTGTGAGCGGACAGGATTATGCCGGGCGCGTCCCGGCCCCGGCGTTTCCGGAAGGGTTAGATTGGATCAACGTACCCGGCCCGCTGACGTGGGAGGATTTGCGCGGCAAGGTGGTGCTGCTGGACTTCTGGACCTATGGCTGCATCAACTGTATGCATATCATCCCGGACCTGCGGCGGTTGGAAGCCGAATTTGCCGACGAACTGGTGGTGATCGGCGTGCACAGCGCCAAGTTCGAAAACGAAGGCAACACCGAGAACATCCGTCAGATCGTGCAGCGTTACGAGGTCGTACATCCTGTCGTCAATGACCGAGATTTTGTGATCTGGCAGCAGTGGGGCATCCGGGCGTGGCCAACCGTGATGGTGGTGGACCCGCTGGGGCGCGTCTTCGGCTACCATTCCGGCGAAGGCGTCTACGCGGTGGTGCAGCCGATCATCGCGGGTATGGTGGCTCAGTTTGACGCGCAAGGGCAAATCGACCGCACACCGATTGATCTGGCACCGGAAACAAGCACACGGGCCGAATCACTGCTGGCTTTTCCCGGCAAGGTGCTGGCGGATGCGGCGGGCGGGCGGCTGTTCATTGCCGACAGTAACCATCACCGCATCGTCGTGGCCGACCTGGAAACTTACGTGGTGCTGGCCGTCATCGGCGGCACCGAGTCGGGCAATGTGGATGGCAATTATGCAGTGGCGCGTTTCAACCGGCCACAGGGCATGGCGCTCAGCGAAGATGGGCGTATCCTCTACGTGGCCGATACCGAAAACCACACCATCCGCGCCGTTGATCTTGGAGCACAGGCCGTGACGACCGTCGCAGGAACGGGCTATCAGGCCTATACCCGTAATCCCGATGGTCCGGCTTTGCAAGTTCCGCTGAACAGCCCCTGGGACCTGGTGGTGGTGGGCAGTCAGCTTTACATTGCGATGGCTGGGCCGCACCAGCTCTGGCGCTACGACATCGCCGGCGGCACGATCACGGTCCATTCCGGCAGCGGCATCGAGGGGATCGCCGACGGCGCGCACGCCAGCGCCCAGCTTGCCCAGCCGAGCGGTATCACGACCGACGGCGAGGTGCTTTACTTCGCCGACAGCGAGGCCAGCGCGATCCGCGAGTCCGACCTGGACCCAGCCTACGGACAGGTACGGACGCTGGTCGGCACGGGCCTGTTCGACTTCGGCGACCAGGACGGCGTGGGGCGCGCAGCCCGACTCCAGCATCCGCTGGGCGTGGTCTATGCGGATGGGTTGCTTTATGTGGCCGACACGTACAACAGCAAAATCAAGACCATCAATCCTGAAACTGGTGAGGTCCGCTCCCTGGTTGGAAGCGCGGCGGGCGGTTATATCGACGGCAGTTTTGACGAAGCCATGTTCGACGAGCCGGGCGGCCTCAGCTACGCGAACGGGCGGCTCTATGTGGCCGATACCAACAATCACGCCATCCGTGTGATCGATCTGGAAGCGCAGACGGTCAGCACGATCCGTTTCCCGAACCCGGAGGCGCTCCAGGCCGGGCGAGAGGCGGTGGTTGCGGCTGCGCCGTTCACGGGCCGCGAAGTGACGTTGGACCCGCAGACCAGTTCTGCCGGTGCAGGTGTGATCACTCTGGACGTGCAGGTTCCTGAAGGATATAAATTCAACGGCCTTGCACCCTTCAGTGCAGACTGGCATCCTGATGGTGTGGTAGTTCAGATCGCGGAAGAAAACCGCTCCCAGCGCATCATCGAGCCGGAGATGCCGCTGACCGTGCCAGTGACGCTCGCCGAGGGGGAAGCCGCCCTGTCGGTTGACCTGTACATATACTACTGCGAGGCGATCAACGAAAACCTGTGCTTTTTGGACCGTCTGCGCGTGAACGCGCCGGTCAGCGTGGACGGCGCGGCGGGCCAACCCGCGCTGCGGGTCGAGTATGCCGTTGTTCCACCCGTTGTCGCACCGGGGGGATAGTGCCTGACCCGTATGGTAGTAATCGCAAAGGGGGCGACTGCCCCCTTTGCGTGTCTTCAGACCGCAAGCCAGCGGGTGTTCTCACGCACAGCCCGGCGGCGGCGCTCTACATCCTCGCGGGAGGGCGGTTCTGGCGGCAGGCCGACCTGTTCTACCATGTAGGAAGCGGCGACCGATGCGCAGATTGCTGCTTCCATCAGGTCGCCCGTGCGGTGCAGCGTCACCATGAACGCCCCGCAAAAGGTATTCCCCGCACCCACCGGATCGATCACCTGGCGCGGCGGCGCTGCCGGGACCTTGACGCCCCTGCCGTTCTCGAAGTTCCATACCTCTGCGCCGTCGGCCCCACAGCGCAGCGCCAGGATTCGCCCGCCGAGCGCGGCGGCGCGGCGGCGTATTTCTGGCCCGTCGGCGGTGCCGAACAGGCTGGTCGCCTCTTCCCGGTTCGGCGAAAAAATGTCGCATTGGCTCAGGATAGATCGAATCGTCTCATCGGGCGGTTGGATGTCGGCGTGCTTCGACGCCTCGATGCTGATCAGCGCATTGCGCTCCCGTAGCGGCGGGCAGAGGGACAGGTTCGGGCGCTCCGGGTGAACGTACCAATGCGCAGCCTCAATATACGGGTAGACACTAGACAGCAGATTCCAGTCCAGGCCAATCTGCACATCGTAAGCCGAGGGTCTGGTACGCCAGATATGGGTGCGCCGTTCATCCCATTCCAACAGTTCCCAGGCACGCGGCGTGGGAAGGTGGGTCGTCTTTACGCCGGAGAGGTCGATCCCGGCGGCATGCAAGGGCGCAAGCAGGGCCGGGTCGAAATCCGGTCCGACGCCGGAAACCAGCCCGACCATGCCGGGTTCTTCGGCGGCGAGGGCCATGCCCCAGGCTGTCTGCGGCCCGCCGCCGCCTAGCACGCCCATCTGCGTGCGCCCATCGGGATATACAATGTCGTCGATGATGATGCCGAAAGAAGCGTATTTGACGGCTGTCATGGGGGTTATTCTCAAGCCTGTTGCAGTTGGCGACGGTGAGCCTCGGCGCTGCGCCGGGCAGACAGCGCGGCGGCAATCTGCGCCCCGACGCGCGCGTTGTTGATCAGCAGGGCAACGTTGGCCTGTCGGGAGCGTCCACCGGTGAGTTCGAGCACCTGGCCCAGCACGAACGGCGTTACATCTTTGCCGGTGACGCCGGCTGCCTCGGCCCGGCGCGTCGCTTCTGCGATGGCTGCTTCGGCTTCGTCGTCTTCCAGCGCGTCGGCTTCGGGAACCGGGACCGTCACCAGAATCCCCTGCGCCAGTTCCAGGTTCCGACGCGCCTCAACGATGATGGCGACCGCCTCCGGCGTTTCCACACGCACATCAACCGGCAGACCACTCGACCGCGTGTAAAAAGCGGGCAGGCTATCCGTTTGGAAGCCGATCACAGGCACACCCTGCGTTTCCAGCACCTCCAGCGTCAGCGGCAGGTCTAGAATGGATTTCGCGCCGGAGCAGACGACGGTGATCGGCGTGCGCCCTAACTCGATCAGGTCCGCCGACACATCGAAGGGATGTCCCCGGTGCACACCGCCGATTCCTCCGGTGGAAAACACGTCGATCCCGGCCATGTGGGCTACGATCATCGTTCCGGCGACGGTGGTCGCACCGTCGGTCCCCAAGCCGACCGCGATGGGCAGGTCACGGCGGCTGCACTTGCGGACGTTCTGTTGGCTCAGGCCTGCCAGGTGTTCGATGGTGGCAGCATCCAGCCCGACACGAATCTGTCCTTTCAATACGGCAATCGTCGCCGGGACCGCATCCTCTGCCCGGATGGCGGCTTCCATTGCCAATGCAGTCTCGACATTCGTCGGGTAGGGCAGGCCGTGCGTGATCAGGGTCGATTCGAGCGCCACGACAGGCCGTCCTTCTCTGAGCGCCGAAGCCACTTCCGGCGATAGGGTTATTGCGTTGTTCATCAGATTTGCCTTTGTCCCAGTTTGTATCCTGCCTGTACAATACTTGTATGATAACAGCGATGTCGGGACGAGGCATCCTGCAAAAGATTACAGCGTCGCCAGGTCGAAAGCGCGCTTTAGACGACAGGACGTGAACCATGCTGCTCAATCAGCTTTGGCAGGCGATTCCGGCGCTGCAAGCCGCTTTCGAAGGCCAGGCATGGGTCGAGGACCGGGAGAAAGTGTGGGTGCTGCTGCGGCGCCTGATGGCAGCGCCGGCACCGTCAAGTGGAGTCACGCTGCCCGGCGCAATCTTCGACGAGTTGACCGACATCACAGCAGCCTTTGGCCTAGCGGATCGTCTGGAGGCCGATCTGGCGGGCATGGGCAGCGGCGGCCTTTGGCTGGGGGTCGAAAAAGATCACCCCGATCTGCTGGTACTCACCCATCTGGATCGCCCATCGTTCCGGGTGCACTCGCTGGAAGAAGCGCAAAATCCGGTGCTCTTTTCCCTGAGCGTCCCGTCCCCGCTCAAAGCGGCAATCCGGCTGCCCGCCAGGGCGCTGCGATACGATCCGGATCAGGGACAACTTGTCACCGCCGCGCGGGGACAGTTGTTTTCTTTGCTCGATCACGACAACGGAGACGAGGCCCTATGGATCTTCCAGGTGCAGTCTGGGGCGGTTTCTTGTCTAGACACGATCACGCTGGATTTTGCGCCGATTCGTCAGGGTGACGTGATCCAGGGATCGGGGCTGGATAATGCTGCCGGCGTGCTGACGGTGCTGGGCGCAGCCGCTTTGCTCCGGCAGGCAGAGCAAGTCCTTTTGGAACAGAATCGACGCTGCCTGTTTCTCTTCTGTGATCAGCACACGCCTGAGATAGGTGCGGGGCGTCGGCCTGACGGGGTTGTTTTGTCTTGGCCTGCGTTAGGGAGTGTGATTGTGGACGTACAGCCGGTTCACCGTGCTCCGGTGCTCAGACACGGTGCGGGCATCGGCTACGCCTTTGCATCAGCGGGTGAAAATGGCCTGGTTGTGCCACCACACTACCAACGCCTAACGCACGATCTGGCCCAGGCATTTAACGACTTCACGCCGCAGCCGATGGCGCAGGCCCACTGTCGTACTACCACACATCGTTATCGCCATCTGGGACGGGGGCGAACCCTGGGGTTGTTCGGTCCGTCGCTCAGCTATACAGCGCAGGGGATGGAACAGGTCAGTCTGCGCGACATTCAGGCCGGGATCGGCTGGCTGGCCTGTTTTCTGGGATTGGCGCTGAATCTTGTCCCGGAGGTGGTAGCGCGTTATGCCCTGGATCGGTAGCCAGGGCGGACGCCGGGTATCCTTTGCGGTCGATTCAGGTTAGAATTCAGGCTAGAACCCTAGCGCACATGTGCAGGCAAGCGAGAGGTTTGTTCATGAAAACCCGCACCCTGACCATTCTTCAGGCAGACCTGGTTGGTTCTACCACTACTGCCGCTTCCATTTCTCGCCAGGAAATGGCCGATTACATCGAGGAAGCAACCGCCCAGATCTGCCATGCCATCCGCTACTACGGCGGCGACCCGTTCAAATTCACCGGGGATGGCTACCTTGCCAGTTTTGAGAGCGCCAGCGATTGCCTGCACGCAGCTCAGAAGATTCAGCGTGACATGCAAACCCGCAACCTGACCATCTCCGGGCGGCCTGTTGGGGCACTGCGGATTATTGTGCACACCGCCGACGTGGTGGTCACGGAAGGCGATCTGCTGGGCGACGGCGTGGCAACGGTCAGCCGTCTGGAGAAGATGACCCCTCCTAGCGCCATCTACGTCACCGAAACCACGCGCGGCGTATGCAAGCGCGCTGAGTTTGAGTTTGAATATGTAGATACGTATGCTCTGCGCGGCCTGCCCGATCCGATTCGGGTGTACGAATTGAAATATCGAGATCGCCTGCATATCGAGCAAGGGGTATTTATCCTGGTCTCGGACATCAAAAAGTTCTCCCATCTGACAGAAACCGTCTCCCCGCAGACGCTGGAGGAATACCTGGCGACGCTGCATCGCCTGCACCGCGAGGCCGCCAGGATGTTTTCGGGGGTGCTCGCCAAAATCATGGGCGACAAGGTGCTGATGACTTTCCAGAGCGCCGACGATGTTCTCTCTGCTGCCCTGGCGCTGACAGAAGGCGCCGCTACCTACAGCCGCCAGCAGCCCGACATGCCAGAAATTCAACTGACCATCGGCATCACCTACGGAGACGTTTACCGCTTCTCCAGCGATATGTACGGCGTTGCCGTCAACGAGGCGTTTTTGCTGGCTTCCCGTCTAGACGACTATGCTATTGCTCTTGTGGAATCGGTCCGCGAACGGCTGACGGTCGATCTCACGCCGTTTGCCCGTGTGACCGGGCCGCTGACGGAGTGGCCGGATTGTACGCTGACCATCTATGCCTGCTTACGCAGCGCGCTTCAAGCGCCACAGATCGGGGAAACCCCACCCGTATGACCGAACCCATTGCTCAATACCGTCTTCGTATCGTGTTTAGCAAAGACGGTCCGCTGCGCTTTATCGGTCACCTGGACCTTGCCAAAACCTGGGAGCGCGTGTTGCGCCGGGCCGGCGTGCCGCTTGTTTATTCGCAAGGGTTTAATCCTCAACCCAAAATGCAGATCGCGGCAACCCTACCGCTGGGCGTGAGCAGCGCGTGTGAACTGCTGGATATCTGGGTAAAGGAGCCGGTCTCACCGGAAGCGTTGGTCGAGCAATTGAACGCGGTCAGTCCAGCGGGGTTGGCAACCCTGCGCGCCGAAACGGTGCCGCTGAAAACACCAGCTTTGCAAACACAGACTATTGCGGCGGATTACCGTATTGTCACGGATGAGGTTGATGAAGCAGAACTACGTCGCCGCGTGGACGATCTGCTGGCGCAGGAACGCCTGGACCGTGAACGGCGAGGCAAAAGCTATGACCTGCGCCCGTTGATCTTCCAGCTAGAGGTCACGGAAGCGAATGAACTCCGGGCGCGCTTAGCTCTGGGGGAACAGGGCACGGCCCGCCCGGACGAACTGCTGTTGGCGCTGGGACTTTCCCCAAACCGGGCGCGCTGCCACCGGCTGAGGCTGTACCTGCGTGCACAGCCGAGCGCGCTGGAGTTTGAGGCCGAATAAAGCGGAGTTATTCTTGCTGCTTGGCTTTTTGCACCTGGCGGTCCAGGTAGCGCAACACAAACGCCAGCACCACACCGCCAGCGATGAGAGAACCGAGCGTAAACCCGGCAAACAGGATGAAGGCCAGCGCCTGATTTGTCGTCATGGCCAGCGCCGACGCCTCTGGGTTTAACGTCTGGACGCGCAGGCCCGGCAGTGCGCCACTAGGACCGTTGATGATGACCTGCACGCTCAGAAAGCCGCCTAGCAGCAGCAATACGATCAACACCAGGAGAAAAACGCTGCGTCTCACCGCTTCCTCCTCGAAAAAGGGTTTAAATTATCCTAAATAGGTTTCGCCGCGCATTGTACTCCGTTGCGCAGGCCCAGTCAATGCGCAGCAGGCGTCAAGCTAACCCTATGTGCAAGTTTCAAAGACGACCGTGTCTGCCCCGGTCGCCGAGGGTTTTTGAACCCTCGGCGAAGGCCACTGAGGCGGACTTTACATCCTTGCCGGGAACTTGAGACTCCGGCGTTGAAAACCTGCACATCGCGTCAGCTACTACGCCGCTGTACCAGCCGGAAGAGCAGCAGCAGCAATGCTGCCCCGACGAACGACGTGAGCAGGTCGGCCAGCGAAAAGCGAAATTCCGGCAGTCCTTCGATGTTAACATTGAGAATTTCAAACAAGGCGCTGGCGAGCAGGGCGCCGACCAACCCAATCAAGACGTTGCCCAGGACGCCGAAACTTTTTCCGGCGAACAGCCGCCCGGCCAGAAAACCGGCCAGCGCCCCGGTGATGACCCACACAATCAGCTGACCAAGATCGATGCTCATGTGTTGACTCCTTTGAATCGACCAATGCCGCTAAAAGGCGCGGCGCGCCGGTCTGTGGGCACCCATCAGGATTCCGCAACGATTTCTGTCTTGCCGTTGTTGGTCTCCACAAAATCTTGCACGGTCTGCGTCTCGCTGGCTTGTTCCTCGGCGGTTTCGGCATTCTGGTCTTTTTCTGGTTCCTGGGTTGCATCGGTTACAACATCGCTGGTCTCACCGGCCTCTTCAACAACATCGGGCGTCGGCGCACTGACCAGTTCCGAATTTTCCTCGGCGGGTTCGACCGGTTCACCGCGCCCGACTGGTTCCTGGTCGCCGGGCCTGACCTGGGCGCTGCCTTCGCCGCCATTCTCAGTTTCTGCAAACATGACCACCGATCCTGTGATAGGCTGTCTACAAACGGTGGTTCCCGCCTCCGACACCGCTCTACGACAGCGGCAGGATGACGTGGAACGTGGTTCCCTGTCCCAAGATGCTCTCAACGTTGATGACGCCGTTGTGCCGCTCGACGATGGCTTTCGCAATCGATAGGCCTAGCCCACTTCCCTCCACGCGGGATGTCTCCTCGCGCTGGGCGCGAAAAAACCGGTCGAAGATGTGGGGCAGGTCTTCTGCCGGGATGCCGATCCCGTCGTCACACACTGTAATTTCCATCGCCTGGGGCAGCCGCGCGACATGAACCCGCACGTTGCCCCCTTTACGGTTATATTTGATCCCGTTGCTCACCAGGTTGCTCACCACCTGGCCCAGTCGCCGGGGGTCGGCGTGGATGACGGTCAGGTTGTCGCCGCTGGTCAGGTGAAGGGTGACGCCTCGCGCCTGGGCATAACCTTCCAGCGCAGCCACCTGAGAGCGGACAACATCCATCAGGTTGCAGGGGACCATCTTGAGCTGCATCCCGCCTTCCAGCCAGACCAGGTCGAGCAGATCGTTGATCAGGGAGGTCATATTTTCGACCGCCATCTCGATGCGCTGTAAATACAACTTTTGGCGGTCAGTAAGTTCCCCCCCCTGGCGCACCAAGTCCGCGTAGCTCTTAATCGACGTGATCGGTGTCTTAAGATCGTGCGCGACGATGCCTAACAATTCCAGCGAAACCTGACCGCCAGAGACCGAAGGTGGAACAGACGAATCGGACACGTTACTCTTCCTCAGGCTGGGCCAACAAGGGTGGAATTTCTCGCAAGGCGCGCGCCAGCCGCGTTCCGTGCCAGGTCAGCAGGCTGCCTTCGACCGGATATATCCTTCCCCGGCGGGCAGCGGGAACATCTAGCCGGGAGAGCAGGTCGGCGTGCTCTGACGAAAAGGCAAAGGGTTCGTCGGGAAGCAGAATTACCTCCGGTTGGGCAGCAACGATCTCGTCCAACGTGATACGCGGATAGGGCGTATCGCCTGCTGGGTAGGCGGCAAAGACGTTCTCTCCGCCGCAGACCCGCAGCAGGTCGTGTATATAGGTATTTCTGTCGAAGGTCATCCAGGGATCGTACCAGATTGGCACGAAGACACGCACCGGCTTGCTTTCCCTGGCGACTCCTGCCGTCCAATCGACCTGACGCTCGATCCAGCGCACCTGCTCGGCCATGGCCGGCGCGTCGAAGACGTACATGATTTCCCACAGCAAGTTCAGGGCGTCCTGTACGGTCTGGGGATGAGTAACCCAGATCGGGATTCCCGCAGCCTGGAGGCGTTCAGCATCTTCGCGGCGATTTTCCTCACGATTCAGGATCACCAGGTCGGGCCGCAGCGCGATGATTTTCTCCAGGTCGGGGGTTTTGGTCCCTCCGACTTTGGGCAGCCGCACCACTTCTTGCTGGGGGTGAATGCAGTAGTCCGTCACGGCAACGAGTCGGTCGCCGATTTGCAGGTCGAAGAGCGACTCCGTCACACTGGGCACCAGCGACACAACCCGGCGCGGTGGATGGTCCACCGGCGATGTGAAGTTGTAAGCGTGCGTAGAGCGGGGTTCGGGTGATTCGGTCATACGGCAGCACTGTATCCCTGCCCCAGCGAAACGGCAATCTGGCTCATCCCCCAGGACTCGACCTGACCTTCTGGCCCCAAAGCCAGCGCAGACCCAGCCCCAATCCCTAACCCGTAGGTGAGCGGTTGTGCACGCAGCAGGCCTTTCAACGTGCGTCTCTCGGCGTTGTCCAGGTTGCCTGTCAAAATGGCGGCGCTGGTGAGCCAGTCGAAGCCGGGCCGCACCCCTTGTGAAGCCGGACGTAGGCGCCATTGGCCAAACACTTCTGCCCCTGCGCCAATGCCCATTACCAGTGCGCCACGCCGGAAAGCCGTCGCAAGCGCCTTGATGCCTACGCCAGACAGACCGTTGTACAGCCGGTCTGCCTGTGGTCCATCGCCAATGACGATGATGCCCGCCTCACCCAACAGCGACTCAAGCGCGGCGTCGTCCTCGGCGACTACATCCACCAGGTAGCTGCTGGGGCCACCCAGGTCATCCAGATATTGCAGATATTGCTCGGCGGCAGTCAAGTCTCCGGCAGCCCAAATGTAAGCCAGCCCACCATCGGCGGCGCTGCGGCTGAGCATTCGGGTATCAACAGCTTCGCTCTCACCGGTCAGAAAATCACCTCCACCACTGAGCACGAGCCACCCGAACCCTTCCTGCCATTGGAAAATACTCGTCTGCGGCATGGTCTTACCTGTGCATACACCTCCAGCGTTGCCGTCCGACACAGAAAACACTATGTGCCTTTGCCCTGCCTGCCGGAGTCAGCCGGGCAGAACATAGGCAGCGACGGCAGACGCCAGCATTGCGGCTCCTAAAGGCAAAGCAGCCTCATCAAAGTCGAAGCGCGGGTGATGATGCGGATAATTCAACCCGCGCTCGGCGTTGGCCGATCCGAGAAAGAAGAAACAGCCCGGCACTTTTTCCAGGAAGACGGCCATATCCTCTGCTCCCATTGTCTTGACGCCCTGGATCACGTTGTGCGGCTCGACGTAGGGAGCAATCGCCTGCATGACGACCTGGGTCACTTCCGGGTCGTTGTGCAGGGCAGGTGTTACGGTTGTCACCTGGACTTCAGCTTCGCAGCCCATGGCCGCCGCAATACCCTCCGTGACTTGCTTCAGCCGCATGACCGCCAGATCGTGGACTTCTTGCCGATAAGTGCGGATAGTCCCTTTCAGGTAGGCTTCGGACGGGATCACATTGAACGCCTCGCCGGCGTGAAAGCTGGTGACGGACAGCACCGCTGTATCCAACGGGTCCACGTTGCGGCTGATCACCGATTGCAGCGCGCTGACGATCTGCGCTGCGGTCAACAAGGGATCGCGCGTCTCGTGTGGCAATGCGCCGTGTCCCCCGCTGCCTCGGACGACGATCTCGAAGATGTCTGCCCCGGCCATCGCGGCTCCGGTGGTCAGGCCCACCTGTCCGACCGGATTGGTGTTCCATAGATGCAACCCCAGCGCCACGTCGGGAACCGGATCGTCTAGCACACCGTCGTCGATCATTGCCAGCGCCCCGCCGGCGGTCTCTTCGGCAGGCTGGAACACAAACTTCACCCGTCCCTGAAGACGACTGCGATGTTTGTTGAGAAGACGCGCCACTGCCAGACCAATAGCCGTGTGGCCATCGTGCCCACAGGCGTGCATGACCCCCGCTGTGGTCGAGGCATAGTCAGTCTGGTTGGCCTCATGAATCGGCAGCGCATCCATGTCGCAGCGCACCATCACCGTTGGCCCATCCGACGACCCGTCAAGGATGCCGACCACACCGGTCGTGCCCACGTCGATCTGAACTTCCATGCCCAACTGCCGCAATTCGTCGGCGACGATAGAAGCCGTTCGCCGCTCTTCAAACGCCAGTTCGGGATGCCGGTGCAAGTCGCGCCGCCAGGCCACCAACTGGTCGGTCAGTCGGGTAGCATCTGCCAGAAAATCAATCGCCATATCAGGAATCCCACCCTTCGGTCTGGTTCATCAGCGGAAAAGCTGTAGCTTCGTCAATGCGCACCACAATCACAGCCACCGCCTTCGTGTTTGCTGCACCCGGCCTCGGCTTTTTTCTGGAGCGCCTCCCACTCGGCCAGGGGGATGATCTCCTCGCGGCTAAAAGTGTGGCGTTTGTCTTCGATCTCCACCGTCACCGTATCCTGGAGCGGCTGCACATCCACGACCTTTGCTTCACCCAGCGGCGTGCCGACGCGCTTGTTCCGCTTGGGAAGCTGCTTGCGCGCTTCAACATACTGCTCATACTCGTAGATCAAGCAGCAGCGCAACCGCCCACACATGCCGGTAATTTCCGAGGGGTTAAGCGAAATGCCCTGCGCTTTCGCCATCTTGATCGAGATCGGACTGAACTCGGTCAGAAAGGTGCTGCAACAGCGCGGCCCGCTGCATGCCCCATAGCCACCCAGCAACTTGGCAACATCGCGCGGCCCGATCTGGCGCAGTTCGATCCGAACATCACGGAAGGCGCGCGTCAGGCGGTTACGCAGCCGGGTAACATTGGGCGTCCGGTCGTCCACCTCGTAGCTGTAGAGAAACGTAAGCATACTACCATCGTAATTGTACTGGGCAGCGATGAATTTGACGCCCTCATATTCGCCGATCTCGGCTGCCAGTTCGCGGCAGCGAATCAGGGCCTCGACTTCCCGGCTTTCCCACGCCTGTTTCATCAGCAAATCACGGGGCGTGGCTTTGCGCAGGATGGGCTTGTATTCGCGCCCTTCCTCCCAAGTAGCGAAACCCATGACCTGGCCCATCTGTCGTCCGCGCGTGGTCTCGACGATGACATGATCGCCAGGCTGTATTTCCGGGTTAGCGGTTACGTCGAAGTGATAGAGCTTACCGACTTTGGTAAAACGCACGCCGGCGATGCGCATAGGTTGTGTGAGGGATACCACTTCGGTGGGCTGCGATGTCATTTCGGTTCTCTCATCTGATCTGCAACAGGTACTTCTACGATACTCCCAATCATGTCTGAAAGGGAAAACCTATCGACTTGCTGTTGAGTTGTACTGCCAGACATTATAAACCCTGCTACAATGCGCCGCACGTGCAAAATAAATACATGGACAGGTGGGTAGAGAACGTGTTGTCTAAGGTGGATCGCCGGGTTCCCCTGGCGGAAGCTGCTCAGGTTGTGCAGGATGGGCAGACCCTGGCCCTCGGCGGCATGACCAACTATCGTAGGCCGGTTGCCTTCGTCCGTGCGCTGCTGCGCCGACCAGATCGGCCCGCTGCCCTGACATTACTCAACTTTGCGGCAGGATACGAATCCGATCTGTTGGTCGGGGCAGGATGTATCGCCTGTGTTCGGACCTGCTACTTTGGCCTGGAGGCGTTCGGTCTGGCTCCCATGTTTACCGAAGTCGGTAATGCCGGGAACATTGATATTGTTGAAGAAACCGAGGCCAGTCTGGCGCTGGGCATTCGGGCCACGTTAGGCGGTGTGGGCTTTATGCCCTCGACGGCCTGGCTCGGCACAGACCTGCCCCGCTTGCGCCCAGACGTCAAAACGGTGTGCGATCCATACAGCGGCGAGACGTACATGGCTTTTCCGGCGATCTCCTGTGATGTGGCTGTGATCCATGCGCTTGTGGCCGACCGTTATGGCAATACACGCCTCAACAGCAATCTGGCAATCGACCGCGAGGTGGCTTTTATCGCCCAGACTGTGATCGTCACGGCAGAAGAAGTGGTCGATAAGCTGACGGAAAATGTTCATCTGCCGGCGCCCTTTGTGACGATGGTTGCCCACGCGCCGCGTGGCGCATGGCCGACATCCTGCTACCCGCTGTATCCGGTCGGCGGTGGGGAACTGTTGCGCTATACCGAAGCCTGTGCGGAGGGACACTTTGCCGATTACCTGGCCGACTTCTTACATTGGGAAGAGAAAGGCGCAGCTTTTTAGGAAAGTCTCACCACTTCCTAACCGTTTTTGCAGGCAAAAACAAGGCTGTCTTAAGTATACTGGTGGCAGATCGGATGGTTACTTTTAGCGGAGACCCCATGCCACATCAACAAGCATTCCCGCGGCTGCGCAGGGTTGTGCCCTGGCTGCTGATGTTCGCCCTGTTTTGGGTCGGTTTTTTCCTGGGGACGCAACATGGCCCGGTCCAGGCGCAGGATGACCGTGAGGCGCTCTTTGCGCCTTTCTGGGAAACCTGGGACCTGCTGCATACCAGTTATGTCGAACCGCTGGATGACGTCTCTCTGATGGAGGGCGCGCTCAACGGCATGATGGAGACGTTGGGCGACGAATATAGCTTCTACATGGACCCACAGACCTTCGCCATCGTCAACACCGATCTTGAAGGGGCATTTGAGGGGATCGGCGCGACGGTCCGGCAGAACCAGGAAACCGGCGCTCTGATGATCGTGGATACCCTGCCGGGGTCGCCTGCTGAAGCGGCGGGCGTCAGGAGCGGCGACGCGATCATGCAGGTAGACGGTGTAGACATCACAGCGATGAACCAGACCGAGATCATCAGCCGGATTCGCGGCCCGGCGGGGACGCGGGTCAGCTTGGGCATTCTGCGCCCCGGTGAAGATGCCCTGCGAATCATTCATGTCACTCGCGCGCGCATCGAGATCGATAGCGTGAGCGCCGAAGTGCTGGAAAGCGGCCTGGTGTATATCCGATTGCTTCAGTTCGGCAGTGACACGGCGGCGGACCTGCGCCAGACCCTCCAGGCCCTGGATGTGGAACACCGTCCGGGCCTGATCCTGGACTTTCGGGGGAATCCCGGCGGTTTTCTGACGACGGCAATAGACGTTGCCAGCGAGTTCTTGCAGGATGGTGTCATTTTGCGGGAGCGTTTCCGCGAGGGAGAGCAGGTGCACGAAGCCAGTGGCCATCCCATTGCACCGACGGTGCCGATGGTCGTGCTGGTGGACGAGGGCAGCGCCAGTGCGTCGGAATTGGTCACAGCGGCTTTTCAGGATTTGGGCCGGGCGACCGTTGTCGGCGCGACCACCTACGGCAAGGGATCGGTGCAAACCTGGCAGCGGCTTTCCAACGGCGGCGGCGTGCGGGTGACAATCGCCCGGTGGTACTCGCCCAACGACCACAGCATTCAAGGGACAGGTGTCACCCCAGATGTGGTTGTGCCTTCAGATGGTGTGGATGGGCAACACGATCCCCAGCTTGAAGCGGCAGTGCGCGTGCTCACCGAACAGATGGTAAACACGGTCCGTCCGTGAGCGGAACTTTGTCGCGCGGGTGGGGTTAAACGGAACGGGTGGGATGGCAGCAATCTGCTGCCGTGCGTTGGTGATGATGGAACACACGCCGGATTACACCATCGACGAGTTGATGTCGGTATGTATCGCGCGCCGGGTGCGCGATGATACGCTTGCTGCACAGGGGATGGCAACTCCCCTGGTCATGGCCGGCTACCTGCTGGCGAAACTGACCCACGCACCCAACCTGCGGTTCGCTTCTGCCATCGGGCAGGGCATCTGCCAGGATTGGTCCCCGCTGGGATTGGCGCGCGTCGAGGAACTGTGGCTTGGCAGGGCGCTGATGACCATCGGCTTTGTGCACATCGTGGCAGACATTCTGCCGCGTCTCTACCCGGTGGAATTCTTCCGCCCGGCGCAGGTCGATAGCGCCGGGAACTTCAACAACATCGCTATTGGGCGGGATTATCACCGTCCCCGGATGCGCCTGCCGGGGGCGGTGGGTATCCCCGACGTCAGTCTGCTTTCCAATAACATGCACCTGTATGTGCCCCGCCATTCGCGTGCCGTGTTTGTCCCCCAGGTGGATTTCGTCAGCGGCTTGGGGCACACCCCAGAACGCAGACGTGGCAGCGGCCCGGTGTATTTGCTTAGCGACCTGGGACAGTTCGACTGGGCCGATGGGCGGATGCGTCTGATTGCGCACCATCCCGGCGTCACGGTGGATCGGATTCGGGCAAAGACGGGCTTTGACCTGGCCATTGCTCCCGATCTGCACGAGACACTGCCGCCGACTACCGAAGAAATCCGCCTGCTGCGCGAAGAGATCGATCCGTTGGGACTGCGTAAGCTGGAAACGTTGGGTGGTGCGGCGCGCAAAGACCTGCTGCGTAGCATCCTGGCGCGCGAATCGACTTTATAATCTTGGCTCCCACAGGTGCAAAGCTGTTTTACCTGTGTGTGCCCGGTGATGCGGTGTTTACTTTGAACGGAGAAAAGAATGCCCCCTGCCGATCGTTTTGTTGCCGAGACGACGTTTCACGTCCGCTATGTCGAGACGGACGCGATGGGCGTTGTCCACCATTCTAACTATCTGGCCTATTTTGAAGAGGCCCGTTCCCATTACTCCCGCGTGCGCGGCATCGATTACGCCGAGTTCGAGCGCAGCGGCTACTGGCTGGCCGTCAGCGAGGTTTTCGTGCGGTATCGCGTTCCGGCGCGCTATGCTCAGTTGATTACGGTCCGTTGCTGGGTTGAAGAACTCAAGAGTCGCTCGATCACCTTCGGCTACGAGATCGTGGACGCTGCGTCGGGCACGCTGTTGGTAACGGGACGCACCAGCCACATTTGTATCAACCACCAGGGGCAAGTGTCGAAAATCCCCGACGCCTGGCGCAATGTGTTAAGCCAGGAAGTTCCCAAACGGTAAGGGCCTGTCAGTCGGCGGCGGCAACCGCTGCTGCGGCTTGCGTCTCGCTAGTATAGCTGCGCAGGCGGGGGTATTTCCACGCAATCCACAACGTCAACAGTACGGTGGCAATACCGCCGCTGAAAATGGCAAACGGTGCGCCGAACAGGGCGGCAACGACCCCGGCCTCCAGCTCCCCTAGCTGTGGCCCGCCCATGAAGAAAATCATATTGACGCTGGTCATGCGCCCACGCAGATGGTCCGGCGTGAGCAGTTGCCGGATGGTGCCCCGGATCACGGTCGAGACTGTGTCGGCGGCGCCGGTCAGCGCAAACAGGGCGTAGGACAGGGCAAAGATCGTCGAAATACCGAACAGGGCCGTCGCCAGACCATACACGATCACACTGGCAAGCAGCACGGCTCCCTGCCGGTGGATGTCTTTGCGCAGACTGGTCATCGTCCCGGCCAGTGCCGCTCCGACCGGTTGCGCCGTGACGAGCAGGCCGTAACCTTCTGGCCCGACGTGAAGAATGCTGCTGGCGACGATGGGCAGCATCGTGCGCGCCGAGGAAAAGAAGGTGGCAAAGAAATCCAGTAGCATCGTGCCCCAGATGATCCGGGAGCGGTAGGTGAACCGCAGCCCTTCGACCATCGCCCGCCAGCCGAGACCGGTGTTTTCGGCGGCGGCCTGGCCACGATAGCGCATCAGCAGCAGGGCGACGATCACCGCGCCGAACGACACAGCATTCAGCGCGTAAATCAGGCCAGGGTCGAACTTGCTGAGTAGGAAGCCGGCGATCCCCGGTCCGACGATGGTCCCAAATTGCCACATCAACGTATTCAGGCTCACGGCATTCGTCAGATGCTCACGCGGGACCAGTTTGGGCACCAACGACTGCCGTGCCGGGTTGTCGAAAGCGGACACGGCAGACCCGGCGGCGGTCAGCAGATAGATCGCCGGCAGAGTGACGCTATCCGTCAGTGTCAACAGGGCCAGGAGCGCCGCCAACAGTGCGGCGGCGCTTTGCGTCCAGAGCATCAGTTTACGACGGTCGCGCGTATCGGCCAGCACGCCGCCGACCAGGGCGAAAAAGATAATCGGGATGATCCGCACCAGACCGGATGTGCCCAGACCCAGCGCCTCTGCCTGCAAATCGATCTGAACGCCGAACACCGAAACCGTGAATGTGCTTCCTTCCAGCAGTTTGAACACGTGCCAGTCCAGAGCAGTCAATTGCATCTGGGTGCCGATCATCGAGATGAGTTGCCCGATCCACAGCAGACGAAAATCCCGGTGATGAAGGGCGGGAGGAAGGCGTTGAAATAGGGTGGTGATCATCGCGTTTCAACAGAGCGGTACAATCTACAAAAAATGCAGGCCGAATACAGCAGGAGGGGAATTATAGCACGTTGCCAACTGCTGCTCTCCCTCTTTGATGCCTATTTGCGCGGCAGGATGCATTGCAGTTTCGCGTGAATGAACCCGGAAGTGAAACAGGTAATTTGCATAGATATTATGATATAATAGACACGCCTATCTCCTGGAGTTGCTATACTTATCGCCGTCTCATACCGTTCCAGGCCAGGAGCGCAAAGAATCTATTCGCCGCGTTTGTAGTGGAGAAAAGGTGATGGTTCAGTACAGCGATAAACCCTGGACGCTGCATTACGATTCGGGTGTCCCATCCACCCTGGACTATCCCGATATTCCGTTGCACGGGCTGCTCCGGGAGAGCGCCAATCAGCATCCTGAGGCGGTGGCCTGTCTTACTTCTGCCCATCTTCCGCTGTTTGGGCGCAAACACAGCGTTGTCACTTACCGGGAACTCGATGCCTATTCCGATGCGCTGGCGGTTGCGCTGGCAGACCTCGGCCTGAAAAAGGGCGAGCGTGTGGCACTGGTGATGCCCAATTGCACCCAGTTTGTCATCGCTTTCTACGCGGTTCTCAAGGCCGGGGGAGTCGTCGCCGCGACCAATCCGACGTTTCCTGCCAATAAGATGCGGGACCAGCTTGCCGACTCTGGCGCGACCATGGCGATTACCTTGAGTCTGTTCTACAACACGGTCAAGCAAATTCAGCCCCAGACCGACCTCAGGCAAGTGATCGTGACGAACATCAAAGAGTACCTGCCGCCGCTGGCGAAATTTCTGTTCACGCTGGCCCGCGAGAAAAAAGATGGCCACGCCATCGAAAAACGGCCCGAAGATTACTGGCTGCAAGACCTACTGATTCGTTACGCCGGCAAAAAGCCTGCTACATTGGTTATGCCAGACGACCTGGCGATTTTCCAATACACCGGTGGCACGACGGGCGTTTCCAAAGCGGCCATGTCCACACATCGGGCACTGGTCGCCAATACCTGGCAATGCCGTGCCTGGTTGTCGTCCAGCGTGGTCGGCGACTTGCACAGAGAGAGCTTTCTGGCGGCGATCCCGCTGTTTCACGTCTTTGGCATGGTTGCCGTGCTGAGCTTCGCCGTGTCGATGGCTTCGGCGATGCTGATGGTTGCCAATGCGCGCGACATCGACGAGGTGTTGGATGTTATTCACACCTATCGTCCGACGTTGTTCATGGGCGTTCCGGCGCTCTACAACGCCATCAACAACCATCCCAGGGTCAAAGCCGGCCAGATCGACCTGAAATCGATCCGGGCCTGCATCAGTGGGTCGGCTCCGCTGCCGCCGCCGACTAAACAGCGGTTTGAAGAACTCAGCGGCGGCAAGTTACTGGAAGGCTTTGGGATGAGCGAGATGCCCACCGCGACCCATGCCAATCCGCTACAAGGGGAAAATCGCACTGGCTCCATCGGGCTGCCCTTCCCCGATGTGGAATGTCGTGTGGTCAGTCTGGACGATGGCGAAACAGACGTTCCGGTTGGCGAGATTGGCGAATTGGTGATGCGCGGTCCGCAGATGATGATCGGGTATCACGGCATGCCGACGGAAACGGCTAACGCGCTGCGCCAGGATGCCCAGGGCCGCAAGTGGCTTTACACAGGCGACATTGCCCGCATGGACGAGGACGGCTACTTCTATATTGTGGACCGCAAGAAAGACATGGCCCTGATCGGTGGCTTCAACGTCTATCCCCGCAATGTGGAAGACGTGTTGATGAACCATCCGGCCGTTCTGGAAGTCGGCGTCGCGGCCATTCCGCATCCCGATCCGGCAAGGGAAGGGCAGGAGGCGCTCAAAGCATGGGTGGTTCTCAAGCCCGGCCAACAGGTCACCCCCGAAGAACTGATGGCGTTTGCAGCGAAAGAGCTGGCGCGCTACGAAGTGCCCTCGCGCTATGAGTTTGTTCGGGAACTGCCCAAGTCGGCAGTGGGCAAGATTTTGCGCCGCGAATTGATCCAGATGGAGATCGACAGACGCGACCTCGGCGCGCCCTGATCGCCAACTCATCATTCGGCGTGCGTTTGGTAGCGGCGGACCCAATCCACCGCATCGGTTTTCTAAAACCGGACATCAGGGGGAGGAATGCTGTCTGTGGATCCGCAGATTATTCCTATCATTGCGATTTTGGGCCTGTTGTGTGTCGGGGGAATCATCCTGGCCGTCGTGCTGCCGTTTATCTCCGGCCTGCTGGGGGCGGTTTCATCCGTTTTTGAACTGGTGATCGATCTGTTCACGGGCGGACCGGTGGCCTGGTGCGGCTGCCTGGTTGCCCTGCTGCTGGCGATGGCCTGCTGCGGACTGATCCTGTTCGCCGTCGCTATCTTGCCGACTTGCGGCGCCCCAGACGCGGTGAACTTTTGCTCTTGGTTTGGCCTGGGGTAGCGGCGTACTTCTATTGGGTACAGCGGAAGTATGCCCGGCCTACCCATATCGGCCCATCTGGCGTGCACTGATTCGGGATAATCGTCGGGACACCTGTTTGGGAGTCGTAGGTGCGCTGCATAATCAGTGGTGTCGTATTATTGGTAATAGCCCATTCGTACAGGATGCCTGTTTCGGTAAATATTCCCTGAGCAGCAGCGGCAACCCATTCCGTCTGGCTGAGCAGTCGGCCACCGATCCAGTGGCAGTAGGCATCGGCTTCGTACCAGGTGACGTACCGGCGGGGTTCTGTGACCGTCATATCTCTTGGGTGGATGGGGGTCGGCCTGGCCTGGAGCCAGTTGTCTGCTTGTTCTGACCAGCAATCTGCATCCGGATCGTAACTGCCATCTGGACGGGTTACGGCAGCCACAAACTGCTGAAAGTCGCCGTTTGTCACCAGTCTGTTGATATTAGGAATGTTTCGTGTTGATGTCACCGGAGGGGTGGGGAAAATGCAGGGTGTGGTAGGTGTAAAGGTGAATGAGCACGGCGAAGAGGGATCGTTGGAACATATATCGCTAGGCACAACATTTCCGCCTAATATCTGGATCGAGCGCAGCATATTTTGGTTATGCCAGAATACGTCGGCCTGTGTGACCAGCCGACGGAATATCTGGGGGGCTGTGCAAACACTTTGGTCAGGGGAGCTTGTGTTATCCAGCCTATAAATAAAGCAAGAACCGGGCTGGGCCATGTAGCCGGCCTGCCTCAAAGCCTCAAAGTCATTTCCAATCACTCCCAACAGGCCATTATAATCTGCCACCCGGAGCCTCAAGCCAAAAAGGCAAGCTCTCTCTGTTGGAGTTTCATCCACATAAAGCGTCAGTGTGTTTTGGTCAATATACAATCGCAGGCCTACACTCATTACAGCCAATGGAGTTGTCGTCACCTCTGATTGTAGCGTGTGCCCAACAGGAGGTGTGAACAGCAAAACAGTCGCCGTAATGATTGTTCCCATTACGCCCGCCAGACCCAAATGCGCGGCTTTCATAGGGTCCTATCAGTCCTTTGTGCTCCTGCTGTCGGCGCAGAAAAGAGGTGTTAAGGCTCAGTTCCGGCATGGGCGCGGTGGCCGTGCCCATGCCGGATGAATGGTATTTTTCGTGATGGAGTTACGCTGCGTCACTCTCCGGTCGGTGGGGCGTTTGCTGCCCAGAGCAACTGCGATACACCACCCGCCAGTCGAATCAGCGGCCCGAAGTTTGATCCATCATCGAGGCTCCAGTAGATGGTGCTGCCGTCGTCAAATGCCAGGTAGCCGGGAACTGGCCCCGGAGATGGATGATTGACGCTGACTCCTGTAGGCGTGATGTTGCTGATGTTGACGCCGTCGTAAACATACAGGCGACGGATGCCGTCTTTTTCGCACAGGAAAAAGATGTCCAAGGAGTCGGGGGCGAACGCCGGCGCAAAGCAGTCCCCATATTCTGCCGGATCAGTTAGCGGAGGTGAGATCTCGGTTCCATCGGAACCGGCCAGGATGATGCTGCGCTGCGGTGCCTCCCCGCGCTCGAAAACGATCAGCCTGTTCTCATACGAATAAGCCGGATTGAACCCGTTGTAAATCAGAGGCTCCGGCGTATTCAGCTGGCGGACGATATAGATGTTCAGGTTATTTGTGCCCAGATCGCGCAGCGTGATCAGTACATTCGTGCAGCCTGCTCCTGACGCCAGGCGATAACCGGTATCGACAGCGAGATTTCTGCTGCTCAGATCGCGTGCGTCCAGCAAGCGATATGACATTCTGGCCGTCAGGTTCGTGTCCTGCAAGCTAATCCGTCCATTTTCTTCGAGCAAGTAGATCACTTGCAGGTCCCGGTTTGGCGCGCGGCAGAGAGCCGGAGCAAACTGGTTGCCCGGCGGCATAAAGCTGTCGTCCAGGGGCGTCAGTTCGCCATTAGCCAGCAGGTAAATCTGCGGCCTGGAGCCGGTGGCTGACTCCACAAAGACGGCGGCAGCAGTCCGATATCGCTCTGCCGAAGACAGCAGGCCATAGTACGGTGTGAAGCTCTCCGCGAAATAGGCGGTGTCCGTTATGTGCTCCACCAGGTCTGGCGTCAGAGGCGGGGCGGTCAGGTTGGTAGGCCCGGCACTTGAGCTGCCGGGCGTGCCCCAGAACAACTCTGTCGTTGCAACGGAGGATGTGGCTGGTGGGATATACCCGGTCTGCATATAGGCGACGATAGCCAGGCAGCGATCAGGCGCGTTCATCAGCCGCTGCAGCTCTGCATCCGTCAGGCGTGACCGATGGTTAGTGAGGAACAGCCGCACCACCGGCACGGAGCAGCCTTCCAGTTGGGCTTGCAGTTCGGGTGAAATGTCTAGCGTATCCTGGGGCGTTCCCAGGATCGTATTCGGATCGATTCCTGGACGGCAGACGTCACCGTTCAGGTTGAGTGAGGCGTCTGCGCCGGTCATAGCGGCATAGACGACGACCCGCAGGGATTCCAGGGGCGTGTAGCAGCCGGTGAGCCAGTGATAGAGGGAGACTTGTTGGTCGCTTAACGAACCGAGCAAATTGACCGAATCGGTGAAGACGCAAAGATCATTCCCCAGACTTCCGGGAGCGACGGAAAGCCGCTGGAACTGGGACACGATGTGCGCGATCCGCTCGTCGGGCAGTCCCGGCTGGCAGAGTCGGATGGCCGCGTTCGTGGCCGTCGTGCTCCCTGCCGGCTCGTTACTCGGCACATCGGGTGGGAGCTGCCCGGCGATGATGCGACGCACATCTAGGCAGATGTCTGGGGCGGTCAGGGTGGCGACGATCTGCTCTACCATGGTCTGACCGAACTGCTCGCCCAGTTGCTCCAGCGCCGCGACGAAAGCCGGGATGTCGTAGGGGCAGTTGACCATTCGCGCCAGCAGATCAGGCGGCAGGTCGGGTCCAGTGGAGGGATGGTCGATGTCGGCCAGGATGCGGTCGATTTCTCCACACGGGTTGCTGCTGGCAGCCACCATTTGCTGAGTCTGTTCTGGCAGGCGGCGCGCCGCCTCGATGTGGTATGGGCAGCCGTGCAGCGTCAGCGCGGCTGCAATGTCGAGCGGCTGGCCCGACGATTGGCAAGGATACCCTAGCCCTCCGATTCGGATGAGGTCGGCGAGCACCCAGCCGTTCTGCCCATTGAATTCGACGCGATACCACCGTTCGCCCTGAGGGTTGATGGTTTCGCCGACGACAGTAGCTATGTCGGTCGGGCTGAGGGAACCGACGATTTGATCTTGCTCGGAAGGCCCGGAGCGGATGTTGACTCCTTCGGTGATATTACGAGTTTCTGCTGTATTGACAACGGCAGAGCAGACACCGTCTGAGGGCGGCTGAATGGGACAGCCGGCCCCATCTGCCCCCCGTACATAAGGGCAGGCGTCCTCAGAGTCTGCAACACGGTCGCCGTCCCGGTCCGGTGGGCAGCCGCTGTTCCCGGCAGGGCCAGGGACATTTGGGCAGGCATCGTCCAGGTCCCGCACGCCATCGCCGTCCTGATCTGGGCAACCGTCCACTCCGTAGGTCGTGACTGGCACAGTTGGACAGGCATCCAGAGGGTCAGGAACGCCATCCCCATCCTGGTCGGGGGTACTGCTCGACACACCACCGTTACTGCCGTCGCCTCCAGGTGGGGGATTGGGGTCCGATCCTGTATCGGAACCATTTTCGTCGTCGCCCGATTGTGTTCCCGGCGGGCAGCCCGAAACGGAGCCGCTATTGTTCGGGCAGGCGTCATCGCAGCCGAAGCCGTCATGGTCGGCATCATTCCTGTCGCTACAGGGTGGAAGCGATGTAGGAGGCGAGGGACTGCTTTCCACGACTGTTACTCCGGCTTCCTGGTAATAGTTTGGGTTGCGCGCGCACACGCACTTGACTGAATAACCTCCCGGCCCCATCCCGGCGTTCGCAGGCGTCACTGTCAGGGTTAGATTTTCGCCGATGCTGCCCAGGCTGATAGTGTGGTTTAGCGTGCAACTAGCGCCAACTGCCGTATTGTCTGTACCCCTGATGGTAAAAGACTCGTTGACTCTGACGCTCGATGGGCTGATCTCGATACTATATGTGCAGGCCCTGCCGCCCTGAGCCGCGTAGATTTGTGGCTGGGCGAGCGCTCCGACTGCGAGAAGGGCGGAACTCAGAATGATGTAAAAGACCGTTTTTTTCATAAGGCAGCCCTCTCATTATGAGTAAGCCATACTCATATTATATGCTATAAACCCAAAAAATACCTGGGTGAAATCGAAATGATACGGTGTTCTACCGGCAGCTATTCACGTTGGCGAGATGTTCCTCGTAGGTGGCCGCGTACAAATTGCCGGAGCCGTGACAGTTTCCCGTAAAGAACAGATAGTTCGTTTCGGCAGGGTAGAGTGCTGCCCGGATCGCATCTGTACCCGGACTGTCGATAGGCGAAGGGGGCAGTCCGGCGTTGAGGTTGGTGTTGTAGGGCGAGGCAATGCTTAACTGGCTGCCGGTGATGCGTGGCCACCAGTTGGCGGGTGTGCCCAGCGCGTACTGCATCGTCACCGTTGCCCCGAAGGGGGTGCCCGCGCGCAGGTGATTGTGAAACACGCTGCTCACCAACACCTGCTCGCTGTAAGCCCCGGATTCGCGCTGGATGATGGAGGCTAGCGTAAGTGCCTGGTAGAATGTCAGGCCATGCGCAGCAGCGGCGGCGTCGGCATCGGGAGGCAGAGCCGCCGCAAATGCCGCCAACAGCATATCCCGAAAAGACACAGCCGTGTCAGCGTTGCCCAGTTGGTACGTGCCCGGAAAAAGATACCCCTCCAGGGATCGGCCTGCCGGGCGGCTCGCCAGGAAGTTGTAGGCAGGAACGGCGACATCCGGCCCGATGGCGGCCAAAAAGTCCGCTCCCCAGAATCCCACCGGTACGGCGTCGATGGCTGCCGCGATCTGCTCTGCGCGCAGGCCGGGGCGAAAGCTGATCGTGCAGGCGGGATCGCAGTTTGGCGCGCGCGGGCCGCTGCCGCTGCTCGAACCGGAGGAGGCTGTCGGGGCTATCGGGTCGCTGGGCGGGGCGTTCTCGGCGGCTCCGGGCGGCAGATAGAGCGGCTGACCAATCTGGAGCAGGTTGCCGGTCAGACAGTTGGCGCGGCGCAGGTCTTCGGTCGTGATCCTTCCCTCTGCACCCAGCACGAAAGCGAATAGCGTATCTCCTGGCTGAACGTAATAGACTTCCCAGCCCTCCGGCGGCGAGGCGCAGTTTTCTAACCCCGGTGGAGGCGTGGGGGATGTCACCACCGTTGCTGTCTCGGTAGGGGAAAGGGATAGCCTTTCGGTGGGCATTTCAACAGGGGCAAGCATCGGCGTGGGGGAAGGATTTTCCGTCGGCAGAAGCGCCGCCGTTGCCGGGGGTGTTTTCGGCTGGAACGACGACGAAGGTACGTCTGGCAGGACCGGCGTCGGCCTGTTTACTGCCAGCAGCCAGAGGCCAGTAGCAGTCAGGATCAGGCAGCCACACACGCCGACCAAAATCGCCGCTGCGCCGACGAGAAAGACGGGCGACTTCCAGGCAGACCTTGCCGAAGGCACTTGCTCAAGCATGACGCGATTGTAGCCCGATTGACGTTGAAATGCATGTGCATATTAATTAGAAGGGATATTCTGACTCAGGCGCTCAAGCACGTCTAGCAGGCGCGCCTGCCACTGCGAATCGCCCAGACCTCGCGGCAACCAGACTGCCGTCCGACTGACGCGCACGCCGTTCCCCAGGTCGTTTTGCAGCGCGCTGCGATCTACTTCTGCCAGGTAGGGCAGTTTGACGAATACCTGTCCATCATCATTGCCGACGGCAGTCGCGTTGGCCGCCTGCGCGCGCAGCTTGACGCGCATCTGATAGAGCAGTCCTCGAATTGCTTCTGGCAATGGGCCAAAACGGTCTGCCAGTTCGGTTTCCATCTCTTGAATGGCGGCATCGTCGCGCAGATCGGCCAGGCGGCGGTACAGTTGAAGCCGTAACGACACATCGGGGATGTAATCGGTCGGCAGGTACGCAGGCAACGGCAGATCGATGGTCAGGGTAGGCAACTGTGTAGACGTGGAAACGGCCTTTGTGCTCACCCGTTTGCCGTTCTTTATCCGCTGAACAGCCTCGGCCAGAAGCTGAGTATACAGGTGGAAGCCCACAGCAGCGATATGGCCGCTTTGCCGTGCGCCCAGAATATCCCCCGCGCCGCGAATCTCCAGGTCACGCATGGCGATCTGGAAGCCCCCGCCCAATTCGGTCTGCTCTTTGATCGCCTGCAAGCGCGTCCGTGCGTCATCGGTCAGGCGGCTCCAGGGCGGATGGAACAGGTAGGCATAAGCCCGCGCCGCACCGCGCCCGACGCGCCCGCGCAGTTGGTACAGCTGCGCCAGCCCGAACATATCAGCCCGGTCGATGATGATCGTATTTGCATTGGGAATGTCCAGGCCGGACTCGATAATGGTCGTGCACACCAGCACATCGAACTCGCCCTGGGCGAAGCGCAGCATCACCCGTTCCAGGGTATGCTCGTCCATCTGGCCGTGCCCGATCTCGATCCGCGCTTCGGGCACAAGTGCGCGCAGCTTTTGTACTGCCATGTCAATAGTCTGCACACGGTTGTGGACGAAGAACACCTGTCCGCCGCGTTCGATCTCGCGCAGAATCGACTCGCGGACCAGCCTCCGGTCATAGGTGCCGATGTGGGTGAATACGGGTAACCGTTCTTCCGGCGCGGTCTGGATGGTGCTGATGTCACGGATGCCGGTGAGCGCCATATACAGTGTGCGCGGGATGGGTGTGGCCGTCATGGTCAGCACATCCACCTCTGTGCGCATCTGTTTGAGCTTTTCCTTGTGTGTGACGCCGAACCGCTGCTCTTCGTCGATAATCAGCAGGCCCAGGTCTCTGAATTTCACATCCGATTGCAGCAGGCGGTGCGTGCCGATCAGGATATCGATCTGCCCCTGTTCCAGTTCATTCAGAATGGTTAACTGCGCCCGTCGGTCACGGAAGCGCGAAAGCATCTCGATCTTGATCGGAAAAGGAGCCAGCCGCTGGGAGAAGGTGTTGAAGTGCTGTTGAGCCAGTACGGTCGTCGGGACCAGCATGGCGACCTGCTTGCCATCCATCACAGCTTTAAAAGCTGCCCGCAGCGCCACTTCGGTTTTGCCATAGCCCACGTCGCCGCAGATCAAGCGGTCCATCGGCCTGGCGTCTTCCATATCCCGCTTGACCTCGTCGATAGCGCGAAGTTGATCCTCGGTTTCCACGTAAGGAAACGACGCTTCCAGTTCGTGTTGCCAGGGCGTATCCGGGCCGAAGGCGTGTCCCCGCACATTCGCGCGCATGGCGTAGAGTTCCAACAGTTCGCGCGCGATGGCCTCGACAGCCCGACGGGTGTTCTCTTTGACCTGTGACCAGTCCGGCGTTCCGAGACGGCTCAACTGCGGTGGACGGTCATCCGGCCCGATGTAACGGGCCAGCCGGTCGGCCTGGTGGATGGGCACATACAGCATGTCCGTCCCGGCGTAATGCACCACCAGGTATTCGCGTTCGTTGCCGTCTACGATGCGCTTATGCAATCCCTCAAAGCGCCCGATGCCGTATTCGACGTGCACCACATAGTCACCAGGCGCCAGGTCCGAAAAGGACGCTTCCGGGCTGATGGCACGTGGCTGCCGGATACGGCGGGGTTCGGGACGCTTCCAGCCGAAAATCTCCGCATCGGTCAGCAGGTGCAACGGTCTGTCGGGATGGCGGAAAATCCAACCTTCGGCCAGGGCACCTTCGACAAACTGGAGTGAGCCGCTTTCAGGCAGCGTTGGAATGGACTCTGTCGGGGCCAGGTAGGAATCCTGCTCGCCCCACAGTTCGGCCAACCGCTGTGCCTGTCGGCTGACGACGACAGTCTGCGCGCGGCTGTAGCGCAGATCGATCAGGTGATCTAGAAACGGCTTGATCTGGCCGCTGAAGCGCGGTCCCGGCACAAGCAAATTGCCCAACGCGGCCACATCTTCTGCTACTGTCTGTTCTAGCGTTTCGGGATCGCCCAGGTGCAGCACGGTGCGCGCGGTCAGATCGTCATACAATTCGTCCCAGGTCAAATAGGGCAGCGGGTAATCCGGTGGAAGCTGTCCGCCGGCCCGTTTTTCCTTGCCCAGCTCGAGCGCCTGGGTTTCTAGGTCTTCCACGCAGTCGCGCAGCACGGCCCAATCGTCCACGACGACCAGGGCATGTTCTGGCAGATAGTCCAGCAGACTTGCCGGGTAAGAATACAGGTAGGGGAGGTAGAATTCCAGCGTTGGAAAAATTCCACCTGCGGCCAGAATTTCGGCGTCTGCGCGCGTCGAAGTGATTTCTTCCGATGGCAGGGGTTGCGCCGCAAACCAATCTGCCAGGCGTTCGGCGACCGGCGGAGTCAGGCGCGGCAGAGCTTCACGCGCAGGCGTGACGACGACCTGGACCACTTCCTCGTCCGACCGCTGACTGGCCGGGTCGAACAGCCGCAGACTTTCGATCTCATCCCCGAAGAATTCGATCCGCACCGGGCGCTGCGCCGCAACCGGGAACACATCGATGATGCCACCGCGCCGGCTGAACATGCCGCTCTCGGTGGTGATGGTGGCAGGTTCGTAGCCCAGGCCCATCAGCGTGCGGGTCAGCCTGTCGGGATCGACCTGCCCACCGCGCCGGAAGGCCCGCGACCCGGCGCGAAACTCGCGCACAGGCAGCGTCTTTTGCATCAATGCCCGCGCTGACGAGACGACGATCAAGGGTCCGACCGGTGCTTCGGGTTGACCCGGTGTCGGCGGCGGACACAACGCTGCCAGCACGGCTAAGCGGCTGCGGATGGTGGTTTCGGACCAGGGTGCATATTCGTAGAACAGCGGCCCCGGCTCGGCATAGCGCATCACGGGGACGCTGCCCGACCAGACGGGTAGCTGTTCCGCAACGTTATAGGCGCGTTCGACCCGCCCGGTGATATACAGGACGGGACGGCCCAGGTCGGCGGCCAGGGCTATGGTTAGGTATGGGCGCGCGGCCTGGAGCAGTCCCAGGTCAACAGTCGGACGGCCTTCCCGCAGCGAGTCGCGCAAGGCGCGATACGCCGGGGTGGTTCGGAGCAGTTCGAGTAAGCCTGTCAGTTGCATCAGCGTGCAGGTTTATCCTCAGGTAAGGGCGCGGGCGCTTCTGTTGAGCGCCGCCGGGCGGCCTCCTCAACAGTCCCATTATGCTGATTCATCGCCTGTTCGATCCCCGCCGTCATCCAGGTGATCACCGCTTTACAAGCGCGGTCCACCGTCTCGATGACGAGCATCTCCTCTTCGCGTTCAAAGGGCCGCAGCACATATGCGGCAGGGTCCATCCGACCTGGCGGCCTGCTGATACCAAAGCGGATGCGGGCGAACTCCTGCGTGCCCAGCCGCGCAATGATGCTTTTCATGCCGTTGTGCCCACCGGAGCCGCCGGCAGGACGAATCCGCAGTATTCCCAGCGGCAGGTCGATGTCGTCAAAAATCACCATGATCTGCGCTGGAGGAATCTTATAAAAGCCTGCCAGCGCGGCGACCGAGTCGCCGCTCAGGTTCATGAATGTCTGGGGTTTTGCCAGCATGACCGCCCGCCCGGCAATGCTTCCGGCAGCGATGCTGGCTTTACCCTGCTTTTTGTCGAAAGATAGGCCGTGTTGGGCGGCGAGAGCATCGACGCAGCGGAAGCCGATATTGTGGCGGGTATCTTTGTATTCCGGGCCAGGGTTGCCCAGCCCAACGATCAGGTAGCGGTCCGTCATCGATTCACTGTTTGGTCAGCCTGGTTAACCGGTCGCGCGCGGCCACATATACACCCATCACCAGGAACAGGCCCACGCCGATCAGCGCGCCCGTACAAAAGGCGTTTCCCAGGTCCGGTAAGTTTCCGGCGTTCTCTCTGTCGCCGATCTGTCCTGATTCAACAGGAATGTTTTCCACAACCGGGATGGACTCTGACGGCAGGGCAGGCGAGTTTTCCAGAACCGGGATGTCTGTTGGCGGTGCGGACTCAACGCCGGACGGATTCCCGGTCGATGTATCTGCCGGCTGCGCCTGGTTGATCTGGATGGCCTCCACGATGTCCTCGGTCACACTGGCGTCTGCCCGGAAGACTTGAAGCCGCAGCCGGTATTGCCCCGGCGGCAGTTGCGCTGTGTCCCATTGAGCCAGGTTGCCATCCCGGACAGGCTGCTGGATCGGCCCGGTGATGGCAAACCACTGCTCGGTGCCCGCTAGTGCGAACCACAACTGGTAGCCCACGAAGGTCGGATCATCGGCGCTGCCGGTGATAGTTATCACGCCGCTGACGGTCTGACCATCGGCAGGGAACGTAATAGCAGCCAGGACACCTTCCTGCGCCTGGGCCAGGACAGGGATAAGCAGGCAAGCGAGCAGAATCAGCAAAGCCCGCGTTCGCATGGCCTCGATACTCCCGACAGTCCGTCTGTTCCAAAAGTGAGTAATGAGTCTATCAGCCGGATTGCCAAACCGCAATAAGCCCCACCCTCCACTGTAAGAGGTATGGGTATATCTGCCGCTAGAACTTTTGCTCGAAGCACACTTTTGCGCTAAAATAATCAAGTCCTCTCAGGGACAGGCAGAGCAAACGGATGTAACACGCAGACACCCAACCCCGCATGTGGTTCGGGGGATCGCAGGAGGAAGTGGTGGCGGGAACGACGAGTTATACCGAGAAAGACATTCAATATTTTAAGGATGCGGAGCATGTTCGCCGCCGACCCGGTATGTACGTTGGTGGCACGGACCTGCACGCGCTGCACCATCTGGTCTACGAGGTCGTCGATAACTCTATCGACGAAGCCCTGGCTGGTCGCTGTGATACCATCCGAATCGTGTTGCACGAGGATGGGTCGGTATCGGTCAGCGATAACGGCGGCGGGATTCCGGTCGGCGAACACCCGGTTGAAAAAGTTTCTACCCTCGAGCTGGTCATGACGCGCCTGGGGGCCGGCGGCAAGTTCGACGGCGGCGGATATAAAGTTTCAGGTGGGCTACACGGCGTCGGTGTATCCGCCGTGAATGCGCTTTCGTCCTGGCTCAAGGTGACGGTTTACCGGGACGGCTATGTCTGGCAGCAAACCTACAACGCCGGACGGCCTGTCACGCCCGTCGAGCGTGTGCGCAAGATGGAAAAGGGCGAATCGACAGGCACGACGACGCAATTTCTGCCTGACCGCAGCATCATGCAGGAAACGGAATTTCAATATAACACCCTGGTCCAGCGTTTCCGTGAGATGGCCTTCGTGACGCGCGGGGTGACGATTACCCTGCGCGATGAGCGCGTCAAGCCCATCCCCCGCGAGGTAACGTTTTATTTCGAGGGCGGCATCCGGTCGTTTGTGCGCTACCTCAATCGCAACCGTAAGGCCCTGCACGATGTGGTCTATGCCGAACGCGAGGTTCCGTTTACAAAGGACGACGGCAGCAGCTATACGATTGGTGTGGAAGTGGCTTTTCAATACACCGATACCGCCACGACCAGCGAATTGGCTTTTGTCAACACCATCAACACACCCGACGGCGGCAGCCACCTGACCGGCCTGCGCACGGCCATCACGCGCGTGATCAACACTTATGCGCGCAACACGGGTACGCTCAAAGACAAGGACCCGAACTTTTCCGGCAACGATACCCTGGAGGGCTTGACAACCATCGTCAGCATCAAGCATCCGGCCCCGCAGTTCGAGAGCCAGACCAAAGTCAAGCTCATGAACCCGGAAGTGGCCGGGATCGTGTCTTCGGTGACAGGCGAAGTGTTCGCCGAGTACATGGAACTCAACCCGCGCGATGCCCGCCGTATCGTAGATAGCTGCATGACCGCCATGCGCGCCCGCGATGCCGCCAAAAAGGCGCGCGATCTGGTCCGGCGCGGGACAAGTCTGCTGGAAAGCCTGACCCTGCCGGGCAAACTGGCCGACTGCTCTGAGCGCGACCCTGGAAAAGCTGAACTCTACATCGTGGAGGGCGATTCGGCCGGTGGAAGTGCCAAGCAAGGCCGCGACCGACACTTCCAGGCAGTGTTGCCCCTACGGGGCAAGATTCTCAACACCGAGCGCGCCCGTCTGAACAAGATTCTGGACAATAACGAGGTCAAGGCGCTTATCTCGGCGTTAGGCGTCGGTATCGGCGATGACTTCAACCTGGAAAATTTGCGCTATCATCGGACGATCATCATGACCGACGCGGATGTAGACGGCGCGCACATCCGCACGTTGCTGCTGACTTTCTTCTTCCGTTATATGCAGCCGTTGATCCAGGGCGGGCATTTGTACATCGCGCAGCCGCCCCTGTATCGCCTCGAACACAAGGGCGTGATCCGTTACGCTTATTCTGATGTGGAGCGCGACCGCCTGCTGAAAGAGTACGCCGATCCGGCTAAAGTGTCGATCCAGCGTTACAAGGGGCTGGGCGAAATGAACCCGGAGCAGCTCTGGGAGACTACCATGGACCCTGCTCGCCGCACGCTGCTTCAGGTAACGGTGGAGGACGCAGGGGAAGCAGACCGCGTGTTCGACATGCTGATGGGCAACAGTGTGCCGCCACGCAAACGCTTCATCCTCACGCACGCTAAGAACGTGCGCAATCTGGACATATAGGCGCTACTACTCAACCGGTGCAGCCTGAAGCAGGCTGTCCCACACGGTCTGCGCCAGGGGTACGTTGGAAACTGCTTCCCAGCGCCAACCTGGCTTGAGCGCGCGGAGAGCGGGCTGGTCGAGCTGGCAGGCAAAAACCAGGTCCAGGCAGTCGCATCCATCCAGCGGGTCCAGATGGAAATGCGCCGGAGAAATTTCGCCTGCGGGGCTGGGCTGGCAGCAGAAAGCTACCGACCCAGCCCCAACGGTTTCCACCAGACGGAGTGCGGCCTGATAGGGCGTCTCGTCGGGTAGGGGCAAGGTTTTAGGTGGAGTAAGCGGCACTGTGCAGTCTGCCGCGTCTTTGACCACAACCTGCCCATTGGTGTCATAGATCAGCGCCGACACTGTCAGGTGGGCCAGATTGCGGCGGCTCTGCTCCGCGTAGACAATACCGATCAGTTCACGGCAGGCCTGATCCACGTCGGCATTGATGATCAGGTAATCACACTGCGGGGTGAACAACATTTCAAAGTCCGCCCGTTGCAGCCGCCGGGCGATCTCTGCTTCGTCGGCCCCGCCGCGCGCCCGGATACGCTCTTCCAGTGCGGATTTGTCTGGTGGAGTCACAAAGATCAGGACGGCATTATCAGGATACTCGCGGCGTAGAATGGCTGCTCCCAGCACTTCGATATCGGCGATCAGATCATTCGGACCGTTCAGCCTATCTTCAATGGCCCGACGTGGGATGCCGTACAGTTCCTCGTGTACCACCTGCCATTCCAGCAGTTCTCCATGCTTGATCATACGTTCAAATTGCGCACGGGTGACAAAGAAGTGTTCCCGACCCTCTTGTTCGCCTGCCCGCGGTTGGCGCGTCGTTGCGGTCGGAAGCTGCCTTAAGTTGGGAAAATGCGCCATTGCTGCCTTCATCAGCGTGTTTTTCCCGACGCCGGATGGCCCAACCAGCACATATAGCAGTCCCTTATACTTGCTTCCAAGCGCCATAGCGAAGTTTGCTCTCCTGATTCGGCGATACCTGGTTGAGGAGTTTAGCAGGCGGGCGTATTTCGGGCTACTTTTGACCGCCTGACCACAAACGGCAGGGCCACACCTTGCGGCGTGGCCCTGCGCACTCAACGGGCGGGGTGTTCGAGATGAGTGGTCTTTAGTCCGCAACCACGATGTCGTCGATCCACCAGCCATCGTTTACGTTGGTATCTGTACGGGCGTCCAGCCGGAAGCGGAACGTCAGGTATAGGTTGGTGAAGTCCACCGGGTTGCCGAACGGCGTGCCGGAAAGACTCTGAAGTGCCGTGCGCAGGTCCAGGCTACGCTGCGTCCAGGTGGTGATGTCGTTGGGGTCGGTGCGACTGTCGATGGTATACCACGTGGTGAACCAGTTAGTCGTGCCGCCTGTGCGCAGTGGGGCCGACACTTCAACCCTGAGCCGGTCGCCGGTGCCGCAGCGCAGTTGCTCATACCAGCTCAACACCGGGTTCACCGCTCCTGTCATGTTGATCACGCCGTCCAGGATGATCGCCATATTGTCCAGGGCGGCGTAGTTGCCGGCTGGGCTGTCGTGGAACGAGTAGCTCTGGCGGGCCACGCTGAGCCGGATGTTGGCGTTGCCGGTGCTTTCATACCACCGCACTTCGAGCGTGTAGCTGTGCCCAGCCTGAAAGTCGTACAGGACGTTGCTGCACGTCGTCGTGTTGGTCCAGGTGCCTGAGCAGGCCGTGTTAGGGATGATCTCCACCCGCGTCCCGCCGTCCACGCCGATAAGCATCCGCGCGCCGTCGTCGTGTTCCAGCGTAAAGCTGTACGTCCCCGGCGGGATGTCGTTAGGCCCACTGCCGACCGTGACGGTGCGCACGAACTGGATCGCCATGTAGTCGTGGCTGCCATCGGCCTTCCAGGATGTCAGGCTGCACGTCCCGTTGAAGGCCGGGCTGCGCGTGCTGCCGCACATCAGGTTGATGTTGCCGATCTGCGCGCCCGCCGACGACGGATAGCGTGTGAAGGTCCGGGTGACGCCGCTGCAGCTAAACGATGTCCCGTTGATGGCGTTTGTGGCACGCGCGGCGTCGCTGCTGCCGCCGCAGGTACCCCACTCGCGCAGGTTGTAGAAGTAGGCCGTCCACGAACCGGGTCCCAGCGAGGCCGGGCCGCTGCCGGTGCCCCGGAAAAGCGTGCCCATGCCCCAGGTGCCTTCTGTGATCCAGTTGGACAGGCTTTCGGCCCCATCATAGAAACCGGCCGGTTCGATGTTGTAGACGGTAGGGTTGTAGAGCACGACCGAGACATCGTCGATCCACCAACCGTCGCGTACCTCGGCGTTTTCCAGCGCATCCAGCACGAAGCGCAGACGGATGCGGCTGCCGAGATAGGGTCGCAGGTCGGCTTGGTGGATGCCCCACGAGAGTGTAGTCGTGTTGTTGATACGGTAGAGTTCCGTCCAGGCGCCCCAGGCGCCCCATGTCGAGGTGCCGGCATCCCAGACCGAGGACGAAATCTGCACACGCGCGTAGTCGTCATTGCCCAGGTTGAAGCGGTCCCACCAGTACAGGGCCGGGAAGCTGCCGGTCGGCAGGCGCAGGTCGATGGGTGTGAGCAGTTCCAGCACCGACCAGGTATCCGTCTGATAGTACGCACCGGGACTGTCGGACCAGGCAGAACTGCCGCTGTGGGTACTGTTGGTGCCGTCGTTTGTCTGGGCCCATTGCCCGCCCGCGCGCCAGTTGCCGCTGGTCCCTTCCATGTCGTCCCGGAAAGGCACGCTGACCAGGGTTTCCTGAGCTTCGGCCAGCTGCACATCGTCGATCCACACGCCGTCGGCCACGTCGCCGTCCGTCAGCGCGTTCAGGCGGAAGCGAATCAGGAACGGTGTGGTATCGCTGCGGTAGGCACGCATGTCAATGGCGACGTATTCCCAGGCCAACTGCGTGTTGAACTCGTAGCGGGCTGTTCCATTCGCCTCAGGATGGTTGTTACTGCTGCTGTCGTAGTTATAGGCCGCCAACGTGGTCCAGCTCACGCCGTTGTTGGTGCTGATTTCGACGGACACATTGTCATATTCGTTCAGCGCACGTTTGTACCAGAAGCTGAGCACCGGGTTGGTGGACTGTGTGGTTGTCAACAGGAAAGGCAGCGCGGTTTGCAGGTATGTGTCGGTGCCGTGCGTATAGTTCCCGCCAGGGCTGTCGGTCCAGGCAGAGGGGGGACTGTGCGGGTTCTGCTCCGAGGCAATTGCCCAACTCCCGCTAGGCAGCCAGTTGTTGGCTGTAGACGAGTCCATCGGGTCGTAGTACGGGTAGGGCAGGTAGCCCGAAGCGCGATTTTGCAGCGAGATGTCGTCGATCCACCAGCCGTCCCCAGTGTTGCTGCTGTCGGACCACAACCGGAAGCGCAGATAGAACACGGTGTTGTCGTAGGGATTGTCGGGGCTGTTGAGCGAGATTTCCTCGCGCACAAAGGCCACGTTCGAGCTGTAGCTTCGCAGTGCCTGGTTCGGGTTGTTCTCCGTTAGCGAAGTCCAGTTGACACGGTCGGGCGACACCTCGACGTAGATTCGGTCGCTCGAGGCCAGCGCCCAGGAATGGTAGAACACCAGTACCGGATCGACCGAGGACGGGGTCGTCAGGTCCACCACGCCGTTCAGTTCCAGCGTGGCGTTGGCGTTGTTGATGTATTGCGCGCCGCCCGGACTGTCGGACCAGGCCCCGTTGCCGCTGCGCACGCGGTCGTTCGGTGGGCCTGCGATGGCCCAGCTACCGCCCGGCAGCCAGTTGTTGTTGGGCACGGCTTCCATGTTGTCCGAGAAGCCGACGTAGTAGCGGTTGAGCACGTTGTTCTCGATGGCGATGTCGTCGATCCACCAGCCATCTTCTTGAGAGCCATTGGTGTCGGCTTCCAACACAAAGCGGAACTCAATTGTGCGTCCGGTCCAGTTGACCGGGGAGCCGCTGGCATTCCCAGAGGCATCTGTCGGCTGGAAGTTTGCCAGGTCGATTTCCTGGCGAGTCCAGGAGACCTGCGTCGAGCTGCCGCGTCGGAGCAGGCGCGCCGACCATGCGCCCGTGCTGCCGTATTCCCGGATCTGGAGCCAGGCGCGGTCATAGTTCGCCAGACGCCAGCGTTCCCAGAAGACCATGCGCGGGGGGCTGGTCAGCGGGGACAAGTTCACCGCGCCGCGCAGCGCGATGTGGCACGTGGAGCCGTTCGAGTAGTAAGCGCCGGGGCTGTCGCTCAGAGCATCGCTGGGGCTGTGCGGGCCGTTCTCGCTGGAGAAGGCCCAGCTACACGCGCCCACATCGGAGGTCGAGGCGGCGTCGCGCATCAGAAAGACCATCGTTGCACCGCCGGAGTTCTCATAGTACTCGACGACGATGGTGTAGTTGGTCCCGGCGTTGAAGGTGTAGTTGGTGGAGCGGACCGTTTCGCTCTGATCGGCCCACGAGCTGATGGCGGCGACCTGCGTGCCGTTGATGCTGACCCGGATGCCGTCGTCGGAGACCGTCGTCAGCCTGACGGTGGTGTTCACCGGGAACGAGACCACGCGCGTCCAGCGCGTCGAGAACGTATCCACTTCCGTTGTTGCCAGGCACGAGCCGGTTGACGCCGGGCTGCCCGATCCCCAGCGGAAGTTGATTTCCTGGGTAAACGGCACGGTCTGGGTGCAGGTCGTCCCGGTGAAGTTCGTGTTTGTCCACCACTGCACCGTCCAGTCGTTGGCGCCTGCATAGACCGACCCAGGGTTCATCCGCCACCAGTTCGCGTTCGAGATATTATCGTAGAACGGCGCGTTGTGGATGATGTCGGGCGGCGTGGGGCTGGGTCCCGGTGTGTTGGTCGGCAGCGGCGTGTTCGACGGTACGGTCGGGACCGGTGTGTCGCTCGGCCCCAGGGTTGGGGTGAGGGTCGGCGGGGCCGGGGTATTGGTCGGATAACTCACCGAGGGCGGCGTGTATGACGCCACCGCCGTGACCAGCCGCCAGAATTCGGTCGGATTCAACGGCGTCGCCGAAGGGGCCGGGGCGCCGATCAGATTGAAGACGGTGTTGCTGAAGATGTTTCCGATGGCAGGGCCGGTCGCCGTCAGCGCGACGACGATTGCCAGGACCACCAGGACGGTGATCAGGGCGTACTCGACCAGGGCCTGGCCGCGCGCCGCCGCGCTCGTCAGTCGGTGCAGACGCCCAGGCGGAGTGTGATCTTGCGCCCGCTCGATTCTACAGTTGGACATATACGCAACCCCCTTTGTCCTTTTTGCCGGATGAAACTGGGTTCAGGTCTCATCGACCGGGCCGGTGCTCTGCCGCTGTGCCCGTTGATTGCGGTCAGTCAGGCGGGCCGCCGCGATGCTAAAAACAATCCCTAAGGCGGATTTGCCTCCTGCCTCTATGGTACATGACTACGGCTTTAACGCGATTCGTATTTGTCGAAGAGTTGTACGGAAGCATTGACAATTACCCGCGCTGTTAACGGAAAAACGACACTATACCCTGCGCCGCTCCTTGTGTTATGCTCAAAAGCAATCGCCTTTGTCTTGCTGGGGCAAAGACCTTTTTTGAAGGAGGAGACCCTTGAGCGCACAGATCATCGATGGGAACGCCATTGCGGACCGGATGCAGGGCGAAATCGCCGCCGCCGTGCAAAAGATGGTTCAGGAACACGGCGTTACGCCTGGTCTGGCTGCCGTGCTGGTGGGTGATAACCCCGCCTCGCACCAATACGTGTCGATGAAGCGTCGTCGCTGCGCCAAAGTCGGCATCGAATCCTTTGGCTACACCCTGCCTGCCAGCACTTCGCAGGAGGAACTGGAAGCCCTGATCTGGGAATTGAACGCCGATCCCAAAGTACACGGCATTTTAGTCCAGTTGCCGCTGCCTGACCACATCGATGCCGATCATGTGTTGAGCACGCTGGCCCTGGAGAAAGATGTGGATGGCTTCCATCCGATCAACATCGGGCGGCTGGCGATGAAAGGGCGCGAGCCGTTATTCATCCCGGCCACACCTTATGGCTGCATCGTCTTGCTAGAAGAGATCGGCGCGCAGATTTCCGGCGCCAACGCGGTGGTGTTGGGGCGCAGTAACATCGTCGGGATGCCTGTTGCCCTGCTGCTTATTCACCGCAATGCCACCGTGACGGTCTGTCACAGCCGCACGCGCGACCTGCCCTCCGTCGTCCGCCAGGCCGACATCCTGATCGCCGCTGTTGGACGCCCGGAGATGGTCAAGGCCGACTGGGTGAAGCCCGGTGCAGTGGTGATCGATGTTGGTTCTAACCGGATCGATGATCCAAATGCAGAAAAGGGCTATCGCTGGGTGGGCGACGTGGCGTTCGATGAGGTGAAAGAGGTAGCGAGCGCCATCACGCCTTCGCCGGGCGGCGTCGGGCCAATGACGATCACCATGTTGCTCAAGAACACCCTTCGCGCCGCCGAGATGGCGGTCGCGCGGGGCAGCTGAGCACGGCGGGGCGCTTGTTTCGCTGCTGGGCGCGTGCTACACTGCGCGCCACTTCACGGTGTTAAAACGTAGAGGTCACGGGCAATGACCACACTGTTGGTGAAGCACGCGCATACCCTGGTGACGATGGATGAGGCGCGCCGCGAGCTTTCGGACGGCGCGCTTTTCGCCCGCGACGGCGTGATCGAGCAGGTAGGCCCGTCCGCCGATCTGCCGAAATCGGCAGACAATGTGCTGGACCTGCGCAATCACGTTGTGCTGCCGGGGCTGGTCAACACTCACCACCACCTGTATCAAAGCCTAACCCGTGTCATTCCCCCATGCCAGGATGCCGAGTTGTTCACCTGGCTGCGCGGCCTGTATCCGATCTGGGCCGGACTGCGCGGGGAACACGTCTATACGTCGGCGCTGCTGGGCCTGGCAGAACTGATCCTGTCCGGTTGCACCACGTCCAGCGATCACCTCTATATCTATCCTAATGACTGCAAGCTGGACGACGAGATTCGCGCCGCGCAGGAGATCGGCATCCGCTTTCACGCCACGCGCGGCAGCATGAGCCTGGGCGAAAGCAAGGGTGGTCTGCCGCCCGACCGCGTCGTCGAGGACGAAGCGGCGATCCTGGCTGACTCGCGCCGCGTGATCGAGACCTACCACGATTCCCGGCGCTATGCCATGCTGCGGGTCGCGCTGGCTCCTTGCTCGCCGTTCAGCGTCACGCCCGATTTGATGCGCGAGTCGGCGGCCCTGGCACGCAGCTATGGCGTTCGCTTGCACACCCACCTGGCAGAGAACGACAACGACGTGATCTATAGCCGGGAGAGGTTCGGGATGCGCCCCGGCGAGTATGCCGAGTCGGTGGGCTGGGTAGGCGAAGATGTGTGGCACGCCCACTGCGTCAAACTGGACTCTGCTGAGATCGGCCTGTTCGCCCGCACAGGCACGGGCGTCGCTCACTGCCCATCCTCGAACATGCGCCTGGCGTCGGGAATCGCGCCGCTGCGCGCCATGCTGAACGCGCAGGTGCGGGTCGGCCTGGGCGTGGACGGTTCGGCTTCCAACGATAGCGGCCATTTGCTGGCCGAGGCACGGCAGGCGATGCTTCTGCAGCGCGTGGGCGGCGACCCGGCGGCGCTTTCGGCCAGGGAAGCCCTCGAAGTGGCGACGCGCGGCGGGGCTGCCGTCTTGGGGCGCGATGACATCGGCGTGCTGGCGCCTGGCATGGCGGCGGACTTCGTGGCTTTCGATCTCAGGCAGGTTGGCTTTGCCGGGGCGCTGCACGATCCGGTGGCGGCGTTGGTCTTTTGCGCGCCTGCCGGGGTGAGCGTCAGTGTAATCAACGGGCGGGTGGTGGTGCGTGATGGACACCTGGAGACGGTCGATCTGCCGGTGCTGATCGAGCGCCACAATCGTCTGGCCCGCGAACTGGTGGAGGCAGCAAGATGACCAACGGGCAGGAACGGATGGCGATTACGGGGGGGCAGGTCGTCATGGGGAATGGGGTTCTCCGTGCCGACGTGCTGATCGAGGGGGAGCGCATCGCTGCGCTGGCACTGCCGGGGCAGAGTGGGCCGGTTGCCCGGACCATCGACGCGGCGGGGTGTTATGTGTTTCCCGGCATTATCGATGCGCATACCCACATCGCGCTGGATACCGGCATCTACCGCACGCCGGATACCTGGGAGACTGGTACACGGGTAGCGGCCTTCGGCGGCGTGACGACAGTGATCGACTTTGCTAACCAGATCAAGGGCCGCCCACTGGCCGAGGCGCTGGACGCGCGCCGACAAGAAGCTGCCGATGCTGTGATCGACTATGCCTTTCACATGGTTATCCTAGAGCCGGAGCGCGACCCGGACGCCTTGCGAACTACCCTGTCATCTCTCATGGACTTGGGCGTGCCCAGTATCAAGCTGTTCACGACTTATCGCCCGAATTACTACCTGGACGACGCGGCGATCCTGCGTATCTTTCGCGCTATGCCCCCCGGCATGGTAGCGATGGTCCACTGCGAAAATGACAGCATCGTGACAGATGCCACGCAGCGCCTTATCGAGCAGGGCAAAACCGACTGGCAGTATCACGGGCAGAGCCGCCCTGAAGAAGCCGAAGCAGAGGCCGTCAGCCGCGTGGTGTATCTGGCCGGGCTGGCACAGGCGCGCATCTACGTGGTGCACTGTTCAACCGCGCTAGCCGTCAGCGAAGTGAACCGCGTGCGCAGCCGGGATGGACGCTGGGATCAGGTCTACTGCGAAACCTGCCCGCAATATCTGCTGCTGCATGACGGAGTCTATGGCGAACGGACGCCGGAGCAATACATCTTGCAACCGCCGCTGCGCAGTTACCATCATACCGAAAGCCTCCGGCACTACGTTTCGTCCGGCCAGGTAGATGTACTTTCGACGGATACCTGCGACTATACGCTGGCGCAGAAACGGCAAACCCCGGAGTTCACGCGCACGCCCGGCGGCCTGCCCGGCGTGGAGACCTTGCTTCCGCTGATGTACACAGCTTTTCACGAGCAAATGAACCTGCCGCGCCTCATCCGCCTGATGACAGAAAACCCTGCGCGGCTGTTCGGTCTGTATCCACGCAAGGGCGCGATCCTGCCGGGCAGCGACGCCGACCTGGTAATCTACGATCCGGCGCCGCGCTCCACCGTGCGCAGCCAGGATTTGCATTCTCTGGCGGGCTATACCCCTTACGAAGGAATGGCCGTTCAGGGACGGGTGCGCACGGTGATCAGCCGGGGCGAGGTCATCGTGTCGGATGGGGATTTCCTGGGCAGCGTCGGACGGGGACGGTTCCTGCCTGGTGGCCCGTCGGTGGACCCGGCGTAATTTGGCATGGCAAGGTAGGGGCAGTGTCGTAGGGGCGCAGCACGCTGCGCCCTTGCTGCAATTACGAAAAAAGCTCTACTAGGATTTGGGGAGATGTCCGCATGGAACTTGCGACATTGGTGGCTGTTGCGCGGGGAGATGTTCCTGCCGATCTGATCCTGCGCAATGCCCGATTGGTGAATGTTTTTACGGGAGAAATCCAGCCGACGGATATTGTGATCAAAGGGGATCGTGTGGCGGCCCTGGGCGAAAGCTACCAGGCTGAAAAGGTGGTCGATCTCGGCGGACGCTATGTGTGTCCGGGTTTCATCGACGCACATGTGCACATCGAGAGCAGTCTGTGCACGCCGCCAGAGTTCTTCAAAACGGTGGTGGTTCACGGCGTGACCAGTGTCGTCACCGATCCGCACGAGATCGCCAACGTGCTCGGTCTGGAGGGCATCCGCTTTATGCTGGACGCGGCCAAATATGCACCGGTCAGTATGTATGTGATGGCCTCAAGCTGTGTCCCGGCGACACATATGGGTACTGCCGGCGCCAACCTCAACGCCGATGACTTGCAGCCGTTGCTCAACAGTTCGTGGGTGCTTGGCCTGGCCGAGATGATGAACTATCCCGGTGTGATTTCCGGCGCAGACGGCGTGTTGGAAAAGATCGCCCTTTACAGCCATAAAGTCCTGGACGGCCACGCGCCGGGTCTGACGGGTAAGGCACTCAATGCCTACGCTGTCGCCGGGATTCGCAGCGATCACGAGTGCACAACGGTTGAAGAGGCCCAGGAAAAGCTGCGCTTGGGGATGCATCTTTTTATCCGTGAGGCGACCAACGCACACAATCTGGCTGCTCTGCTGCCTGTCATTACGCCAGGGAACGCGCGCCGCATCTCCTTCTGCACCGATGACCGCCACCCGGCGGATCTGCTTGATCGGGGGTCCATCGATCACATGGTGCGGGCGGCGATTGCTGGTGGCGTTGATCCGATCACCGCGATCCGTATGGCGACCCTCAACACGGCGGAGTATTTCCGCCTCTACGACCAGGGTGGCATCGGGCCGAGCCGCCGCGCCGACCTGATCGTGTTCAGCGACCTGCGCGATCTGCGGCCCGAACAGGTTTACCGGAGTGGCGTGCTCCTCGCTGAAAACGGGCAGTTTGTGGCAGACTTTCAGCCGCGCAAACCCGCGCGCCTGCGCAGTTCGATGAACATCCGCTGGGATAGGGTGAACTTTGCCATCCCCGCCAGTGGCCGACATATCCGTGTCATCGGCAGCATCCCCAATCAACTCGTCACCGAGCATCGCATTGCCGAGGCCAAGGTCATTGGCGATCAGGCGGTCAGCGACGTGGAACGTGATATGATCAAAATGGCCGTTATCGAGCGCCATCGTGCCAGTGGCAGGATGGGCAAGGGCTTCATCCAGGGCATCGGACTCAAGCGTGGCGCTATTGCCGGCACAGTGGCCCACGATCATCATAATCTGGTCGTGATCGGCGCAGATGACACCAGCATGATGGTGGCGGCGCGTGAGGTCGGCGAAATGGGCGGCGGGCTGGTCGCCGTTGATGGTGAAAATGTACTGGCGCGGTTGCCACTGCCCATCGGTGGCCTGATGAGCGACGAGCCGGTAGCGGAAGTGCGCCGGGCCATTGATACGCTGATCGGGGCAGGCCACGCACTGGGATCGCCTCTGCACGACCCCTTCATGGCGATGAGCTTTATGGCGCTGGAAGTTATTCCCAGTCTCAAGCTGACCGACAAGGGGTTGGTAGACGTAGACCGATTTGAACTGGTCGATTTGTGGGTGGATTAAGAGAAATCCCGGCAAGGCAGGGGCATTCTTTCAAGGCCCGGTCGTCGGTAAAACTGCCTGTAGCCATTGTGCATTTTGCGCGTTACACTGATCTATTGCGTACTGAACGGCCTTTCCTCAGGCCCTAATCCATTGGAACGTCCTGCGCTATGCGGCGTTTAGATCAACCCCTCACGTAAGGAGAAAAGCAGATCATGAGAAGTTTTGCTGGTCGAGACATCCTCTCTCTCAAGGACTTCGAGCGGAACGAGTACTTCCGCGTTTTTGAAGTCGCTGATCAACTCAAGCCCTATGCCGCCAACCGGCGCAATGCCAAGCTGCTGGAAGACAAAATCCTGGTGACGGCTTTCTATCAGCCCAGCACCCGTACCCGCCTGGCAACCGAGGCGGCCATGCTCCGCCTGGGTGGTCGTGTGACGGGTTTTGCCGATTTCAAGATGACTCGTGCGGGCGACTTCTACCAGGAATCGATCAAAGACACCGTGCACATGTTGGAATACTACGGCGACGTGATCGCCATGCGCCACTTCCAGCAGGGCGCTCCCGCTGAGGCGGCCCGGTGGTCTACCGTCCCGGTGATCAACTGCGGCGACGGCTGGGGCGAGCATCCGACCCAGGTCTTGACGGACCTCTATACCATCCAGGGCGAGAAGGGCCGGATTGATGGGTTGAGCTTCTTGCTGGTGGGCGACATGCGGATGCGTACCATGCACTCGCTCAGCTACGCCATGTCGCAGTTCGATGTGAAAGCCTATTATGTCTGCCCGCCGGAGATGTCCCTGACGGACGAATTCAAGCGGGAAATCAAAGCGATGGGGGTCCAGTTCGAGGAAAAGGAGTCCGTCGAACAGGTCATCGACAAGGTGGACGTAATCTACATGGAGCCGGTAGTTCAGCCGGACTATACCAAGGCTCGCCAGGAAGCAACCGGCGACAAGGGACTCACGCCCAAGCAATATCAGATCACCAAAGACCTGATGCTCTCCAGGGCCAAGCCAGACAGTATCGTGCTGCATTCGCTGCCGCGCCAGGACGAACTGCTGGAGGACGTTGATTCTACTCGTCACGCCCGCTACTGGGTCGAGGCGTTCAACGGCGTGGTGATGCGCATGGCGCTGCTGGCGCTCATTTTGGGCGCGATGGAGTAAGTTTTCGCCGTCGGATAACGGCTGTAAAACTGGGTAGGGGCGACGCGCGGTCGCCCCTACGAGCCTATGCGACAGAAAAACAGGATTCACTTTCCCAGAGCGATTTAAGGAGAAGCCTCCATGCAAACTGATCTGCGCGGTCGTGATTACATTACGGATTCGGAGTTCACCGACGACGAGATCAATACTATCCTCGATGTTGCTTTCGACCTCAAGCGCAAGCGCGCGCTGGGTGAGCCGCATGCTCTCTTGCGCGACAAGGTGCTGGCGATGCTGTTCTTCTTCAGTAGCACGCGCACGCGCGTGAGCTTCGAGGCAGGCATGGCGCAGCTGGGCGGTCACGCGCAGTTCATCGAATCGCGCACGACTCAGATCGCGCACGGCGACACGCCCAAAGAGATCGGCGAGATCGTCGGGCGCTACTGCGACGGCATCGCCATTCGCCACGTGGACTGGGGCACCGGCAATCAATACATCCGCGACGTGGCGAAAGCCAGCCGCGTGCCGGTCCTGAACATGCAATGTGACATCTACCACCCCTTCCAGGTGCTCGCGGACCTGATGACCATCATCGAGACCTTTGGCCGTGACCTGCGCGGCAAGACGATGAACGTCAGTTGGGCTTATGCTTCCAGCTACCAGAAGCCCCTCTCTGTGCCGCAAAGCCTGATCCTGTTGATGACCCGCTTCGGCATGAATATCCGTCTAACGCATCCGCCCGAATTCAAGTTGATGCCCGACATCGTGCAGCAGGCGAAAGACAACGCTCGTCGGACCGGCGGCAGCTTCGAGATGCTGGACGATTTCGACGCCGGATTTAAAGATGCCGACATCGTTTATCCTAAGAGTTGGGGGCCGTCGCTCACCACCACCGACAACGATCAGGCGGTGGCAATCGCCGCCAAGTATAAGGACTGGATCGCCGACGAGCGTCGGATGGCTCTGGCAAAACCGCACTCCATTTACCTGCATTGCCTGCCTGCCGACCGTAATATCGAGGTGACGGATGCGGTGATCGATGGACCGCACAGCCGCGTTTATGACGAAGCGGAGAATCGCCTGCACGCTCAGAAGGCCGTCATGGCCCTGACCATGCGTTGAGTTCTGACAACATCAGTGGGGGCGGGGCGTTGCTCTGCCCCCTTCAGGAGGTTCATGATGACCAAGACAGCCGTCGTCGCCGTTGGGGGAAATGCCCTGATCACCGATCCCAAGCAGCCCCAGGTCGAGCATCAGTGGGAAGCCGTCCGCGAAACCTGCCAGCACATCGCTGCCATGATCCAGCAGGGTTGGAATGTGGTGGTCACACACGGCAACGGCCCGCAGGTGGGGTTTATCCTGCGGCGCAACGAGCTTGCCGAACACGAGGTTCATCCCACACCGATTGACATCATCGGGGCAGATACCCAGGGCAGTATCGGCTATATGATCCAACAGGCCTTGGGCAACAGCTTGCGTGCGCTCGGCCTGAACAAGCGCGTCGTTACCGTGATCACGCAGGCAGTGGTAGATAAGAACGATCCCGCCTTCAAGAACCCGGTCAAGGGCATCGGCGGGTTTATGGACGAGGCGAAAGCGCGCCAGTTTGAGGCCGAGGGTTGGACAGTCGCCGAAGATGCCGGGCGTGGCTGGCGGCGTATGATTGCTTCCCCGGAGCCGTTGGAAATCATTGAGCGAGATGTCATCAAGTCGCTGATCGATCAGGGCGTGATCGTCGTGGCCGTCGGCGGCGGCGGTATTCCGGTTGTGCGCAACGACCGAGGTGAACTGCGCGGCGCGATTGCTGTCATCGACAAGGATCGCGCCACCGCGTTGCTGGCAAGCGGCATCCGCGCCGACCTGCTGCTGATCTCGACGGCAGTGGAAAAGGTGGCAATCAACTTCAACACGCCTAACCAACAATGGCTCGATCACATGACTCTGGCCGAGGCCAAACGTTACCTGGCTGAAGGACACTTTAAGCCGGGCAGCATGAAGCCCAAGATCGAGGCTGTGATCAATTTCCTCGAACATGGTGGACCAAAGGCGCTGATCACCGACCCACCGAATATGGTCCGGGCGCTCAAGGGAGAGACGGGGACATGGATCACACCAGCGTAAAACTCTCTGCACGCCTGCCGCATATCCAGGGGTTCCGCTGTGTCGTCTGCGGCGCGGAATACAGCCTGGACGACGTGGTCTACGTCTGTCCACAATGTGGCCCGGTAGGTGTGCTGGACGTAGTGTACGATTACACCCGCATTCCGTCGGAGCGGCCTTCCGGCGGGGCGCGCTCGATGTGGTATCGGCAGTTAGCGCCGCTGGCTGCCGAGACAGTGCTGCCTGCGCTGAACATCGGTGGCACACCGCTTTATGACGCGGACCGCCTGGCACACAAGCTGGGTCTGCGGCAGTTATGGGTGAAGGATGATGGACGCAACCCGACCGCTTCCTTCAAAGACCGGGCCAGTGCGATGGTCGTGGCCCATGCCCGTTCGATGGGCATCTCGACGGTGGCAACTGCCAGCACCGGCAACGCGGCAGCGGCCCTGGCGGGGGTTTGCGCGGCCACGCCGGGCGTTTCGGCCTTGATCTTCGTGCCTGCCTCTGCGCCGGAGGCCAAGATTGCACAGTTGCTCGTCTACGGCGCGCGCGTGCTGTTGGTGGAGGGCACTTACGACGACGCCTTCGATCTGTGTTGGGAAGCCTGTGAGGAATTTGGCTGGTACAACCGTAGTACAGGTATCAATCCCTTTACCACCGAAGGCAAAAAGACGGTGTCCTTTGAGGTGGCTGAGCAGCTTGGTTGGAATGTCCCCGACGTGGTGGTGGTCAGCGTGGGTGATGGCAGCATTATCGGCGGTGTGCACAAGGGCTTCGTTGATCTGTTCGGTATGGGCTGGATCGCCCGCATCCCGCGACTGGTAGGCGTGCAGGCCGAAGGCAGCTCCCCGCTGGTGCACGCCTGGGAAAACGGCCTCAGCGCGCAGCAGATGCAGCCGGTGGACGCGCACACCATCGCCGACAGCATCAGCAGCGGCCTGCCACGCGACCGGGCGAAGGCGCTCCGGGCCGTCCGCGAGACGGGTGGGGCGTTTGTCAGCGTCAGCGATAACGCGATCCTGGCGGCTATCCCTGAACTGGCGCAGGGCTGCGGTGTGTTTGCCGAGCCAGCCGGTGCGGCGGCTTATGCCGGGCTGAAGCGCGCTTTGGAACTGGGCCATGTGAGGCCAGAAGACCGGGTTGCTGTGTTGATCACGGGCAGCGGCCTGAAGGACATCCGCAGCGCCATGAAGACCGTCGGGCAGGCGCAGCGGGTTGCGCCGAACCTAGACGCTGTGCGGGCAGTCGCGGATACATTGCGTTGACTTGGACTTCGGTGGGATTGACGGCATAAGGTAAAATCGTGTCCAATGGAGTCGAAATCTGTCATGACTGATCGGCCTGTCTATTCCATCGTTGCGCCCGTATACAACGAAGAAGGCAACATCGAAGCCCTGTACCAGCGGGTATCCACAGTGATGGACGGTGTAGGGGAAGCCTGGGAACTGATCCTGGTCAATGACGGCAGCAGGGATCGTTCTCTGGAACTGATGTGTGTGCTGCACGAGCGCGATCCGCGCGTCCGCGTGATCAATTTTTCTCGTAACTTTGGTCACCAGATGGCGGTCACGGCCGGGATGGACTATGCCAGCGGCCAGGCGGTGATTCTGATTGACGCCGACCTGCAAGACCCACCAGAGCTGATTGTGGAATTGATCAAACGCTGGAAAGAAGGATTCGATGTGGTTTATGCGGTGCGGGAGGAGCGCGAAGGCGAAGGCTGGTTCAAAATCCATACGGCCAAGTTTTTCTACCGCCTCATCTATCGCATCGCCGAAATCGACATCCCGCTGGATACGGGCGATTTCCGCCTGATGGACCGCCGGGTTGTACAGTCCATGCGCAATATGCGCGAGCACAGCCGCTTTATCCGAGGCATGACCAGTTGGGTCGGCTTCCGGCAGACGGGCGTGAAGTATGTGCGCAAGGAACGCCAGTGGGGCACGACCAAGTACACGCTGCGCAAGATGATCCGCTTTGCGATGGATGCCATCACCGGCTTTTCCTTCTTCCCACTTCAGATCACGATGTATGTCAGCCTGTTCCTGGCTATTTTGGCGGTCGTGGCAATTCCGGTGGTCGCATTGTTGCGCCTGGCGACCGGACAATTGATCTTCGAGGGCCAGGCCACGACACTGGCCGTTTTGCTGCTGTTGAGTGCCTTCCAGTTGTTTTTCTTCTTCATCATGGGGCAATATATTGCCCGCATCTACGATGAAGTGCGTGGGCGGCCTCTGTACGTCGTTTCAGACATCTACGGTTTCGATGAGCATGGCGGGGAGGAGGGGCGGCAAGCGCGCGGCAGCGAGGTCGTGCCTGTATCGGCGACAGATGTGCAGCCGAGCAGTTCTGAGCGTTAAAGGTCTGTGTCGGCAGTGTAACCAGGGTTGAGAGGGGGCGGAAAGCGGTTTTTCCATTCGAGGAGCGATGTACCATGATGAACGATAACCCACCAACCGATGAAATGACCCTGTTGGAGCGGTATCGCCAGGTCGTGCTAGCCTACGAGTCGGTCGGCAACGAGATCACTGCCCTGCTGGAAGCCAACGGCGGCGGCACCCAGAGGATGTCGGACGAGGAGTACCTGCGCTATCGGGAAATGGCCTCCCGCCGTGATGTGCTCTACGACACCTTGAAGCATCTGGAAGTGCGTCTCCTGGGGGACGAGGCTTAGCTGTCCCTGACTTGCAGGAGCAATCTTTTGTCCTTGCTTTGTTGCGCGGAGGTTAACCGGGAATGTGCCCTGCCTATCTTGGCCCTACCTTTGAGGAAATGCTGCATCCTGCCAAAATCGATCCGGTTGTGCGGCGGCGCGCCTTTGAAGCGCGGAGTAAAGACCCGCTCGACCCCATCAATCTCTACAATGTCACCTGGCGGGACTTCGACGACAACATCTACTATCTGGTCCTGCCCAAAGCACTTACCGGTGTCGAGGCCAATATTGTGCTCCTCTATGGTGCCAAATTTCCCAGTGGCAGCCACAAGGTCGGGGCGGCCTATTCGGTGCTGGTGGAAAAGACCCTGTTTGGCGAAGTAGACACCGATCACCATACCCTGGTCTGGCCCTCCACCGGCAATTATGGCATCGGTGGAGCCTGGATCGGCGGGCGCATGGGCTATCGTGGCATTGTTATCCTGCCGGAAGAGATGAGCCAGGAACGCTTCGATCTCATCGAAAGCTACGGCGCCAGGGTCATCAAGACGCCGGGCTGCGAGAGCAACGTCAAGGAAATTTATGACAAGACCTGGGAACTGCGCCGGGCCGACCCGAATGTGCGGGTTCTCAACCAGTTCGAGGTGATGGGCAACTATCGCTTCCATTACTATGTCACCGGCGGCACAATTGTTGAGTTGGCTGCCGAACTTGCTCAGGCAGGCATCGGCCAGGGGAAGGTCAGCGCCTTTGTGTCTGCGATGGGCAGCGCCGGGACGATTGCTGCGGGAGACCGTCTTAAGCAGGTATGGCATGACCACCAGATCGTCGGCTTGGAGCCGATCCAATGTCCCACGATCTACAACAACGGCTATGGCGGCCACGATATTCAGGGCATCGGCGACAAGCATGTCACCTGGATTCACAACGTCAACAACATGGATGCCATCATGTGCATCGACGATATCGAATGTAAGCGCGTCTTGCAGATGTTTGCAGAAGAGGCCGGGCGCGCGGCGTTGGTTCGCCGCTTCGGGCTAGACGAGGCATTTGTGCAGCAGTGCAGCACGCTGTTGGGCATCAGCAGCGTGTGTAATATCCTGGGGGCGATCAAGACGGCCAAATACTACGAGTTCGGTGCTAACGACCTGATCGTGACCATCGCCACCGATGGCATGGACCGCTATCCCAGTGTCATGCAGGCGATGCGCCAAACGTATGGCCCAATCGATGAGGCCGAGGCAACAGCCATTGTGCGCGGCATTGTCCGGGGGCAGAAGACCGACTGGATCAAGCCCGGCACCCGCGAAAATCGCCGTCAGTGGCACAATCTCAAGTACTACACCTGGGTCGAGCAGCAGGGCAAAACGGTGGAAGAACTCAACGCCCAACTTAGCCAGGATTGGTGGGTCGAGCACCAGGAGATGGTGGCGGAAATCGACAGACGCCTGCTGGCAGCCCGATAGTCGTTGGGAGGAAGCTGTGTACCCTGAGGATCGCGTGCTGGTCGGGGTGATCAACCGTAAACGCGACCTGGATCATGCCCGCCATGACCACTGGTATCGCATCCCTCAGGCGCGCATGGGCAGGGTCATTCACGCCGAGTACATGGCTTTCTTTTTGAGCAAGGATTTCGGCCCCCAGAACGGCGCCATCCACTACTATGCCCGGCGCACGGGGCACGAACTGGTTCGGCGGCGCGACCTACTGCCGGACGAAGCCACCCATCGCCGGGCAGACGACCTCTACTACAAAGTGCAGTTGGGGGAACTACGTCCGAAAGTTCCCCCCATTGCTAATCCGACACACCGATCTATCGCGTTCATCTATACCACCTGGGACCGCTTTGTCTCGGCAGAGCAGATCTGTGATCTGTATAGCACGGCGGATCACTTTGTGGATCGCGTCTTTTTCGCGCTGCAAAACGCCGGCATTCGTTCTGAACGCCTGTGGGAGGCCGAGGGTATTTCTGATGATGGTGGGGCGCAGTTGCGGATTCTCTGCGAGCACGGCGAGGTGATCGCCACAACGGCTGTTCCGGCCAAAGGACGGTTGCATCTGTCCGGCGATCTGACGGCGGAGACGATCCAACAGGTGATCGCTGAGATTCGTGCCCGGATTGCTGCCTTTGGCGGCCCGCTAACGGCCCCTGTACCCCTGGAACATTGAGGCCCACCATGCTGATCACCCATGCCACGTTGATTACCTGGGGAGATGATCCCCGTATTATCGAAAACGGTGCCCTGCGTATTGCCGACGGCGTGATCCGTGACCTCGGCCCAACCGCCGATTTACAGGCGCGCTATCCCGGCGAGGAGACGTTCGACGCACGCGGACAGCTGGTCATGCCGGGAAACATCTGCGCCCACACGCATTTTTACGGCGCGTTCGCGCGTGGTCTGGCGATTCCCGGCCCGGCCCCCAAAGATTTCCCAGAGATTTTGCAGCGCCTCTGGTGGCCGTTGGACAAGGCGCTGGATGCAGGGGCCATCCACTATAGCGCCTTGGTCTGTCTGGTCGATGCGATCAGGCACGGCACGACGACGCTGATCGACCACCATGCCAGCCCAAACGCCATCGCCGGCAGCCTGGACGTGATTGCCAATGCGGTGGAACAGGCAGGATTGCGGGCAGTGCTCTGTTACGAAGTGACCGACCGCGATGGCCCGCAGAAGGCCGAGGCAGGGATCGCAGAGAATGTACGCTTTTTGCGCGCTGCCAGGAACCACCCTCTGATCGCAGCCACGTTTGGCCTGCACGCTGGGTTGACCGTCAGCGATGAAACGTTGGAAAATTGCGTCAAAGCGGCTCAGGGATTGGAGACAGGCTTTCATATCCATGTGGCCGAGCACGAGGCAGACGAGTATCACAGCCTGCAAAAGTACGGCCTGCGCGTGGTAGATCGCCTATATCAGCGGGGCATCCTCGGCCCCAAAACCATCGTCGCCCATGCCGTCCATGCCGATCCCTGGGAGTTGGGACTGCTCCGCGAAACTGGGACGTGGGTTTCTCACCAGCCGCGCTCCAATATGAACAACGGCGTCGGCGCCGCTCCGTTGGACGCATTGCTGCGGGGCGGGGCGAACGTGGTGCTGGGCAACGATGGGTTCAGCAACAACATGTGGGCCGAATGGAAGGCCGCTTACCTGCTGCACAAAGTGGCGAACCGCGATCCACGTCGGGCGCCCGGCGATGGAATCGCCCACATGGCGGTGGCGAACAATGCCCGACTGGTGGAAGTTTTCTTTCCGGGCCTGCGCTTCGGCGCATTGGAAGTCGGTGCGGCTGCTGATCTGATGGTGGTGGAGTACCACCCTTTCACGCCGTTGACCGCAGGCAACCTGCCCTGGCACATCATCTTCGGCTTCGAGGCGTCAATGGTCACGGGCACGATGGTGGCCGGGCGCTGGCTGATGCGCGAGCGCACCCTGCTGACCCTGGACGCAGCGGCGATTGCGGCAGCGGCACGCGAAATAGCCCCTCAGGTTTGGGAGCGGTATGCGGCCAATGTGCGCGCTATACTGTAAATCACCTGTGTTATGGTGAAAGTCTGGCCTCTTTCTTACTTTGAAGGGACGTATGTTCTGTGGCAGACAAAACGTTGTTGACGATTGCGGTGCTCGGAGGAACAGGCAAAGAAGGCTCCGGGCTGGCATTGCGTTGGGCGGTAGCGGGTTATCACGTGATCATCGGCTCCCGCGATCCCAACCGGGCTGTCCAGAAGGCTGAGGAATTGAATGCACTGCTCGGCGCAGCGATCCTGACCGGGGCGGGCAACGCCGAAGCAGCTGCGCGCGCCGATCTGGTGGTGTTGAGTGTGCCCTACGACGCGCACCGCACGATCCTTGAATCGGTGCAAGAGGCGGTGCAGAGCAAAATCCTCATCGATGTAACCGTGCCGATCAAAGGTAGTCCCACAACGGTTTACGTACCGGAGGGCAAAGCTGCTGCCCTGGAAGCACAGGCCTTGTTGGGAGAAGGTGTGCGGGTGGTGGCGGCGTTCCAGAACGTTAGTGCGTCGCACCTGAAAAAACTAAACCATCCGGTTGACTGTGATGTGCTCGTTTGCGGCAATGACGCGGAGGCAAAGGCAGAGACGATCAGGCTGGTTGAGAGCATAGGGATGCGCGGCCTGGACGCCGGTCCCCTGGAGAACGCCGTTGCTGTTGAGGCCCTGACGCCGGTCTTGATCGGCCTGGGGATGCGCTATAAGGCACGCGGCGCAGGTATACGGATTACAGGGATTGGACAGCCGTGATCGTGGCAGATCGTCTCACGCTTCAGGCGTTGCCCGGCCTGCCAATGGTGCAGACAGGGGATGATCTGGCGGCGTTGATTCTCAGAGGACTGGATGACGCCCGGCTCGCCCTCGAACCGGGCGACGTGCTGGTGGTAACTTCCAAAATCGTGTCCAAGTCGGAAGGGCGTTGGCTGGACCTCCGCACCGTAACCCCTTCTGACCGCGCCAGACAGCTCGCGCAGGCAACCGGCAAAGACCCTCGGATGGTTGAAGCCATCTTGGGCGAGTCACAGGCGGTTTCGCGCTACCGCGAGGGGGTGCTGGTCGTGCGCCACCGTCTGGGATTCACTTCTGCCAATGCCGGGATCGACCACTCGAACGTCGGCCTGGATCAGGACGATCACTGGGTGCTGCTGTTACCCCAGGACCCGGATGCCTCTGCCCGACGGCTGCGCGATGCACTCACAGAGCGAACCGGCGTCGCGGTGGGCATCGTCATCAGCGACACACATGGGCGACCTTTTCGCATGGGCAATGTTGGTGTGGCGGTTGGCGTGGCGGGCATTCCGGCCTTACTGGACCTGCGCGGCCACAAGGATTTGTTCGGACGGGAGCTGCGTGCGACGGAGATTGCCGTAGCGGATGCGATTGCGGCGGCAGCCGGACTTGTGACCGGCGAAGCGGATGAAGGCCGCCCGGTGGTGCTCGTGCGCGGCTTACATTTTGATCGTGATGATGGTCGGGCTACGGACCTGATCCGCGACCCGGCGTTGGACCTTTACCGCTAGTGTGGCGTGGCTGATGGTCGTCCCCGAATCCCTGGTGGGCGAAAGATGATCGGCGACTTGCTGCTTGGTATAATTCAACAACGGCGTTCGGTCAGGTCTTACAACACACAGCCGATCCCGGACGATGTGTTGATACGCCTGTTGGAGGCGGCGTGTTGGGCGCCGTCGGCGCATAACCGCCAGCCCTGGCGACTGGTCGTGTTGAAATCTGCCGACAGTCGCCAGAGGCTAGCCCTGGCGATGGCCGAACGGCTGCGTCTGGACCTGCGGGCCGACGGTGTGCCGGAGGAAAAGATCGCATACGACGTGGGGCGCTCGCAGCGACAAATAATGCAATCTGCCGCTGCCGTTGTGTTGTGCCTGACAATGGCCGAGATGGATGTGTATCCTGACCCCCGGCGGCAACTTGCCGAACGCCAGATGTCTGTTCAGAGCGTCGCGCTGGCCGGTCAGAACCTGCTGCTGATGGCTTCGGCCAGTGGGCTAGGGGCGTGCTGGATGTGTGCACCGTTGTTTTGCCCGGACGTGGTGCGGGAAGTTTTGCAATTAGCAGCGGATTGGGAACCGCAGGCGTTGATCACACTGGGATACCCGGCGGAAGCCCCACAAAAGACCCGCGCGCCGTTGGAGACAAGGGTGGTATGGCGTTAGAACATGTCGTCGCCTTGGCGGGCGGCGTGGGCGGGGCCAAACTGGCGCTGGGGTTATTGCGCATCCTGCGCCCTGAACAGTTAACCGTGATCATCAACACGGCTGACGATTTTGTGTACTATGGGCTGCCTATCTCGCCGGACCTGGACACGGTCATGTATACGCTGGCCGGAGTTGCCAATCCTGAAACCGGGTGGGGCGTAGCTGGCGACACCACCCATATGCTGGACATGCTCGCCCGCTATGGCGAGGCGCCCTGGTTCCGCCTGGGCGACCGTGACCTGGCAACGCATCTGCTGCGTGCGGCATGGCTGGCGCAGGGGCAAACGCTAACCCAGGTCACGCGACGGTTGACGGAGGCATTGGGGGTTCAAAGTGCCCTCTTGCCTATGACAGATGCGCCGGTCCGCACCATCGTGTACACGCGGGAACAAGGCCGTCTGGAATTTCAGGAGTATTTCGTCCGCTATCGCTGGCAGCCCGTCGTTGAGCGCATTGAATATGTCGGGGCCGAGTCTGCGCCGCCGACGCCGGAAGTGATGGCGGCGCTGGCGGCGGCAGATGTTGTGGTGATCTGTCCATCGAATCCGTTGTTGTCGGTTGCTCCAATCCTGACCTTATCCGGTGTGCGGGCGGCGCTGCGGCAAAAACCCTGTGTGGCCGTCAGCCCCATTGTGGCCGGGCAGGCGCTTAAAGGGCCGGCAGCCAAATTGATGGCCGAACTCGGTTGGGATGTTTCGCCGTTAGCTGTTGTCCGTTACTACGGCGATCTATTGGATGGATTTGTGTTGGATGTGCGGGACAGGGATGGTTTCTCGGACCAAGATTTTCCGTGTCGGGTATTGGTAACGGATACGGTCATGCAAAACGATGGCGATAAGCTCCGGCTGGCCCGTGAAATCCTCCGTTGGACCGAGGAGAGCCTTTGTTGAGCACATGGGCTATTGTTCCTATAAAACCGTTCAACCGCGCCAAGAGCCGCCTGGCGGTGGCTTTACCCCCGGAAGTGCGTGAACATCTGGCGGCGGCCATGCTGCGCCGGACGGTCTCGCTGTTGGTTGCCTGTTCAGAGATCACGGGTGTCTTGGTGGTCAGCCGCGATAACCGCGCTCTGGTGATTGCCCGGCAGGAAGGTGCGCGAACAGTGCAAGAGAGCGGCGCACCTGAATTGAACAATGCCCTGGCGCGGGCCGGGCAGGTTGTCAACAGTTGGGGGGCCAGGGCGAGTTTGATTCTGCCTGCGGATCTGCCGTTGTTAACGATGAATGACATCAGGGAAATGATCCACCTGGGACGCTACCATCGTTCGATAGTAATCGCCCCGGATCGTCGTGGCGAAGGTACGAATGCGCTATTGATGCGTCCACCGTGCTTGATCCCCTGCGCTTTTGGGGGAAACAGCTTTGGAAGACATATGCAACTGGCGCAGGAAGCAGCAGCGACCCTGCATGTCTTTCGTTCAGAGCGGCTGATGCTTGATCTCGATACGCCCGACGATTTGATCGCTTACCTGGAGTTATGTAAAAAATACAGTATGGAACCGCTGGCCGACTTTGCGCCGGTGCAACTGCTTCCGGTTGCGCCTACGTCTCACCAGGAGAATGCGCCATGACTGATCGAGTGGCCCTTTACTTGCAGGATGCCCATACGCTCGCCGATGCGATCCGCTATGTGCAATATGCCGAGAGCAAAGGCTTTGAAGCGGTCTGGCAGGCCGAAAGTCGTCTCGTGCGGGACGCGATTGTGCCGATGGCAGCTTTCGCAGCGACAACCGAACGGATCAAGGTCGGCTCTGGCGTTATTAACAACTGGACGCGCAATGCAGCGTTGATTGCGGCGACCTTCCTGACGTTGGACGATCTGGCCCCCGACCGGATTATCTGCGGCATCGGGGCGTGGTGGGACCCGCTGGCGCGCAATGTCGGCATCGACCGCAGCAAGCCCTTGCTAGCAATGCGCGAGGTGGTTACGACCGTGCGCGACTTGCTGGCGATGAAGAACGTGACTTTTCATGGCGAGTTCGTCCATCTGGAAGGTGTAGAACTGGACATCGTGCATGGGCGGCGCGAACCGCGCAATGTGCCGATCTACATCGGCGCAACGGGGTTCAAGATGATGGCGCTTGCGGGCGAAATCGCCGACGGCGTGTTGCTCAATTACCTGGTGTCGCCGCGCTATAATGAGGAGGCGCTTGCCCATCTGGAAGCCGGGACCAGGCTGGCCGGGCGACGGCTAGAAGACATCGACCGCCCGCAGTTGGTCGTCGCTTCCGTCGATCACGACCGCAAGCGCGCGCTTAACAATGCCCGTAAGCTGGTCACGCAGTATCTGGGCCAGCAACCGCACATCATGAAGGCCAGCGGCGTTAGCCAGGAACTTCTGGATGAGATCGCCCAGGTGCTCACCTGGCCCGCTACTGAGGAAGAGATCGAACGGGCGATGGCGCTGGTGCCGGACGACGTGGTGCAGTTGATTACGGCTTCCGGCACGCCGGAGGAAGTGCGAGCCAAAGTGCGCGAATATGTGGCCTATGGCTGTACCTGTCCGGTATTGTATCCGCTGGGCGATGACGTGAAGCTGATGATCGATACGTTTGCCGAAGGGTATTCACGCGGTTGAATGCCGCCAGACTAATGAACGACTACGAAATTTTCCGTGTATTGTTGGAGGCCAGGGACCGGGGCGATGATGTGGTTCTGGCGACGGTCGTGCGGACACAGGGATCGGTCCCACGCCATGCCGGCAGCCGTATGATCGTCTGGCCAGATGGTCGCACGGTCGGCACGGTCGGCGGCGGTATGCTGGAGTCACGGGTCGTCGAAATGGCGCTTCAGGCTGTTCGTGATGGCAAACCGCAGATGCTTACCTACCAACTGGCCGATCCCACGTCTGGTGATGCGGGGGTGTGCGGGGGCGTGGCGGACATCTTCATTGAACCATTTCTGTCCCCGCCGACGGTAGTGGTTGTGGGGTGCGGCCATGTCGGCAAGGCGGTCGCCGAACTGGCAAAGTGGATCGGGTTTCGCGTGATTGTCACCGACGACCGCGCCGACCTGTGCACACCGGAACATATCCCTGGGATGGACGGCTACATCGTCGCGTCGGCGGGCGAACTGACGGACCGGATGCGCATCACCGGCCAGACTTATGTGGCGGCCATGACGCGCGGTCAGCCGGTAGATATGGAGTTACTTCCGCCGTTGCTGGCGTCGCCGGCCCGCTATATTGGCGTGATCGGTAGCCGCCGCCGCTGGGCGCTGACTGCCAATGCCCTGCGTGAGCGTGGGGTGACGGAGCAGCAGTTGGCCCGTATCCACGCGCCGGTAGGCCTGGAATTGGCCGCCGAAACGCCGCGCGAGATCGCCGTCAGCGTGATGGCCGAAATCATCATGGTCCAGCACGGGGGCGACGGTCAGCCGATGCGCCGACCAGACGCGCAGCAGCATGGCCCAGATTCGTGATAAAATTGCAGAATGTGCAAGTTTCAAAAACAACCGTATTTGTTCCGGTCGCCGGGGAGTTAAAACCCCTGGCTAAGTCCGCAAAGTTCGCTTCAGCGGACTGAAAAGGCAGGTCGAGACCGAGGCTAGCAGTTCACTGAAGTGGACTTTACGTCCGCAGCCAGGGACTGAAATCCCCGGCGCTCAAAACTTGCATATTCCGTTAGAATTTCAGCAGTCCTGTCAGGGTACTCCGGCCTGGGGGGATGCCTGGGGTTGGAGGCGAGCGAGTTGTCTGCCGAACTGATGTGAAAATCCTGGCGATTAGCGACAATGAACTGCCACAAATGCAGAACGTCCCTTATCTGCGCCGTATGTATGGGGATGTTGATTTGCTGGTTAGTTGTGGCGATCTATCCGCAGCTTACATCGAATTCATCACGTTTGTTTTGAGCGTGCCGGTATTCTATGTGCGGGGCAATCATGATGAAAGCTACCTGGACTTTCCCCCAGGCGGCGATGATCTGCATAAGCGGGTTGTGTTTTACCGGGGACTGGCCTTTGCCGGGTTGGAAGGCTCGCCACGCTATAATCGTGGCTTGATTCAGTTCACAGATGAAGAGATGTTACTTCATATTCTGGAAATGGCGCCGGGAATGTTACGGCGGCGTCTTATGCGCGGAAGTGGGGTCGATGTGCTGCTGACGCATGCCCCGCCACGCGGTATTCACGACCGCCACGACCGGACGCATCGAGGTTTTCGCAGTCTTCATCTGGCGATCCGCTTGTTCCGTCCACGTTACCTGCTGCACGGCCACGTAGACGTGTATGATCGCCGCGAAACAACGGCGACACTGGTGCAGCAGACCCAGGTCATTAACGTGAATCCGGTGCGGCTGATTACGGTCGATCTGCCGCCAAACAAATGAAGCTGTCCAGACGTGACGGCTGTCGTCGGAGGCACTATGTGGCGCGATTACTACAGTGTGGCTTCTGTGGAGGAAGCTCTTGGACTTCTGGCAAAATACGGCGCGCGTGCGCGTTTGATCGCCGGAGGAACCGACATTTTGCTGGAAATAGAACGTGACCAGCGTCCAGGCGTGGATACCTTGATCGATATTTCGCGCGTCCCTGGCCTGGATCAGATCACCGTGCGTGGCGAGATGGCCTCGCTCGGCCCGATGGTGACGCACAATCACGTCGTGGGCGATGCGCGCCTGGTCGAGCGTGCGCTGCCGCTGGCACTGGCCTGCTGGGAAGTCGGCGCGCCCCAGATTCGCAATCGAGCGACGGTGGCCGGCAACGTTATTACGGCCAGCCCGGCCAATGATACGATTCCGCCGCTATGGGCGCTGGGGGCGTCGGTCACGCTGGCGTCGCTCCAGGGCGAGCGCGAAGTGCCGCTTAGCCGGTTCTACACCGGGGTGCGTCGCACGGTTATGCACCCGGATGAAATGTTGGTCGCCATCAATTTCCCGCTGCTTAGCAGCCAGGAGCGTGGCATCTTTCTCAAGCTCGGCCTGCGGCGCGCGCAAGCGATCTCGGTGGTCAACTCAGCCATCATTCTGCACTTTGAAGGCGATGTCGTGACCCAGGCGCGGATCACCCTGGGCAGCGTGGCCCCAACAATTGTCTCGGCGCAGGCAGCGGAAACGTACCTGCAAGGCCGGAAACTGGACGATGAAACCATCGCCCAGGCTGCACGCCTGGCCGTCCAGGCGGCGACACCGATTGACGACGTGCGCGGCACGGCAGCTTATCGTCAGGACATGGTGCGGGTGATGGTGACGCGCGCGTTGCGCACACTGCGCAATCGCTCGGAGCGGGAGAGCTGGCCGGAATCTCCTGCAATGCTATGGGGACCCTCCCAGGCACACCTGACCGAACCTTTGCCACAGCAGATTCACCACGACAGCCAGACACCGATTGTAACGACGGTCAATGGCCGGCAATATACCCTGACCTCCGGCCACGACAAGACGCTGCTGCGTCTGTTACGTGAGGACATCGGCCTGACGGGGACCAAAGAGGGCTGTGCTGAGGGCGAATGTGGAGCCTGTACCGTTTTTTTGGACGGCGTGGCCGTGATGTCTTGTCTGGTGCCTGCTCCACGTGCTCATGGTGCGGAAATCATTACCGTCGAAGGACTGGCGCACGATGGGCAACTGCACCCGATCCAGCAGGCGTTTGTAGAAACCGGGGCAGTGCAGTGCGGCTACTGCACGCCCGGCCTGCTGATGGCTGGGGCCAAGCTGCTGGAAGAGTATCCTGTGCCGACGCTGGACCAGATCAGGCAGAGTATCACCGGCAACCTGTGCCGCTGCACGGGTTACTATAAGATCGTCGAGGCTTTCCAGAAGGCCGCCGCACTTTCACACGACTGAGGCAGACCCGGCGCGGCGAGAACACCGCTGCCCGAAGGAGTGATGTGTCGAGGAGTCACCAAAATGGGAAAACATGGTACGACTTACGTTCCAGTGAAAAGGAAGCGCAAGGTTAATCCCCTGCTACCGGTGTTGGGGATTTTGCTGGCAATCGCCGTTGCCGTGATCGCTTATATCTTGGTGCCCTACATCGTCGATCAATGGCCTGCCTTAAATCGGATTATCACCAGCGGCCAAAACATCCACTTGCTGTGGCCGCCTTCGCGGGAGCGGATCATTTTTACTGTCGTGATGTGGGCGGTAGTGTTCGGTGCGTTCATGTTCGTCGTTGCGCTCATGGTTGGTAGGCATCCTGACGAAGAGGAGAACATCAAGTTTCAAAAGGAAGCTGCCAAGCGATTCAAGGAGCGCCAGCGCGAGAAGGCTTTGGAGCGTGAACGTCGCCGCCGCATGTCGCGTGGTGGATAGCCCGTGCGCTAGAATTGTGAAAAGGAAAGGGGCGCGCTGTGGATCGCACGGTGCCGAAGACGGGCAGCGAGGAAATCGAACTCTACATCCGCACGTACTATTCCTTGCTGCGCTCGACGCATCCGGTGCAAATACAAACCCTGGTGGAAAGCCACATGAATATGGAATCATCGCTCCATATTCACGCGCGCAGCGCCGAGCCAGACATCTCTGCCTTTATTTACTCCAGCCTGCGTTTGCCGGACTGCATTGAGCAGGTAGACTTGCTGGTTCTGGGGCAAACAGAGGAAGTGTTTATCGGCGCGGGCTATCACGACATCGCTGGGTGGGAGCGGGTCAGCGCGCGGGCGCGGCGGCGGCGAATGCACTTCGATGGTGCCCATACCCTGGCCGTTTACATCGCCAGTTTATCGGACATCGACGACCTGATCCCAACCCTCACCGCTTACCAGATCGAGTGGAATAAGCTGCACGGCCTGCTGCAAGGAGAATTGCTGAAACTATTCCTGGCACACCATCAGGGTCGCTCCGATCCGCTGAGCGATGCGGAACTGCAAATCTTTGCCGACGCCCTACGTATCTCTCTTGAAGACACGCAGCGTCTTCAGATCGTGTGGGGCCGGCGCTTTATGGAAACCCTAACGGCCATTGCCAGGTCTCCCAAACAGCTCAGCCTGCGGCTGTTGGCCGGATCGCTGGCGCACTATCGGAAGGCGACCAGCCGCTGGTGGACACATGTCGAACAAAGCGCCTGGGCTGCCGGGATCGACCTGACCGAGGCTCCCGTCTACCTGGTGTCTAGCAATACGCATTCTCTGCCTAATCTCCTGACAGGCTATGCGTGGCGGCACGAGGATGACCTGTTGGCTTACCTGCGGGAGGCGCAGCACGCGACTCTGCTGGCTGAATATGAGGCGATCCGATCCGATCAAAAGGCGCGCAATTACAACAACCTGCTTTACTATGTGCTCAAGAAGTATCTGCAAGATACCGACCCGGCAGTGGTCCGCCAGACTGCCGAAGATGAGCACGCCATCGGGTTATTTCGCGCGCCCAGCAAGCGCGGCTTTGACGTGGAAGCTCAGGTGATCGACCTGCGGCGGCTGCGCCTGGATTGGATCGACGAGCGTATCTGTTGTCTGGACGGCATGGAGCTGCTGGCGAAGAGCAACGCCGTGATCCTCAATATCGACTATCCGTTAGGCATGGCCGCTTATGAACTGCTCAGCGAGGTGGCGTATCAGGTTGGAACGTTACGCGGCGCTTATGTGATGGGCAAAGCGGCCACGCTGAACGGGCGGGTAGGAGACGTGATGATCTCGAATGTCGTCCACGATGAGCATTCCCAGAACACCTACCTGTTCGGCAATTGCTTTACGGCGGGTGACGTAGCGCCGTTTCTGACTTACGGGACGGTGCTGGATAATCAGAAGGCCATCAGCGCACGCGGGACGTTTTTACAGAATCCACGTTACATGGATGTGTTCTATCGGGAAGGCTACACAGTCATCGAAATGGAAGCCGGACCGTATCTCTCAGCGATCTATGAGGCGTTCCGGCCCAAACGTCACCCATCAAACGAGATCGTCAACCTGTATGGCGCCCCCTTCGACATCGGCTTTTTGCACTACGCTTCCGACACGCCGATGAGCAAGGGGCGCAACCTGGGAGCGGGAAGCCTGAGCTATGCAGGCATGGACCCCACCTATGCGGCGGCGATAGCCGTCCTACGACGTATTCTCGCTCAGGAGATTCAACGCCTGCGGCAGACAAACGGCTCGCCAGAAGCCGCGCAGTCGATTTTGGACGGCAGTGCGCGTGAAGAGAGCGCGACATGATGAACAATCAATCCCTTATCGGCCAAAGTGTGATCCGCACCGATGCGGTGAGCAAAGTCACCGGGCAGGCGCTTTACCCCGGCGATGTTAACCTGCCCGGCCAGTTGTGGATGAAAATCCGTTTCTCGGATCGTGTCCACGCCCGCATTACCCACATCGATACTTTTGCCGCCGAGCACTATCCCGGCGTAGTGGCTATCCTGACGGCGAAAGATGTGCCTGTGAACGAGTATGGCCTGATCATGCCAGACCAGCCGGTGCTGTGTGGGCCGGGCAGCAGCAAGGCCGGGGCAGATGTAGTCCGCTGTATCAGCGATAACGTGGCGCTGGTAATTGCCGAAACCGAGGCGGCAGCGGCAGCCGCCCGCGATCTGATCGATATTACCTATGAAGACCTGCCCATTATTACCGATCCTTTCGCGGCAATGCAAGATGGCGCACCGCAGCTTCATGCCGACAAACCGAATAACATTCTGTGCCACTACCGCATTCGCAAAGGCGATATGGACGCCGGCTGGGCGCAGGCAGATGTGGTGGTCGAAGGGACCTATCGCACATCCTGGCAAGAGCACGCTTACCTCCAGCCGGAGGCGGGGCTGGGCTATATCGACGAAGAGGGTCGCGTGACGGTGCTGGTCGCCGGCCAATGGGTACACGAGGATCAGGAACAGATCGCCCATGCGCTGAATCTCCCCCCGGATCAGGTGCGCGTGATCTACCCGGCTATCGGTGGGGCGTTCGGCGGGCGCGAAGATATGTCGGTGCAGATCGTGTTGGCGTTGGCAGCTTACAAACTGCGTCGCCCGGTCAAAATCGTGTGGAGCCGGACCGAGTCGATCATCGGCCATCACAAACGTCATCCCGTGACGATTCGCGCCAGGTGGGGCGCAACGCGCGAAGGAAAGGTCGTCGCCGCCGAAGCGGAGGTCGTCGGAGATGCCGGGGGGTATGCTTACACGTCCACGAAAGTGATGGCGAACACCAACCTGATGGTCACAGGTCCTTATGAAATCCCGAACATTCACGTCGATACTTACGCCGTGTATACCAACAATATTCCCACCGGCGCTTTTCGGGGCTTCGGAGGGCCGCAGGGCGCCTTTGCTGCTGAACTGCAAATGGACAAGCTGGCCGAAGCTCTGGGGATGGACCCGGTGACGATCCGTGAGAAGAACACCCTCCGCGAGGGTAGCCTGCTTTCTGTCGGGACTCCGTTGCCGAAAGGCGTCTCGATTACCGAAGTGGTTCAATCATGCGCAGAACGAAGTTTCTGGCAACGCGAGGGCGCCAGCTGGCGGCGCGCCCCCACATCGCAGCCAGATGACACCACTAAGCGGCGCGGGATCGGGTTTGCTTGCGCTTTCAAGAATGTCGGCTTCAGCTTTGGCGCGCCGGAGAATTCGTGGGCGACTGTGGAACTGTACGGCAGTACCGAGATCGAGCAAGTGGTAGTCCGCCATGCCGGGGCCGAAGTGGGCCAGGGGGCGCACACCGTGATGCAGCAGATGGCGGCGGAAGCTGTGGGAGTGCCGCTGAGTAAAGTGCGTCTGATTAGCATGGACACGGCGCAAACACAGAATTCCGGCAGCGTGTCTGCCTCACGCATGACCTTTATGGCAGGCAACGCCATTCGTGGCGCAGCGCAAAAAGCCCTTGAAGCCTGGCAGTCTGAGGAACGTCCCGCTATCGGCACGTTCCAGTACCGTCCGCCCAAGACCACGCCTTACGATCCGCTGACCGGTAAGAGCGAGCCAAACTTCGCTTATGGCTACGTGGCTCAGGCTGTCGAAGTTGAAGTGGATGTCGAAACCGGCCATATTCACCTCGTGCGGGTCTTTTCTGCCAATGATGTGGGGCGCGCGGTGAATCCCATGCTGGTGCAGGGTCAGATCGAGGGGGCGGTTGTCCAGGCGCAGGGTTATGCCACGATGGAAGAACTGGTCGTCCGGGATGGGCGCATCCTTAACCCCTACCTTTCGACCTATCTGATCCCGACGGTGTTGGACATACCGGAGGAAGTTCATTCGATTATCCTGGAATACGCCGATCCTATTGGCCCCTGGGGGGCGCGCGGTATGGGGGAAATGCCTTTCCTGGCGCTGGCCCCGGCTATCGTCGCCGCTCTTCACGATGCGACGGGCATCTGGTTCGACGAGATTCCGCTCACCCCTGAGCGTGTAGTCGCGCGGCTGCGGGAGCACGGCATTGGTCTCGCCGTTTGAACATATCCGTGTGCTGGTGCGCGGCGGCGGCGACCTCGGCTCCGGCGTGATCTATCGGCTGCGCCGGGCCGGCTTTGCGGTCGTCGTCGCCGAGACACCCGCGCCGCTTTGTGTGCGCCGTACCGTGTCCTATGCGTCGGCGGTTTTTGAGGGGCAAATAACCGTCGATGGGTTGATGGCGCGGGTTACGACCCCCGAACTGGCGTCTGTCGAATCCGTCCTGGCGTTGGGCGAAATTCCGGTGCTTATCGATCCAGAGGGACAATTTATCCCGCGCTTTGTCCCCCTTGTGATCGTCGATGCGCGGATGGCGAAGCGCAATCTCGGCACGGCAATCACCGACGCGCCGCTGGTGATCGCGCTGGGACCGGGCTTTGAGGCCGGCCAGGATTGCCACGCCGTCATTGAGACGAATCGCGGGCATAACCTGGGCCGGGTCATCTGGCGGGGCGGCGCTGAGCCAGACACCGGCATACCGGGCCAGATTGCGGGTGTAGCTGCATTGCGCGTCTTACGCGCCCCTGTCGATGGGTACGTTTTTCCACACAGACAGATCGGCGACCCGATTCGGGCCGGGGATGTCATTGCGGAGGTGGCCGGGCAGCCGGTTATGGCAGGCATCGATGGCGTGCTGCGTGGCTTGGTGCATCCGTGTGTCCCGGTGACACGGGGCCTCAAGATCGGCGATGTGGACCCGCGCGCCCGGCGCGAACATTGCTTCACTATCTCGGAAAAGGCGCTGGCAATCGGTGGCGGTGTGCTGGAGGCGGTTTTGGCAACTGACGCCGTGCGCCGCGAACTGGCCTCTTTGCCGGGGAGGGCAATCCTTGAGACTTGACAATGTCTTGGGCGTCCGACGCGGCGAAGTGATTTCGTTTATTGGAGCCGGCGGCAAAACGTCGGCGCTCTTTCGCCTGGCAGAAGACTTGGCGGCGCAGGGGTTGCGCGTTATTGGCACGACGACCACCCGCGTTGCGGCCAGCGAAGTCGAGGTCGCTCCACGCGCCCTGGCCGTCGGCAATAACCTGGATTTTGGACAGATCATGCGAGAATTCCAGGAGCACCCTTTTGTCTTTCTGTATAGGCGTATTCAGGGGGGAAAAGCTCTCGGTTTGCAGCCAGAAGCGATCCACTTCCTGCTGGATCGAGTCGGCAGTGATGTGCTGCTTGTGGAAGCCGACGGTTCGCGGCGGTTGCCGTTCAAAGCGCCATATGCGCATGAGCCGGTATTGCCGCGCGAGACGACCCAGGTCGCCCTGGTTGCCGGCCTGAACGTGCTTGGTCAGCCGCTGGACGACGAGCATGTGTATAACGCCGAGGCGATGATCGAACGTTATGGCTATCCAGCCGGTGAGCCGGTCATCTGGCCCTGGGTGGCGGCAGTGATGCGCGATGAATTGTTAGGGCTGCGCGGTGTACCTGAAGGGATTCCTGTAACGGCCCTGCTCAACCGTGTCCCGCCAGAAGGCATCACGCGGCGGCGTGCGCGCCTGATCGCCAGCCTGCTGCTCAAGTCGCCGCGCATCCGGGCCGTCGCCATCGGCGCGATGCAGGCCGAATCGCCGGTATACGAGGTCCGGCGGCCTGTGGCGGCGGTTGTTTTGGCGGCGGGACTTTCCCGGCGGATGGGACGTCCGAAAGCGTTGCTGCCTTGGGGACGGGAAACCGTGCTGGAAGCCATCCTGCGGCGGCTGCTGGCGGCGCGTCTGGAGCACGTCGTGGTCGTGACCGGGCACAATGCCGAGCAGGTAGGGCAGATCGCAGCGCAGGCTGGCGCTGTTGCCGTGTTCAACCCGGACTATGCGGCGGGCGAGATGCTTTCGTCGCTGCAAACCGGGCTGCGCGCACTAGGAGATCGTTTTGCGGCTTGTCTGGTTGTGTTGGGCGACCAGCCGCAAATGCAGACGCGGACGGTGATGGGCGTATTGAATGCTTACGCGGAAGGGCAGGGGAGCATCATTGCGCCAAGCTATCAGATGCGGCGTGGCCATCCTGTCCTGTTTGACCGCTGTCACTGGCCTGCCTTGTTGGAATTGCCGCCGGGCAGCTCTCCCCGTGATGTGATCAACGCGCGGGCAGGCGACATCGCCTACGTCAATGTCAGCAACGACAGCATTCTGGCCGACATTGACACGCCGGAACAATATGAGGCAGCCCGGCGGCAAGCCGGATTGACCTGATCGCCGGTCATTGCCGCCTTTTTGCAATCGGCCTGCGGAGCGGCTTTGGGGGGCGGACGGTCGAAGCTACTGTAGACGCCAGTCAGCGCAGCGCGCCCATGTCATTCCCGGATTGGCGTCGCCGTTGGAATGGGCGGGCTGATGATGATGGTGACGGTGCAGGACGCCCGCACGGCGTTGTGAATGTCGAAGACATTCAGGCGAAACAGATGCTCGCCGGGTGTGAGCAGAGCCGGGACAATCTGTCCCAGTTCACCGTCCGTTACCGGCACGGTGTACTCGCTGAGTTTGGCCCAGGCGTTATTGGTGCTGGGACCGTTCAACTCGAAGCGATAGAAAGCGAAGTCAGTGGTGTTGGCGCTGCCGATGACATTGGTCGCCTCAAAAATGACCATGCCGTTAGCCGGAATGGTCAGCCGGGCGTCAGGCGTGTCGCAGCCGATACTGGGCGGCACGTCGGTGACAATCGTGCCGACCGGCGTCGGCGTCAGGGTTGGCGTAGCGAGCGGACCCAGGTTGAGTTGATCTTCCAGACCCGGAATAGGCACGCTCTCCATCAGCACCGATCCGGGCGTGCCGGGGCCGGGGATGTTTGCCAGACCGCCGGGCACACCGGTGACGAGTGGGGTTTCCTCCACCTCCGGCGGGCTGATTGCCACATTGATCGGCTGTGCCCGCAGCGTCGGAGCGACGGCGTAGGCGATGGCGGTGATGAACAACCCGATTTCCACCAGCGCAAACACGGCCGTGAGTGCGTTGGCGGCGCGGTAGCGTTCCAGTTCTTTTTCCAATTCAAACTGCGCCCCGGCCAGCGCCTGTCGCGCCCGATAGTACCTCCACATGGCCCATACCAGCCCTGCCGCGCAGAAGACGTACAGGCCGGGCGCAATCTGTTCGATGAAAAAGACGGCCCGCTCCAGCATCACTTACACCTCGTCGAGCCGGCGCAAAATCCCACACAGCAACGCCGTCAGGCGTGGGACGATCACGCGTCCTGCCTCCAGGACTTCCTCGTGGTTGGTGATCTGGTCGCTGTCGGCATCGCGTTTACAGAGGTTACTGATGCCTGAAACGCCCAACACCCGGATTCCCCCGTGATTGGCGACGATGACTTCCGGCGCGGTAGACATGCCGACCGCCTGGATGCCCAGTATGTCCAGCAGACGAATCTCCGCCGGAGTCTCGAACGATGGCCCGGCCAGAAACCCGTACACGCCTTCGTGCAGCGGCAGGCCTGCTTCTTGCGCTACCGAGCGGGCCAGCCGCCGCAGCGCCCGGTCGTAGGCATTCCCCATATCAGGAAAGCGTGTGCCGAGCGTCTCATCGTTGGGGCCGCGCAGGGGATGGTTCCCCGCCATGCCCGGCAGGTTAACATGATCCTTGATCAGCATCAGGTCTCCCGGCGCAAATGACAGGTCAACGCCCCCGGCAGCGTTGGTGACGATCAAGATGCGGATGCCCAGACGTTGCATGACCCGAATCGGGTAGGTGACGGCGGCCATGCTGTAGCCTTCGTAGAAATGTGCCCGACCCTGCATCACCATTACATCGCGGTCTTCCAGTTTGCCGATGACCAGGCGACCGCTATGCCCCAACACCGTCGAAAGCGGCCAGTTTGGCAGCTCGTTGTAAGGAATGACATCTGCGCCGGAAACACGGTTGGCCAGCCCGCCGAGGCCCGATCCCAGGATCAGGGCGATAGCAGGCCGGTAAGCGGTGCGTTGCCGGATAACTTCGGCAGTGCGGTCGTAATCGGCTATGCTGAATTCGGGGTGTACAGCAGTCATAGGTTTGTGTCCTGCAAAAGCGGACGGCCTGTGCAAGACCGCCGCGCCGGTCGAAAATCATAGCACCAGCATGGCATCGCCAAAACTGTAGAAGCGATACCGTCGTTCTTGCGCCACCTGGTAAGCTGCCAGCGTCCGTTCCCGCCCCAGGAAGGCACTGACCAGCATCAACAGTGTTGAACGGGGCAGGTGGAAATTCGTGATCATGCCGTCGATGGCACGAAAATAATAGCCGGGCCGGATGAACAGCCGCGTTTCTCCCTGGAAGGCCACTACCGGTCGCCAGGGACAGACCTCTGGGCCGGGAATTTTTCCTGTTGCCGGGTCTCCCCCCGCGCTGAGGATAGCCGCGCTTTCCAGCGTGCGGACCACTGTCGTGCCGACGGCGATCACCCGCCCACCGGACAGCTTCGTCTCATTGACGAGTTGGGCGTCTTGAGGCGATAGAGTTGCCCATTCACTGTGCATCGGATGCTCGTTGACATTTTCGACGCGCACCGGCTGGAAGGTGTCCAGACCGATGTGGAGGGTGCAATAGGCGAAGCGGACACCCTGCGTCTGAAGTGCCAGTAACAGGTCGCCTGTAAAGTGCAGCCCGGCAGTCGGCGCGGCGGCAGAGCCATCCTCGCGCGCGTAGATCGTCTGGTAACGGCCTGGATCGGCCAAGGGAACATGGATGTAGGGAGGCAGCGGGATTTCTCCCAGCGACTCCAGCAGCGGCTTGATCGGCTGTGCGAAATGCACCACCCGTTCCGCGCCTTCCAATGCCTCGATAATCTCTGCCAGGATGGGTTCGGCTCCATCCCGCTGGATTTCCAGGCGCGCGCCGACACCGATATTCCGCCCGCCGACCAGTGCCGCCCAGGTCTGCGCGTCGATTGCGCGTAACAACAGCAGTTCAGCGGCTCCACCCGTCGGGACTTTGCGCGCCTGTAAGCGGGCAGGGATGACCCGTGTCTGGTTAAACACCAGCAGATCGCCGGGGCGCAGATATTCCGGCAGGTCGCGGAAGTGGCGGTGCTGAAAGTCTCCGCCTGCACGCGGCGTGACCAACAGGCGAGATGCGTCGCGCGGTTCGACCGGCGTCTGCGCGATCAGTTCGGGTGGCAGATCGTAGTCGAAGTCGCTCAGGCTCAGAAAATCGCCAGGATGGGCCGGGGTATTCATCGGTTTATCAGGCGGGCGACGATGTTCAGAACAATGGTAAGCAGCACGCTCAGCAGGATCATGCTCACGATGGGCACAATGCAGGTGAAGTTTTGACCCTCGATGCGAATATCCCCCGGCAGGCTGCCCAAGCTGCTCAGGAACGGCAGGCGGCTGAGCAGCAACAGGAGGCCGCCTATCAGAGCGATCCCGATGCCGACAATAATCAATAGCCGTCCGGCGCTTCCTAAATCCAACGTTTGCCTTGCCTTTCGTCTCCGGTCGCTATAACAAGGGCGGCTGCTGACGCACGGTGGGATGGGGCAAGCCGAGATGTGTGTAGGCATTCGGTGTGGCGACTCGCCCGCGCGGTGTGCGCTCCAAAAAGCCCAGTTGCAGCAGATACGGCTCGTACACATCCATAATGGTGTCGGCCTCTTCGCTAATAGCCGCTGCGATGGTTTCCAGGCCCACCGGTCCGCCGTCGAATTTCTCGATGATCGTTTGCAACACACGGCGGTCGATGTCGTCCAGGCCCAGGGTATCGATGTTCATCAGGTTGAGAGCTTCGTCCGCAACCGTTGCCGTGATGGTGCCGTTGGCGCGCACCTGGGCGTAATCGCGCACACGGCGCAGCAACCGTAGCGCCACGCGAGGCGTTCCCCGCGCTCGCCGCGCGATCTCTACCGCGCCAGCTTCATCTACAGGTGTTTCCAACATCACGGCAGCGCGCTTGACGATCTGGATCATCGCCGGCAAGTCATAGAAATCCAGACGATATACCGCGCCAAAGCGTGCCCGCAACGGGGCAGTCAACAGGGCCAGGCGGGTCGTTGCGCCGATCACGGTAAAGCGCGGCAGGTTCAGGCGCACATTCTTGGCTGCCGGCCCTTTACCGATCACGATGTCCAGGGCGAAGTCTTCCATCGCTGGGTAAAGCACCTCTTCCACAACGCGGCCCAGGCGGTGAATTTCATCGATGAACAGGATATCTTTTTGTTTGAGATGCGTCAGGATGGCGGCCAGGTCGCCAGGACGCTCGATGGACGGCCCGGCGGTGATGCGGATGTTGACATCCATCTCATTGGCGATCACGTGGGCCAGGGTGGTCTTGCCCAGGCCCGGCGGACCGTAGAGCAGGGTATGATCGAGCGCCTCGCCGCGCTTTTTGGCCGCGTCGATCAGGATGCTCAGGTTGTCTTTTACCCGATCCTGGCCGGTGATCTCGCTCAGACGGCGCGGGCGCAGGGCGAGGTTTTTCCGGTCATCGGGGAGGCGCTTGCCGGTGGTCAGCCGTTCGTTGTCGCTCATCACGGTCTTTCTGCTTACATGTTGCATTACAGAGTATAACGAAGCGGTGTATCCCTCCGCAATACCCCGATTCGCACGGGCGTTCAATTGACAGCGCGACGCCCCGTTCGTACAATCGGCGCGGACCTCAAGAAGGGAGTTTTCCCGTGTTTGAACCCAAAGTTTTTGTCTCCGATCACCCGTTGATCAAACACAAACTCACGATTTTACGCGACAAACACACCGACCATCGGACTTTCCGGGCGCTGCTCCGGGAAATTTCCCTGTTCCTCTGCTACGAAGCCACACGCGATCTGCCTCTTGCGCCGCTGATGGTAGAGACGCCGCTGGCCAAAACGCAGGGCTACCAGATGCAGGACGAGATTGGCCTGATCCCTATTCTCCGGGCGGGCTTGGGAATGGTCGAGGGTGTGTGGGAGATGATCCCCGGCGCGCAGGTGTGGCATATCGGCCTCTACCGAGACGAAAAGACCCTGCGTCCGGTGCAGTATTACAACAAGTTGCCGGTCGAGCCAACCGTGCAGGTGTGTCTGATCCTTGATCCCATGCTGGCAACGGGGGGATCGGCCTGCGCAACGGTCGATATTCTCAAGAGTTGGGGCGTCAGGCATATTAAGTTTGTCGGGCTGATCGCCGCACCAGAAGGCATCGCCCGTCTGAGCGGCGCACACCCGGATGTACCGATCCACGTGGCTGCCATTGACGAGCACCTGAACGAGATCGGCTTCATCGTCCCCGGCCTGGGCGATGCCGGCGACCGTCAGTTCGGCACGGGGTAGAATCGCTCAATGGCGAGTCTGAACTATCTGGGGGCTTATCTGATTGTGTTCGGTGTGGCCTTCGGGCTGGCGGTGCTGCTGACGCCCATCGCCCGGCGGCTGGCTTTCCGTTGGGGTGTGGTTGATTGTCCACGCGGTCGCCATCGGCACAAAAACCTGATGCCCAAACTGGGTGGGTTGGCGCTGTATGTGGCGTTCACCGTCGCCGTGCTACTGGCCCAGGCTATGCCCGTCCCGCGCTTCGACCCCTGGGAATGGATTCGCCTGGCAGGCCTGCTGTTGGGTGGTGCGTTCCTGTTCGTCTTTGGCCTGCTGGACGATATCTACGAGTTCGGCCCGCTGCCACAATATCTAGCCCAGATTGTTGCTGCGGCTATTGCCGTCTTCTTTCGCATCTTCATCGAGACGCTGAATAACCCTTTAACCGGCCAGCAAACTGATCCCTGGCCGTTTGTCGTCACGGTGACGTTAAGCCTGTTCTGGCTCGGTCTGATGATGAACACGGTCAACTGGCTGGACGGCGTGGATGGGCTGGCCGGGGGCGTGGCTTTCGTCGCGGCAATGGTATTGTTTGCCAATGCGGCTTTTCGTCTCGATCCGCCGCAGATCAGTGTGAGCCTGTTGCCATTGGCCCTGATGGGCGCAACGGCGGGCTTCCTGCTGTTTAACTTCCCCCCGGCGAAGATTTTCATGGGGTCGAACGGCGCATTTTTCCTGGGGTATACGGTAGGATCGCTGAGCATTATCGGAGGCGCAAAGGCGGCGACGATTCTGCTGGTGATGGGATTGCCGCTCCTGGACGTGGTCTGGCAGATCGTCAACCGGCTGCGCCAGGGGCGTAATCCCGCTGAGGGCGACCGGGGACACCTGCACTTCCGCCTGATCGACCTGGGGCTGAATCCGCGCGTGATTGTGCTTGGTTATTATGTTTTCTGCGCCTTTTTTGGCGCTCTAGCCTTGATCACGACCAGCCAGGCATTCAAAGTCGTCGCCATGATCGTCATGTCAGCTCTGGTGGTGACGGGCTTTGCAGTCGTCAATCGCATTGCACCGAGGCAGGCAGAACCAGCGGATCAGGGCGAATCTTCATACGGCTCGTAACGTAGTTCGCCATCGTCTTCGTCACCCAGCTCTTCTTCGTCGGTCTCCTCAAAGTCATCGCCGGCGCGGACGCCTGATCGGAAGGCGGCTCTGTCTTCGGGTTTTTCTGTGGTCTCGATCTCTTCCTGTTCGCCGTCTTCCGGCGATGCGTCTTGTACATCTGCGGCTTCGTCCAGGAGTTCCGGCTGCTCTTCAAATTCCGATTCCATATCCGGTCTTCGACGGCGAATGAGAATCCGGGAAGGCGCTTCGGCCTTTTCCGCAGCAGCAGAGGGACGATAGGGAATTTCTTCTGGCGACTTTATCTCGCGTACTGGCGCGCCCAGGGTCGGTTGAGCGACAGAGGAGGCCTGGGAAGCCGCCGTTTTGCGGGCGCTCTGACGCTTGGGCGGTGGGGGCAGAGGCAGCTGCCGCTCAGCGATCCGCAGTGGAGCGAATTCGGCGGGCAATGGAGATTCGCTGCCCGGCAGAGGTTTAGGCGCGGTCTGGGGTTTGTTCTTTTGGTACGGAAAGCGGTCTTTCTTAATCTGGCTCAGAACCTGCTCGAACAGCCCCAGTCCCACAACCACGAAAACATCTAACACCAACACGCTGGCAAAGGCCGTCACCAACACATCGAGTGTACGGGCTATCGGCCCTTGCAGAAAAGGTAAGATGACTTCCTCGCCCAGGCCGATAATCAGCAAAAAGACGGCGATAGCCCCAAAGACGCCCAGCAAAAACGGCCAGCCCTGTCGGTCGGATGGCGTTGGGATCATAGCGTTGCCGATGGCAAACAGCAGATACAGCCACAACCAGAAATCCGGTGTGGCAAACAGGCGTTGAAGTTGCGCGAGGATGGCAGGCAGTTCACCTGCCGAAAACGCCGCCGCCAGCTGTCGAACGTCGAAGATGTTTTGGCTGATAAAGAGGACAAGCAAAACCCCCGCGACCAACGGCGCAGCCCCGATCAGTGCCGCACGGAAGGCGTCGGTTTTTTCCAGCCGCACAAAGTTCAGGCGCAGGACACCGCTGTCCTGCGCCTCTGGCCAGGCCGTGATCTGGCGCGTGCGGACGTTAAGCGCGCCCGCAGCGAGCCACTGTGTGCCTTCGTGGACAAAGACACCCGGCAGCAGGATCAGATAGTACAGGACGGTGGCGCGCGCTTTATCTTTGGTCAGCAGCCAACCGATGCCGTACAGGTGCCGGTGGATCCAGCGTTCCAGCGCAAGCAAAGGGAACAGGATGGCGGCAAAGACGATCCAGGGCGCGATCAGGTCCAGCGGATGCATGAGGCGATCTTGCCGTCGGGCGTCCGGCGGGTGCTAACGGCCTTTGGCCTCGCCGGCGGAGCGGACCAGGCCGACGAACGAATCGACCTTGAGCGACGCTCCGCCGACCAGCGCGCCGTCAATGTCCGGCTGCGACATATATTCGGCCATGTTCTCTGGCTTGACGCTGCCGCCGTACTGGATGCGAATCTGCCCGGCTACCTGGTCGCCGTACAGGTCTGCCAGTGTTCTGCGCACCACGCCGCCGATAATCCGTTGGGCAACCTCGCCGCTGGCATTTCTGCCGGTGCCGATGGCCCAGATCGGCTCGTAGGCCACGACGGTCAGAACTGCTTGTTCGGCGGAGATGCCCGCATAGGCAGCGCGTACCTGCTGGCTGACGAAGGCTTCCGTTTCGCCCGCCTCGTTCTGCGCCAGGCTTTCGCCGACGGCAATGATCGGTTTGAAGCCGAAGGCCAGCGCGGCCTTCGCCTTGCGGTTCACGGTCTCATCTGTATCGTTCAGGTCACGGCGGCATTCCGAATGCCCGACGATGATGTATTCGACGTAGCCCTTCAGCATGGCCGGAGAGATGCGGCCTGTATAAGCGCCTTCTTTTTCAAAGTGCACATCCTGCGCCCCAACCTTGATCGGTGTTCCGGCCAGTGCTGCGCTTACGGCAGGGATTGCCAGGAAGGGCGGACAAACGACCTGTTCCACGCCGCTAAAGGGTTGTAGCAGCGGTACAAGTTCGCGTACAAAAGCCTCGGCCTCTTGCGGCGTTTTGTACATTTTCCAGTTGCCGGCGATGATCGGTACGCGCATAGAACGTTCTCCTTGATCAGAAAAAGCGAAGGGTGGCACTGGCCGAAAACCCATTCGCGTCGGGACCTATTGCGGATGGAGCAGACGGTCGGCCCTTTCCACGACCCAGGCAGGGGCGTCATCGGCAGACATGGCAGCACGCCATTCACGCCGGGCATCGCTCAGACGCTCCGACGCCGCATACCACTCGCCCCAGACGAGGTGCGTTTCCGGCAGTGCGCCGTCCAGACCGAGGGCATTTTCCAGGGTTTGCCCGGCTTCGTCCATCTCCTGCATCGCAATCAAGGCGCGGGCAAACGCGGCCTGCAATACGGCGATGTCCGGGTGCGTGTTGGCGATCCGCCGCAGCGTGGCGAGGCTCAACCGATTCGCCTCGACGGCTACATGGTATAGGTAGGCTCCGGCCTCGTTACGCAGGTCAGCGTTGTCGGGATCGTAGCTCAATGCCGCTGCATACAGGCTGGCGGCCTCGGCGGAGTAGCCGATCTCGTCGGCCAGACGGGCTGCGTCGGCGATCTGGGCCGGGGTATCTTCGGCCAGCTCGACGCCGCGATTCAGGGCGGTCTGTGCCAGCAGGCGTTCGCCGTTCTTCAGCAGAGCCAATCCCAACGCGAAGTGGGCGAGCGGGTCGTCGGGCTGTGTGTTGACCAACTGGCGGGCCTCTACGACCGTTATGTCGGTGGGAATGCTGCTTTCCTGCGTGGGTGGCGGCCCTGCTGCCGGTTCCTCAGGTAAGCTATTTACAAACGGCGGTGGTCGCAGTTCGGGGTTGCTGACCGCTATGATGCCGACGAACAGTCCGACCAGACAGATGAACATGAACATTCCCAGCCCGCCCAGCATCCATAGCTGTCGCCGTTGCCGAGCGCGGCGGAAGGCGGCAGAAGACGCGGCGCCGGTTGCCGTTATAGGTGGCGCTGCGGCAGGGATGACCTGCGGGGGGATCGGTGTAGCGGTTGGGGATGACAGCGCCGGGATGTTAACGACTCGACTTGGCGTGTAAGCCTGGGTGCCTGTCGCCTCGACCGCAGCCTGAAAATCTCTGACCATCGCATTCGCCGTCGGATAACGGTCCGCCGGGTCTTTAGCAAGCGCCTTGAGCAGCACATGCTCGATTTCGGTAGGAACGTCCGGGTTAACCTGGCTGGGAATCGGCAGCGGACGGTAGATATGGTCGTGGACGATAGCGTAAGGAGTGTCAGCGTTGAAAGGCACCCGTCCGACCACTAACTGGTAGAGCACAATGCCCAGCGAGTAAATATCGGTGGCCGGACTGAGATTCGTGACGCCTTGCGCCTGCTCCGGCGAGATATACTGCGGCGTCCCCAGCAGCATGTCCTGGCTGAGTGTCGATTCGCCGGCTTCGACCATCCGCGCCAGGCCAAAGTCCGTCAGATAAGGGATACCCTGCGCATCGACCAAGATGTTCGAAGGCTTAATATCCCGGTGAAGCACGCCTTGCTCGTGGGCATAGGTCAGGGCATCGCCAATGTCCAACATCAGTCGGGCGGTTTCTTGAAGAGTCAATCGCTGGCGGTTCAGACGTCCCTTGAGGGTCTCGCCAGCGATGAACTCCATCACCAGGTAGGGTTGACCATCGTGTTCATCGAATCCGTGCACGGCGACAATGTGAGGATGGCGCAGCCGGGCGACGATCTGGGCTTCCCGCCTGAAGCGTGCCAGGAAGTTGGGATCTTCTTTAAATGCCTGGTGTAACACCTTGATGGCGACGTAGCGGTCCAGGTTGGCGTCGTAGGCCCGATAGACCGTCGCCATGCCTCCCTGACCCAACTGATCAATAATCCGGTAGTGTCCGACGGTTGCGCCGTTTGTAAAGCTCATAAGCCAATCCAGATGTGAAGAGCGCGTGTGCGCCTGTCCACCTGTCACACAGACGCACCTGGTCGATTCAGGAGAATTATAGTCGAACAGACGGTGTCGGAATAGTCGTCGGGCGTTGTGGACATGCGGATTTTGTTTTAACAAAGGGTAGCGGCGGCTTTGGCGCCACCGCTACCAACATACCCCATGTGCAGGTTTTCAGCGCCGGGGACTTCAGCCCCCGGCTACGACCGGGACAGATACGGTTGTTTTTGAAACTTGCACATTGGGTCAGCATACATCAGGAAACGTCGTCTTGGTCCCAAAGGACTAGCGGTCCTGGAGCGCGGCCACGCCGGGCAGGACGCGGCCTTCCAACAGTTCCAGGCTTGCTCCACCGCCGGTCGAAATATGGGTCATCTGCTTTGCCAGACCGGCTTGCTGTACTGCCGCCGCCGAATCGCCGCCGCCGATGACCGTCTTGGCGCCCTGGGCGGTCAGGTCGGCCAGGAGGCGTGCAACCGCGTTTGTGCCTTTGGCAAACTCGGCTTTTTCAAAGATGCCCATCGGGCCGTTCCAGACGACGGTCCTGGCGCCGGCCAGGGCGCGCTGAAAGACTTCCAGAGTCTTGGGGCCGATGTCTACGATCTTCCAGCCCGCCGGGACGCCATCTGTTACGTTGATGATCCGAGTCTGCGCGCCGTCTTCCAGTGAGTCGGCGATCACGGCGTCTACCGGCAGATGGAGGCGGTCGCCACTCTTTGCCAGCAGGTCGGCGGCTGTTTGCACGGCCTCGGCTTCCACCAGCGAGTCGCCCATCTCGTAGCCCTGTGCCTTGAGGAAAGTATTCGCCATGCCGCCGCCGATCAACAGCTTGTCTACACGCTGGAGCAGCGACTCGATGACGCCGATCTTATCGGAAATCTTCGCACCGCCCAGGATCGCCACGAAGGGTCTGGCCGGGTTTTCGATAACACCGCCCAGGTGTTCTAGCTCCTTTTCCATCAGAAAACCGCCGACTGCCGGCAGGTAGTTGGTCACGCCGGCGGTGGAAGAATGGGCACGGTGTGCGCTGCCGAAAGCGTCATTTACGAAGATGTCACCCAGTTCGGCCATCTGCTTTGCCAGACCGGCATCGTTCTTGGTCTCTTCCGGGTGGAAGCGGGTGTTTTCCAGCAGCAGCACGCCGCCATCCGGCAGGTTCGCCAGGGCCTCTTTGGCCGCCGGTCCGACGCAGTCTTCCGCGAAAGCCACCGGCACGCCCAGCAGTTCGCTCAACACCGGCACGACCACGCGGATCGAATATTTGGGATCGGGACCTTCTTTGGGACGCCCAAAGTGCGACATCAGGATCAGCGCGCGAGGCTTCTGTTCCAGGATGTAGCGCAGGGTAGGGAGGGACTCGCGGATGCGGGTATCGTCGGTAACTTTGCCCTCTTTAGCAGGCACGTTGAAGTCCACGCGGACCAGGACGCGCTTGCCGCGCAGATCGACATCACGAACGGTTTTCTTGTTCACGGGAAATTGCTCCTTGTGGCCCACAAGAAACAGGGGCGAGGCGTGGCCCCGCCCCTGTCAAGGCGATACGTAGACTGTCTGGGAATCAGGTCTACAGCTTCTTGCCCATCAGCATTGCCAGCTCGGCAGTACGGACGGAGTAACCCCACTCGTTATCGTACCAGGCCATCAGCTTGAGCATGTTGCCGTTGAAGACTTTGGTGAATTCCTTGTCCACGATGCTGGAACGCGGGTCGCCCTTGAAGTCGATGGACACCAGCGGCACTTCCGAGAAGCCCAGGATGCCCTTCATCGGGCCATTGGCAGCGGCGCGGAAGGCGTCGTAGACCTCATCGTTGGTGGTTTCGCGCTCAAGCTCGAAAACACCGTCCACCAGCGACACGGTCGAGGTGGGGACGCGCACGGCGATACCGTCGAACTTACCCTTGAGGTCAGGAATGACCAGGGCGACGGCCTTCGCAGCACCGGTCGAGGTGGGGATCATGCTCATCGCAGCAGCGCGGGCGCGGCGCAGGTCCTTGTGCGGCAGGTCCAGGATGCGCTGGTCGTTGGTATAGGCATGGATCGTGGTGATCAGGCCACGCTTGATGCGGAAGGCGTCGTGCACGACCTTGGCAGCAGGAGCCAGGCAATTGGTGGTGCAGGAAGCGTTAGAGACGACGTGATGCTTGGCCGGGTCATACATATCCTGGTTGACACCCAGGACTACCGTCAGGTCGATCTCGCCTTTGGCCGGAGCGGAAATGATGACCTTCTTCGCGCCGGCGTCCAGGTGCGGCTGGCACTGTTCGCGGCTGACGAACTTGCCAGTGCTCTCAATCACGATGTCGGCACCCACGTCACCCCACGGAATCTTGGACGGCTCTTTTTCGGTAAAGGCGCGGATGCAGTTGCCGTTGACGTACAGGTTGCCATCGCGGACTTCGACGTTGCCGCTAAACTGGCCGTAGTTGCTGTCGTACTTCAGCAGGTGGGCCATCTGGGGCAGTTCGCCGATGTCGTTGAAAGCCACAAACTCGATCTCGCCAGGATACATGTCATAGGCGATACGGAGAATCTGGCGTCCAATGCGCCCGAAACCGTTGATACCAACACGTACTGCCATGGTAGTCTCATCCTTTCAGTTTGAGCTTTGATCGGTCGCTTGCGGCCTAAGCCGGGCGACGCAATACCCGATAGATTTTCACTCTCAGGCCGTCTCTTTAAGAAGACTGGCCTGGTAGTTGGCATACACTTCTTGCAACGCCTGGGCGAGCTTCGTCGGATCGTGCCGCCAGGGATGTTGAACGTCGGTCAGGTCCGCGTAGACGATCTGGTAATGCCGGGTAACTTCATACTCTTGCGGCGCAGGCCGGACGTAGTGGGTGTTCTCCCCTGCATTGAGCGAGGGAAAGTGATTATTGGCGAGCACAACGTCGATCAAACCGCTGCCGATATGTCGTTCCAGTGCCAGAATGTGATCGGCAACGTCGAAACCGTCCGTTTCGCCCGGTTGTGTGGCGACATTACACACATAGACGCATAACGCTCCACTCGCCCGGATGGCCTCGGTAATGCCCTTGATCAGCAGCGTCGGCAGGATGCTGGTGAACAGGCTGCCAGGTCCGATAGCAATCAGATCGGCAGCCAGAATAGCCTGAACGCTCTTGGGATAGGCGCGGGCATCCGGCGGGCTGATAAACACGCGCTCGATGACGCCGCCTGCCTCGGTGATCTTCGACTCGCCACTGATGGAACGCAGCCCGGCGGAGTCGGCGTGCCAGACCTCTCCCATCAGTGTGATTTCGTCCAACGTGGCGGGTAGCACACTGCCTTGAATTGCCAGCACCCGTTCGGCTTCGACCAACGCCCGGTCCATGCTACCGGTAATACTCGAAAGCGCCGTCAGAAAGAGGTTGCCGAAGCTATGCCCTCCCAGATCGCCTGTTCCGAAGCGGTACTGGAATAACTGGGTCATCAGGTCTTCGTCATCGGCCAGCGCCGCGATGTTATTACGCAAGTCGCCCGGCGGCAGGATGCCCAGGTCACGCCGCAGACGTCCAGAACTGCCGCCATCGTCAGCTACGGTTACTATCGCCGTAAGGTTGCTGGTATGCCTTTTCATCCCGCGCAAAATACTCGGCAGTCCCGTTCCGCCGCCAATAGCCACGACCTTTAGCCCTCGGCGGCGCACGTTGTGTGCGTAAACCACATCCACCACCGACAGCACGTGACGGCCCGTGAACGGCTCCAGAATACTCCGGCTTAGCTTATACAGACCCACAACAACCAAACTCATCCCCACGCCAACAGCCAGCAAAATGCGCACCCCATTGGGCAGGGAACGCAACATCAGCGTGGCGAGGATGTCGGGTAGTTGTTGGTGACGGTATAGGTCGATGACAATCTCGGCCAGCCCCAGGCTGATGAAGGTAATCCCCAGCAACAGGACGACCAGCCAGCGTTTAATCCCCAGGCCCGGCGTGAGCCATTTTAGGTAGGAGCGACCGCGTTTTTTCATCGACCCATAACCCATAAAGCACAGTCATATATTCCGTGTTTAAGTACCCAAGCCAGCGGGGAGATTAACATGCGGGGGGGATACTGTCAAAGCCAAAGTGCTGATCTTTGACCTGATTTTGTCTGCCTAACGGCAGGTCCGATTTTGACTTGCGCCCGCGGCGTGTTACAAAATACCCCGATTTCGGATGACGTTTCCGACGAAAGGATTATTCCAATGGCGGACTTCGGACTCACCCGCCGCCTGACGAATGCGAAAGGCGGCAAGATTCTGTTGTTGGTGATGGACGGCCTGGGTGGCCTGCCGCGCGAACAGGGCGGCCTGACCGAATTGGAAACGGCCCATACACCGAACCTGGATCGACTGGCTCAGGAAGGTTGCGTAGGGCTGAGTATCCCGGTGGCGCGTGGTGTGGCACCTGGCAGTGGCCCAGCGCACCTGGGTCTCTTCGGTTACGATCCCCTGGTCTACGACATCGGGCGCGGTGTTCTGGAAGCGATGGGGGTGGGCCTGTTGTTGAACCCGACCGATGTGGCCGTGCGCGGCAACTTCGTCACGGTAGACGCTGCCGGCAAAATCACCGACCGTCGCGCCGGACGTATCCCGACCGAGAAAGGCGCCGAGCTGGTTGAAAAGCTCAAGGCGATCACGCTCCCCGGCGTCCAGATCGATGTGACGGTGGTCAAAGAATACCGCTTTGCCCTGGTGTTCCGGGGAGAGGGCCTCAGCGGCGAGGTGGCCGACACCGACCCGCAGGCGACGGGCGTTGAGCCGCTCCCGGCGCGGGCGCTCAAACCTGAGGCGCAACACATGGCAGACCTGGCAAATCAGTGGATCGCCCAGGCGAAAGAAATCCTCAAGAACGATTCACCTGCGAACATGCTCACCTTGCGCGGTTTCTCGGTCGATCCCAACCTGCCCAAGTTCGCCGATGTGTATAAACTCAAGTCAGCCTGTGTGGCGGTTTATCCAATGTACAAGGGCGTGAGTAAGCTGGTCGGTATGGACCTGATCGAGACCGATGCCCACGACACACCCGCCGATGAGTTCCGCCGTGTGGCGAACATCTGGCAGGACTATGATTTTGTGTTCTGCCACATCAAGTATACCGATAGCCGGGGCGAAGATGGTAACTTCGACGCAAAGGTGAAAATCATCGAGGACGTGGACGCTGCCCTGCCGATCCTGCTGGACCTGAAGCCGGATGTGCTGATCGTCACCGGCGACCATTCCACACCTGCGACCTTTAAGGCACATAGCTGGCATCCTGTGCCGACGCTGCTGTGGGCGCCCGGCGTTCACATGACCGACCGCGCCACGTCCTTCGGCGAGCGGGAATGTATGACCGGCGGACTGGGACAATTCCCGGCAACAGACCTAATCATGTATGCCCTGGCCCATGCCCGTCGTCTGGAAAAGTACGGCGCGTAAGCACAAGCGCATTCCTGTGTGAAAAATTCAGCAGGGGCACGACGCGATATGCCGTGTCCCTGCGTTTTTTACGACGTTATGGCTTTTTCTGTCCGCCGCTTCCATACCCAAGCTGTCAAGATAAGAAGCAATGCCCCGATAACAACCAGTCCGCCGATGGTGAGTGCCGCATTGAACCAGAAGAATTCGGGGAACAGCCGGATTAATGTGTCGGAATATTCAAAACGCCACGTACCGCTTTCAAAGAAAAGCTGGTGAAACGCGGTAAAGAAGAAATCCCAATAGAGCGCCACCAGGATCACCAGCAGCGTGATACCTAACAGGGTAATCCATCCGCCGCGCGCCAATGCTCGCCGTAGAGTAAGGCGCGTTGCAGGCCGCCGGCCCAGGTAAACAATGATCAACAGCAACGCAGCCGTGAACACGCTGTGAAAGCCGAACGCCGTCTGTGCGACAGTTTTCACGTCTGCCATGTGGCGCAGTTCACGCGCGTTGTACATCGGGCTGCCGTCGGGAAAGGTTAAATGCCCCAGGTCGTCGATGCCTGCATCATTTAGCAGATAGCGCACGGCAAACGGCGCATACGCCCGCCGGTCGTCCATCGAGAATCCGTAAACGTCGGCGGGAAAGCCCGGCGTGCTGTAGGCGACCTGCAAGTAGGTTTCCGTCATCAACAGGCGAACGCCGGTCAAAACCAGCCAGACGGGGATGCTGACGACCAGCAGCCAGCCGAGAACTCGTGAGACGTTGTCTTGTGGCGTCATTTGTGTGTAACTGCCTGTTGCTTCCGTGCAAGCGCCAGTCCAACGAGCGCCACGCTCAGCAGAATACCCGACACCATGAGGAAGGTCGCCTGCGTTCCGGCTTCCGGCAGCAATAAGAGGACCGGGGCCAGCGACCCGATCACGCTGCCCAATGTCGAAACGGCGTACAGGCGGCCCGCCGTCTGCCCGGCCTGTTCGACCGATTCCAGCGCCAGCCGGATGGCAAACGGCGACACGCAGCCGAGTAGGGTCATCGGGACGGCGAACAGGATCAACATGGATAGGGCGCTCGCCAGCCCGATGCTCAGTCCCAGTCCCGCAAGCAGCGGCAGCACCGGGTGCGCCGCGAATGGGATCAACCCGCTCAGAAGCGCGCCCCAGGCGACGATCTGATAAAAGCGCACCGGCGTCGGCGTTCGATCGGCCCAGCGCCCACCGATGAAGTAGCCTGCCGTGAGATAGAGCAGCGTCAGCCCAATCACGCCGGCCCAGACGACGTTGCCGGTCCCGAAGAATGGTCCCAGCAGCCGCGACGCCGAAAGTTCCAACGCCAGCGCCGCCGCACCGCTGATCAGCACGGTCAGGTACAAGTAGTGCCGCAGAAAGACGGGACTATGGCTCATCTGCGTTGATCTCGGCCAGCAGGTCCAGCCCTTGCTGCGCAGATCGGACAACCTGCGGCAGGTGATGCGTCTCGCCGATAGACCGCGCCATGTTCCAGTGGTACTGTGCCTGTTCCGGCGCGCCTTCGCGGTAGGCTAGTGTTCCCAGGCTCAGCAGCAACCCGGCCTGATTCAGTGGATCGTCCACACCACCCTCGTAGATCGCCAACCCCTGTTGGAAATACTCGCGCGCTGCTGCTAGGTTGTTTTCTTTCAGTGCTAGATCGCCCAGGTTGCGCAGCACATCTGCAATACCCCGGCGGCGGTTCTTGTGGGTGTAGATGTCCAGCAGATTTTCGTTGAGCGCCCGCGCACTTTCCAGGTTGCCCAGCCCGGCGTCGATGCGTGCCAGTAAAGTCATCGCCAGATAGTATTCATCTGTGTGCACGGTGGCTAGTTCTAACCCACGCACGGCGTGTTCTCGTGCCTCATCCATCGAGGCGTTTTCGTCAGCCCACAGCGCGGCAGCCAGGGTGTAATGGGCAGCGGCGCGCGTCGGCCTGTGTTGAACCGACCGGGAAGCGTACTGCACGGCTTCGCGGGCGGCGCGCTGCGCCGCGGCATGATCACCACTGGCAGAGGCGCTGTTGGCCTCCCGGATCATGCGGGCGACGGTCGCATTAATCGGTTCGGTCATCGGTGCATCTCCATCTCACCGTTGGCGGCGACTCAGGACCGTCGTCAGGTCGTCGCCCTGTCGCACGATGTAGGTGGGAATGTTCAATGCCGCCAGCCGGGCCTGTGTTTCCAGCGTACCGGTTGGGCCGCCAAAACTGGCGGGGTCCAGCAGCACGGCAACGACGCGCATTCCCCGGCGCGCCATGACGTGTGTCTCTTTGACCCAGGCTTCCGTCTGGTCCGCTGTGATGATGATTAGCGTTGTTCCTCGGCCCAGGTAATCTGTCTCCAGGCGAAGCATCTGTTCCAGGACCATATCAGGTGTGCTTCGGGCCATTGCCAGTAATTCAAGCACCTGGTCGAGTTGGCGGTAGCTGCGGTCCGGTTGGATGATTTCGCGATGTGGGCCATAGGTGAGAAACCCCAGGTTGCGTCCTTTATCCAGAAAATATTTTGCCAGGGATGCAGCAACGACAACGGCATATTCTTCCGTAGATGGCGGCAGATGAGGCGGTGGGGCAAAAAAAGCGTCGTGATCGGCGACTTCGAACTCGCGCGCGCCGGGGCGTTCTACCAGGGAACGAACAGACAGGTCCAGGAAAACCCATACATCTGCCAGGGGGTCCAGCTCGAATTCTTTCACCAGCAGACGGCTCTTGCGCGCCGTGCTGGGCCAGTGAATGCGATTGAAGCTATCGCCGGGAACATAATCGCGCACGCCGGCAGCGTTGGTCGTCACAAAGTGCGCCCGGCGACGCTGGGCATCCCCGCCGGGCAGCAGGCCGATAGGCACGGCAAAATCATGAACGGGTACGGTAGCCGGGTAGATAAGAATCTGGGACGTTGCGCCGATGTGTCGGGAAATCTGAAACAGACCAAACGGATCGCCGCTGACCAGCGTGAGCGGACCAAGCCGAAATTCACCGCGCATGGCGCATACGGTGTGGGTTTCCCAGCGGTACTGACGGCGTGGGAACAGGCTGGGGACAACATGGCTGGCTCGATGACCGGGCAATGTGGAGTGGTCTAACACTTCGAGCCACAACTTGGGAACGAAACCCGTGTTCCACACGGTAAAGACCTCATCCAGCGTTTTGCCGACCTGCGCCCGGCGCGCGCGGGTGAGACGTCTGGCGCGCACCCAGGAAACCCCTATCCGCGCCCAGACCAGCGAAAGCAGCAACAGCCCGCCCAAGACGTAAGCAACGTTGAACATCAGGGCGTGCCCGCTGGCGACGCCGATCAGCAGTGACAGGATCAACAGGCTGTAGATGACGTTCCGGTGGTTACTCATGGCGGCAAGAGAATACTCAGCGAGCCGCGCCGATGGTTGCTCCTGGCACCGGGACCGTCGCCAGAACATCCCGAACGATCATCTGTTGAGAGATGTCTTTGATCCGCGCAGCTGGGCCAATGATCAACCGGTGCGACAGGGTGGCTTCGGCCAATGCCTTTACATCGTCAGGCAGCACATAGTCACGCCCGACGGCAGCGGCGCGCGCCTGTGCACAGCGATACAGCGCCAGCGCGCCGCGTGGACTGGCTCCCAGGTACACATCGGGATGCCGGCGCGTCGCGTTGACCAGTTCCACGATATAACGTTTGATGTCGGGGGCCAGATACACCTCACGCACGGCCTGTTGCGCAGCCAGCATCTCCTGTACGCTTACCACCTGTTGGACCTGTGTCACGGGATGCTGGTATTGCTGCGAATCCAGGATGGCGACCTCCTCCTGTGGAGAAGGATAGCCCAGTTCGATGCGCACCATAAAGCGGTCCAGTTGTGCTTCCGGCAGCGGAAAAGTTCCTTCGTACTCGATGGGGTTTTGCGTTGCCAGCACCATGAACGGCTCGTTCAATTCGTAGGTAATGCCGTCCACTGTGATCTGGTGCTCTTCCATCGCTTCCAGCAGCGCGGATTGGGTTTTGGGCGTGGCGCGATTGATTTCGTCTGCCAGAACAATCTGTGCCACGATGGGACCGGGCCGAAACTGGAAGTCTAGCGTCTTTTGGTTGTAGACCGAGACGCCGGTGATGTCGGTCGGCAGCATATCGGGCGTAAACTGGATACGGCTGAACTGACACCCAATAGAGAGAGCCAGTGAGCGGGCCAGCATGGTCTTGCCGACGCCGGGCACGTCCTCGATCAAAATGTGTCCCCGGCATAACAGACCGAGGACGGTAAGCCGGATTTCATTTCGCTTGCCGATGATGACGTTGCTGACGTTGTTGATGATTCGTTCAGCAACGGACTGCACAATACTCATGCAGCATTTCTCCTGTTGTTCATAGGGGCCAGAGTAACCGATAAGCCGTTTACGCGCCTGCAACTGTAGCACAAATCGGCAGGCATGGCGATAGGCTGACCAATCCATTCGCTCGCCGCGCAGCCGTGTTGACTTGGCCGAAGGCTTGTGCTATCATGCAAGCGTTCCCACAAACAAGCTGCTAGAATGCTTCATTTTTAATGCCTATTCCAGAGGGTGTTTTTTATTTGAAGGTGACGTTATTTAGTCATCGACATACCGGATGACCCCCGGTTGACGAAAGGAGCAGCATCCACATGGCTAAATCGCGGACCGAGTTGATGGTGGACCGCTTGCGTGACCTCCAGTCGAGCACGCCAGACATTGAGGCTTCCGCCGTCGTGAGCGTGGATGGGTTGATCATGGCGTCCTCGCTACCTTCAAACGTGGAAGAAGACCGCGTATCGGCCATGTCGGCGGCAATGATTTCCCTGGGTGAGCGTATCGCCGGTGAACTGGGACGCGGCGAACTGGACCAGGTGTATATCCGAGGCGAAAGCGGCTTCGTGATCCTGATGTCGGTAGGCGAGGAAGCAGTGTTGACTTCGCTTATCCGGGAAAATGCCAAGTTGGGCCTCATCTTTTTGGACATGAAACGCGCCGCAGACGATCTGGAAAAGCTCGTCTAACGGGTCGCCTGTCCGCTGTTGCTATGCCCGGCAGTAGTTGGCCGGAGCGTTGCCTGACCATAGGGTATACGGGGAGAGGGCTTCTAAACGTATCACAGAAGCCAGGTCTCCCTGTCTTTTTTGTTGCGGCAAGTTGTCGTTGCATCTGTTGAGAAACGCGGATTAGCCAGTGGGTGAGGCGCTATGCCCAGTTACATCTTTTGCACAGGCGGTGTCGTGAGTTCGGTAGGCAAGGGGGTGACGGCTGCTGCTTTGGGGCGTATTTTAAAGGCGCGCGGCCTCAAGGTTGCCATCCAGAAGCTCGATCCGTATTTGAACGTCGATCCGGGCACGATGAGTCCCTATCAACACGGCGAGGTTTTCGTCACAGCAGATGGGGCTGAAACTGATCTCGACCTGGGACACTATGAGCGTTTTATCGATGAAAACCTCACGCGCAATTCCAACGTCACGTCCGGCCAGATTTATGCTGAGGTGATCAGTAAGGAGCGCCGGGGCGATTACCTGGGCGGCACAATCCAGGTGATCCCGCATATTACCAACGAGATCAAGCGCCGGATCGCCCGTGTCAGTCTGGATCACAACGCTGATGTCGTGATCGTCGAAGTCGGCGGCACCGTGGGCGACATCGAAGGGCAACCCTTTTTGGAGGCGCTGCGCCAGATGCGTATCGATGTGGGGCGCGACCGGGTCATCTATATGCATGTGACTTTTCTGCCTTACATCGGCGCAACGGGCGAACTCAAGACCAAGCCCACGCAACACAGCGTGCGCGAACTGCGCAGTATCGGTATTCAACCCAATGTAATTATCGCCCGCACCGATCATCCGGTCAGCCGCGAGATGGTGGACAAGATTGCGTTGTTCTGCGACGTGGAGCCGGAGGCCGTGATCCCTCTGGAGACCACGAAACTACTGTATGAGATTCCGCTGCTGCTCGAAGATGCGGGATTGGGCGATTATGTCGTCCGCTACTTAGGACTGGGTGATTTGAAGGCCGATCTCGGCGAATGGCGGCAGTTGATCGAGCGCATGAAGAACGTGACTGGCAGGGTCCGCGTGGCGGTGGTCGGGAAATACGTCGAACTGCGCGACGCTTATATCAGCGTGAAAGAAGCACTGATGCACGCAGCAACGGCCCATGACCGCGCTGTAGAGATCGAGTGGGTCTATTCCGGCGATCTAGAAAAAGGCAAGGGCTGGGACGTTCTAGAAACCGTCAGTGGGATTGTCGTGCCAGGGGGCTTTGGGGAGCGCGGCATCGAGGGCAAAATCATGGCCGCCCGTTGGGCCAGGGAGAACCGGGTTCCTTACCTGGGACTTTGCCTGGGGATGCAGGTAATGTGTGTGGAGTTTGCGCGGCACGTTCTGGGACTGGAAGATGCTAACAGCACCGAGTTCGACACCGGTACATCCGATCCGATCATCGACCTGATGCCGGAGCAGCGCGCCGTCGCGGACCTGGGCGGGACGATGCGCCTGGGCCTCTATCCCTGCGTCCTTGCGCCTGACAGTGTGGCGTATCGGGCCTACGGCGTGCCGACGATCAGCGAGCGGCATCGCCACCGTTTCGAGTTCAATAACGCCTACCGCGCTGTGTTTGAAGACGCCGGCATGATGTTCAGCGGCCAGAGTCCCGATCGCCGTCTGGTTGAGATCGCCGAACTGCGCGATCACCCGTTTATGCTGGGCAGCCAGTTTCATCCTGAGTTTTGCAGCCGCCCCAATGCGCCCCATCCGCTGTTTCGTGATTTTATCGCTGCGGCAGTTGCCTATGCTGAGCGGTTTCCGGCGGTGCGTCCGTTCGGGGGAGGTGGTGAGGAGTAGCGCAGATGGAACGTGATCCGGAGGAATTGTGGGAGGCGTTGTTGAGCGGCGAAGCTGCACGTGTGCGGGAAGCCTGGAAGACGCTTACCGTTGAAGAACAGGTTGCTGTCCGGCTGCATCTCCGGCGTATGACTGCCGAAGAAGGCTGGCTGGACGTTCAACGTGCCTCAGCCCTGGCGGCGCTGCTGGCTCTGGACGACTCGACCGATGTGATATAGCAGGCCGCCCACATGGCAGACGGCCTATTTGGTCGGCGGCGCCGTCGCTGCATTAGCTTTCGGTGGTCACGTCAATGACCTTCGGCTGTGCACTCTCAGCTTTAGGGATCGTGATCGTCAGGATGCCGTTTTTGAAGCTCGCCACCGCTTCCTCAGCTTTGATCGGGCGCGGGATCGTTATCGACCGGCTGAAACTGCCAAAGCGCCGTTCTTTGCGCAGGTAGTTTACACCGCTGTTCTCTGTTTCTTCCCTGGTTTCGCCTCGAATGGTCAGAGTGTCTCCGGTGATAGAGACATCGATGTCTTCGGCCTGAATGCCAGCCAGAGGGCCAGCCTGAACAACAACGGTGTCTGATGTCTCATAAACATCTACAGCCAGAGCCGGGACGCCGCCGACCGAAGCGAATCCCTCTTCAAGAAGGCGGTTCATGTTGTCGCGTAAATTCGCCAGTTCGCGCCGGGGATTCCACCGAGTCGGGTTCGACATTGTCTCCCATTTCTCCTTACACTGACTTGTGTGGAACTTGATGCATCTTTGCTGCTGTATACTACGTAGATGATCGCCTGTAAGTTTCGAGAATAAAACAGGCCGACTGTACCGGTGAGTCGGCCTGCATGGCATGAACAGCGGGCTGTATCAAGGGATGCTCTGCTTTTCGATCAATTCGACGATTTGTAGAAGCACCTGGCGGACGCTCGATTTTTGTGTGGCGACGCAGGGCATCACAGTGACGTTGCTACCCGCATTGGTCCCCTTACGCACCTCGACCAGGCTGGCCGCCCCTTCGAGATCGGTCTTGTTGGCTGCCACTAGGTAGGGCACAGCCTGAAAGCTGGAAAACAACTCGATCAGTTCAGCCACTTCAGGGAAGGAGGGACGGTCGGTGCTGTCTACCAGGACGATGAACCCGTTCATCTCTCTGGCAAGAATTTCCCACATGAAGTCAAAACGCGCCTGTCCTGGCGTGCCGTTCAGGTGCAGGATTTTGCCGTCTAGTTCGACGCGCCCATAGTCCATCGCAACCGTTGTTTCCGCCTTAATGCCGCGATCTTCCGTCGTAATACGCCGTTCGGTGGTCACAACGGCAATATCCGAAATGGTGCTGATGAAGGCGGTCTTGCCAGAATTGAAAGGGCCGGTCACGATGATCTTGTAAATTTTGGACACATGACCCTCCTGAGGGTAAGCCAGCAGACCAGGGAGTCCGCATTTGGTCCGCTTCGTGACCAATTGTACTCGCTACCCATGCATCGAACAATCCTTAGTTGCTCCCGGCTTCGTTTGGGGGCGCCTGGGAAATATCTCCGCTTCTGAAATCGACGAAACGGTAGCCCACACCACGTTCGGTGAGGATGTACTTCGGATGCGAGGGGTCTTGTTCGATCTTCTCGCGCAGGTAATTGATGTACAACCGCACGTAGTGCGCCTCATCCCGATATTCGTAGCCCCACACTTTAGCCAGCAGTTGTTCGTGTGTCACCGTCCAGCCGGCATTTTCGATCAGGTGGTAGAGCAGACGATATTCGGTGGGGCGGAGTTTGATGTGCTTCCCCTCGACGATAACCTCGCGCCGGTTGAAATCGACACTCAGACGGTCATCGATCTTCAAGATAGCGCGCTCTGAGGCCGTATTGGGCGCTTCCAGGCGGCGCAACACGGCGCGTACCCGACTGGAAAGTTCGCGCGGGCCGAACGGTTTGGTAATGTAATCGTCTGCACCTAGTTCCAGGCCATACACCCGGTCGTCTTCCTCGCCTTTGGCCGTCAGCATGATGACCGGGATGTTAGAAAATTCGCGCAGGATGCGCAACGTCTCAAACCCGTCTAGTTCAGGCATCATGACGTCGAGAATAACCAGATCGGGAAGCTGGGTGCGGATGATTTCCAGGGCTTTCATGCCGTCATGCGCCTCAAGCACCTGGAATCCCTCCAGCTCAAGGTTCATGCGAATGAAGCCGATCATGCGCGCTTCATCATCGACGACCAGAATACGTTTGGCGTCGCGCGGCGTGATGCGTGGTAGCTTGGCCGTCACAACAACTGCTCCTCCTAGATCGCCTGTGCCTGATTGTAAAAATCCACAGACGACAGAGAACACTCCGGGTGTTTAAACGGGTGGTACGCTCATCGCGTGGGGTAAACCACTCGCTGCCGGGCGCATCAGTCACGATAGAAGCCGTAGATTTCTTCCTCTTCGCCGCTCGGTATCACTTCAATAAAGTTAATACGCCACCAGGGGAAGATGACCGTGTGCACCTCTGGCAGGATGTTTCTGACATCTTTGCCATCCCGATAGCGCGGGTTATTGCCGATGACCATTTGATCGGTCGGTTTAGGCATTTCCTCAACCTCGATGAGGATGGGGTCTTCACCCACGATATGCAGAAGGAGCGAGATAGCCATGCAGTTTTTCTCCGTAGGTATGAGGCACCTGCGCCTGAAGACATACGTCCTATTTGAAATAGATGTGGACAACCAAGCGTGCGAACCGGATTTCGTCGCCATCGCGCAACACACGCGGCTGGTTAGGGATCAGGCGCTGGCCGTTGAGAAATGTGCCATTCACGCTGCCCAGATCGACCAGCGTCAACGTATCTTCACTGCGCCGAATGGCGGCATGGGTACGGGAGACGCCTTTTTCCAGGGCGCCATAGGGAGACAGGTCCATATCCGGGAGCGTCTGCGTATTGATGTCGGCCCGGCCAAAGATGGTTTCCTGGCGGGGCTGTAACACGATCGGTTCAGCGGCGTCACGAATATGAATAATGATAGACGATTCGCTGCCAAAACGGGCAGTGCCCCAGGTCGCTTTGGTCCCTAATTCGTCCGGCACGTTTTGCAATTGCTTGGTCGAAGCCATTGCCGCTGCTGCCGCGCTATCGCTGGCCAGGGATTGCCCGCATTCTTCGCAAAAAAGTAGTCCTTCGCGGTTCTCATGCCCGCAGTAAGCACAATTGCGCATCAGGTCTATACCTTTAGGTTTCCTCATCCTCTGGCGGCGCTCCCAAAAGTAACGCCCGCGTGCCATATTTCAGCGTCTTGTGGCCTTCTTCCGAGAGCATGGCCGTGCGGGCGATGCGTCGGGCTTCCGCCATGGCAGCGTGGGCCAGCCCATCGTGGCCGCCTTCCAGCAGGCGGGTAGCGAGGTTTTCCAGGCGACGGGTTGCTTCCTGGATGTTGCCCTTTGCGATGGCATCCTGGGCTTTCTCCTGCATCCGGTACAGGGTCAGCTTGCCCAGTGCGTCGAGGATGGCTACAGGGGTTTCCTCTACCGGGGCACTGTCGGAAACCTCGATAGAAAAATCACTGACGACTTTATATCCCAGACAGTTGTCGTGGAGCACGTCGCCGGTGACGTCCAGCCGCACAACGGTGCGGAAGCCGTTCTGATCCAGCGGGGGCATTTGTAGTTGCAGCAAAATTGACGTCGGGCGACCCAGTTCCAGGCTGCCTAGGGGAAGTACCTGCTTATCGACGGGCAACGGCTGTGGGTGTGGCACCAGCTTGAAAGCCGATTCGAGGACGATGTCGGCGTCGGGAGCGACCGACAGATGCATTCGTTCGGCAAACGCCGATCCCAGACTGCGCACCCGTTCGTTGAGAAAACGCACCACTGCTGCAGGGGAATTGATGTAGGTGGATGAGCCACCGGTTCGGGAAGCCAGGTCGTCTAGAAACACGTCGTTCCATTCCTGCCCGATGCCGATGGCGCTGATGCTGATGCCCTCTTTGGCCGCATCCTCGGCCAGTTGAAGGCAGGCATCTTCGTCACCGTACGTCCGTCCGTCCGTCAGCAAAATCAGGTGATTAACATACTTTGGGTTCAGGCTACGGCGCAGCTCTTCCAAACCGGCCCGTAGGCCCTGGTAGATTTCGGTTCCCCCGCTGGCCTGCATGGTGCTTGCCATGGCCTTGAGCGTTGTGCGTTCAACAACAGGCGTGGCCTGAAAGACAACATCGGCCCGGTCGCTGAATACGACAATCGACAGCAGGTCTTCGGGTCCCAGGCTTTCGATGATGCGGTGCGCCGCCTGCTTGACGCGCTCCAGGCGGGGACCTTTCATTGAGGTACTCCGGTCGATAACCAGGGCCAGATTCAGTAAGGCGTCCTGCTGTTTCCGTTGTCCATAGCGTGCATCGGGGATGATTTCGGCCAGCACGTAGATGACCTGGGCTTCGGGGAGAAAACGCACGGCGCGTTTGCTGGGCGTTACCCGCAGGCTGAAATAAGGCGGTGGCAGGCCGTCGCGCTGAAGTGCGATGTCATATTCGGCGCGCGCAGAGGGATTACTCAGGATTTCGTAAGCCCCGGCAATGTCGCGGAATGCTGCCCCTGCACCGGGGTTGGCGTTAACGTCAGGGTGAAAGCGCCGGGCAGCCTGTCGGTAGGCAGCTTTGATGTCTTCGAGACGCGCTTCGGGCGGCACGCCGAGGATAGCGTAGTAATCCTGAATAGTTTTCATGGTAAATATACTTTTCCCTCTCGGCCTGGCGTAGCGTGCTAACCTGGAACCTGCAATAAGATGGCTGAGATGTTGTCCGATCCGCCGCGTTCATTCGCCAATGCGACCAGGCGATCACAGGCCTGCTGTGGTGTAGGTGTGTTCAGGACGGTATCGATGATGTCTTCCGTAGAAACCATGTTCCACAGGCCATCGCTACACAACAGCAGGCGAGCATGGGTCGGCAGACGGCGTGTAATCGAATCCACCTCCAGATTGTCGCTCTGCCCGATAGCACGGTAAAGCACGTTCTTTTGGGGATGCTGGGCAGCCTCTTCCGGCGTGAGCTGGTCCAATTCGATCAACCGCTGCACCAGCGAATGGTCGCGCGTGATCTGCTCTATTGTGCCGTCCTGGTTAATCAAGTAGGCCCGGCTGTCGCCGACGTGGGCGATATAGGCCAGATCGCCCATGATGGCCGCTGCCGTGATGGTCGTTCCACCTTCGGGAATCGACTGCACAACAACCTCATTGGCCGTCTTGACAGCTTCTGTCAGAATCTCAGAGACGGTGGCGTGCTCGGCATCCGTTTCCTTCAGGCGGGTCAGCATTGGAATGTATATTTTGTTGGTAATCTGCTCGGCCAGAACGCGCGTGGCAATGGCCGAAGCCTTTTCGCCGTCATGGTGTCCGCCCATCCCGTCCGCGACAATGAACAGGCCGAAGTCGGGGATGTTGTCTGTATTGCCCTGAGAGGCAAAAAAGGTCAATACGGCATCTTGATTGTTACTGCGGACCATGCCAACGTCGCTGCTTTGCCCGTAGGTGATGTGCTGGTTCGGACGGGTGAGGGCGCTTTCAAGAGGCGGCAGTTGGCGCGTGCCTCCAAAGGCGGGCGGCGCGACAGAAGACGACAGCGCCTCGCCGTTTTCAGCCGATCGTGGGGGGGCGCTGTCCTCTTCTGGCGCGATGGCGGAACGGGCAGCAGAGTCCTCGACTGGCTTTTCGGGGGTAGCCCGATCAAGCCTGAGTAGGCGTCGTAACATGTCCATAGCGGCTATCTCCGGGCGTTCTTGCTAGGCAGTCAGGGCATAGAGGTAATGGTCAGATGAACCGATGTAAACGACATTTTCGACGACGCAGGGCGACGATGGAACGGGGCCTTCGGTCGGCAGGCTCCAGCGCAATTTACCCGTTTTAGCATCGACGCAATAGACGTTATTGTCGATGCTGCCGAAGTAAACTGCCCCATTGGCAACCGCCGGCGACGAAGTAACCTGATTTTGCGTCTCGAAGCGCCAGCGTTCTTTACCGGTTTCGATGTCGAGGGCGTACATACTGCCATCGACCGAACCGACAAACAGATTCTTGGTGACCGGATCAACGGCTGGCGACGAGATGACGGGTTTTTGCGTGCGGAAGCGCCAGATCGGATACCCGTTTTTTGCGTCCAGGGCATAAACGTGCCAGTCATTCGAGCCGACATAAGCCACGTTATCGTGGACGATGGGGGAAGAGGTCACGCCCCGGCGAGCTTTGAAGCGCCACTTTACGCTGCCGCCCAGGTCAAGGGCGACCACATCGCCGATTTCAGAGCCAAAGATGATTAGCTCATCCGTGACCCAGGGCCGCGACCGAATGGGACTGCTGGCATCGTATTTCCAGATGATGCGGCCATTCGAGGACTTGGCAGCGTAGAGTCTTCCATCATCACTGCCGACAAACATGTGCCCATGCGCGACGCGCACGCTACACCGCACGGGCCGTTCGGTCATCAGTGTCCAGGCGATGCGGCCTGTGCGCATGTTGATTGCATACACAGTGCCATCTTCGGAGCCGATGATCACGTTCTGGTTATCTACGTCCAGGGCCGGGGTCGAGGCGATGCCACCCTCGGTGGCAAACTTCCACTTAAATGCGCCGTCGCTGGCCTGAAGGGCATACAGGTTGTTGTCATAAGCTCCGACGTAGACCATACCACCGTGAACGACGGGCGAAGAGCGCACCTCATCCTCGCAGCGGAATTTCCAGATCGGAATCACCGAGGCTTCTTCTTCGAGGGCTTCTTCCTCTTCGCTGGCGACGCCCTTTCCGGCTGCCGGGGCGGCAGCCCCGAATACCGGGCGGGTGAGCTGTTCCAGGGCGTCGCGCATTTCCCGTGCCGACTGGTAGCGGTCTTTAGGCGCGTAGGCGACCGCGCGCATGATGATGCTCTCGAATTCGGCGGAGACCTTTGGGTTATACTGGCGGATGGGGCGTTCTGGGAAGCTAAACGGCGGTTCCAGGCGCGGGTCGCGCCGTGTCAGCAGGTGATGCAACGTCGCCCCGATGGCGTAAATATCGCTCAAAGGCGTCGCGTTGCCTCGGTATTGCTCCGGTGCTGAATAGCCCTCCGTGCCGATCATCGTGCCTTTCGGCGCGTTCTCAACAAATACTTTGGCAATACCGAAGTCGATCAGGCGCACACGGCCATGTTGATCGATCATGATGTTGGAAGGCTTGACATCACGGAAGACAATCGGCTCCGGTTTGTGCTCGTGCAGGTAGGCCAGGACATCGCACAGCTCAATGGCCCATTTGCGCACCATATCCACCTGGATCTCAGGCAGGGAGTTTAAAATGGCTTCCAGGTCCTTGCCGTTGATGAATTCCATCACCAGGTATACGCGGTCGTTCCGATCAAAGTAGTCGTAAATCTCCGGCATGGCCGGGTGACTGAGTGATGCCAGGATATTCGCTTCGCGCTCGAAGTTACGCACAGTTATCTCACGGAGCTGAGGGTCTGCGACCTGGTTGAGCATTTCTTTTACAGCTACGAAGCGATTGACATCAGGAAACTTGAGGTCGCGGGCTTTGTAGACGGAGGCCATGCCACCGACGCCCAATACGCCCATGATGCGCCAGCGGTTTTGCAGCACCGTGTTTGCTGGAAGCGATCCTTCCATCCCCTGGGGCGCCGGCAAATTCCCGAAACTCTGTGTATCCACCATGAGACAATTTCCCCGCGCTATGGTCGGATAAGACACCGATGGTCTGATCAGGTGAGGTTTATGGGTATTATAGTGAGGTGAGAGGGTTCGTGCAATTGAATTTTGCTACGCCCTTTGCGTTGTCTTCGGGCGAAAAGGGCGTTTTTCCGTGACGGACTACGCAATGTCGGACCTATCTGTGCCTTTGGCGCTCTATTTACACATCCCATTCTGTCGCCGGCGTTGCTCTTATTGTGCTTTTAACACGTATGCCGGGCTGGACGACATAATCCCGGCCTATGTCGATGCGTTATGTCGGGAACTTGCGCTGGTCGGCGCAGCGGGTTCTCGCCCGATGATTCACACTGTCTATTTCGGCGGTGGCACCCCCAGTCTGCTGCCGACGCAGGATGTGGCGCGCATTTTGGAACAGGTCCGGTTGGCTTTTGCGCCTGTCGATACACTGGAAGTGACCCTGGAAGCCAATCCGGGCACCGTCGGGGAAGGCTATTTCCGTCGTATCCGTGAGCTTGGTGTGAACCGCCTGAGCTTAGGGGCGCAGTCTTACCAGGCAGCAGACCTGAAACTCTTTCGCCGTGCTCACGCCTGGCAAGACGTTGTTGCAGCGGTGATTGCCGCGCGACAAGCCCACTTCGACAACCTTAGCCTGGACCTGATCTACGGTGCGCCGGGACAGGACTTGCCGGGCTGGCGAACATCGGTCGAACAGGCAGTGGCATTGCAGCCGGAACACTTATCGTTATATAGCCTGGGATTGGAACCCGGCACAGCCATGCATGACTGGGTTGAACGAGGTACGGTGTCTGCGCCTGATCCCGACCTGGCTGCTGACATGTACGAGGTTGCCGGAGATATTCTGACACGCCAGGGCTACGAGCAGTATGAGATCAGCAATTGGGCACGTCCGGGGTACGCCTGTCGTCACAACCTGCAATACTGGCTGCGCGAGCCTTACCTGGGTTTTGGGGCGGGGGCGCACGGTTTTGCGGTGGATACGCGCTATGCTGTCGTTGCGTCTCCACAAGAATACATTCGCCGTCTGGGGGGAACGCTGATCAAGGGTCGGTTTCCGCTTTCACCGGCGGTGGCGGCGGAAACCATCGAAGTGATCGACCCTGTCGAAGCCCGCGCCGAATACATGCTGTTGGGCTTGCGCCTGACCCGTGCTGGCGTGTCGCGGTCTGCATTTGCCCAATGTTTCGGGCTATCTCTTGAAGAATGCTATCCGAATCAACTCCGCGAGTTAGAAAGCCTGGGGCTAATCGAGGCGCTGCCGGACCGCGTCCGCCTGACGGCACGGGGACGGCTATTAGGGAATTATGCCTTTGTGTACTTTATATAGCCGGTCAGACAACGCGCCCCAACAATGAACCGACAAACTCCACCGTCGCTTCTACCAGCGCCGCAGCCGATGCCACAGACCGGTAGGCATCGATGGCGCGGCGTAAGTAGTCGGTCTCGTACCGTTCCGCAAAGGCGCGTGTATCGAGTGCGTCGAGAATCGCTACCGCGCGGGCAACTTCAGCGGTGTTACCCTGGTAGGGATGAGCATACATGGCCCGGAACTCCTGGCTGTGTTCCAGACCATAGAGCACCGGCAGGGACTTTTTGCGGGTAATGATGTCTGTGGCCGCCGATTTACCGGTCAGTTCTGGGTCGCCCCAGATGCCCAGGATGTCGTCCCGGACCTGGAAGGCCATGCCCAGGTTGTGGCCGAAAGCGGCGTATCGTTCGATCTGCGGCGGCGTTTTCCCGGCGATCAACGCACCTAACTGTGTGCTGGCCGCGATCAGCGCCGCTGATTTTCCGCCAATCATGTCCAGGTATTCGTCTATAGTGACATCCATCCGCTGCTCGAAGGTCATGTCGAGGAACTGCCCGCGCGTCAGGATCAGACAGGTTCGCTCAAACAGTTCCCATGCTGCCAGCACACGAGATGCCGGAATGTCAGCGTCGGCCAGGTGGCATAGCTCCTGATGCGCCAGGGCAAACATCCCGTCGCCCGCATTGATCGCATTGGCCTGCCCCCAGATTTTCCACAGCGTAGGACGTCCGCGCCGGAGCGGGCTGTTATCTTCAATATCGTCGTGGATAAGCGAGAAGTTGTGCAAAAACTCCACCGCCGCCGCGGCAGGCAGCGCCTGTTGCCAGTCACCGCCCGCGCTCTCGGCGCAGATCAACACCAGCGTTGGGCGAATCTGTTTGCCGGGACGTGCGTGTGTCGGGTTGCCTTGCTCGTCTACCCAGCCCATGTGATAGCGTAGCATCAGATCGTACTCCGGCGGGCCGGGTAGAAAACGGTCTGCTGCCGCGTGGAGTTCGCGGTTCAGGGCAGGGAGGTAGCGTTCAAGATAGGCTTGTAGGCTCATTTTGCTGCCAATGTTGGAGGAGGTGGCTGAGAAGCCAGGTATAAAGGGGTACGCGCGAGGGACGGAATGTCGCCTGCGCCGGCGCACAACATGGCGATGCGCAACTGCTGCGTTAGGAGCGCGATCAGTTCAACCACGGCTTCCGTCGATTGGGCCGCTGCGCGCAGAAAAGGCCCGGCCAGGCCGGCCAGGTTCGCGCCCAGAGCAATGGTCTTGGCGACATCGATCCCATCCCGCAGCCCGCCGCTGGCGATGATCGGCGTCTGTGGCGCGGCGCGGCGCGCGTAGATCAGGCTGTAGGCGGTAGGGATGCCCCAGTCGGCAAAACTGGCGGCGACGCGCGCATGAAACTCCGTCGGCGCCCGGTGATACTCCACCTCACTCCATGAAGTTCCGCCTGCGCCGGCAACGTCCAACACGGCTACACCTGCTTCCACCAGTTGCCGCGCGGCCTGCTCAGAAAGCCCCCACCCGACCTCTTTGGCGATAACAGGCACTGCCAACGACTTACAGACCTGCTCGATTTTGCGCAGCAAATCGGAGAAGTTGCCGTCACCCTCCGGCTGGACGGCCTCTTGGAGCACATTCAAATGCAAGATGAGCGCATCGGCTGCGACCATCTCAACGGCGCGCCGACACTGATCCACACCGTAGCCGTAGTTCAATTGAACGGCGCCAAGATTGGCAAACAGAAGAATGTCTGGGGCTACATCGCGCACTTGATAGGTTGAGATCTGGCTTCGCCCTTCGATGGCCGCCCGTTGCGAGCCGAGTCCCATGGCAATCCCGGCCTTTTGCGCCGCTGCCGCAAGATGGCGATTGATCAGCCCGGCCTCTTCTGTTCCTCCGGTCATCGAGGAAATCAGCAAAGGGGCGCTAAGCTGCTTTCCCAAAAAAGTGGTGCGTGTGTCAATGGTCGCCAGACTGAGTTCCGGGACGGCCTGATGCATGAAGGTATAGTGTTCCAGACCGGTGGTCAGACGTGGGAACTGGACATCTTTTTCCAGGTTGATGCGGATATGATCAGCTTTACGTCCAGATGTTGTGGCAGCCTGCGTAACTTCGGCCATGTCGTTGTGTTCCTTAGCTTGGAGGCGATTGTAATCCTACCAATGCGCCGAATGCATGTCAAAAAGGTGCCGTTCGGTCATCTGGTGGTCTGATCTTGGGTGTTCTCCACAGCAGAGGTATAATCGCACGAGAAATAGCTATCCACACACGGAGGATAAATTCATGGCATCCGTCGAAGAACGCATCCAGGGCATCATTGTCGAACTCCTGGGTGTCGAGCCGGAAAAGGTCGTGCCCGAAGCGCGCTTCCGCGAAGACCTCGAGGCCGACTCGCTCGACCTGGTCGAACTGATTATGGGCTTTGAGGAAGAGTTTGGAGGGGAAATTTCCGACGAAGAAGCCCAGAAGATCACCACCGTCGGCGAGGCAATCCAGTACGTCAAGACTCGTATGGTCGCCGAGGACTGACGCCGACGATCCGGATTGAACGCGATTTTGCCTGGAGCGGATACTCGGTATCCGCTCAGGTTTTCAATACCTCGCGCAGGCGTTCCACGCTGAACAGACCTAGGGAACAGACCAACAGAATCACCCCGCTGCCCGGCGTAAATGGTATCCCCAGCGCCCGGACCATATCTGCTGCCTGAGCCAGCCCCCACACGCCGAGAACGGCGGCAACCAGCGCAGCGATCCCGGCAGCAACACCCTTCGCTTTTGCGGGTATCCGGGAGTTACCCAACGCCAACACGATCACCAGAACGACGGTGGTGCTTCCGAGCACAAACTGCTGGCGGTAGTTGGCATCGTCGCGCGCCGACACGAAAAACTCCAGCGGCGGGAACAGCGTCAGCCCCAGGACAAGCGCCGCCAGCCAGGCTGCCCAACGTGCCTTTCGCCGTTCAAGCTGACCGGCTTGCAGGGCAATGATCACGGCCAGCAGGCCGAACACAGTGCGCAGGAGGAAACTGGTGAGCAGCGGCGGCGTTGAGGTACGCGCCAACGGATGCAGACTGACCCATTCGGCCAGATCGTAGATGTTCGGCGACAGGCCCGCTGCCGGATGCCACACCCAGGGCAGATAGCAGCCGACAACAGCCAGCGCCAGGAGCAACCAGGGCAGCAGACGCTTCATGAAGTCCTTTTCCTGGTTAGATCATCCAGATGTGCGCGAATCGATATATCCTCCTCATCCTGATGATGGAAGAAATCGCGCATGAACTGGCTCTGGCGTTGGCGGAGCGCCATCGGGGCTACGGCCCGCACATCGCGCACGTCTGCCAGGTCGCGGCCATCGGCGGCGGCATGTGCTCTGGCTGCCTCAAACATGGTGTATTCCGCACGATGCGAATCCAGTTGCAGTTTTTCCACAAGTTCCAATCCGACAGTCTGCGCCTCGTCGCTCAGCTTAACCTGCTTGAGCAGTTCCCGCGCAAGCATAACCTCCTCACGGACTTCTGCGGTCGCTGCTGCCCACTCGGCGGCAAATGCGCGGGGATTAGCCCGATAGCTGCGCACGCGCCGGTAAACTTCCATGCGGTCTGCGGCATCCGTCAGGCCGCGCACCATGACCCGCAGCCCAAAACGATCCATGATCTGCGGGCGCAGCCGCCCCTCTTCTGGATTCATCGACCCGATGAGCACAAAGCGTGAGCGATACGTCCCTGCCATTGCCCCGCGCCGCACGGTGTAACTGCCCTGCGCTGCCGCATCCAGAATGGCGTCCACGATCACGTCGTCCAGCAAGTTAACCTCGTCGATGTATAACAGGTTCTGGTCGGCACGCGCCAAGATGCCGCGTTCCAGCCGGACACGCTGCTGCTGAACGGCGATGCGCTCGTTAATACCCCCGACCACGTCTTCCAGCCGCGCGTTGAGGGGTAATTCCACCAGGCGGACCGGTTCCAGATGGGCTATTGGCTGTCCAGCAGCCAGTTTGGTCGCGCAGTCAGCACAGACGCCTGCTGCTCCTTCACGCTCATAATCCTCCGGCAGACACCCCTCCGGGCAATCGCTGACCGGTACATCCGGCAAAATCGAGGCAAGGCTGCGGACACAGGTTGTTTTGCCGGTGCCACGCGGGCCGATCAACAGCACGCCTCCCACAGCCGGATTGATCACGGACAGCAGCAACGCAATGCGCATCTCGATCTGCCGGACGATTGCCAGGAAAGGGTAGGGGACCTGATCGGCCAGCCCGAAATCTTGGGCCGGTTCGGCAAGCACCCGGCGCGCCCCAGCCTGGTTCAACAGGCGCAGCAGTACCGATGGCTCCTGGCTCGCTTCAAGGTCGGGCAGTATATCATCCGTCATGGAATGTCCTCTTGAATGCGCCGCCGTTTGCGTTCTGCCTGACGCTGCCGGGCTGCTTCCATACGGCGCTGTTCCTCTTCGGTTTCCGCGATCAACGGCGGAACCGGGTGAGGCTGGCGCGTTTGTAGATCAATGGCGACGTAGACCCCGTAGGCCAGGTTGGTGTGGATCGTCTGGCCAGTCAGCGGGTTCTCGGCAGTCACCGCGATGCGCACTTCCATCGACGTGCGCCCGGCGTAAGTCAGTTCTGCCTGACAACTGACCAGGTGGCCGAGGTAGACCGGTTCCAAAAACGTCATCGAGTCAATGGCGACAGTCACTACCGGGCAGCGCGCATGGCGCATGGCCGCCAGCGCCCCGGCCTCATCTACCAGTTTCATAATCACGCCGCCATGAACGTTGCCCAGCACATTGGCGTCTTGCGGCCCCATCAGTGCGCTCAGCGTCACCCGCGATTCGGCGATTGTCTTGCCGCTGTTCACATCTGTGCCTATTCGCTAATCCATGTCCTTCTTCAGATCGGAGACTCGCTTGAAGATTTCAGGGTCTTCTTCCATCACGTCGATCATGTCATAGCTGAGTTCGGACGGCATCGGTGGCAGCGGCGCACGCGCCGGCAGATTGGTGGGCTTGGGCGGTTTGGCGGGAGGATTCGGGATCGTCGGCTTGCGCTGGCCTGCACGTTTGCGCACAATCCGGTTATCTCGGCTAATCTGGCCCACCCATTCGCCATCGGCTTTGTAGACGTCCGTCTCGATGACAAAGCCAATGTATTCCCCGCGTGTGTCGAACAACAGATTTCCCATACGAGTCGCCTGCCAATCGCCATGCGTGTCGAAGATAAAGAACGGCTTATCCCCTTTGTCAGCCATGAGTTTCTCCTGATGAGTCAAGGCAATACAGGCATTATACTCTGTTTTCGTCTACTCAACGGGCAAGAACGACCCGATAGGTATCCACGAGCGTCTGGGCCGCGTTTTTCCAGGTGAAGCGGGCCGCCTGCATTCGGCCTTTTTCTGCCAGCGACGCCCGCAGCGTGGGCGATTCCAACACCTGACGTAGTGCATCGGCAATCGCTTCTACGCTAAGCGGATCGACCAGCAGCGCCGCATCGCCTGCCACCTCTGGAATTGACGATCCATTCGAGGCGACGACGGGTGCGCCGCAGGCCATTGCTTCCAGCACCGGAATGCCGAACCCCTCATACAGGGAGACATAGGGTACGGCTTCGGCCATACTGTAGAGAACCGGCAAGTCGGCATCGGCAGCAAACCCGATGAAGTGAACATGTTCCCGCAGGCCCAGGTGATCTACGGCCTGGTATATTGGCCCTTCCAGCCAGCCGCGCCCGCCAGCAATCACCAGATGCAAGTCCGGGAACAGTTCGTGCAGCCGCGCCAGAGCTTCACACAGACGGGCGTAGTTTTTGCGCGGTTGGACCGTTCCAACGGTGAACAGGAACGGCCAGCTTCCTAGACCGTAGCGTTCCCGGACGGCTTTCCGGGCGGTGTCATCGGTTACAGGATGGAAATGCGTATCTACTCCACTCAGCAGCACGGTGATCTTGTCAACAGGAGTGCCGTACAGTTCCACTAAATCGTTTTTTGTTGCCTGTGAATCAGCCAACACATGATCGGCGCGGCGAACTGAGCGTGGCACAACAGCATCCAGGTAGGCTTTGAGGCGCGGACTGGCCGATTCCGGAGCACGAACAAACGACAGATCGTGCACGGTGAGGATGGTTCGCGTGGCATGGCGGACCGGTGGTAGCACGAAGTCGGTGGCATGGAACAGATCAAGTGGGCCGGTCCACGTCTCGACCGGAATTGGAAGATGCGCCCGGTGCCACAGCCGCGCCAGCCAGCGCGTGGAAAGGCGTGTGGTATGCCACGAGAAGTTCACCCCCGGCGGGTCGCCGAGGTCAGCGGGCAAAGAAACACCCGCGACAAACAGTCGATAGGACGTTTTGCCGTCAACGCGCGTCAGTGCAGCGACTAGCTCACGCACGTAACGCCCGATCCCGCCGCCCTGATCGTGTGCAGGCGTATAGTCTAGCCCGACAACCGCCGTCAAGGTCACGCAGCCTTATAACGGGTCACTGTCCGGCGTCCGCATGACGGCGTGGATGCTTTCTACGATTTTGTCCGGCGTGACGGGCTTGACCAGGTAGTCGTTTGCGCCGAAGGCCAATCCGCGCTGACGGGTGACAGGGTCAGCGTGGGCCGTCAGCATAATGATCGGCAGATCGTGGTAGACCGGATGCTCCCGGACGCGCTGCATCACGCCAAACCCATCCATGTCGGCCATCATGACGTCCAGCAACAGCAGGCTGACCCGGTTATTTTCCAGATATTCTAGCGCCTCTTTGCCGGACAGGGCGACGTGCGACTCGTAGCCGTTCCGCTTCAGCGCAATCTGAAGCATACTGCATAGGAGAGAATCATCATCGACGATGAGAACCAGTGGAGCCATAGCCTACTCGCTCCTGCTCTATTGTACGTCACTGTAGGTCCAATAGCGGTTAACGAAAAAGTTCCACAGCATGACAATGGCGACTGCCAGCGCCTGGGCCAGGTTGGTGCCGATTCGGGCCTGCATCTCTGGCGTCGAGACTGTCCCTGCACTGATTGCGTTGAGCACGCTCGCTCCGATCTGCCCGAACGGAACATAGAGCACCACAACGATCCCTAGACGAAAGACCCATCCCAGGATGTTAACGATGAAGAACTGGATTAACTGCTTGACAACAGGTTGCGAACGCGAGTCGGGATAGGTCCAATAGCGGTTCCAGATGAAGTTGCTGCTTACAGCAGCGGTGAATGCAATGGTTGTTGCCAGAACAACGGGCAGAGGGCTGTCGGGAGTCGGCTTAAGAATCGTGGCCTGCAAAATATTCAAGGTGCCAAAGTCCACCACGAAACCGATGCCACCTACAATGAAGAACTTGATGAAGCGTTCGAGTTCTTTGGCCTTGCCGCCGCCGAACCGCACACTGGTGCGGCGAATGAGATTGTTGAGGATGCCGACGAAGCCGGATGCGGTCGGTGTTACCAGTTTTTCCTGAGTCATGTGATGTCTCTATCAGTGACGTTCGTCTACAGCGAACAAAACGGCCAGCAGGCCAAGCATACAACCGAGATGCAGGAACAGGTTGTTGACGTAGAGTTTATCAACCAGACTGTGAATTGTCAGGTGGAACCATGCTCCCAATAACCCTATACTCCAGGCTCGCGGCAACCCTTCGCTGCGCTGCCACAACCGGATCGACAGCATAAGAATCATTCCCCAGGCCAGAATATAGGCCGTTAGTCCGACCAGGCCGACTTCCGCCAGCAGATTCAGGTAGTAATTGTGGGCGTGCCCCAGCGCCAGCGGCCAGTTGAGTAGGGCATAGCGCGGGTAGGCGGCTTCATAGTTTCCAAACCCAACCCCTAACCAGGGATGATCGGCGGCCATCCGGGTCGCGGATTGCCAATGCGCCAGCCGTTCCAGAACGGCGTAATTAGCGTCAGTGATGTCCAGGCCGCGTGCATCACCCAACGTGGTAAATTCCTCCAGAAAACTCCCCATGCGCTCTGTCAGAGATGCCGGAAGCAGCCCGCTGTTCGCCAGCACAAACATGCCCAGGATGGCGATGGCAGCCAGAGCCAATGCCTTGACGGACGAACGAGACACAAACAGGATCATCCCCGCCAGTGCCGCCGCGAAGCCGATCCACGCGCCCCGACTCCACGACGCGAGTAACCCGGCCCCAATCACCGCCGTCATGAGGCCGTAAAATGCGGTGGAAAGTAAAGCAATGTGTGTCTGTTCTTGCCGAAGAGTACGCCTGCCATCTGCACGTAGGACCTGCCAGACTCGGTTTCCATAACCCAACGCCATCACAAGTGCCAGGGGCAAGACAAGTCCCATAAAACCGCCGAACGGGTTCGGCTGCCCGAACGTACCGAAAGCGCGAAAGTAACGGTTGTCCAGAATCCACAGGTGCGCTGCGCCCGACCCACCGAAGAATTCGTACAGGCCGATCATCGCCTGCACTCCTGCGGCCAGTGTCAAGGCGAAGACCAGCCAGTGCGCTTCTTCACGTCGGTATAGTGCCCGACAAAACGACACCAGCAGGATCATCTCGATCCACTTGAGCAGTTCCTCAAGACCTGCCCCGATAGAAATGGCTCCGGGCAGGCTGAGTGTTGCTGCCAGGGCAAACAGCAACAGAGGAAGCTGCACCGGGCTGCCGTGCAGCGCCAGTGGTTCCCGCTGCGCGATCCGGTTGAGCAGCCAGCAGATCACGACCGCTGCCAACGCGAGCTGACCAACATCCAGCGGCAGCGGATAGGCCGTCTCGGTCTCGATCAAGGCCTTAAGCGGCGCCAGCAGCAACAAGACGACGACGCCCGCCTTCGGTTCGATCAACGCCAGGGGGATCAGAACCGCCGCGCCCAATAGCAGCGTCGCCGTCGGCGCAGGCAGGCGGGCGACTATCGTCCCGGCGAGCAGAGCCAGCGCGACAAAACCCGCCGGGAATCGAAGCGACCACCGGCGAATAACCGGCAGCCCATTGCTCCGACTCACACCAACTCCTTAAAGTAGCGAATCGTGCGTTCCAACCCATCTCGAATGTCTACCTGCGGCTCCCAGCCAAGCAGTGATCTGGCGCGGCTGATGTCTGGTCTGCGCCGCTGCGGGTCGCCCTTGATCCGTTCCTGTTCCAAAAAAATCGTCCCGGCGGTGTTGCCCGTGATCTCGTTGATCAAACGGGCGAACTCCGCGATGGTCATTTCATTGGGGTTGCCGATGTTCACGGGTTCACTAAAGTTGGAGTTCAATAGACGGTAGATACCTTCAATCAGATCGCTGACGTAACAAAAGCTGCGCGTCTGCGACCCATCGCCGTAAATCGTCAGCGCCTCACCGCGCAAAGCCTGCCCGATGAAGTTCGGCACGACGCGCCCGTCGTCCAACCGCATCCGGGGGCCGTAAGTATTGAAGATACGCACAATGCGCGTTTCAACCTTGTGATAACGATGGTAGGCCATCGTCAGCGCCTCGGCAAAACGTTTGGCCTCATCGTAAACGCCGCGCGGCCCAATAGTGTCTACATTGCCGGGATAGGATTCGGTCTGGGGATGAACCAGAGGATCGCCATAGATTTCGGAGGTCGATGCCTGCAAAAAACGCGCCCCCTTTTTAAGCGCCAACCCCAACGTATTGTGCGTTCCCAGTGCACCGACCTTGAGAGTCTGGATCGGATAGCGCAGATAGTCTACCGGACTGGCGGGGGAGGCAAAATGGAGGACGGCATCTATTGGCCCATCGATGAAAATATAGTTGGTTACGTCATGTTTGATGAAGCGGAATTCGGCGCGCCCGGCCAGGTGCGCGATGTTGCGTTCGTTGCCGGTGATCAAATTATCCATCCCGATCACCGTGTGGCCTTCGCTTAAAAAACGGTCGGCCAGGTGCGAACCTAAAAATCCGGCTACTCCGGTAATCAATACACGCACAGCTTTCCTCCTAAAAACGCTGATCCTAGTTGAAATAAGCCGGTCTCAAAACGGAGCGAGTTTACCATGCAGCAGCAAAACGTCCACCTCCGTTTCACAGCTCGTTTTCCAGTTCGGCAAGCTGCCGCTCAAATTCTCGCACGAATGTGTCGAACGCCTTCTTGTCGTAGAGACACAAGATGATATGTCTGACGTATTCCACATCTTCAAAGGTAAAGTCAATGGCTACCCGCAGCATGATCTGGGCGCACGCTTCCAGGGGAAACCCAAAAACGCCGGTCGAAATGGCCGGCAGGGCAATCGAGGTCAATGCGTGCTGTTCAGCCAGAGTCAGACTGGCGCGCGTGGCCGAGGCCAGCTTACCCGGCTCACTACCCTCGCCCATGCGCGGACCGACGGCGTGGATCACATGTTTGGCAGGCAGGTCTCCCGCGCCGGTGATGATAGCCTCTCCTACGTCGCACCAGCCGATCAGGTTGCACTCCTGCTGAATGGTCGGGCCGCCCTTGCGCCGGATAGCCCCGGCCACGCCGCTGCCCAGGATAAGCTCGCTGTTGGCCGCGTTGACGATGGCATCGACGGCCAGATCGGTGATGTCGCCCTGCACCAGTTCGATGAGGATGCCGTTGACCTCGGCCTGCATGGCTCCCCCTTCGCGCATGTAGCTGCTCTAAAGACGCCCTGCATGTGTTGTCGCAAATTACACTACGTTTGCGGCTTGGAGTCAACTTGCATGGCTTGCAGCAGACCGGGCAGGGCGATCAGCAGCGCAAAGACATAGCTCAGGTCGTAGACGAACACACTGTTGTCTACCAGCCCGTGCGTCAACAGGTTCGCCATACTGCCCATCATGCCGATGACGACTGCACGCAGCAGCGGCGTGTCCGTCCGGCGATAAATCCGCCAGGCAGCCCGCCAGAAGTTAACCTGGAACCAGATCAACAACAATACGCCGCCCAGTCCGAGCCGCGTCCAGAAATCCAACAGGATGTTGTGGGGATGCGACAGATTCGGTTCCTGCCACGCTTCCGGCAGAATGTAATGACCCCGGTAAGCATAAAGGAACTGATCCAGCCCGAATCCCTGAAGCGGGCGATCCAAAATCATCTGCACCGCGCTCTGCCACAACCGCAGCCGAAAGAATGTGGTGCCGCTGGAAAAATCTAACAGGCGGGCAAAGCGCGGAAACTGCGACAGAGGGATCAGGGCAAAAAGTCCCAGCACGCTCATCCCGACGATAGCGAGCAGCCCGCGTCGTGCGTTCCACAGGGCCAGCACAACAACAATGGCAGCTGGAATGCCCAGCAGAATCGCTCCGGCGCTTTGACTGAGGGCAACCGCGCCCAGCATGACGGCCCCGGCCAGCGTCGCCAGCACACGGCGTACTTTGCCAGTCGGCAACAACAGATAGGCCAGAGCAAAGGGAAATACCCGTCCCATGAATAGGCCGACGTTGTTCGGCGAGCCGTAAACGCCTGCCAGACGGACTGTATCCTGTTCGGCAGTGATGATCCCCTGGCCGCTCAGATACAGACCAAGTCCGATCAGGGCAGACAGAGCGGCAGACAACAGCAGCGTGTCCACCAACCGCACTACCGTTTCGCGTTCCTGCACAGTCGTGCGCGCAACCAGATAAAACAGCGCCGGTTCCAGAATCAGGGTGCGCCATTCACGCAGAGCCTCTGGCCGGTGTGCCGACCAGGATACCGACAGCAGCGCCAGCCCTACAAAGAGGAGCATCCCCCAGTCCAACGCATTCAAACGATACAGGGTTTTCGCTGGGCGCAGTCTTCGCTGCCCGGACCGGAATGTCTGCGCCCAGCGGATGGCCTGCTGCACCGCCCATGCAGAAGCAGTTAGCAGCAAGCATACTTCGGCCATGGCGAAGGCGCGTTGGTATAGCTCAACCGGAAACAGAAAATAGGGCGCCCAGAAGATCGTGAGGATCATCCCCAGTTCCAGGCGATGGTAGATCAGTCCCCAAAGAACGATCGCTGCAATGACCGTTAGCAGCAGGGAAGGGGAGAGGTAAAGCGCGCCTGCCGTCAGAATGCCCAATAGCAGGCCCGGCGGGTCGCGGCGAACCAGGTTGGGAATCACGTCGCCCCAGGTCAGCAACATCCCAACCATAACCAGAACGGATGCTGTTGCCGCCAGCACGAGATCGTTCACCCGACTCACCAGCTCTCGGATCAGCGGCCACACCCGGCGTACAAGTCCCCGGCGTGCCATAGAGATCAGCCCGACAGCCGACGTCAGAGCAACCAGCAGAACAGCGACCAGTAGCAGATCTTCAGTGGTCGTATCCGGCGTGTTTCCCACACGAAAGGCAGCCAGCGCCCATTGATCCCAGCCGCGATCTGCAAGCAAATGGACGGTATGCCGTCCTGAGTTCAACCCGTGCGCTAGCGGAATGACATCGGTGTGAGGCAGTAGATCGTCGGACGTCAGAATGATGTAACTGCGTCCGTTGCCATCACGGGGCAACAGGGCGGCAGGCTGATCGTCTACCGTCACATAGAGATAGGCGCGATAGTTATCCCGGCGTAGTTCCAGCGCCAGGTCTGTGCCCGTGAAAGCGAAAGTAACCTCGCTATCCCCGTCCATGCCAAAATCTGCGCCGATCTCGCCGAATTCCCAAGCACCGCTGTAATCTGCAAACGGCGAGACCGGATGGTGACGTCCCGGCCCGGCAGCGAGCGACTCGCTGGCCGGGGCGAACAGGTTCGGAAGGACTGCCCGATTCTCGCCCGGCGCAAGCAGCGAAAAACCCCACTGCGGATCGTCCGGCTGCACATCCGGCTGCCAGTGCTGCACGATCAGTCCGCCGAGCCAGGGCCATTCACGTTCGGCGCGTGCGTAGGCCGCTGTGATATAGGCAAGCTGCTGTTCACGGCTGACCGACTGCCAGATTGACGGCCTACCGCTCCAATTGTCAGGAAGCGCGTTCCAGCCGAACTGTGTTGCCCAGAGCGCCTTGTGCGCGTCGCCCTGCCGGACCATCTCCTCTCGCAGCAAGATGAGGCGGGAAAAGTTCATCAGGTGTTCATCGACTCGTCGATCGTCCGGCCCGAATTCAAACCCATAGGGCTTGCCCGCTGCGGCGTCGAAGGCGCTTCCCCCGCCGTTGGCATAGATAGCGCGTAAAAACAGCACGTCGCTGTAGTTGCGCGGTCCGGTTTCTAGAGTTGGGGCCAGCCCGGCCATGATCACCGTCGCTGTGCCGTCGGCGTCATGGATCGCACGGTAGGCTGCCTGGAGCAGGGCCACGTAATCCGCCGCTTCGGGTTCCAGGCCACCCCAGGCGTCTGTGAGGTTGGGTTCGTCCCAGACCTGATAGTAGTCGATCTGCCCACCATAGCGTTCTGCAAAACGGCGGGCAAAGCGGCCAAAATCGGCGTTGTCGGCTGGCGGGGCTGTTGGATGATCCGGGGCCAGAGGGTGCCGTGCCCAGCGTGGGGCCAGGTTCAACACGGCGACGAGCCGTAGTTCCGGTTGCTGTGAAACGGCTTCTACAATGGCATCCCAACGTGTCCAGACGTATTCACCCGGTCGCGGCTCGATCTCGGCCCAGGGGAAGGTCTGGCGCACCCACACGACGCCGGAAGCTGCTATGTCAGCAAGTTGCTCTCGCAATGCTTCGGCGTCGTATTGTGTCAGTTCGACGTTCACGCCGGGCCGGGGAATCCGCAATGGCAGTGTTGCCCCCGGATCGGCGGCGTTTTCCCAGCCGCGCATGACTTCAGCACGCCGGGCCAGAAGGACTCCTCCGCTGGTCAGGCTACCCACCAGCAAGATCAGAGCCAGCAGACTCCAGATATGGGATTGCTTCATGATGACCACTGTGGTGAAGATGCCTGTCCATCGACGGTCAACGGTTGTGCGCGCCCGCTGTTGACATCGACAATCCAGAGATTGCCCTGATAGATGAGCGCAATCTGTCGCCCGTCGGGACTCCACGCAATTTGTTGGGGTGAAAGGCCAGGCTGGCCCGCTGGTGGGAAAACCCTCCGGGCATTACTGCCGTCACGGTCGGTTACCACCAGGTCATAGGTGCCATTGACGCTGTTTAGTGGGTCCCGCGCCTGGAGATATGCCAGAAAGCCACGCGGATTCCCACCACTGGCCGGATCGAAGGGCGAAAACTGCGGCGCAGCCCAGATACCCGCCTGCTGGACCAGTTCGACCCGGACATTCCCGTCCACCGTCACAACAGCGACGTTAAATACCGGGCTGGTTTCCGGCTGTTCGCTGCCAAAAGGGGGGCCATGCACAGTAGTAATCAACATCAGCCCATCTGGAGACCAGGATATGCCTGGTTGCCATACCCAATCCTGAAACGTTGTATAGACGGGAAAAGACAGTAGCGGATGCAGTTCGCCCGTCTCCAGATCGACCAATCCCACGCTGTCAGCGCGCGACCATGCCAGGGCAGAACCGTCCGGTGACCAGTGAAAGTGTGTGCCCCACCAACCGTAAATACCGCCCGATGACGTTTCCACAATGTTCACCGGATTGATCGGCGTAGCCGTACGTGGGTCCAGACGGATTGTCCACAAATCATTGAACGCCTGCCAGCCGGGCGGGCTGCTCCTGGCCTCGGCGGTCGAATAACTGAAGGTGTAGGGCTGTCCGGGAACCCACTCGGCATACAGGATGTTGTTGAACAGGGTCAACTGTTGCGGCGCTGGTTCACTGGCTCTCGTATCTAGCAGAGTCCACAGAGTGTTAAAGTAGATGTCGCGGTCTTCTTCACCGGTGTAACTTTGGGTAAACAGGAGTTGATCGCCATTGGGAGACAGTTCAAAGACCCGCCCGTCCAATGCGCCGCTGTTGGTCAGAGGGCGTTTGGTGGCACTGCTGCCGCTCATGATCCAGGCGTTACGATTGGAGATATAAGCCAGTGTGCCTGTGATCGGAACAACTTCCAGGCTGGCCGTGTCTACCCCAAAAAAGACTACCTCTTCCTGGGCGGCCTGGAGCACAACACGGCGGATTTCGACACGCTGGACCGGCTGACCGTCTTCCAGCGTGGTACGATAGCAAACTTGCTCTATGCCGTTGACACCGGCCTGCGCGAGCCGCTCCTCGCCCGGCTCAAGGCCCTCGTTGGCTACCCGACGTTGCTGGTAAGGGATGTCGTTTTCCTCACAATCGACCTGTTCCTGCACGCGCACGACGGTGATCACGATGCCGTCTCGAATCTGGGTGTTTTCGGGTGGATTGACACGGTCCAGTTCGCCGATTGTGACGCCAACCGTCTCCAACGCGAGGAACTGCCCGACCGAAACCGGCTGATCGTAGGTGAAGTGGCGCTCTCTCCCGTCGGCAATGACCGTGATCGTCATGGCGCGATTCTCGGTTCGCACCGTGCACCCGGCGAGAAAGAGCAAAACGAGTAAAATAGAAGCTAGATAGGTTCTCATGCCCGGCGATCCTAGCATGGCCGATCCGGGACGGCAAGGGAACAACCGACGGATAGCCGTTTATGTCCGAACAAATTGAACTGCAAACTTTTATCGCCTCACTTCCCGAAGTAGAAACGCTGCGGCTGCCGCGTGGCGTTATCTTCACAGCCAATCACCGGCTCTATCAGGTTATTGAAACAGGGGCAGAGGGCTTTCACAGAGCGCGGCAGTGGCGCTGTGGCGAAGAGACCGACGTGGCCCTGGTCCCCGGTTCGTATCTGGCACGTTTCTTGCCGCTGGTTGAGCGTGGACGTTTGCTGCCGATCTTCCCGACACGTCTGGATCTAACGGACCGAGGCGATCCGATTATCTTTTTGTTCCCAGACGAACGGATGGCGCTCGACGCGGCCTATCTGGACGTGGCGCTGGTCAAAAGCGGCGATGCTTACGTGCGCAATCATGGGCGGGAACCAGCTTTTGCTGCGACAGACGGGGTACACGTCTTCCGTGTTTATTACTACAGTCGCACCATTCATGGGCGAGCCACACAGATCAGCATAGCCCCGACGGAAAAAACACTTCAGTTTCGCCATTACACGCGCGGCCCGTTGCATTGGCGGTTGCTGCCGACTTGGCGCGATGCAACCCCCTGGCTAGACGAAACAATCCCCAATTTCCCTGCCGTAGGCGGTGAATAAGCAGGCTCAAGCCGAAAAACACATCGGGGCGCACACGACGCCCCGATGTGCTTCTGCGCTTCGGTGGCAATTTATGGGATCGGCGGCAGGGCATCCGGGAAAATGGCCTGCCGAACGGCGTCGAGCACCTGGAGGGCAGTCAGGTTGCGCTGGTTGATGCCGTAGGCCAATCCTGCGGCAGACAGATCGGTGGCTCCTGTTGGCGACACACTCAGCGTCACGCCGTCAGGACTGAGGCCGCCGTTCGGCAGGTCGCGCACGGCCAGCCAGAAGTTCCACAAGGGAACATTGGCTGCCTGGGCGACGTTGACGATTTCCGTATTGAGGCGCGCGACTTGTTCCTCCGTTGCCAGACCGTCCAATCGTCTGGGAATGGTACTGAGCACCGGGATCACGCCGCCGGACAGACTGGCCTGAACCAGCGCCTGCACGTTGGCGCGGAAGACATCTGGTGTTATCTGCGGCAGTTCCAGGTCGTGCGTACCAAACATGATCAGAACAACCGCCGGGCGCGTCAGGCGAAGCTCACACATGAACGGCGTTTCGCCGGCAAAGCAGTTCACCGGGTCGATACGGTTCGTGTCAAGCACATCGACCGTCGTCCAGGTCGCGGCAGCTGCGAAGCTGGTGACGTTGAAACTGGTGCGCGGTATGCCACCTTCGTCCCGGACCGTTGTACTGTTGTAGAAGTCGATGATGGTTTGCAGTCCGCCATAGACATCCAGGATGAACGTGCCGTTAGCGAAGCCTGTCAAAAAGGCCGGTGTCGCTGTGTTTTCATCGCCGGCTCTGGCAAAGACCGTTGCCCGGTTACCCACAACGTCTCGCCCGTATTCATAGGTCAGACGCAACGCAGCGATCATCTCGGGCGATAGTGCCGGGATCACCGGAATTGCGTTTAGATCGGCCAGGATATACCCTGGGGTTGGAGTCTCGGTGGGTGTTTCCGTCAGCGTTGCCGTCTCGGTGGGTGTTTCCGTCAGCG
>CAZGXI010000003.1:0-3084 GCA_964529715.1 uncultured Anaerolineae bacterium | reverse complement strand
TCTCGGTGGGTGTTTCCGTCAGCGTTGCCGTCTCGGTGGGTGTTTCCGTCAGCGTTGCCGTCTCGGTGGGTGTTTCCGTCAGCGTCGGCACAGGTGTAGCGGTCTCCGTCTCGGTCAACAGCGGCGTGAGTGTGGTCGTTGGTGTTGCCGCCACTGTCGTGGTGGGCAGGGGTGTACTGGTCGGCAGAAGTGTTGGTGTACTGCTTGGAATGGAGGTACTCGTTGGGATCGGCGTTACCGTTGGCGTCGGTGTGTTGCTGGGCGGCGGCGTGGGCGTCCGGTTGGAGATGCGCAGATTGCGCACGATGGAGAAGGCCGTAGTCCCATCGGCAGCAAGAACGCGCAAGCGTAACTGGTACAGGCCATCTGGCGACTGGCGTGTATCCCACAAGCCAAGCACGCCATTCTGGACCGGAAACGCAGAAATCGAACCCGGCAGGACGGCCCATGCCTCGCCGGGATAGGGGCTGTATTCCAGCAGGTATTGGACGAACGCCGGAATCTGTGCGCTGCCGAGCACCTGCACGATGCCAGCAATAATGTTGCCGTCCACCGGCGAATAGATGTAAACGCTAGATGCAAGCGGCGTGCTCGTCGGGATGGCGGTAGGGAAGGGGGTAGCTGTAAAAAATGGGAGCGACGTGGATGTCGGCACGAGCAGCACAGACGTCGGTGGGACGATCACTGGCGGGAGCTGCGCCGTCAGCACCAGACTGGTTGGCGGCATCAGCGGCGTTACCCCGACTTGCCCGAACGACGTTCCGGTAGGCAAAAGTGTGCGAGTTGGCAACAAGGCGCTGGTCGTTCCAGTTCCAGCCAACGTCGGTGTTTGGGCTGCCGAAGGTGGCCCCCCCAGATTGCATGCCATACCTGCGATCAATAAGGCCAGCAAGGTGAGTGCAACCCCACAAACTTTGCAGGAAAAAAATCGTCTCCGATTCTGAGAAGCCATCATATCGCCGCCTTTGACCAATCAAACACCGTTTTTACCTTGTTCCATTATATTCTATCACCACCTCCGCCACCATTATATGGCAGCAAGTCTGCGCATCACATAGGGCGGGGATAGAAGCGGCAGGGAGAGTGCCCAGTCCGCCACAGTGCTAAGCAGTGAGAAATCTGCGAAAGAATAGAGCAGGTAAGCCGTCTCCCTGACGCTCCTCAAACAACCAACACGAGAGGAGCAACAGATGAGGTTCATAGGCATAGATATAGGCAAAAACACGATCCACGTCTGCGTAGCAGACAACAACGAGAGAAACCCCCGACACTGGCCCGTCTACGCGATAGACCTAAAATCAGATACATGGTACAAAGACCTGACGGAACTAATACAACCCGGAGAGACGATCGCCGCGCTAGAACCGACCGGATGGTACTACAGCAGACCAATAATAGCCGTACTCGAGGCCAACCACACAACCATCCTGCAAGTCGGACACCAAACCTCCAAAGCAACACGCGCCGCCCACATCAGTAGCCAGAAGACCGACGCCAACGACGCCCGCGCCCTGGCATTCAAAGCAGCAAACAACACCAACGGCGTCAGAGAAATCAAACCTGAACTCTCAAAACTGGCGATCGAGATGAGACTGGCAATAGGAGCGTTCCTACGCGCCAAACAACTACGCTCAAAATACAACAACCGCCTAGACGCATACGCCAGGGGCATATGGCCCTCACTCGTAAACAACAAGAACACCTGGCTTACTGCCGTCAGCGTAAACGCCGTCACGCCAGACGAAATAATCGCCCTGGCTGAACGCATACACCACTGGCCACTCGTAGCATCACACCAAGAACGCACCACCTACGCCCACCACCAGACCCGCAACGCTCTATACAAACTCGCAGACCAACTCCCTACCGGCATAGAAATCCCCCAAGCCCTTACCGAAGCAGTCATCGAAAACTACCAACACTTCCTCAACGCCCTAGAAGAAGTCAAAATAGCAGAGCAAAAACTCGAAACGCTGATCCAACACCCGCTACTGGCCGACGTCACTGCCGCCTGGAAAGCAGTACCCGCGTGGTCAGCAACGGAACTAGCCGCAATACACGCAGCCTGCAACTGCGACGCGCGGAACTTCACCACAGACCAATTCAGAGCAGCCGTAGGTTGCCACCCATCACGCCAGGAATCGGGCCAAATAACAGAAGCAAAAGCGACAAAACGCGGCTACAGACCAGCAAAAGCAGCCCTGCACCTATGGACAATACGTCTACTCTCAGAAGACGCAAGCCCACAACCAAACCCAGTAAGTACCTACTTCAAGAAACTAAAAGCGTCGAACAACCCCCACGCTATCCACGCCGCACGCGGAAAACTAGCCCGCATCCTATCCGGGATTGCACGAAATGAAGGAACACCAAGATTCGGCTGACCCCCACCCCTGGCGGTAGCCCACCGCGAAATCGATTTCACTGCCAGGGGTGTACAATAGAACAAACGTTCGAGCACCCGGAGAAAGGTTATGCACCCAACGACACGCGCCATCCTGCAAATGATACTTGACTACATCGACGAGGAAGGCGGAAGCCCAACCTTACGAGAAATCGCCGACGCCGTCGGCCTACAACACGCCAGCAGCGTAGTCCGCCACCTAGACCACCTAGAAGCAAGCGGCTACATATCCAGAACGCCCCGCAAATCACGATCAATCAAACTGGAAAGGAGACCAAAATGACAGAACCCACCTTCACAGTCGAACAAATCCACGACGCCATGTTTCGGGCCTGGTCAAACCGCGACGGACTCAAATCAATCAGCGTATCAGAATGGTCCAACTTCCTGCACGACGTCGTAGACAACCTGACCAGCTTCATCACCCCACCCGACGGCGCATACCGCAGCCCGGAAAAAACAAGAGAGCAACAACTCGCCGCCCGACGGCGCATGGAAGAGGCTATGAAACAGGCCAACCCGCAGACGCCGCAGCCCCCGCCCGTCATCATCGAACCCGCGCAGACGGACCTGGGCACGCCGCCCCCGTCCCGCCGCAAACGAGAATAGGTTCGATCGACAACAACCCACCCACCAGACGAAAACCACTCGTTGGCCAACCAGTCCCCACTCGTTGGCCA
>CAZGXI010000002.1:0-232954 GCA_964529715.1 uncultured Anaerolineae bacterium | reverse complement strand
CAGTCGCTTCATACCAATAGCTGGGATGAGGCCCTGGCGCTGCCTTCGGAACAGGCTGTGCAGGTGGCGTTGCGTACCCAACAGATCATCGCCTACGAAAGTGGTGTGGCGGATACCGTCGATCCACTCGGCGGCAGCTACACGATTGAGGCGCTGACCGAGGAAATCTATCAGCGTGCCCTGGCCTATATCACGCAGATCGATGCGATGGGCGGCGCGCTGGCGGCGGTGGAAAACGGCTTCATGCAGGGTGAGATTCAGGACGCCGCTTACGCTTACCAGAAGGCGGTGGAAAGCGGTGAGCAGATTGTCGTGGGCGTGAATCGCTTCACGACCGAGGAGCATCCGCCGACGAACCTGCTGCGCATCGATCCGGCGATCGAGCAGCAGCAGCGCGAACGGCTGGCAGCCTTGCGCGCCGGTCGGGACAACGGTAAGGTCGCCGAACTGTTGGGCCGTCTCGAAACGGCGGCACGCGGCAGCGGTCCGCTGATGCCGCTCTTTGTCGAATGTGTGGATGCCGACGTGACACTGGGCGAAATCTGCCGCGTGCTGCGCGGTGTGTTCGGCGAATACCGGCCCAGCGTGAACCTCTAATGTGCGTGGTCGGAGGTAGCCTGGATGATTGCCGATACGCCTGAAGCGGTTACCGGGTTTTTGCAGCGTGACGCGCCAACGGGTTGCCTCCTGGTTCATGGAGATGCTTTAACCACACTGAAAAGTTTCCCGGCATCCTCGGTGGACATGGTGATGACCAGCCCGCCGTATTGGGGACAGCGCAAGTACTCTGGGGATAGTTCGCTTGGGCAGGAGACGACCTATCAGGAATATGTGGCTCACCTGTTGGAAATTTTCGCGGAACTGCCGCGCATCCTCCGGCCTGAAGGCTCTTTCTGGCTGTGGGGGATACTTACCGGGACAAGAACCTGTGCGGCATTCCCTGGCGGGTGGCGCTGGGCCTGCAGGATGCAGGCTGGATTTTGCGGAATTCGGTGATCTGGAATAAGGTCAAGGGGAGTCCTTGTAACGCCAGGGACAAGCTGCACAACATCCATGAGAATCTTTTTCACTTCGTGCGCCAGCGCGAATACTATTACGATGTGGACGCCATCCGCGAACCGCCCAAGTCCGCCTATCGTAAAAATCGTAAAAATGGGCGTGTGACGACGGCAACGGGCGTCAGTGGCAGCAAGTACGAACGGCAAATCCGCCAGAGCGCGGCGCTTACCCTGGAAGAACGCGAGCAGGCGTTGGCGACCCTCGAAGACACGTTGAAAAAAGTCGAACGCGGTGAACTCTACGATTTCCGCATGATCATCCGGGGCGAGCAGCGCCCCACCCATTCCGACGAAGCCGAAGTGTCGGGCCGGGCGGATGAACTGCAAAAAAAGGGCTTCTACATTCTGCCCTATCATCCCAAAGGGCCGAAGCCTGGTGATGTGTGGAATATCGTCCCCGAAGATACCTGGCGTTCCGACAGCCACTATGCGCCTTTTCCCGAACAGCCTTGCGAGATTCCTGTCAAGGCAACCTGCCCTTCCGGGGGAATCGTCCTTGATCCCTTTGTGGGTACGGGTACGGCGCTTGTCGTGGCGCAGCGGTTAGGACGTCGTGGCATTGGAATTGACATCAGCCGGGAATACCTGGAGATTACTGAAGAACGTCTGGCTGCTACCCAGGTGCTGTTGCTTTGATGCCCGACTATCCAAAACGACCCCTTTTACACGAGCGATACGACTACGGCCTGAATTGGAAAATGTCGGCAAAGACGATCCTGGTTCAACTGCACCACAAAGCCAAAACGTTTGCGCTACTGGGCAAGCAGCTTGTGTTGGCGCTGCAAGACGTGTTTCTCGCATATATTCAGCAGGCATTTGCGGCAGGGCATTGCGGCCATGCTCGGCCTGAAAGCAAGTGCAGGCATAGACGAGAACGACCTCATCCGCCGTCTTCAGACCAAAGTGAGCGCCCGGACGCTCCTTTCACCGTAGCGCGGGTCGTTTAGCGCCCAAGCTAAGTTTTATTTCCCTCCGTGCCATGCCCGCAGCAGTTTTGCCGCGCGTCTCGGCAGGCAGCTTACACGTATAGGTTTTGCCGGTTGTTAGTATCCCATTCCAGTCGGCAGGCGGTTTGTTGCCCCTGATCCCCTGCGCTATAATGCCAAACATATGCCTGACAACCGCCCTGCGCACTCGACCAGACGTCCCGCCAGCCTGATCTGGCTGTGTGGCAGTTTGCTGGTCGTCGGCGCAATTGACCTGGGAAGAGCCGTCCGCGCCATGCAGTTGGCGCCGGAATATGCCGGGTTGGGTGTTTCCTTTTCCGCAACCATCCAGGGGATTGCGGGTTTAGTGTGGGGGAGCGCGCTCCTAGGAGCGGTGTGGTGGCTGTGGCGTCTGCGGGCAGGAGCGCCACGCCGGGTGTTGATCCTGATCGGGGGGCGCAGCCTGTTTGAGGTGATCTGGCAGCGGGCCTTTGCCCGCTCCGATTATGCCGTTGACCGCTGGCCGTTTGTTGTGTTGACGGCGGTGTTGTTGGTGGGCCTGGTTGTTTTGCTGTTGAACCGCCCGCGTGTGCGGGCCTTGTTTCGTCCAGAACCGGCGGATGTATCATCGAGGAAGCCCTCATGACCGACATTGATCCCAAGATCGCACAACTGCGCGCCAAGCGCGAGCAGGGCAGGCTGGGCGGCGGGCCGGAGCGTATTGCCCGTCAGCACAAAGACGGTAAGATGACGGCGCGCGAGCGTCTGGAAATTCTGCTCGATCCGGGTAGTTTCCGCGAGACGGATGCCTTCGTTGTTCAGCGCGCGCGCGACTTCGGCATGGATGGGGCTGATAAACAGTTCCTTGGCGACAGCGTCGTGACTGGCTGGGGGACGATTGACGGGCGGCTGGTATACGTCTATTCTCAGGATTTCACGGTTCTCGGCGGTAGCCTGAGCGAGGTTCATGCCGAGAAGATTGTCAAGATCATGGAAATGGCGATGAAGGTCGGGGCGCCGTTGATCGGACTGAACGACAGCGGCGGCGCGCGTATCCAGGAGGGGGTGGTTAGTCTGGGAGGGTATGCCGACATCTTCTTGCGCAACACCCTCGCCAGCGGCGTGATCCCGCAGCTCAGTGCGATCATGGGGCCGTGTGCGGGAGGCGCGGTCTACAGCCCGGCGCTCACCGATTTCATCTTCATGGTCAAGAAGACCAGCTATATGTTCGTCACCGGGCCGGATGTGATCAAAAGCGTCACCCACGAAGATGTGACTAAAGAAGAACTCGGCGGTGCGATGACGCACAGCACGGTTAGCGGCGTATGCCATGTGGCGGCGGATTCTGAGGAGGACTGTCTGTTTTTGTTGCGTGAACTACTGGGCTACCTGCCGCAGAACAACATGGAAGACCCGCCCGCAGTGCCGATGAAGGACGATCCGCTGCGCACGGAAGAGGCGCTGGACAGCATTGTGCCGGACAACCCCAACAAACCTTACGACGTCAAAGAAGTCATCCGGCTGGTGGTGGACGACTATCGCTTCTTCGAGATTCATGAGCATTTTGCCACAAACGTTGTGGTCGGGTTTGCCCGCTTGGGTGGACACAGCGTGGGCATCGTCGCCAACCAGCCGGCTGTGCTGGCCGGCGTGCTGGACATCGACGCCAGTGAGAAGGCTGCGCGTTTCATCCGTTTCTGCGACTGTTTCAATATCCCGATCATCACTTTTGAAGACGTGCCGGGTTTTATGCCGGGGGTGGCGCAGGAACATGGCGGCATCATCCGGTCGGGGGCCAAGTTGCTTTATGCCTATTGTGAGGCTACTGTGCCCAAGATCACGGTGATTATGCGCAAGGCTTACGGTGGGGCGTACTGCGTGATGAACAGCAAGCACATTCGCGGCGACCTGAACCTGGCCTGGCCGACGGCGGAGATTGCCGTGATGGGGCCGGAAGGCGCGGTGAATATCGTCTTTCGCCATGCGCTGGACAAGGCCGATGACCGCGAAAAACGCAAAGCCGAGCTGGTGGCCGAATACCGGGAGCGGTTTGCCAATCCTTACGTGGCGGCTGGGCGCGGCTATGTGGATGACATCATCGAGCCGCGCGATACCCGTCCGCGCCTGATCAACGCGCTGGAGATGCTGCAAAACAAGCGTGACAGCAATCCACCGCGCAAACACGGCAACATTCCTCTATAACGAGGGTTCCAAAGGCAGGTGTGGGCATGAGCGATGACGCTGTTGATCCGGCTGCGGTGGAAAGGCAGGCGCTTGCCTTTCTGCGACGCGCGCTGCCGGAGACCTGGATCGTGGAAGAGATGCCCGGTGACCCCTACCTGGGGGCGCTGGTCGAACTGACGGCGGCGGACCAGCCGACTGGACGGCGCTTTGCAGTGCTGGCGCGCAGCCTGAATGCGCCGCACCGGCGCCAGGGCGTGATCACGCTGCCGGGGATGCGTCTTGAGGTGTTGGAGCATGTCGCCGCGTATCCTGATCCGGTGTTGCTGCTGCTCTACGACGCCTCGCGTGACGCCGGCTACTGGCTGTGGCTCAAGTCCTGGATCGAGGGTGCCCGCAGCCCGCGTTGGGAGACAATCCGTTCGACAGCGGTATCCATCCCAGAAAGCAATGCCCTCGACGCTGACGCGGTGCGCCGCATTGCTGCCGACCTGGGCGCGCCTGAAAGCGTTCCTGCCGATTGGACGATGTCTCAGAAAGACCTGTTTTCTGCTGCGCCGGCGTGGCTGCGCGAACCGCTTTCGACTGGCGATGTGGAAGAACGCACGGAGGACGAAGACCGCGCGGTTCTAAAGACGGCTGAACTGGAAATGGAGCAGTTTATGGCCGGGCGATGGGCGAATCCACCCGGCGAAGAAGTACGGGTAGAGGATGCGACGCCGCCGGAGCCTGCCGCTGAAGTCGCAACGCTTCCCGAAGCCGAAGTATCCGCACCTGAAGCGCCGATCTCGTCGGCCCGGCCTGTGGTGATGGCGCTGCGTTTTCGCGCCGTGCTGCGCACCGTCGCCGCGCGCAACTATCTGTCCTACGGTACGGCGGGGGGGCGCCGTTATGGGCCGCACGCCGTCGAAGCCCCTGAGCCGGAAACATCGCTGCTGGGGGTTGCCCTGGACTGGCTGCACGGTGAAGATGTTATCCTGTCTGTGTCTGATGTGACGCTCCGGCAGGATGTTATGGACGAGGACCATGTGGTGTGGGTGGGGCGCAGTCCGGCCTATGGGTTGCAGGTCGTCTGGGCGTGGGATTTTTTCCGCCTGCTATCGCATCTGTATCTGGACATTCGCCTGCCTGCCCGTCTAACCCCAACCCAACAGGTTTTGTTAAATGCTCTGGCTTCGCTGGTGGAAGGGGATGTCTTACGGGTGCGCGCAACAGGGCTGGATCAGCGTCATTCAGTGACGGCGGAAGTCCTGGCTGCGCGGGACAGTGGGCTTTGATGAGGACGAAAACTGTGCATGGCTGAAACGACGCTGATCAAGAAAATCCTGATTGCCAACCGGGGTGAGATCGCCGTTCGGGTGATCCACGCCTGCCGCGAACTCGGCATCGAGACAGTGGCGGTCTATTCGGAGGCGGACCGCATGAGTCTGCATGTGCGCTACGCCGACGAGGCGCACTACATCGGGCCGCCCCCCCCGCGCGAGAGTTATCTCGTGATCGAGAAGATCGTCGAGGTGGCCCGCCGGGCCGGGGCAGACGCCGTACATCCCGGCTATGGCTTTCTTTCGGAACGGGCAGACTTCGCCCAGGCGTGCCTGGACGAAGGGCTGATCTTCATTGGCCCGCGTCCGCACAGTATCAGCGCGATGGGCGATAAACTGGCCGCCCGTGAGACGATGATCCGGGCCGGCATACCCGTCGTCCCCGGAACTGCACCTGGCCTTTCTGACGACGCCTTGCTGGCGGCGGCGCCGCAGGTGGGCTTTCCGTTGATGGTCAAGGCAGCGGCGGGTGGCGGCGGCAAGGGAATCCGCATCGTGCGTCAGATAGAAGACCTGCCTGCTGCGCTGGCGCTGGCCCACCGCGAGTCCGAAGCGGCTTTTGGCGACGGCACGGTTTATCTGGAGAAGTTGATCGAGGGCGCACGGCACATTGAGGTGCAAATCCTGGCCGATTCGCACGGCAACACCATTCACCTGGGTGAGCGCGAGTGTTCCATTCAGCGGCGGCACCAAAAGCTAGTAGAAGAAGCGCCCAGCATGTTCGTGGATGACGACCTGCGCCGGCAAATGGGCGAGATGGCCGTGCGCGCGGCCCAGGCGGTGGATTATCTCAACGCCGGGACGATTGAGTTCCTGGTGGACCGCGACCGGAACTTCTACTTTTTGGAAATGAACACCCGCATCCAGGTGGAACATGCCGTCACCGAGGCCGTGACTGGCGTGGACCTGGTCAAAGAGCAGATTCGCATCGCGCGCGGGCGGCGCATGGGGCCAACGCAAGAATCGTTGATCATCAACGGTTGGGCGGTCGAGTGCCGCATCAATGCTGAAGACCCTTACAATAACTTTCTGCCGTCCATTGGGCAGATTACAGCCAACCAGGTTCCCACCGGGCCGGGCGTGCGTGTAGATAGCGGCGTTTACACCGGCTATGAGGTGACGCCGTATTACGACAGTCTGCTTGCCAAACTGATCTGCTGGGGAGAGACACGCGGCGAGGCTTTGCTGCGGATGCGCCGGGCGCTGGACGAGTATCGCATCATGGGGGTCAACACCAACATCCCGTTTCACCAAAACCTGCTGGATAGCCACCGCTTTTTGGCGGGCAGTTTCGACACCACCTTCGTCGAAGAGCGGTTCGCCCTGAACGAGGACGGGCAGGCGATGCGCCCGGAGATCGCAGCGATCATGGCGACGCTGGTGGCCCACCGTGAACGCCAGCAGGCGGCGCAGATCGTCAGCCGTAACGCGCGCGATACCTCGAACTGGAAGTGGGTTGGGCGCTGGGAACGGCTGCACCGCTAGGGCAGGGGGACAGGGCATGAAATACGTGGCGACGGTCAATGGGCAGCCCTACGAGGTCGATATTCAGCCGGATGGCAGGGTGCTGGTCAACGGCCAGGAACATCGGGCGGATTTTCAGGCGCTTGGTCAGCGGACGTTTTACTCGCTCCTCATCGATAGTGCTTCCTACGAAGGGCTGATCCAGGAGGCTGAGGGCTGTTACCAGGTGTTGGTACGCGGAATCCTCTATACAGTCCAGGTGACCGATGAGCGCGAGCAGCGTCTTGCCAAAGCGCACGCCGGCTTTATCCCGGACAGCGGCGAGATCGTGCTTCGCGCGCCGATGCCGGGTTTGATCATCGATGTGCTGGTGTCGCCAGGGCAAGAAGTATCCGCCGGGCAAACGCTGATCATCCTCGAATCGATGAAAATGCAGAACGAACTCAAGACGCCGCGCGCTGGCCGGGTGCACGCCGTGAGCGTTCGAGCCGGAGATAGCGTCGAGCAAGGCAAGACGCTGGTGACGATTGCATGAGTGGGCAGCCGTCAGCAGGTAGCCGTCAGCAGGTAGCCGTCAGTCAGTCACTGTCGAGGGGCAGCCGCCGGGCGCAGCGCCGACGGCTGCTTTTGTGCGCCGACGCAGTATGGCTGATGCTGCTGGCCGTTTATGTCCTGGCGGGGACGGCGCTTGTGCCCTTTCACGGCGACGAATCTACCCTCCTCATGATGAGTCGTGACTATCACGACATCTTCTTACGCGGCGATCTGGAACAGGTTGTTTATCACGACCCTCCGTTAAACGCCGAACGGCAGCACCTGCGCCTGCTAAACGGTATGCTGTCGCCGTACTTGATCGGCCTGTCGTGGCATCTGGCCGGGTATTCGGTAGACGATCTCAACAGCCAGTGGGATTGGGGGGCGGATTGGAACTGGAATGTGACCGACGGCCATATGCCGTCAGCAGGGCTGTTGCTGGCAGCGCGCTGGCCGTTGGCAATCCTGACGGCTTTGAGTGCGCCGGTGTTATTCGTGCTGGCATTGCGCCTCGGTGGGCGGCGGGCCGCTTATCCGGCCAGCCTGTTGTTGGCATTCCATCCAGCGGTGTTGATCAACGGTCGGCGGGCCATGTTCGAGGGCGATCTGTTGTTTTTCAGCCTGCTTGCCGTGACTCTGGCGGTCGTATGGGGCGGACGGCTGCGACGTGGTTTGCCACAAGGCATGATTGGCATCCACAGAGCGATCTCTGTGGCGGTGGTGTTGGGAATGGGTCTTGCTGCCGGGCTGGCCGTCGCCAGCAAGCATACTGGCGTGGTCCCGGCGGCAGCGGGCTACCTGGCGATCTGTGCCGCGATCTTCTGGAAAACGCGCGGTGGCGCCCGTCGGCGAGAATTGTTGCGCCTGGCGCTCAGTGGTCTGTTGGCGGTGGGTGTTTTTCTGGCGCTGAACCCGGCGTGGTGGAGCGATCCGCTGGCGCGCGCCCGCGCCGTCCTGGACCTGCGTATACAGCTTACGGAAGGGCAGGGCGAGCGGTATGCACAGAGCGTCTATGAGGATTGGGGGGAACGGCTGGTGGGCATGATCGCGCAGCTTTCTACGGCGCCGACGGCCTACTACGAGGCGGAGGGTTTTGCCGAGCCGCTGGCAAGCACCATTGCCGCTTACGAAGCGTCTCCCTGGACCGGTGTCCGCTACGGCGTGAATGCGCTGACGGCGCTGCTGGGGATCGGTGTTTTGCTGCTGGCAGCAACTGGAATAGTTCGGCTGATTCGCGCCGTCTGGGCCGGAAATGCGGCGGCGCTGGCCGTGATTCTGTGGGCCGGGCTGACCGTGCTGACGATCCTGGCGACGATCCCATTAGCCTGGCAGCGTTACTATTTGCCACTGTACCCGGTGGAGGCGCTGCTGGCCGGGGTTGCCCTCGGTAAGGTACAAATGGTCAGCAGCTCATAGTACTGACACCGCCAGGGCCAGGTTCCGGCGGACCTCCGGGCGAGTGAAGCGCGCCCAGGCATCTGGAAACGTCACCAACAGGCGATGTTTTTCGGCAAAACGGCTTGCCATGTATTGCGCCACACCCTCGATGCTGCCGCGTTCTGTCAACGGTGTAGCGGCCTGCGCCTGTTCGTACTCGCCGATGAAGGTGCGCAGCAGATCGCCGGCCACGTGGGCGTCGTGCAGGTCGCCCAGGTGATCCTGAATAGCTTTGACCTCCTCGACAACCGTCTTTGTTTCCGGGCCGAGCACTTCTAGGAAGAACTCCAGGGCATAGCGCAGCCGTTTGCAGTCAATGCGTAGAGCGTGCAAGGTCTCAATGGGCGCGCGGTCGAGGATCGGTTCGTAGGCGCGTACTGCCTCGTACCGTTCGTAAAGCAGGCGCGGGACGACGTGCCGTACCAGATAAGCGCCCGGCATGGCCGGGTCGATCTTGCGCGCGCCGGCACCCTCGGTGGTCAGGAACGCCTCGAATTCCTCAACGAAACGGGTGAAATCCGGCCCCTCCAGGTACGCGATCAGGGCGGCGCGGGCGGTTTCGCGTCGTTCGCGCCAGGCATTAACCAGGGGAGCGATGCCACCCTGTTCGCTTGTGGGGAGCGTCTGACGGTAATGCTCCAGTTTTTCTAAAAAGACGTCCGGGTCGCGCACTGCTCCCAAAATCCGCCCGGCCTGCCGCAGGTCGTGGATCAGTGGGCGCACGACACGCGGACGATAGAACGCCTCGAAGATCACGAAGGCGCTGCGCATCCGGCGGGTGGCGACACGCATATCGTGCACCGCCTCGATGTCCTCGCCCAGGCGGCTGCCTGGCTCATGCAGCAGCATCCGCTCGAAATGGAAGTGCAATACTTTGCGCCCGGCCTCGCTCATGGGCAGGTCCGGCACTAGACCGGGGCTTTTCAGCAGGCGCAACGGGCGGCGCGGTTGGTCCGGCGCCGGCGAGGGCGATCCGGGCGGGGCGAGCGCAGTTTCGGCTTCTTCTACCGGCTGTGCGGCGAAGATAGCCATCCGGTTCAGCGCAAAGGCGCGCTGCCAACGCCGCACCTGCCGCTCCGACAGACCCACCTCAGCGGCGATAACGGCTTGTGGCACGCCCTCCGCCGAGCGCAAGATCAGTTGGGCGCGGCGCGCTTTGGACGCGTGGTTGCCGCTGGCAAGCGTGTGCAGGGCGTCGGCTTCTTCGGGAGAAAGTTTTAAGCGGTGGTAGTGCGTCACGTTGCCTGTGCAGTCCTTCCTGCGCCGGAACGCTGGAGACATGCTCCGGCGGAATATCACCTGGAGGCAGCGAAGAACACGCGCCCTTCGCGTTTCGGGTCGTCAATCGGTGTGCTCAAATCCGGCAGCCGGACAGAGGGTGGTGGCTTTGTGGCAGTGTGTGCTGTCGCGCCGGTATCACGTTTCTGCTCCTTGTTCATGGCCTGAGCGCACAGGCCAGGCTTCGCGCAGACGGTGGTAGGTATCGAGCAGCAGGTCGGGGATTACGCGCGTCTGCCCGACGACGGTCATGTAGTTGGTGTCGCCGGCCCAACGCGGGACGACGTGCATATGAAAGTGCTCTGCGATCCCCGCGCCCGCCGCCGCGCCGAGGTTAACGCCGATGTTAAAAGCGTTGGGGTGATAGACGGCCCGCAGCGCGATCACCCCTTCCCTGGCGGTGCGCATCAGATCGGCCAGCACGGCAGGGGAGAGGTCTTCGATGTCTGGCGCGTGCATGTAAGGCACGATCAGCAGGTGGCCGTTGTTGTAAGGGAACAGATTGAGGGTGGCGTAAACGTGTTCTGAGCGGAACACGACGTATTCCGGTTCGTCTTCGGCTTGCACCTTGTGGCAAAACACGCAGTGATTGGGCTTGCTTGTCTCGCCTTTGAGGTAGGTCATACGCCAGGGTGTCCAGAGGTGATCCACGGTGAAAACCACTTTTACAATGGTCGTCTTGTGCCGTTGATCGGCTTTATAGTGATCAACGGGCGATTGAGACCGACGGCCAAAAGGCGAATACGGGCCGCTATCGACAAAGTATCCTCGTGTGCGGCTTTTATTCATTGTACCGAACCTTAACCCTGCCGATCAACCACAGGCCGCCGATTGGCGAATCACGGTTGCCGCGCTGCCTGCCGGGGCGCTACAATCGACCGCTAATCTCATAGGGCAAGGCCGGAGGATTCGCCGGTGGCATTTGAACCATTGCCTATCCTGAGCGGGCGACCTCATCGTTACTTCTCTCAAATCGGCAGCACCAACGACGCGGCAACGGCCTGGGCGCTTTCCGGCGCGCCAGAGGGGGCGGTCGTTTTGGCAGATGAGCAGACCGCCGGACGGGGCCGGTTGGGGCGGACCTGGATCGCTGCACCTGGTTCGTCGTTGCTTCTGTCCGTGATTTTACGTCCGCGTCTTGCGCCAGAGACACTGCCCCGGGTCACGCTGATGGGCGCGGTGGCGCTGGCAGAGGCATTGGCGGACTGGGGACTGTCGCCGGGAATTAAGTGGCCGAACGACGTGTTGCTCGGCGGGCGCAAGACAGCAGGCATCCTTTCGGAGGCGGTCTGGTCCGGTGATGACCTGACTGCCGTCGTGCTTGGCATCGGCGTCAATGTGCGGGCGGATGCCCTGCCGGATGCGGCGGCGCTCAACGCGACCAGCGTCGAGGCTGCCCTGGGCCGCGTGCCGGATCGCTGGCGGCTCTTGCTTGACCTGCTGGCACGGATCGATGCCTGGAGTGCTCGGCTGGGTGACGCCGCGCTGTTGGACACCTGGCGCGCATATAGCGTCACATTGGGGCGGTGCATCACGGCAACGCTGGGCGAGACGGCCTGGATGGGGATGGCAGAAGCCATCGACGAGGCGGGCGCGCTGCTGCTGCGGACGGACGATGGGCAGCTTCATCGTCTGTTGGCGGGAGATGTGACGCTACACGGATAGAAGCGGAAACAGCCATGAGCGTTAAACTGGACTGGGAAATCGAAGCGGAGCGGGCGGTCGTTACCGGCATCGGCGAGAGTCCGCAGGAGGTGCGGCGGCGACGGGTTGCCAGCCGCCAGGCAATCCTGGCGGTGGCTCTAATTGTTCTGACCATCCTCGGCGTGATCGGGGTGATCTTCTGGCGGCTATGGACGGTTGACCGCGCTATCGAGCAGCAATTGCGTGACGTGGTGGCAGCAGAGACAACAGCGTTGCGTATCGGCGACATCGCGGGCTACCTCGCCATCCAGCGCAGCGATAGTGACGCCTGGCTGTTGGGACAGACCGATCTGTTTTGGAACTACCAGCAGTTGAAGTTGGAGCACATGGTTGATCTGAGTGGGCGTATTCTCGATCTTGCCATTGACGAAAGCCGGGCGCGCGTCATGATCGAAGAGATCATCGACGGTCGCCCTCACCGCGTGCTGTGGTTTTATTGGCGCTATGCCGACGGCTGGCGGCATGTGCCGATGGACGTGGAATTCTGGGGCGGGGACGCACTGGCGGAGGGCGAGAACTACTCCATCGGCTACGGTGGTCTGGACGAGCCGCTGGCGATGGCGCTGAGGCCGTCTCTGGATGCACTATGGGGGCAGGGCTGCGCCTGGCTGGACTGTGCCGCGCCGTTGCCATCGCTGACCGTGCGGGTGTTGCCCGATCCGACGGTCGGCGTGTCGTGGTCGGCGGATGAGGCAAATACCCTCTTGATCGCCTCGCCGCTGACCGGGCGCGCGCGCGCCGATGTGCCCATCGACCCGGATTTGCAGCGTCAGATCGGCGATCTGCTGGCGCAACGTGTGTTGGCGCACGCCACTGCTGGGCTGACTCCGCTACCCGAAGCTGATGCTGCTTTCCTTTACAACGCCCTGCAAGCGTGGCTGGTCGGGCGCTTTTTGGGCGGCGCTCCCGGTTCGATGTTTATCGAAAGCCTGGTGCAGTCTTATGGCGTGCGCGCCGTCGGCATCCTGGGGCGCGCCCTGCGCCCGGATTCGTCCATTGCCGTGTTTTCGACGGCGCTGCCTCTGGCGCTGGATGAACTGGTGATCGACTGGCGCGAGTTTTTCCAATGGCGGCTGGCGTTGGAGCCGTTCTTGCTGAGCCAGGGCAACAGCGCGGCGTTGCTGGGATTGTATGACGCGAGCGCGTTGGAGCAGGCTTTTGCCCTGATCAACGATCCAGGCGCGGCGGCCCGCCCGATCCCGACCGTCTTGAGCGTGTCTATTGGGCCGGGGTCCGACGGCGTTAGCCGCGCGTGGGTGACGGTGCGGACCGCAGATGGCGCTGAGGCGGTGATCACTTTTCGTCTGGCGGACGGCGTGTGGAAGCGCAGTCTGCCTGACCCGGCTTATCCGGCGGCGTCATGAGCGATGCCTCATGTGGGCGCATTGACAGCCAGACGGAAACTCTGTATGCTGGCTGCTGGCGTATAATGACGTGATTTAGCGGGGAGAGATGACCATGTCGATGCTGGATCGTCTGCGCGAGAGTGCGCTGGGAGATGACGAGGACCTGTTTGGTCCAGAACAAGAGGAAGGCCCCAGCGTCAGCGATGAAGAGGTCGAGGAAAAACGTATCCTGGGTATGACTGCCGTCGAGCGGATGATCGTCTCGGTGCTGCTGTTCCTGATGACTTCTGTGCTGGGCACGTTGATCCTGATTGCCCTCAAACGGATCGACATCGGGTTGTAGGGCTTCAGTTTTGCAGGGATGGGGCGCACGGTGTCTTTGCCGGAAAGTGTCTGCTTTTGGGATAGGGCAGGGGAGTACCCCCTGCCGTTTTTATTCCGCCGGCGGCGCGGACAGCGGGGCGGGGCGCAGATCGAGCCGTTCGACGGCGGCTTCCTCCACCGCTTCCCGCGAGAACAGCATCGGATGGTAGTGGATGTGGCGCCAGGGATCGACCATATCCCGATAGTGATCGCTCAGGGGATGCCCACTCTGTCCGGTGGGATGCATGGCCCGGCTGTCGTCCAGGTTGCCGAAGTCCACGATCATGCGCATCGAGGAGATCGCGCCACGCACGGCATACGGGTCGCTTGTGACCCAGTTGGTCCGGTTGACGGTATCCCAACTGCCGCTTACAGGAACCGGCCCGGCGTTGACCAGGTTTTCCACGAAGCCGATGCCACTCAGTCCCAGTGGGCTGCTGACGAACGTCGCCGTGTGCAGGTCACCCCAGCGCCAGGCGGTCCGGTCCGTACCTGCGGCAGCGGTCATGGCGTCCAATGCCTCTTGCAGGGCGCGGGCCAGGATGTCGTCGCGCGTCTCTACGACATCTGTGGTGCGTGTGTCATCCCACCAGGGATGTTCTGGCTGGTCCATTAGCAGGCGGGTGGCCCAGGCCAGCCGGTCGCCGCCGGGGTGCGCGAAGCCCAGTTGATCGTTCCATAGGTTTTCCACCAGCGCCGCCCAGAACGCCTGCCACAGTGCAGCCTGAGGGCTGTCCATGTGCGTCTGCAAGTCCCAGCTGGCCAGCCAGACGGCGGCGTCCGCCAGCGCCGCGTCTTCAAACGGGACGTCTAGTAGGTAAGGCAGCAGTTCTTCGGCGCTCAGGCTGTGGTTATCACCCTGGATTTCCGCCACCGTCTCCGGTGTGTGCGCCGTCGTTGCCCGGACCATCTCCACGATTCGCGCGGCGCGGTAGCCGAACGCCGTTTCCTGACTGAAGGCGTAGGTGGCATCCTCGCCCAGCCGGGCGGCAAGCTGGGTGTAGTACTCCGGCGGCACAACGGCGTGGTTGGCCGTCACGATCCAGCCGCGCGCCGGGTTGAGCGTGTTCGGCAGCGCGTCGAAGGGGATGTAGCCCTGCCATTCGTATTCGTCCGTCCAGCCGGGGACCGGGGCCGTCCCGTCGTGGCCGGGCGCGCGGATCGGCAGGCTGCCTGGCAGTTGCAGGCCGATGTTACCCTGCGCGTCGGCGTAGAGAAAGGTCAGCGTGGGCCAGGGCCAGTCTGCAAGCGCCTGCCGGAATTCGTCCCAGTTCGATGCAACGGCGACCTGGCGCAATGCGCCGATCTGATTGCCCGGTTCCAGGCCGGTCCAGCGCATTGCCAGCGGGGCTTCGTTGTCCTGGGCCACAAAGCGGCAGTCATCGGTGATGGTGTTATCCGTCATGATCGGTCCGAAGTGCGTCCGACGCACCTGGATTTCCAGGTCGCCGTCGGCGTTGATCGGCAGGTCGGCAATTCCTTCGCAGGCAGCGGTATTGGGGTCGTCTGCACGGGCGCGGTAGGCGCTGCCCAGGTGGATCACCTCCGTCGTGACCTGCATATCGCGCCACGCGCCATTGTATTCGTATTGCAGCGGGTTTTCTGGGTTGATGCGTAGTTGGTAAAGGTCCTGCGTGTCGGCGATGGCGTTGGTCAATCCCCAGGCAATCTGCCCGTTATGGCCGATCAGGATCAGTGGCGTGCCCGCGACGCTGAATCCGACGAGATCGTAGGGGCAGTCTTCGCTCACCGGGCGGCAGTGCAGGCCGATCTCGTACCAGGTGGACGGCATCTGGATGCCGATATGCGGGTCGTTTGCTAGGATGGGCATCCCCGACGCGGTGTTTTGCCCGCCGATGGCCCAACTGTTGCTGCCCACACTCTCGTCGCTGCCCAGGAACGGCGTATAGGCCGTGACGCCCCCCGCCAGCCGGGCATTCCCGCCCGGAGAAGCGCCCGCGCTCGACGAGTCCTGCCGCGCCGAAGCCGCCGTTTCTGCCAGAGACAGATCGTCCGTCGTGAGGATGGTCGGACGCTGGTCATAGGGATAGGACACAAAGTAAGCATCGCGCAGGTCCGAGGACAGGTCCGCCAGCAGCAGCGACTCCAGTTCGCGCCCGCGATTGCCGCTTTGATCCCAACTGAGCGCCTTGGCCCAGAAGAGCGTGTCCACCGGCTCCCAGGGTTCGACCTCAATGCCGACCCCATTCAGGCCGAGCAGGGTGTATTCCAGCGCCAGGTCGCCGCCGGGCCGTCCGCCGATGTAAGCATTGACGCCTGCCGCATAAGAGTCCAGCGCGGCGCGGGTAACACTGTCCAGCATGGCGAGGTCCGCTTCGGCGGATTGCCGCCAGCCTGCTGTGCGGATGAAGAGGTCATTGCCCACCACGGCGGGGTTGTAGCCGGTGAGTTCGGCAATGCGGCCCTGACCGACGTGTCGCTGAAATTCCATCTGCCACCAGCGGTCCTGCGCATGGAGATAACCCTGGGCGAAAAAGAGATCATGCGCGTTGCTGGCGTAGATATGGGGGATGCCCCACGCATCCCACAGGACTTCCACTCGATCCTGTAACCCGCCCACGTAAAGCAAACTGCCGTGCTGAGGCAGCATCCGCGTGGTATTGAACAGCACCAACCCGCCGACCGAACAGACGACGATCAGCACGACCGCCAGCAAAGTTGCAAGGACGAGCTTCCCTGGCCTCATGGGGGTTCTCTCCTGTGAGCAAGTGGCAGGCATGAAAGCGACCAAGCGAAAGTCGCCCAAAGGCGACTACGCTTATCTGCTATTCTAATCCGATTAAACTCAAAACTCAAAACTCTGAACTCAATTCTCCTGCTGTCCCCATGCCGCCAGGTACAACTGCACAACCGCCATGTGGATCGGGTTGGTCGTGCAGGGCCGTTCCAGGTAGTGTTCCAGATGGTACACGCCGGAGGCGGTATCGCCCAACTCGCGGCCCAGGATCAGCCCGGTTGCCAGGCGCGCCTGGCAGGCGTAGTACGCATCGTCGCCGTTGATGACGGTCACGTAAGCATCCAGCGCCCGGTCGAAGTCGCCTATGCCCGCATAGGCCCGCGCCCGGAAGTAGGTGTCAACCGGTGTAGACACCGCGCTGGGATACAGCCGGTCGTAGGCAGCGAAGGCGTCCATCGCCGCCGGAAAGGCGTCCATCTGCACGTACAGATAGCCCTGGTAGACCAGCAGGTAGTTATAGCGGTCAAAGTCGATGCCCAGCAGCGTGTCGTAATCCGCCGCCGCCGCTGCCCAGAGCGTCTGCCGCTCGGAGTCATCCGGCGCGGCGTCGCCCAGGCGCGTGTACACGATCCCCCGGTTGTACAGCGCATCCTCAGAAGCCGGGTCGGCCATCAGCATGGCGTTCAGGTCTTCCAGGGCGAGTTCGTTCTGGCGGCGGATCATGTAGGCCAGCGCGCGGTAGAGGTGAGCGTCCATATTGTTGGGGTCATCCGCCAGCGCCAGTCCGGCGGCGGCGATCCCCAGGTCCAGGTAGTTTGCCTGCTCCACCGATCCTGCGCCGAAGGTTTGCGCGGCAGCGTAGTACAGGCGGGCCAGGTCGCCGTAGAGGTAGGTCGCTTCGCCGTCCAGAACCAGGGCCGTCTGATAGGCGTCGATGGCGCTGAAGGTGTTGCCTGCGCCCTCATGCGCCTGGGCGAGGTTGGTCCACCCGGCAGGGTCTTCAGGATGCTGACCGGTATACGTTTGCAGGTCGGCAATCGCGGCGTCGAAATTTTGCAGGTAGAGGTAGGTCAGCCCGCGCAGGAAGATAAGTTCTGCTGGTTGCCATGACGAATCACCTGCCAGTGCCGCGTCGAGGTCTGCCAGCGCGGAGTCGTAGTCCTGCATGGCGAGATACACTTCGGCGCGGCCCTGCAGAGCTTCGACGCCGTAGAAGCCGATGTCGTCGATCAGGGTGTTGTAATCGTTCAGGGCAGCCGGGAAATCCCCAAGCCGGTAGTAAGCCTGGGCGCGACGCTCGTAGGCGGTGAAATTCTGAGGGTCAAGCTCAATCGCCGCACGGTAGTCTTCGACTGCTGCCGTGAGATCACCCGCCTGTTCGTAGAAGTAGGCGCGGTCGAGGTAAAGATTCACGTTCTCCGGCGACAGCCGGATCGCCTGCCCCATGATCGCGGCTGCGTCCTCAATATCGGCGTCGTTGAAGCGTATCCAGGCCGCCGCCGACCAGTAGTACCAGACGTCGCCCGCTGCGGTAGCGTTGTAGAGGTTTTCCAGGGCCAGCGACCCGTCGCCGAACAGCCAGTAAGCGATGCCCCGGTAGTAGTAGAGTTCGCCCAGGCCCGACCAGTTCTCCGGCGCGGCCTCCAGTGCTGCGTCGAGGGCGACGATGGCCTCCTGGTAGCGACCTACCAGATAAGCTGCCTGACCGACGGTCAGGTGGGTGTAGGCCAGGAGCGCGTCACCGTTGCCGGGATTCAGCCGCAGCGCGGGCGAAGTCGTGACGCCGGGGTATGTCCCGATGGGGAGATACTGCGACTCGCTGACGAAGGCCGTGTTGTAGAGGATGGTTGGCGCTGTGGGAAGTGCCCACACGACCAGCGATGCAGTTTGAAACTGCGCCTCTCCACCGGCCTCTGCTTCGCTTCGGATGAATCTCTCGACGCGGCTAACGGTGTAGCCCGGCGGCAGGTAAGCAGCGACCTGTTCCTGCAATTCCTGGACCAGCCGATCCCCGAGTTCGCCCGGCACGGCGACCAGGATGAGCGGTCGATCTTGCTGCGCCTGCGCGCCAGGTGTCCGGGCGGCCAGAATCACGATCACGACCAGGATTGCCGTCATCCATCGGGCGGTGCGCATCATTTCACCCCCTAAAAATCGTTCCGTTCCGGGCTGACGCCGTTCAGAAGACGATCTACTTCGGCCAGATGTGCCTCAGTCTGTGCAATGAGCGGGCTGGCAGGGTCGGTTTCGCGTTCCAGATAGCGCGCCAGGTCCGCGCGGGCGGCTTCAAGATCATTGCGAGTATAGTACAGAAGGCCGCGAAAGTAGTAACTCCGCGCCGGAACGTGTTCCAGGGCCAGCGCCGCGTCGTAGTCTGCCAGCGCGGCGTCCCACTCGTAGAAATATAGGCGGTGATTGCCGCGCAGCAGGTACAGTTCCGCCAGCAGTTGGTCGGAAAGCGGATCGGCGGAGACATGTTCTCGCTGGGCCAGTTCGAGGTTAGCATCATCCAGCGCCAGCCCTGCCTCTAGCGCAAAGTTCAAGAACAGCGTGTCTGCCCGGTAAGCATCCTGTACGCGAGAGAGCATCCAGGGTGCGCCGTCGTCTCTGCTCAGGCCCGTGTCCATGTCGTCCAGCGCCAGCAGCGCAGTGGAATAGTCGCGCCGTTCGCGCAGGCACAATGCACGGAAAAAATCTAGCCAGTAGATGCGCCCGATTCCGTCCAGGGTTCGGGCGCGCTGTGCGGCATCTTCCAGGCGGGGTAGGGCAAGGGCGTACTGCCCGCCTGCCGCGCCCGCAAGCCCCAGCGCAGCATCGGCGAAGAAGGCAGCCTGTTCATCAGTTCCAGATGGCTGCGCCGGATAAGACACCGTCAGGGGAAACGAGTCCATGATCCGGCCCAGCAGATCGGCGGAAAGGACCAGCTCCCCCGTCGGCGGCCTGGCATGGAAGGCGACGATCAGGGCGCAGCCGGGCGCGGAACAGGGCGTGATGGCGATCCGCAGCGGTGCGGGTGGGTCGCCCTGGGCGTGCGCGGCTACACCGCCGATCAACAGGATGGCCAAAGCTAACAACCCGATTACGGACATAAGAAAAGTACGCATACGGTCATTGTAGCCAGTTCGCAGGAAATCGCACGGCGTGAGGCATCTGATCACTTCTATGTTTTGTTTTTGTTATGCGATCGGATAATGCACACATCTTGGTAAATGGTATCATCTATGGCGTGTATGAGCTATATATGTTCGGTTGTGGACCCTGCCTGTGCCGAGACAAAACTCGCCCTGCAAGGGGATCTGAGGTATACTCGAAACTTACCGCCTTATGGGCGTACATTTGGTGTCAGGCAGAATTGGAAAACGCATGGACATCGGCAACATTCGTCTGGTCAGCATCAACGAGGAGATGCGCGGCAGCTATCTAGACTACGCCATGAGCGTAATCGTGGCCCGCGCCCTGCCGGACGCGCGCGACGGCCTCAAGCCGGTGCACCGGCGTATCCTCTACGCCATGCACGACATGGGACTCGGCCCCGGCTCGCAGTACCGCAAGAGCGCCCGCATCGTCGGCGACGTGCTGGGCAAATACCACCCGCACGGCGACGTGGCCGTTTACGACGCGATGGCCCGCCTGGCGCAGGTCTTCTCGATGCGCTACCCGCTGGTAGACGGCCAGGGCAACTTCGGCAGTATCGACGGTGACAGCCCGGCTGCCATGCGCTATACCGAGGCGCGGCTGGCCCGCATCGCGGGCGAACTGCTGCAAGACATCGACATGGACACCGTCGATTTTATAGATAACTTTGACGGTTCGTTGCAAGAGCCAGCGGTGCTTCCGGCCAAGCTGCCGAACCTGCTGCTCAACGGGGCCAGCGGCATTGCCGTCGGTATGGCGACCAATATTCCGCCGCACAATCTCCGGGAAATTGCCGCCGCGATTGCCTACCTGATCGACCACTATGACCATGTGGACGATGTGACGGTAGACGACCTGATGCAGTTTATCCAGGGGCCAGACTTTCCTACTGGGGCGCTGGTGCTGGTGGACGAAGAACTCAAAAACGCCTACGCCACCGGCAAGGGTCGCATCATCATGCGCGCAGCGGCCCAGATCGAGGAGACGCGCAGCGGGCGTTACCACATCGTCGTTACCGAGATTCCTTACCAGATCAACAAAACGACCCTGATCGAACGTATCGCGGAACTGGCGCGCGAAGGCCGCCTGGATACCGTCACTGACCTGCGCGACGAGTCGGATCGGCGCGGGCTGCGCATCGTCATCGAACTGCGGCGCAACGCCCAGCCCAAAAAGGTGCTCAACCAGCTCTATAAGTACACGGCTTTGCAATCGACCTTCGGCGTGCAGATGCTAGCCCTGGTCGATGGTGAGCCGCGCCTGCTGGGTCTCAAGCGTGCGCTGCAAATCTACATCGAACACCGCCGCCAGGTGATCGTCCGCCGCTCGGAATACGAACTGGCCCGCGCCCGTGCCCGCGCACATATTCTGGAAGGACTGCTCAAGGCGTTGGCCCGGTTGGACGACGTGATCGCCACGATCCGCCATGCTGCCGACGCCGATGCTGCCCTGTCGGCGCTTCAGACGCGCTTCGATCTCAGCGAGGCGCAGGCGCGCGCCATCCTCGACATGCAGCTTCGTCGCCTGTCGGCGCTGGAAAGCCAGAAGATCGAGGATGAGCACCGCCAGGTGCGGGAACGTATCGCTTATCTGGAAGACCTGCTGGCGAGCCAGCCGAAGATTCTGGCGCTCATCCGGCAGGACGTGCTCAACCTGTCGGAGAAATATGGCGATGAACGGCGCACGCAGTTGGTGCACGGCGTCGGGGTCGTCTTCGATGAGGCGGACCTGGTGCAGGACGAGGAAGTGCTGATCAGCCTGACGCGGCGGGGCTACATCAAGCGTGTGCCTGCCGCCGCCTATCGGCGTCAGGGGCGCGGCGGCAAGGGCTTCACGGGGATGTCTACCCGTGAAGAGGATGTCGTCGAGCATCTGTTGGCTGCTCGCAGTCTGGATAACATCCTGTTCTTTACCGACCGGGGCAAAGTCTATTCGGAAAAGGCCTACCAGATCGTCGATTCGGAACGCGCGGGCAGTGGTGTGCCGATTCAGGCGGTGTTAAGCCTCGATCCGGGCGAGATGATCACAGCGATGGCCGCTGTACCGTCGTTTGATGCCGGCGGATACTTTATTCTGGCGACCAGACGCGCGCGCGTCAAGCGTGTACCTCTGGCAGAATTCCAGTCGGTACGTTCTAACGGCCTGATTGCCATGTCGCTCGACGGGACCGACCGACTGAACTGGGTGCGAATGACCAGCGGTCAGCAAGACGTGATCATCGTCACGCAGCAAGGGTACGCTATCCGTTTCCCTGAGTCAGAAGTGCGTATCCTGGGGCGGCAGGCAGGCGGTGTAAATGCTATCCGGCTACGTGAAGGGGATGCTGTTGCCGGTATGGATGTGATCGATCCCGGCGACGCCGACCTGCTCGTGGTGACGGCCAGGGCTTTCGGCAAGCGCACGGCACTGGACGAGTATCCGCGCCACAGCCGCTATGGAGGCGGTGTGCGTACCCTGGCGCGCAATGACCGCACCGGCCCGATTGTTGCCGCGCGGTGCATTCACCCCGACGACGATATTACATTGATCACGACGGGCGGGATCGGTCTACGCACGCAATTGGAAAGCATCCGCCAGACCGGGCGCAGCACCCAGGGCGTGCAGTTGATGCACCTGTCTGCCGACGATACAGTGGCCTCAATCGCCATCATGGAGGAGCAGCGCGGGCGTCCCCTGCCGCCCAATGGCCAGGGTGAGGAATAGCGGCCCGATTGGTATTTATCGGCAAATCCGACTACACTGGCAACATGCTCGATCCACTTCTCCTGCAACAGGGGCCGACTTCCCGGCTTGAATTTCTGCCCGATCCTGACCCAGACCTGCTGGCGGAGGCGTTGGTTGCTTTCGCCAATACGGACGGCGGCACGATTGTCGTTGGCCTGGATGCGACCGGCAGTTTTGTTGGCCAGACTTACAATGAAGACCTGGAGGGCGTGCTGCGCGTGGCCGAGGGACAGTGTCGCCCGCCGGTGGTGTTGGGGAACTGGGAGCAGGTCGAACTGGAAGAAGGGACGGTCGTCGTCGTGCGCGTCCCGCGCAGTACCGAATTGCACGCCCTGCAAGATGGCCGGGTGCTGGTTCGCTCTGGCGCTGAGAATCGTCCCCTGGGGGGCGATGAAATCCGTCGTCTGGCGAGCACCAAGAGCACCGGCGACTTTGAAGCGGAGACTGTTCCCGGCGCGACGATCAAAGACTTCGACCGCGATATTCTGGACGAATATCTGCAAAAGCGCGAGGAACGCCTGCGTCGCGTCTTTACCGGCAACATCGAGGATCTGCTCAAGGAGATCGGCGCGCTGACTGAGGCCGGGCAGCCGACGGTAGCCGGTATTCTCCTGTTCAGCAAGTATCCGCAGCAGTGGCTGCCGCAGAGTGGCATCGTGTTCGTGAAGTTCGTCGGCGTTGAGCCGCGCGGCGAAGACGGCCTGGCCGGGTATGGTCGCCGCGAGGAAGTTACCGGGCCGTTGGCGCGGCTGGTCGAAAACCTGTGGGAACTCACCTGGGGTGAAATGGCCGTCAGCGCGGTGGTGCGCGGCCTGGAGCGTGAGGAAACTTTTGAATATCCCGCTTTTGCCGTGCGCGAGGCGCTGGTGAACGCCGTCTGCCACCGGGATTACCGCCTCAAAGGGCGGCGGATCGAGGTGCGCATGTACAGCGACCGCCTGGAAGTGATCTCGCCGGGCGGATTGCCCGGCTTCATCACCGTCGATAACATTGTGGACGAGCACTTCAGCCGCAACCCACGTCTGGTCGGGTCGTTGTTCCACTGGGGTTATATCGAAGAATTGGGCCTGGGCATCGACCGTATGATCGAGGAGATGGTTCAGGCCGGGCACAAGCCACCGAGTTTCGACGCCAAACCTTATTCGTTCTCGGTCACGCTCTACAACGCCCGCGAACGCCTGATGGCGAACGCGCCGGGTGGACGTATTCTGAACAATCGTCAGAGCCGCGCGCTGCAATATATCCGCGATCACGGCTCGATCACCAACCGCGAGTACCGCACGCTATGCCCGGATGTTTCTGCCGAGACGGCCCGCCTGGACCTGTCTGAACTGGTCGATCAGGGTGTGCTGCTGAAAATCGGCTCCAAGAAGGGCACCTATTATATTCTCAAGTAGCCTGGAGTGGTTTTGATCCATGCCAGCCCTGAGTTTTGTTATTGCACTGGTGGCCGCCGTCGCCTATCTGCTGTTGCTGGGATATGCCGTGCGCAGCGCCCTGCGGCTAAAGGGCGCATACCCCTGGCTGGCGGCGTTGACTTTGCTGTCTTTCCTGGCGAGTCTGACACGCCTGTTTGCCGAAGGGCCGGTGGGCGTCTACCTGGACTCGGCGTCGCTGGTGGTTTTTGGCGCCCTGTCGCTAGTCTACCTCAAACGGCAGCGTAGCGTGCGCTGGTGGTTGCCGGTGGGCGCGCTCTGGCTGGCGGCATTGTTTGTTGCCGACCTGACCGCCAGTGCCTCGATTCTGGGGCAGCGCGGCTGGTTGGGAGATGTTTTTATCGCGGCTGACCCGGCGGGGGTTTGGGCCTTGCTCGGCTGGGTGATGGGTGGGGCGGTGCTGCTGGCGGTGTCCTTCCATGCTTTTTACGCGGCTCACCTGCCAGAATTGGCGAACCGGGCACTGTTTTGGTCGCTGGTGGTCCCGGTGATTCTGATGGGCCTGGTGCTGGGCACTAGCGGATCGCCGCTGCTGACCGAGGTCGGCTGGGTGATCCGGTTGGTCGGCGTGTTCGGCGCAACCTATGGTGTGGCAGTACATCGTATCTTCGACATCCGGCGGGCACTGCGGCAGGCGTCGGGGCTGTTCGTCTTCACCCTGATGACCTCGGTCGTCATCTTGGCGGCAATGATCGTGGCGCAGGTGCTGGGCCTGAACAATGAGCGGCGGTTTGTGGTGTTGGCGGCGTTGGCCTTCGTGGTGGCTGCGCTCTACGTGCCGCTGAACCGGCTGTTCCAGGAATTTACGCACCGTGCGCTCAAAGACCCTACCGATCCGGCGCTGGCATTGCGTCGTTACAGCCAGCGGATCGGCACGATCATCGAGCTGGAAGATGTGGCGCGGACGGCGATGCAGGCGTTGGTCACGGTGTTGCGCGTGCGGTCCGGCGGGTTGATCCTGGCAACGAGCGAGGATGGCAAGGTCCTGGTCGAGCCGATGTTGATCCCTGGTGAGACCGGTAGTCTGCCGGATGTGCAGGGTGAGATCGATCCGCAGGGGCCGATCTACCGCACGCTGTTTGTCGAGCAGATGCCGCTGCTTCAATTCGATGTGGAGTTCAGCCGCGATTACCAGGAAGCCGATCCTGAGGAACGGCATTTCTTCGAGCAGATGCGTATGAGCGCCTACGCCCCCATTATGGCAGAAGGGAAACCGGTGGGCATTCTCGCCAGCGGCGCCAAACTCAACGATCAGCCCTTTCATGCTGCCGACCTCGACCTGCTGGCGGCGCTCGCCACGCAAACCGGTATTGCCCTGCGCAATGCACGCCTGGTGACGGACTTGCGCCGTTTGAACCTAGAACTGGAAGATGTGAACCGCGATCTGGCCCGCCTGGACTCGGTGAAGACGGACTTCATCACGGTTGCCAGCCACGAACTGCGCACCCCACTGGCCCAGATTCGCGGCTATACCGACATTATCGAAGGGCTGAACGAACAGGGCATTCTCGACCCGGACCAGATGACCGGGCTGACCCACAATTTGCGCAAGGCCGCTGAGCGCATGGAAGAACTCATCAGCGCCATGCTCGATGTGAGCAAGATCGACGTGAACGCGATGGACCTGCGCTTTGCCCAGACGACGCTGGAAGCGGTGATGCGTCTGGCGATTGAGCCGCTGACCGAGGCGATTCGCACGCGCAAGCTAACGCTCTCGGCGCGCGGGCTGCGCGGCCTGCCGCCCGTCGAGGCGGACATGCAACGGCTGGTGCAGGCGTTCCGCAATGTTATTGTCAACGCTGTCAAGTATACGCCCGATGGCGGGCTGATCGACATCCGGGCGGGGCTGGAAGAGAGCGAGGACGAAAACGTGCCGGACGAAATTCACGTCACCATCGCCGATAGCGGCATCGGCATCGACCCGGCCAACTGCGAGTTGATCTTCCAGAAGTTCTTCCGCGCTGCCGACCCCGGCTTGCATTCGACCGGCGCGACCAAATTCATGGGGGCCGGGCCTGGCCTGGGCCTGACCATCGCACGCGGCATCATTGAGGGCCATGGTGGGCGTATCTGGGCCGAAAGTCCCGGCTACGATCCGGTTAACTTCCCCGGCAGCACATTTCACATCCTGCTACCCATCCATCCGCCAGCCGATGCCAAGCGCGTCCTGCCGTTCGAGGAGCCGACTGTGCCCAGCCGGGCGGGGTCGGCATCTCCTGTGCTGCCCCTTGAGGTCAGTGAGGCAGGGGATGTCAAAGATGCCTAGCCGATCAACTGGACCTGTTTTGAGCCTTTTGCCTGTGCTTATTGTATTTCCGTACCGGACCACACCAACGCAGTGGCAGTGACTTCCTCGCCCAACAGTGCCCCGGCGACGACTTCAAAGTGGCGTGGATCGCCTGTCGTGAAATACCGGATGGGCTGCGGCGGCAGGCCGGGATCAGCCAGCAGGTCGCGGCTTTCCAGCAGGCGACGGGTCTGGCGGGCCACCGCCGCGCTCGGATCAATTACGGCCACATCTGGCCCGGCATAAGCGCGGATAGACTCGGCGGCGAAGGGGAAGTGCGTGCAGCCCAGCACAATCTGGTCTGCGCCTGCCGCCAGGGCGGGGGTCAACGCGCGGTCGAACAGCGGGCGTAGAGCGGCGAGGTCTGTCTGGCCTGTCTCCACTGCCGTCACCAGTTCTGGGCAGACGATGGTTTCCACGCGCGCGCCGTTGGCGAAGCGGTGTAACACACTGGCATACAGTGGGCCAGCAGCAGTTGCAGCGGTGGTGAGGACGGCGATCACACCGCTGCGGGTGGCTGCCGCTGCCGGTTTGACCGCCGGCTCCATCCCGACAAAGGGGACAGCGGAGAACGTCGCGCGCAGATCATGTAGCCCGGCGGCGCTGGCGGCGTTGCAGGCTACGACGACGATCTTGGCGTTTCGTTCCAGCAAAAAGCGCGCAATGCCCCGCACGAAAGCGCGAATTTCGTCCAGGGGGCGTAGGCCGTAGGGCAGATGGGCCTGGTCGGCCACGTAGAGGAAGGCTTCGCTGGGTAGTTCTCGTCGTAGCGCGCGCAGGATCGACAATCCTCCAACGCCGGAATCCAGCACTCCCACTGGGCTATTTTTCGTCACTGCCGAGTTGCCCATTGTTCCGACCAGCACACAAACTCCTAAAGGGGCACGGTCAGTCGTGCCCCTTCAGAACATTTCTGGCTAGATGTCCGCGATGCTCAACCCCGCTGTCCGTTGCCCGTTTCGCTATGGCGGCGGGCTGCCGCTTCGACAAAGGCCCGGAACAGGGCCGCCATCGCCGGGTCGGTCGCGTACAACTTTTCGGGATGCCACTGCACAGTCAGCAGAAAGTGCGCGCCGGGATGCTCTGTTGCCTCGATCACCCCGTCGGGTGCGTGCGCTGACACGATCAGGCCCTGTCCGGCTTCGCGTACCGACTGATGGTGCCAGCTATTGACAGTCAGGTTTACCGTGCCAACGATCCCGGCCAGGCGCGACCCCGGTGCAATGGCAACCGGATGTGCATAGATGTCTAGCGGCGTGTCGTCGGGGAAATCGTGCGAGACGGCGGCGTCAATCTGGCTGGGAATGTCCGCGATCAGCGTGCCGCCCAACGCCACATTGACCACCTGGTGTCCCCGGCAGATACCGAACAGCGGTACGTCGTCTTCGGCGGCCCACCGGCTGACCTGGATTTCGGCCTCGTCGCGCAGGGGATTGACCCCGTACACCTTCTCGTGGAAGACGGTTTCGCCATAAAGGGCAGGGGCCACATCTGCGCCGCCGGTCAGCAGCACGCCGTCTACACGTTCAAAGATGCCGCGCAGTGCATCGGTAGACAGGCCCAGGGGAATCAAAACTGGCAGGCCACCTGCCGCCGCTATGCAATCCAAATAGTCGGGGTAGGACCCGGTGAACGGGCGGTGGGCTGCCCCGACCGGTTTCTGGTCTGTGATAACGCCGATCAACGGCGCCGAAACGGAGCGCATTGCACGTCAACGCTTTTCCTTTAGGCGGGCAGCCTTGCCCGTGCGACCGCGCAAGAAGTAAAGCTGGGCGCGGCGCACTTTACCCCGGCGCAGCACTTCGATCTTCTCGACGCGCGGGCTGCGCAGCAGAAAAGTCCGCTCGACACCGATGCCGTGACTGGCGATACGTCGCACGGTAAAGTTGGTGTCGTTGCCGCCACCGCGCAGACGGATCACCGTGCCCTGGAAGACCTGAATACGCTCGCGGTCGCCTTCGACGATGCGCACGTGCACCTTCACAACATCGCCGGGCTGTATTTGGGGATGTTCGGGCGCAGGGGCTTCCAGCGCCTTGACTAAATCAATCATGACGGTTTCCTTCGCGTTCAAATCCCACAACTGGGCCTGAGCTGGCAACAGAAACAGGAACGGCCTGAGTGGCCGCGCAAGAAAATATTGTAGCACGGGAGCGGCGGGTTTTCAACCGTTTTTGTACGCCGGGCGTGGGGCAGACAGGGCAGAAGTGGCAGTCCGGCTGTTTCGGCGCTACACTGTTGCGCCGCGAGCTATTTCTACCTGTGCGCTGAACGTTGAAAGATGGAAGGTGTCATGAGCAAGCAAGTACGTGTTGCTATTATTGGCGTGGGCAACTGCGCCTGTTCCCTGGTGCAGGGTGTCCATTACTATCGCAATGCCAGCGAGGATGAGCAGATTCCCGGCCTGATGCACGTCAACCTGGGCGGCTACCATGTCCGTGACATCGAATTCTCGGCGGCATTCGACATCGACGTGGAAAAAGTCGGCAAGGACCTGGGAGAGGCGATCTGGGCCGGGCAGAACAACACGATCCGGTTCGCCGACGTGCCTCGTAATCTGGGTGTCCCGGTGTATCGTGGCATGACGCATGACGGCCTGGGGACGTACCTGGCCCGCAAGATCACCAAAGCGCCTGGCCCGACCGACAACATCACCAAGATTTTACAGGATACTCACACCGATGTGGTGGTGAACTTCCTGCCGGTGGGCAGTGAGCAGGCGACCAAATGGTACGTTGAGCAAATCCTCAACGCCGGGTGTGCCTTCGTGAACGGCATTCCGGTGTTCATCGCCCGTGAAGCCTATTGGCAGCAGCGTTTCCGCGAACGTGGCCTGCCGGTTATCGGCGACGATGTGAAGAGCCAGGTTGGGGCGACCATCGTCCACCGCGTGTTGGCGAATCTCTTCAAGGATCGCGGCGTCAAGCTGGTGCGCACCAGCCAGTTGAACGTGGGCGGCAACATGGACTTCTATAACATGCTGGACCGCGACCGTCTGCAGAGCAAAAAGGAAAGCAAGACGAATGCCGTCACCAGCCTGCTGCCCTATGAGATTCCCAAGAAAAACGTACATGTCGGGCCAAGCGACTACGTGGAATGGCTGGATGATCGCAAGTGGGCTTATATCCGCCTGGAAGGTCAGACCTTTGGCGACGTGCCGCTGAATCTGGAACTCAAGCTGGAAGTGTGGGACAGTCCCAACAGCGCCGGCGTGATCATCGACGCGGTGCGCTGCGCCAAGCTGGCCCTGGATCGCGGACTTGGCGGTGCGTTAGAAGCGCCCAGTGCGTACTTTATGAAATCCCCGCCGCGCCAGTATCCCGACGATATGGCCCGCGAAATGACCGAGGCATATATTCGCGGCGAGAACACGGCGACGTTCTAAGTGGCCGTCTATCGAGACGCAGCAGCGGCGGACACACCGTCCGCCGCTGGGTTTTTGTGCCACAGAAAGTGCAGGTTTTTAGCCCACCTCGCCGCTGATCTCCGGCTGAAAAGCGGGATAGCTGCCTTCGCCTAACTCAGTGATTTGTCCTGCCGAATCGAGAAAGTAAAGCCGCGTGATCGGCGGGATGATCTGGCCGTTTCCAAGGCCCATCACTGTGTCGCGGGCGCTGCCGATAACCGTGTAGATCAGCCCTGTTCCTCCTGGTGCAGCGGTCAGCGTGCCGATGCTGTGCGCAGTATATTGCGCCAGTGTTTGCGCCGCTCCTGTTGCCAGATCAACCTGCCACAGGCGCACGTCATACTCGCCCGCCGCCGGACCGCCGGAGGTCAGATCGCCGACCCATTCGATCAGCGTCCGAGAACTGGTGTATAGGCTGGCGCCATCTGCCGCCCAGATGACCTGGTCTGGCAGAAAATCCAGCGCGAGCGTCTGCGACGCACCGCTACTCAGGTCCACCACGACCAGCGAGGTACGCTGTCGGTTCGCATCGAAGACGATCCCCGCGATCCGGCTCTGATCCGGACTGAGCGCGACGCGGGCTATATCCGGCGAGATCACGGTCGTTACGCCGGTCATCAGGTCCAGGCGACTCAGGCCTAGCCCAGAACAGTGATTGGAGAACAAGATATTGCCATCGTTTAGCCAGGTGAACGTTAGGGCGTTGCCCATGTAACCGACCTGACGCTCGCGCAGCGCGTCGGAGGGGTCGAGGCTGCCGCCGCCACAGCCGACGCCTTGCTCAAAGGTTGCTACCAGACGCGGTTCGCCTGTTTCACCGTTGATTGGCGCAGGAATGGCATAGATCGCCATGACCTGATTGTTGTTGTTCATGGCGTCAGTCGGGGTCACGTAAGCGATCTCCGTCCCATCAGGACTCCAGGTCGGTGGGTAGAGCAGGGCGAGATTTTCTGCCAGCACGACCGGCACCGATCCCTGCACATCTGTTGCTAGCAGACGATGTTCCTGACTGTCCAGAAAGGCAATTTGCGTCCCATCAGGCGACCAACGGTAATAACCATACAGGTGGTCGTATTGGAGAAAAGACAGCGTATCTTCGGTCAACGTCACCGTCACGCCGGCAGTGATCGCCTGGCCGGGCATCCGATCTACGCCGGCGAGATAGACTTCGCCGTCTGCGCCGGTATAGACAAATAGCCCAGCTGGGACGTTGGCAGTCATAGCGTACTCATCCAGCGATGGCAGTTCCATCGGCTGCAAGAATGTACCGACCGCATTACAAGGCACGATCATGCGGGCACCCGTAATGGCGACGTGCACCTGGTAGACCTCGCCGAGGTACTGTACGCTGAAGGCGTATCCGGCGCTTTCCACCGGCTCATAAACGCGGCCCTCGACCGGGCAACCCAGGGCTGCGTCCGGCCAGTTCTGGGCTTCCCAGGTCCACCGGGCGTTCTCTCGCGTGATGGCGACGCCAAGCTGCTCACTCAGATAAGCCAGGACGATGTCGGTCAGTGTTTCGGGGGGATAACGCTGTGCGGGAGTGGTGTTCGGTGGCGATGTTGGGGCAGTGCCGGACAGGGGGCGCTCGCAGAGCACCGCCGAATCGCCTGTCGCCGTGATGCGGACTTCGTAGGTTGTTCCCAGGAGTTCCATTGTGACCATGTAGCCGCGCGTCATCACCTGGGCATAAACCTGGCCGGGTTGCGGGCAGCCGAGCGAGGCATCGGTCCAGATGATCTCCGACCAGCCCCAGTCAGACAGGTCGGCGCGTGTGATCGTCGCGCCGAGCTGCGCACTGAGGAACCGGACGGCGAGATTGATCAACGTCTCCGGGTCGCTTGCCGGAGATAGCGTTGCACTTCCGGTGGGAGTCGATGGGGCCGCCGGGGCGGCAGGCCCGGATGGCGTGGGGGTGGCCGTCGGCCCTGGCTGGGCAGATCCGCTGCATAGGACGACAACACCGGCGGCAGGGGCGACGTGTAGTTCGTAGGTCTGCCCCCGGTAATCCAGGATGATGATGTAGCCGCGTGTGGGGGTCGGCTCATAAGCTGCGCCGGGTTGCGGGCAGGCCATCGACGTATCTGGCCAGAGGGTTTCCTGCCAGTTCCAGCCGCTTAACTGTGCGCGCGTCAGTGTGATGCCTAACTGACGGCCTAGGTGGTCAATTGCCAGGTTGACCGCCGTATCGGGATCATTGCCCTGGGCCAGGCTGATCGAGGCAGGCAGCAGCGCCAGCACGATCAGCGCCAGGGCGATTCGACGGTTCATGGTTATTCACTCCTCGTGTGGGTTCTAGAGAGCCTGATTTCCAATGATAATCTTCAAAGCGGAGCGAATTTTAGCAGAGAAAAAGCACTTGAACAGATTCCTCCCCCTGGCCTCTCCGATGAGGCGGGGAACCGAAAGCACGTTGGTGTTCGCCATCTACCGTTTTTGGGCTATCATAGGGGACGCACCTTTGGGGAGGAAACAGCATGACCTCAACGATCTCTGTCCGCCGTGTGGCCGGACCTGCCGATCACAAAACCTTTTTACGTTTTCCCTGGACCGTTTATAAGGACGATCCGCACTGGGTTCCGCCATTGGTCTCGATGCGCCGGGATATGCTCGATCCGCGCAAGAACCCGACTCTATCTTACCTGGACATTGATTACTTTATTGCCTGGCGCGGCACAACGCCGGTTGGCACCATCGCTGCCTTTATCAACCACCACCACAATGAATTTCACAAGGAGCACATCGGCTGGTTTGGCCTGTTTGAAGTGCTCGATGATCGTGAGGCGGCCCTGGCGCTCTTGAGCACTGCCGAAGAATGGGTGCGTGCCAAAGGCTACGACGCCATTCGTGGCCCGGCCAGTTTTAACGATCTGGGGGAATTCGGCTTGCAGGTCGATGGCTTCGGTCCGCCACACGTGCTGCTGATGCCCTATAATCCACCGTATTATATGGCTTATGTCGAGGCGGCGGGGTACAAAGGTATCATGGATCTGGCCTCCTACCGTATCCTGGCGGCAGACATGATGGGCGAGAATGTGCCGCCGAAGCTCAAGCGGGTAGTCGGAAAACTGCGCGAGCGCAGCAAAGTGACCATGCGCCTGCCAGATATGAAGCACTTGGACCACGAGATCGAACTGTTGGAACAACTCTATATCGGCGCGTGGTCAGATAACTGGGGCTTTGTTCCGCCGAAGCATGAGGAGATGGTGTACCTCATCAAGCAACTACGTCCGTTTTTCGACCCGCGTATGGGCCTGATCGCCGAGATCGACGGCAGGCCGGTGGGTTTCGTACTGCTGTTCCCGGACCTCAATCAGGCCATCGGCTTGGCCCGACCGCATCCTGATACGCCGGAGATTATCACCTTGTTGCGCCTGCTCTGGTACTGGAAGATCCGTCGCAAGGTCAACCGGGTGCGCGTTCCGTTCCTGGGCGTGCTGGAGGAATATCGCGGGCGGGGAATCGACGCCATGCTCTACATGGACATCATCGACCCGGCGGTGAAAATGGGGTTCCACGAGGCCGATTTCGGCTGGATTCTTGCCAATAACCAGGCAATGGTTCAGGTCGCGGAGTTGGTTCGGGGACAGATTTACAAGACGTACCGTATATATGAAAAGCCGCTTCGTCCTATGGCAGAGTAGTACCAGGCGCAGGATAGGCGTGCGAGGATGCCTGTTGTATACTGTTGGAAAGTGAAACAGGCGCCGCAAGCTATGACCGAACGTATTGTTCCACCATTGACCGGAGACGAGGTGTTGTTGCCCGACGATGGCGATCTGCGTGCCCAGCAGCCCAACGGCAACCTGGAGCTGTTGCAACGCGAATTGATCCTTTCCGGTCATCAATATAGCATTCAGCGATCCGCGCCGACCGTGCTCCAGCGTTTCTTCACTGGCGAAATCGACCTGGATATTGAACTGAGCAAGCGGTTTGTTGGGCCACCGCTGCTCTCGGAAATCAGTTTCCGCCCAGACGCAATGACCGGATCGCGTAGCACGGCGACCCTGACCACCCAGGACGGCGGCACCTTGTTGACGGTTGACCTGAATCGGATCAATGGCGCGCTCGAACTCAGTTTCACGTTGGGCGCGATGCTGTCGTTGCGTTTCGAGTTGTGCAATCTGGCCGAGGTGGACCGGCGTCGCTGGCTGGACCTGATGCGCCGCGAACAGGGTATCGCTTTTCTGTGGAGCCGCGCCCGTTGGGAGCGCGACTACATGATCTTCGTGGTGCGCAAGTACAGCATCCGCGCCTATGCCTTTTCACCGCGTCGCTTTGAGGCGGCGGTCCGCATGACCGAGGATGTGCTGGCTGCTTTGCTCGACTGGTTGGAAAGTTACTGGTTCTGATTCGTTGCACCTAGCCGTTAGCGGTTGGCTGTTGGCATCAAGATATGCTGACGGCTGACCGCTAACTGTTTGTTTGGGGGGGTATGAGCAAACCATCGGTTCCTCCAGCGCCCGAAACCTTGTTTACACTGGCCGGAACGCGCGTCCAGGCCGACCTGGGGGCGCCGCTGCATCTAGGCGCTGTTGTTGGCCTGTGCTGGACTCTCGTCGGTCGGCGCTACCCGGCGATGCGCTTACTGGGTCGCCTGCGTCTGACGTTGATCTGGGCGTTGCTGTTTGAGGTTGCTTATTTTGCCCACAGCGTTGGTCACATCTTCACTGCGCGGGCTGTCGGTGCGCCGATGGACGCCCTGGTGCTGACCGCCGTGCAGCAGGTGAACATCTACTATAATGACAATGTTTCGCCAGATACCCACCTGGGCCGGGCGATTGGTGGCCCTCTTGCCAGCCTGATTGCCGGGCTGACGGCGCGTTCCTTGCGGCGATTGTTGCCGCCTGGACCGTTTGCCCGCGACCTGCTGGACACCTTCCTGGGCTTTACGGTCCTGATCGGTGGTCTTTCCCTAGTTCCTCTGCCTTCCCTAGATGGCGGCTCGCTGCTCAAGTGGGGCGTGTACGGCAGTACGGGCGATTTGCAGGAAGCCGCCCGCACAGTTCGTGAGGCAGGCATGAACGTTGCTCTGCTTTCCGGCATCCTCGCCATTGCCGCTTTTCTGCTGAAGAAACCGCTTGCCGGCGTGGCCCTGGGTGTGTTCGGCGTGGCGGCTGTGCTCGACTCGCTGCGCCGGGACTGATTTTCTATGACCCGACTTATCTCGCTGCTCGATGCTTCGGTGCGCTTGGATGATCTCGCCAGTGGGCTGGTGACGCACATGCAGGCCAGCGGCCTGGCGCTGCCAGAGGACCGTCACCTGATAGATACTGTGGCAATTGCCGCTCGTTATGGAGAGTTGAACGCCGTGTTGGCCGCTGAGAACGGCACGGCGGTGGGAATTGTGGCCTGGAGATTAGAAGGCAATACAGGCTATCTGCGTCTGCTTTATGTGTTGCCGGGCGCTCCTGAGGGCGTTGCCCATGATCTGCTGGCGCGCGCTATGCAGGGGATGTGCGTCCGGGCGACCGGCGGCATCTATGGCGAACTGCCTGAAGTGCCGCCGTCGGTGCGCGATGCGCTGGAAGCGCAGGGTTTTGTAGGTGCGCGACGATTCCTCATGTGCGCCGATCTCTCGATCCGCGACTGGACGGTGACGCTGCCTGCCGGGTATACGCTGACTGCGTGGGACAGTGCCCGGTTGGATCAGGCTGCCCAGGTCATTTACCGCGCCAATGTGGGTTCGCTCGATGCGTTACTGATCCCCGAACTGCGCTCCTACGAATCGACGCGCGCCATCGTTCGGCAGACGTTGTTCGGTCAGTACGGAGATTTTGACCCTCAGGCCAGCGGTCTGGTGATCGCCGCCGGGGACGAAGTTGCTGCTGTCACGCTGGCGACCCGGCGTAGTGGAGGAGAGGGGTTCACCGCCGAAATCTGCGTGTCGCCCGATCATCGTCGCCGGGGATTGGCTCGTGCCCTGATGCACCACACGCACGGCGTTTTTCGCGCTGCCGGGGTCGTTAAGGGGCTGCTTGGCGTGACGGCGGGGAACCCCGCCCGGTTACTTTACGAAAGCCTGGGCTACCGCGAGGTCGGCTCGGTGTGGACGTACATCTGGCCCAGACCGGCAGGTTGGGAACACTTCTGTTCGTCGGAGAGGTAAATCACTTTTTGGCCGATCCCGTCCGGTCTGTTAAAATCATCTCTGGCAGCGTTCCCTGTTGTAAACTCAGAACGCCGCGTAATTCATGCGATTCCAGCCACTTTGAGCCAAATCCCTGCGCCACAGGATAGAAAGGGAGTTCCTTCCAATGGCCGATCCAGTTGACCGCACGCTGCCCGACGAACTCGACGAGGCAGGCAGCCTCCTCACCAGTAGCGGGCCGGCGGCGGATATTTTCCAGAAAGCCTACGATTTCACCCAGGCCAAAGAGGCGATGGCGCTGGGCATTTATCCCTATTTTCGCCCTTTGAGCGATACGGAGGGCGTGGTTGCCTATTTCGAGGGCAAGCAGGTGGTGATGATCGGCTCCAATAATTACCTGGGGCTGACGACGCATCCGCGCGTGAAAGAGGCGGCTATGAAGGCGCTGGAGCACTACGGCACCAGCGTGACCGGCTCGCGTTACCTCAATGGCAACCTGCAACTGCACCGTGACCTGGATCAGCGGCTGGCGAAGTTCGTCAACAAAGAAGCGGCACTGGTTTTCTCAACCGGCTACCAGACCAACCTCGGTACGATCTCGGCCATTGCGCAAAAGGGTGACTACCTCATCCTGGACAAAGAGGACCACGCCAGCATCGTTGATGGGGCCATCTTCAGCCGCGCCGAGATCAAACGCTTCAACCACAACGATCTGGATAGTCTGGTCAGCGTGTTGAAGAAGATTCCCGCTGATGCCGGGAAACTGGTGGTGGTAGACGGCGTCTACAGCATGAGCGGCGACATTGCCCCGCTGCCGGAGATCATCGAAATTGCCAAGCGGTACGGGGCGCGCATCATGGTGGACGATGCGCACAGTGTCGGCGTGTTGGGCAACGGGCATGGCACGGCGGCCCACTTCGGCGTCACCGAGGAAGTAGACCTGATCATGGGCACGTTTAGCAAGAGCTTCGCCTCCATCGGCGGCTTTATCGCTGGCGATGAGCAGGTCGTGCACTACATTCAGCACTTCGCCCGTCCGATGATCTTCAGTGCCGCGCTGCCGGCGCCGTGCGTGGCTGCTGTGCTGGCCGCCGTCGATATTATCGAATCCGAGCCGGAGCATGTCCAGCGGTTGTGGGAAAACGCCGAGTACATGCGCGCCGGGTTTAAGAAGCTCGGTTACAACACCGGCACAAGCTGCACGCCGATCATCCCGATTATCATTGGTGAGATGTACCGTACTGGCATCACCTGGGGCGCGCTGATCGAAGAGGGAGTCTACACCAACCCGGTCATTCCGCCAGGCGTGCCGCCGAACAAGAGCCTGCTACGCACCAGTTACATGGCGACGCACCGCAAGGAGCACCTCGATCGCGCCCTCAAGGCGTTCGAGGTCGTTGGTCATCGGCTGGACCTGATCCCGCCGGAAAATCACCTGTAGTCTGAAACGAAAGGGCGGGGCCGCAAGCCCCGCCCTCGCTTTGGGCCGCTAGACCTTCTTGTCAGTGCGCGGGTCGAGCGCATCGCGTAGCCCGTCGCCCACAAAGTTGATGCTCATCACCGTCAGGATGACCAGTAGGCCGGGGAAAATCCACAGCCAGGGCGCTTCCTCAAGGTATTGATAGGCCCCATCCAGCATATTGCCCCAACTGGCCGTCGGCGGCTTGACCCCTAGCCCCAGGAAACTGATGTAGGCTTCCGACAGGATGGCCCCGGCGACGCCCAGGGTCGCCGCCACGATGATCGGGGCCAGTGCATTCGGCAGGATGTGGGCCAAGATAATGCGGCGGTTGGGCACGCCGAGCGCCTGCGCCGCCAGGATAAATTCTGCCTCTTTTAGCGAGAGAAAGCTGGCCCGCACGATCCGCGCCAGGTACATCCAACTGGTGATGCCGATGATCACGATAATCACGATCACGCTGCCGCTGAACGTCCGGCCCAACACCTGCACATCTGGGATGCGCCCGCTGAAGAACTTCGCCATGACCAGCAGCAGCAGCAGCGACGGTACGCTGAGCATGGCTTCGGTGAGGCGCATCAGCAGGCTGTCCAGCAGACCGCCATAGTAGCCGGACAGGGCACCGACCGTTGTACCGAGCGTCACCGCGACCAGCACGGCGAACACCCCGATAATCAACGAAATCTGGCCGCCGTAGATCGTGCGGGCCAGGATGTCGCGCCCAACCGTATCTGTGCCGAAGGGATGTTCGACCGACGGGGGTTGTAGACGCCGACTGGTATCGTTGTAGTTGGCATCCGCTTCAGAGTAAATCAGCGAGCCGAGGGTGACATAGAGCACAATCCCTATCAGGATCAGCACACCCGCGATAGCCATGCGGTGGCGCAGAAAGCGGCGCAGGATCACGCGCCATAGCGACCGCGAACTTGCAGGGTTGTCTTCGTCGCCCAGGCTGACGGGCCGGGTAGTTGCGTTCGCCGCTGCCATCGGGGCAGTCTCCTTACCCAAGCGGGGAGTCCTTACGAATAGCGAATACGTGGGTCGAGCCAGGTGTAGACGACATCGGTCAGCAGTTGGAAAATAACCACACTGACGGAGATCAGCATCAGCAGACCCATCATCACCGGGAAATCGGACCGCTGCAAGTGATCGAGGAACAGGCGGCCCATGCCCGGCCAGGCAAAAATGCGTTCCGTGACCACCGCGCCGGCCAGCAGAAAGGGCAGGTCCAGTCCGATCAGCGTCACCAGCGGCATGGCCGCGTTCTTAAAGGCGTGCACGAACAGGATGCGCCGCTCGGTCAGCCCTTTGGCGCGCGCCGTGCGGATGTAGTCGGAGTTGATGACTTCCAACATACTGGAACGGATGTAGCGGCTGTAGCCGGCGATGGTGATCAGCGCGATGCTGGACACCGGCAGGACCAGGTGCCAGGCGACCTGGGCGACGCTGCGTTCCCCAGAGGGGTCGTACATGCCAGATGTGGGAAAATAAGGCAGCCCCCAACGCTTGAAATGTACGGCAAAGATATACATTAACATCAGTGCCAACCAGAAGATCGGCATGGAATAGGTGATAAAAGAAAAACCGGTGAGCAGGTGGTCGAAAAGAGAATACTGCCGCAACGCCGAATACACCCCAATGATCAACGAAAGCAGGACGATGACCACCTCTGCCGTAACCATCAGGATCAGGGTGTTGGGCACGCGCTCGGCGATGACCTGCATGGCAGGCTGCCGTGTGACCAGGGAATTCCCAAAGTCGCCGCGCAGCACGCCCAGGCGCGTCCCACGCTGATCGCCCACGCCGTCGCCGTCGGTGTCGATCATGACCCAGTCATTGCCGACGAGCCAGTAAAGATATTGGACCAGCACAGGCTGGTCCAGCCCCCATTGGCGGCGCAGGCGTTCCCGGTCTTCGGCACGGGGCGGCTGGCGTCCGCCGAGGGTCGCCAGCGGGTCGCCGGAGGCCTGCATCAGAATAAACAGCACCAGGCTGATGATAAAGAGCACCGGTATGGCCTGAAGCAAGCGGCGGATGATGTACCGGGCCATGGGTGTTTTCTCCTGGTCAGACAGGGCGGGGCAGAGAGTGACCCCTGTCCCGCCCAAAGCGATGAATCGGCACTGCGGGGACGCGCACCTGGTCGGGCGCTCACGCAGCCAACGATGCTACTCGGCCACGTCCCACTGGTTGATGTTCCAGAACGGCGTGGCGCCGTTGATGGCACTGTTCAGCACGCGGTTGTTGACGATCCACACGTCCGCGTCGTACCACACGCCCACCCAGATCACCTCGTCATGGATGATCTGATCGATCTGGTGGAACAGGGCAACGCGCGCGTCGTAATCGGTGGTGCGTGCCTCTTCGGCGAACAAAGCGTCCAGTTCCTCGTTGCAGTAACCCTGCCAGTTATCACCGATGGGGTTCTCTGGCGTCGGAATCTCCGAGCAGCGGTAGCGGTAGGTCTCCGGATCGGGGAACGCCGCCGGGCTGGACGACCACTGGGCAATATCATACTGCCCCGTCGCAATCGGGCCACCGTCGGCGTAGCTGTTGAAGAAGATGTCCGACGGGTGATTGACGATCTCGATGCCGATGCCCAGAGCAGCGAAGTCCTGCTGGACCACGACCTGGGTATCTGCGCGAATCTGGCGCTGGTTGGTCACGTAGCGCAGCACCAGCTCCACGCCGTCCTTATCGCGGGTGCCGTCGCCATTAGAGTCCACCCAGCCAGCTTCATCGAGGAGCTGCGCGGCCAGCACAGGGTCATACGGGATCGGTTCCAGATCAGGATTGTCGTAGGGCGTGTTTTCCCAATAGCTGGAAGGCGGGAAGGTGTAACCCAGCAGCAGGTCGTTGTCGATCTTCCAGCGGTCGAAGGCCAGGGCCAGGGCGCGGCGGACGTTCACATCTTGCAGGGCGGGATGGCCGGTCTCCGGGTCCAGGTTGAAGATCCAGCCCTCGTTGTAGCCCGAAGCGTGCAGCGAGATGTTTAGGAAGCCGGTCTCCTCAAGCTCCGGGATGTCCGAGAAGGCGACGAACGTGCCCACGTCGGCGTCCCCGTTCTTCAGGGCAGCCAGATAGGCTTCTTCGTCCGGGATGAAGGAAACCACAACCGTATCGATCAGCGCCGGCGTGTTGTAATAGTTTTCATTGCGCACGAAACGGATGAAGCTGCCGATCTCCCAGGTATCGAACACATAGGGGCCGCTGCCGACCATCGGAGCACGGTTCCACGCGGCATTGTCCAGGGTGCCGTCAGCCTCAAAGACAGGCTGCAATACGTGCATCGGCAAGACGCGACTGAACAGCGCCAGCCAGGGCGCATAGGGTTCGACGAACGTGACAACGACGGTCGTGGCGTCTGGCGCTTCTACGCTGGCGACCTTGTCGTAGGGTGAGCGCGTCAGGGGCGAGTTGGCGTCGCTCATGTACATCTCGTAGGTGAACACGAAGTCTGCCGACGTAATCGGCTCACCATCGGACCAACGGATGTCATCCCGCAGCCGCAGCGTGATCACAGTGCCGTCTTCATTGATCCCGCCGTTATCTGGACTGGGGATTTCCGTCACCAGCATGGGGTAGGGGGTCAGGTCGGCGTCATATTCCCATGCGCCCGCCAGGAATAACTGGTAGGTGTACCCGGCAAAGGTCATCGTGGTGTACATCGGGTTCAGGCTGTCTGGCTCCTGAGGGAAGGCGATGGTGATCGATTTCGGGTTCTGCGCCGCTGCCGGGACGGCCAGCCCCAGGATCATCAACGTCGCCAGCGCCAACACTAACAAACGCTTGAAGGACATTTTGTTTCTCCTCCTGGGTAATAATAGAGCAGTTGTGGAGTTTAGGCGTGATACAGAGAAGTGAGTAAAACGGCGTACAAGGGTATTTTAGAAAACAGCAAGGGGAAAAGCAAATTACAGGATCGTTGCTCTGCTGCCGATGGTGAGGCACGCCGACGTGTTCTTGGCGTTAGAACAGGTGATTGCGGCGTTGGAGCAGTAGCAGGAACATTACCAGATCGATGGTAAAGTGGGCGGCGATGGCAGCCCACAGCACGCCATTGGCGGTTGCCGCCAGCAGGCCAAGCAGCAACCCGGCGCAGGTCGCGTAGAGGAAATACAGGGGCGTGAGAGCGTGCAGTGCGCCGAAGATGACCGACGCCAGCAGAACACCGACTTCTGGCTGAAGCGCGCCCCGAAAAAGCAGTTCTTCGGGCACGGCAGCCAGCAGGCTAAACAGCACCACGTGTTGGAATGTCATGGCGGAGAGATCGATGCTTTGCTCCAGCAACACAACGATCTGGCGGGTGGCTTTTAGGCGGCGGCCCACGCGCCAGGTCATCAAAGCGAACGCCAGGCCGGCCAGGGCGCCGGGCAGCGCCAGCCATACGCTATCGGTCCGCAGGGTCTGCCACAGATTACTCCGGCGAAAGAGATTCACCCATACCACCGCCAGCGCAATCATCACGACACCGAGGCCGAGACCAGCTTTTAAGAGCGTGTCCGGGCGCAGCGGTGGGCGGCGGTCTTCGGGCAGGGGCGTGTGAGAATCTGGCGTTAAGATACTCATAATGTATTTCCGGTCTGTGCGCCTGCGGGGGCTTGACGCCGGGAGCAGGCAAAGGTATCATTAAAGACAAACGCTCTCGTAATTCGAGGGTGGCTCGCAAATTTTAGCTTAAGGGTGGCCTGTGCGGCAAGAAGCATTTCCGGTAGTTGAACTGTGCGGATGCGTTCTGTGTCTCTGGGGATGATGTTCCGGTTCTTTCTGTTGACCCTTGGTGGCCTACTGCTGGCGCTGGGGCTGTTGGCGCTGACCGTTGCCGGGTCGGGTGGCCTTACGTCCGCGCCGGTGCTCGCTGTGGCGACCCCACCCACCGACCTATCGGTTCATGAAGCCGCCGTGAGTGTCGGCAGCGAGACGGCGGATGGTGGCTCCGGCGACGGCACCCTGCGCCGGATCGCCGTCCCGATCCTGATGTATCACTACGTTAGTGTGCCGCCGGAGGACGCGGACGTGTACCGACGCGACCTGTCGGTGACGCCGACGAATTTCCGTGCGCAGATGGCGTTCCTGGCGGAGCGCGGTTACACGGTGATTGGGCTAGATGACCTGAACCTGGCGCTGCGTTGGGGGGCGCCGTTGCCGCCCAACCCGGTGGTGCTGACCTTCGATGATGGCTACGCCGACGCCTACCACGTCGTCTTTCCGATTTTGCGTGAGTTCGGTTACACAGGGACGTTTTTCGTGATCACGCGGCGGCTGGATGAAGGACACCCGGCTTACCTAACCTGGACGCAGGCCCGCGAGATGGCTCAGGCCGGGATGAGCATCGAGAGTCATACCACCGATCATTTCGACCTGCGGGGGCGCGATTCGGCCTTTCTGATTGACCAGATTCAGGGTAGTATCGAGCGTATCGAGGCGCATACGGGGCGGCGGCCCCGCTTTTTCTGTTATCCCAGTGGGCGCTGGGACCGGGGGGCGGTCGAAGGCCTGGCGTCGCTGGGAATCTGGGCAGCGGTGACGACTGAAGGCGGTATTGAGCACACCTCTGATGCCACGCTGTTGCTACGGCGGGTGCGTATCAGTGGTGACACCGACCTGGGAACGTTTGCAGTGCTGCTTGCATGGGAGTGGGACCGTTCCACATTGTAAAGGGAGTCGGAAACAGCAAGGATGTCTCAAGAGATGTCGGATGCGACCATTCCGATGGCCGCCATTCATCAGGCCGCTCTGACCATCACGGCGGAGCTTTCTTTGCCGCGCGTGTTGGAGACCATCGTCAAAACTGCCAGGCAGTTGATCGGTGTGCGTTATGCCGCCCTGGGCGTGCCGGGGCCGCAGGGCACGTTGGAGCAGTTCATTACCGAGGGCATGACCGAGGAGGAAATCAAACGGATCGGCAGGCTGCCCGTCGGCAAGGGGCTGCTGGGGGTGATCCAGACCGAGCCGCACACCATCCGCCTGGATGACATCAGCCGGTCGCCCCTATCGGCGGGATTTTGTCCTCACCATCCGCACATGACGACCTTTTTGGGCGTGCCCATCATGGCGCGCGGCGAAATCCTGGGCAGCCTGTATCTGTGCGACAAGGAAGATGGTACACCTTTCACCGACGCTGATCAGACGCTGACCGAAACCCTGGCCGCCTATGCCGCCGTTGCCATCGAGAACGCCAGATTATACCAGCAGGTGCGCCGCCTGGCCGTGTTGGAAGAGCGTGAACGCATCGGCATGGACCTGCACGACGGCATCATCCAGTCGATTTATGCTGTTGGGCTGACCCTGGAACACAGCAGCCTGCTGTTGGAAGAGGACCCCGAAGCGGCCAAGATTCGCTTGCGTTACGCCATCGACGCGCTCAACCAGACGATCCGCGACATCCGCAATTACATCATGGACCTGCGTCCGCAGCGAACGAAGGTGAGTGACCTGAACCAGAGTTTGCACCGGCTGGTTCGGGAGTTTCATGCCAACACCCTGACGGAGATTACCCTGGACATCGATAGCGGTATCGAGCACGCGCTGGACGAGAGCACCAGCGCGGCCCTGTTCCATATCGCTCAGGAAGCCCTGGCGAACGCGGCCAAACACGCAGAAGCCACCCAATTGCGCGTCTCGGTGCGCCGGGATAACAATCACATCAGCCTGGTTGTTCGGGACGATGGCGTGGGCTTCGATCAGAACGAGGTGGAACGCCTGTTGGGGCATGGTCTGTCGAATATGTCGCTGCGCGCCCGCACGGTAGGAGGTCGGCTGTTGGTTGAATCGGCCCCTTCTGCCGGGACGACGGTCACGGCGATTTTCCCGGCCAAAAAAGGCAGTTAATCCCCTAAATTTGTCTCTCCGTGATGATTCCCGTCCGCATAGGCCGGGATGATTGTCACTCGCTTCCGTCGTAAGCCGCCAGCTATAGTAAGAACATAAACTAAAGGTTAGGGAATATTTTTGATTCTGGGGATTGGTAAAGGTCAGGAGGGCGCGTGAACGGTCATCCAGTCCGTCTCCTCGTCGTCGATGACAACTCCGCCGTCAGGCACGCCCTGGTGATGCGTCTTGCAGGCAGCCCGGCTTTAGAGGTTGTTGGGGATACGGGAGATGCGGAAGTCGCGTTGAATTCGGTCAACCAGAAACACCCTGATGTGGTTATTCTGGAAAGTAAACTGCGTAATGGGGCGGCGCTCCGGTTTTGTCAGCAGGCCCTCAAGGCGTCGCCGCCGCCCAAGATTGTCGTATTAACTAGTTTTGCCAGCGAAAACGAGCAACTCAACCTGGCGCACCTGGGGATCAACCATTATCTGATGAAAGACATTGACACGGAGGAGCTTATTCGTGTCATTCGTAGCCTGGCTTGAGGATACCCAGGCCACGTTCGCCAGGGCCGTCTTGTTGTCGTAAAACACCTCTTCGCCGTCTAGCGTAGCGAAGAGGTGTTGTTGTTGATTTGCAAGGTGGCGGGGGATCTCCCGTCAGGCGGATCAGTCCGGCAAAATTTCTGCACCCAAAAAGTAGTCCAGCCAGATCATCGCCACGACGCTAAGGGGGATGATGACCAGGATTGTCTCAATCCCGAACTCAGCCGGGTTGGTGCCGATAATGACAAAGATCACCAGGGTCGCCACAATACCCAACAGGATCGATGCGACCCACACCACCGCCCGCCGGATAGCCAACTGGGACGACATGCTGCCTCCTGAAGAATAGGGACCTCAATTTATGACTGCTATCGTCCATTCTAACAGGCTGGGGCGGATTTGCCAAATCAAGGGGGGTCGTTAAACTCACCCGGCGTTTTTGCACGGCAGATTTCGCTCAGAGCCGCTGGGACGCATCGGGGGAAGCAGTGGACACGCAGCATGTTCCGAACTTACGTTGGAACTTCTGGATAGGCGTCTTGAATGGGGTGGCGTTCCGTGTCGTGGATACGCTGATGAACCCCTCGTTGGTGCTCGTTGTTTTTCTGGCACATCTCACCGACAACCCGCTTTTGCTGGGCATGGCTGCGCCGCTGTGGAACGGCGGCTGGATGCTGCCGCAGTTGCTGGTCACTGGGCGTCTACGGCAAACGGAACGGATGATGCCGTTGTATCGGGCGTCGGCGTTAGGGCGGTGTGTGGCCTGGATGGTGCTCTTGGCGGGGATGCTCTTTCTGCGTGATCCGAATGCGTTGGTCCTGTGCCTGTTCTTTTTCCTGGTGAGCTATCCTCTGGTTTCCGGTGTAGGCGGTCTGGCGTTTATGGAGATTGTGGGTCGGGTGATCCCGCCCCGGCTGCGTGGGCTGTACTTTAGCTGGCGGCTGGGGGCAGGTGGGGTTGTGGCGCTGGGGGCGAGCGCCCTGGTAAATTGGATTCTCAACCCGGCGTTTCCGCTGGATTTTCCACACAATTTCACGCTGCTGTTTACCATTGCGCTGGTTTTTGTGATCGCCGGGCTGATGCTCTTCCAGGCTGTGCGGGAGCCTGCCGTGTCGCTGCGTCAGGCTGCCCCGCCCGGTCTGCGTGGGCAGTGGGGCGCAATCCGGCGCATCTGGCAAGACGACGCTCTCTACCGCCGCTTCATCTTAGCGCGGGTGGCACTGCAACTGGCTGCCGGGGTCGCGCCGCTGATCGTTGTTTATGCCCAGGGGCGTTTCGGGCTGCCACTCAGCGCCGCTGCCGTCTTTCTCATCGCCGATACCGCCTTTGGCCTGATCGCCGTCGCGGTCAGCGGCTGGCTGAGCCTGCGACTGGGCAACCGCCGCCTGAGCCTGATCGCCGTCGCGCTGGGTGTGTTGGCTTTGGTGATGATCCTGATCGCCGGGGTGATCGGTGTGGCGGAGGATGCCGTGTTGCCGTATTTTACCGGTGTGTTCATCTTGCTGGCGATTTTCAATGGCGCGACGGCCATCAGCATGACCGCACTTAACCTCAACCTATCTCCAGAAGGTGAGCGTCCCTTGTATCTGGGACTGGCAAACACCATCTTCGGGATCGCGTTCTATCTCAGCGCGGCGCAGGGGGCGCTGGTCTCTTTGATCGGCTATGATGGCCTGTTTCTGCTGGCGGCAGGGCTGATGACTCTGGGCCTCTGGTACACGGCGCGGGTTCACGATCCCACCGAGGCGGTCCAGCCGGGACGCTGAAATCACTGTGGACGTTACGGATGCGCCGTGCTGGCTGTGGCGGCTGGCGGTGTTGAGTCTGATCGGAGTTGCCCTGATCGGCTTGGTCGGCGCAATTCTGTTGGCCGGTGGCGCGGCAGACCCCCCTCGTGCTGGGCCGCTGCGCTGGTCCGTGGAGGCGCCGTTGGCGGCCTGCCTGGACGTAGAGGGGCTGCAATTGCCCCGCCTGTCGCTGCCATTCACCCTGGAGCTTGCCGCCGAAGCGCAAAACGGCCCGGATACGTTGGTATCCTGGGGAGTCTGGCTGGAGTCGCCGGAAGCCGGGCTGCGCTGGGAAGTGTTGCCGCCCGGCTACTATCGCTACGGTGAGCAGACGATCCCGTTCCATCATATCCACGCCGGTCGGAATGAACTTCGTCTCGACATGGCCGAGGGACGCAGTGTGTTGCGCCTGAACCGCGAGCGCGCGGCTGAGGGTGAATTTTTCCCGGATCATCTACAATGGGGGTTGTCTGGCAGAGAGGCGGTCTGCTGGAAGCGAATCGCCGTCTATGCCGGTGTGCCGGCCCCTGAGTAAAGGGCCGGCTGGGTTGCCCACGATTGGATAGCTTTTGAGAGTGAATAGGGGATAGCATACCCGACGTAGCAAAGGACGGCGTACATCTATGTCCGATCAACAGCGTTCTTCGCGTCTGCCCGGTTTCTTCAAGCGCCCGTTGCCAGAACGGGCGGCCATCGTCAGCCAATGGGCGGGTCTGGAGCCGAGCGAACAGGCGGTTCTGTTGGGCGTGGCCGGGTTGAACGCCACGCAGGCCGATCACATGATCGAGAACGTGGTCGGTGTTTATGCGTTGCCGTTGGGCATCGCTACCAATTTTCTGATTAACGGGCGTGATTATCTGATCCCGATGGTGGTGGAAGAGCCGTCTGTCGTCGCCGGCGTCAGCTACGCCGCGAAGTTGGCGCGTGGCGGCGGGGGGTTCGTCGCCAGCAGCGACGATCCCGTGATGATCGGGCAGATTCAGGTGCTCGACGTGGCGGATGTGTACGTGGCGGCGGGCGCGGTGATGGCGATCCGGGAGCAACTGCTCTATGAGGCCAACTGTTGTGACCTGACTATCGTTGAACTCGGCGGCGGCGCGCGGGATATTCAGGTGCGCCCGCTGCTAGACACGCCTGCCGGCCCGATGTTGATCGTGCATCTGCTCTATGACGTGCGCGACGCGATGGGTGCCAACACCATCAACACGGCTTGCGAGCGCCTCGCCCCCCTGATCGAGAACGTGACCGGCGGGCGGGCGAACTTGCGCATCCTGAGCAATCTGGCCGATCACCGCCTGGCGACGGCAGAGTGCACCATTCCGCCAGATGAACTCGAAACTGACCAGCTTTCCGGGGCGGACGTGGTGCGGGGCATTGTGGAAGCCTACGCCTTTGCCGCCGCCGATCCATACCGTGCAGCGACGCATAACAAGGGCGTGATGAACGGCATGGATGCACTGTGTATCGCTACCGGCAACGACTGGCGTGCCTTGGAAGCCGGGGCGCACGCCTTCGCTGCCAGGGAAGGCCGTTACACCAGCCTGACCGAATGGTGGTCTGACGACGATGGCAGTTTGCGCGGGCGGCTGACTGTGCCAGTGGCCGTCGGCACGATTGGCGGAGCGACGCGCGTCCATCCGACGGCGAAAGTCGCGCTGAAGATTCTCGGCGTGCAGGGTGCACGTGAGCTGGCTGAGGTGATGGTCTCGGTCGGTCTGGCGCAAAACCTGGCTGCCATTCGCGCTCTGGCGACGGAGGGCATCCAGCGCGGGCACATGCGCCTGCACGCCCGCCAGGTGGCGGTTGCCGCCGGGGCCAGCGGCGACCTGATCCAGCGTGTGGTGGAAGCCATGATCGCAGAGGATGCCATCCGTCTGGATCGGGCCAGGGAACTGGTGAAGGAACTGGGCCATTAGCCGGCAGTGGTGAAGAGCTTGATCAGGACAGCCTTGTCTCTCAAGTGAGTGTGAGTGGAGTTTTAGCCAGTATGACTACTTCTCAGCATCATCCCCTGAACGATGCGTCGTTGCTCCAACCGGATCGCCCGGTGGGGATCGTCGGTTACGGCGCTTATGTGCCGCGCTACCGCCTGCCGGGGCGCGAGATCGCTCGTGTCTGGACCGGCGGCATGAGCGAGTCGCCCGTCAAGGAAAAAGCCGTCGCCGGGCTGGACGAGGATGTAGCAACCATGTCCATCGAGGCGGCGCGTAATGCCGTTGCCCGCGCCAGGATCGATCCACGTTGTCTGCGCGCCGTGTGGGTCGGTTCGGAGAGCCATCCCTATGCTGTCAAGCCGACCAGCACCATCGTCGCCGAGAGCATCGGTGCGTCGTCCAATATCCAGGCGGGCGACTGGGAGTTTGCCTGTAAGGCCGGTTCGGAGGCGATGCAAGCGGCCATCGGCTTCGTCGGCAGCGGCATGGCCGACTATGCGCTGAGCATTGGCATGGACATTGCGCAGGGGCGTCCCGGCGACGCGCTGGAATATACGGCGGCGGCAGGCGGCGCGGCGTACATCCTCGGCCCGGCGGCAGAATCGCTGGCCGTTATCCAGAGCAGCTACAGCTTTGTCACCGATACACCGGATTTCTGGCGGCGGCCACACGAAGAGTACCCCAGTCACGGCGACCGCTTCACCGGCGAGCCGGCTTATTTCAAGCATGTGCTCAGCGCCGCGCAGACGTTGATGCGGCAGATGGGCACGACGGCGCAGGACTATACCTACGTGGTTTTGCATCAACCCAACGTCAAGTTCCCCACACGTGCCGCCGGGATGCTTGGCTTCAAATCGCCGCAGTGGAAGCCGGGACTGCTCTCTGGCGAGATCGGCAACGTTTACGCGGGCAGCAGCCTGATTGGCCTGGCGGCGACGTTGGACGTGGCGCAGCCGGGTGAGCGCATCCTGATGGTCAGCTACGGCAGTGGTGCCGGGTCAGACGCCTTCGACATCCTGGTGACGGATCGCATCCGCGAGGCGGTGGGCCGCGCCCCCACCGTGCGGGACTACATCGCGCGCCGCACCGAGATCGACTACGCGCTGTACACCCGCTTCCGCAGCAAATTGAAGATGGATTAGCAACAGCGGGCCACTCACCCGGACATGAGCGGCCCGCCGGTGACGGGCATCAGGTGGTGTAGGTATCGATCAGCGAACGGACGCGCAGTTCTTCCGCCAACCGATCTGCCGGGGTGTCTGTGTCTGGTGTGACGGTCAGGATTTTCGGCTCGCCGGGGCGCAGGTGGAAGAAGTTATCGGAGAGCGCCGCGCCGCCGGGCAGAGTAACCCAGACCCACAGCGCGGGCCGCCTGGCCGTCAGTTCGACCCGGTACGAGCCGTTTCCGGCGGGCTGAACTGCCACGTCAATATCCGGATCGGCGAGATTCAGGTGCTTGGGACGCGCAAACAGCACCAGATTTGAGGAGATGGTCGTTTCATCGATCGCCAGCGTCAGCCAGACGAGCAGATTGCGCGGCCCATAGACTGTAAGATGGTCTGTCAGACGCAGGGTCTTGACCCTGCTGTTTTGCCGGGGCGCGATGGAAACAGCCTGCCGACCCTGTTCGATCACGTCCCCTGCTGCCGTCGTCACCACCCACGTCACCACACCCTGCCGCATCTCGCCCAGGTCGCTTGTGATGTGAATATCTACCGTCCCGGCCTCTGGGTCTTCGATGCCGGAAATGAGCAGCGGCGCGTAAAAGTGCCGTGCCAGGTAGTGCAGGGCCTTCCAGCGACCGAGCGAGTCAATCGAGGACCAGCTTGGGGCGGGCCAGCAGTCGTTTAACTGCCAGTAGAGCGTGCCCATCGTGCGCGGCATGTTGCGCCGCCAGTGTTCGACCGCGTATTTGATCGCCATGCCTTGGAGAATCTGGCTCAGCCAGAGGGTGGACTCGAACGAGGTCGGCAGGCGGAACCAGTCGAGCATATAGTGAATGATGGTGCTGTTGCCGATGCCACTCCGCTGGTGATGCTCCATGACGTAGCTGGTGATGTTGCGATCTCCCGGCTCGGTAAAGGTCGAAACGGTCGCCGGTTCGGGGAACGACTGAAAGCCGAATTCGCTGGCAAAGCGGTGGAGGCAGGTGCGATACCACTCGAACGGCTCTTTGCCGTGCCACACGGCCCACAGGTGCGCGTCGCCGCTGTCAGGACTCATCCAGTATGTGCGTTCGCCGACGGGGGTATGGGGGCTGCACGGCCAGTAGGCGCGCTCTGGATCGAAGGTATGCACGGCATCAGGCAGCAAGACGTCGAACAGCTTGCTGTAATCCTCCCAACTCATGGTGTGTTCGGTCCATTTGGAGCCGACCAGACCCTGTTCCAGTTCATTGTTGCCGCACCACAGCGCCAGACAGGGATGGTGGCGCAGGCGACGGATGTTGTCTTCGGCTTCGGCGCGAACGTTATCCATAAACGCCGCGTCGAAGGCTGGGTAAGTTGCACAGGAGAACATGAAGTCTTGCCAGATGGCGATCCCATAACGGTCGCACAAGTCGTAGAACACATCCTGTTCATAAATACCACCGCCCCAGACGCGCAGCATATTCATATGGACATCTGCGGCGTTCCGGATCAGGCGTTCGTAGTCGGCTGCGGTCAGGCGTGGGGCGAATACATCGGCAGGAATCCAATTTGCGCCTTTGGCGAAGAAAGGCACGCCGTTGACGGCGAAATAGAACGACTCGCCCCACGCATCGGCGTGGCGTTCCAACGTGAGGGTGCGCAGGCCGATCCGTCGCATATCCTGGTCAAGAAGGTTGCCGTTTGCGCCGATGAGCTGGATAAGCACGTCGTAAAGAGGCTGTTCGCCCATACCGTTGACCCACCACAGGCGAGGATGGTCGATCACGATTTGCATGTCCTGGCGGTCGCCGGACAGGGGCTGTTGTTGCGCAGCGATGGCTTTGCCATCCTGGGTGACTTCAATCCGCAGGGCGGCGGCGTCGCTGCCTTCGACCGTGACCTGAATGCTGAGGTTAACGATGCCTTCGGGACGATGATCTTGCTGGATGTGAATGTCTGTCAAACGGGTGTCAAAAGCGATCAGAGCGATGTCGCGCCAGATGCCACTGGTAACGGCCTTCGGTCCCCAGTCCCAGCCGAAGTTGCAGGGTTCTTTGCGCAGCCAGCCGCCGCCGTTCAAACGGATGTCGCCGCTCCAGGCGGGCAACACGCCTTTTTCGGCCTCCTGAGCGCGCAGGAAAGGCATCGGCGCGTCGAACCGGATCGTCAGCGTGTTTTTGCCGATCCTGAGATACGGTTTTACATCCAATTCCCAGCGGCGGAACATGTTGTCGGTCTTGCCGACTTCAATTCCGTTGACCGTTATGGTTGCCAGCGTGTCTAGGCCGTGACAGACGAGCAAGACGTGCTCATGCGCCATAAAGTCTGGGGGAGCGGTGAAAGACCGGCTGTAGACCCAATCCGTCTCCCCGATCCATAGCAGGCGAAGTTCGTTATCGCGGTAGAAAGGGTCTGGAATGTTGCCTGCTCGTAGCAGGTCCAGGTGGACACAGCCCGGCACCTGCGCCGGGATCGACGTGGCATCGTCTGCCCGGTGAAGCTCCCAGGCCCCGTTCAAACTGATCTGCTTCACGGTCGCTCTCTCCAAGAAGAAAACCGGATCGCTTCCGGTGTGGTCTGTGGCGCAACATATTGATTATGCCACACCCTCGGCGCTCTGGGCATCTCATTGGCGGCGTTGGTCGGCCTGTGGGCCAGTTTGCAGGTTGCCACAGCTATCAATCCCTATCACAAAATGACCCTGATAGCTTTTGAGAGTGGACTTTTGCCATAATGCGTGATAGTTGGCACAAGCCCAAACATGTGGGATCGGTTTTTAGGAGGAATGGAATGCAGACTGCACGACACTGGCGGCTGAATGCGCAGCGATATGCCCTTCAGGGCATTACCTGTCCGCATTGCGCGACCAACATGTTCCCGCCCCGCGAGGTGTGCCCGCACTGCCAGTCGCCGACGCACCTTGTTCGCGTCGAGACCGAACAGCGCCCGGCTCGCGTGGCGGTGAGCGCCGTTCTGGAGACAGCCGCCCGTTAGGGGGATGAAGCGTGATGCTGCGTGAAGCGCAACCCGAACGGCAGCGCGAGACGGAAGTCCGGCTGCCGTACCGTTTTGGTGGCAAAGGGACCGTGCTCAGTTATACGGTGGTCAGCGATGCCCCGGAAGGGTTCGAGGACCAGGCACCATATACCCTGGCCTTGATCCGGTTGGAAGAGGGGCCGACTGTGCTGGCCCAACTGACCGACCTGGAAAAGCCGGTGGAGATCGGAATGCCGGTGGAGATGGTGACGCGGCGGCTACGTACCGATGGTAAGCGGGGCATGATCGTCTACGGGTATAAATTCCGCCCCTTGCTGCTGCGTGCCTAAAAACACAATCTGCGTGCAATGACGCTCGTCCTCGGACGGGCGTTTTGCATTGCGGGCGCTTTTTGTTGGGCGAACGGCAGGCTTGCCCGCTGTGCCTTGCGTATGGTAGACTTCGTTCCAGCGCAAAAGAAGGAAATGCTTTGGGGAGGCCGTGATGCGTCTGGTATTTTCGCGCTCATTGGGGTTGACGATTGGGCTGGTCGTTGCCATGCTGCTGTTAGGAGGGTGTTTTCAGTCAGCAGGGGAGGGCGTGCCGCCGACCCAGCCTGGCGAAGCGCCGCCGATTGTGCAGCCGACCTGGACGCCGGAACTGATCGTGCCGACACAGGAAACGATCCTCTTGCCGACGCTCACGCCGACCCAATTCATGCAGTTTGGCCTCCCCGCTGATACCCCGGTTGTTCCGCCAACACAGGATATTCTGGGCGGTCAGTATAGTGCGGAAATGCTGACTCCACAGCCCGACCAAAATGTTTTTGGTCCGGGCCTGACGGCGACGGCGATGATCGCGGCTGCCCAGGGCTTTGTGCCCGAAGGCGGTGAAGCCGTTGCCCAGATTTTCACAGCTACCCCTACATTTTCTGTTTTTGAGGGGCAACAGGGTCTTCTGGGACCGCTGGAAAGTACCGCGACGGCCATGATCCTCGGCGCGACGCAGACCGTCGCTTTTGTGCAGACGCAAGTTGCGACGGCGTCCGGTACCTATGTACCCACGGCCACGCCGACCCCGCCGCCGCCGGGCTTCTTTACGTCTACGCCGACCCCAAGCCCAGACTGTACGCACGTGGTTGTGGCTGGCGAGACGCTGTACCGCATCGCGCGGCGGTACGGGATAACGGTCGATACCATCGTGCGCGCTAACGGCATCACCAATCCGCGCCTGATCAGTCCCGGTCAGCAGTTAACCATTCCCAATTGCGGCACCACCGGGATCACGCCGGGGCAGCCTACGCCAACACCCGGTGGCGCAACCCGCACCCATCTGATCCGTCCGGGTGAGAATCTATATCGCATCGCCTTGCGCTACGGCGTCACGATGGCGGCGCTGGCGAACGCCAACGGCATCACCAACGTGAACTACATTCGCGCCGGGGATACGCTGATCATTCCGTAAACGGCGTCCCCCTGTTGTTGCACGGTTTCTCCGGGGCGACCTGACGGGTCGCCCTGGCTTTTGTTTTCAGAGGTGGGTATGTCTGCTGAGAAGGTGCTCGATAGCAAGGTTCTCTACGAAGGTCGCGTTGTCACGCTTGCCCTCCAGACCGTCGAACTGCCCAACGGACGGACATCCAGCCGGGAGATCATCCGCCATCGGGGGGCGGTGGCGATCCTGCCGCTGCACGAAGATGGGCAGATCACCCTGATCCGCCAGTATCGCCTGGCTGCTGGGGATACGCTGTGGGAAATTCCTGCCGGGACATTGGAGCCGGGCGAAGACCCCCGCGACTGTGCCATCCGTGAACTGCAAGAAGAGGCTGGGCTACGTCCCGGCAATCTGGTGCGCCTGGGGGGCGTCTTTCCTGCACCGGGTTACAGCAGCGAGTATATCCATCTTTTCGTAGCGACCGATCTGACGCCTTCGGTGTTGCAAGGCGACGATGACGAATCTATCGAGACGGTTGTTGTACCGCTGGACGAGGCGCTGGCGATGGTCAGTCGGGGCGAAATCGAGAATGCGATGGCGGTTATCGCGCTACTATGGGTATCCCGCTGGCTGGGGTAGCCGGGGGAGAACAGGGGAGGGAAAAACAAGCGGACGCCCCCGTTAGGTGGGCGCCCGGTGCTTGCCGCGTTGAGGTTTCAGCATCGGTGCAACCTCCCCATAGAATGAGAGGACAAGCCGCAAAGCAGGCCCGCGTCTGGACAAAAACGACCACCCCTGGCTGCTCAATCGGGTGTGGTCGTTTTAAATGCTACCATGACGCGCTCACTTGAAGATACCGGCTGCCGGGCACACGCCCGGCTACTCCGGCTATTCTTATTCTAGGTAAAAAGCATTCTCAGGTCTATTATCGGGAAGTCATAGGTGAGTTTGAGATCGGTTAGAAGCCCGGCGGAGATGTGCTGGCAGGCGGCAGCAGGCGCGTTATGCTTGACCGGCAATAGGCGGGCAGACTGAGGAAAGGGCCATGGCCGAGTTCTGGTTTGTGTCCGCGCCGCTGCATGGGCACCTGGACTGGGGCGGTTTTTTAAAGACGGCGCTGGCCGTGCAGGGGATGGGCTACCGTGTCGTCTGGATCAGCGAGCCATCCATTGCGGGGGTGGTCGAACGGGCTGGCTTGCCGTTCGCCGCGATTCCGCACACCGGTTGGTTGTGGCCGCTGCCCCCGCCACCAGACCCGGCGACCGTTCCTCCACAAGAAGCAGTGCGGCTGCGTTACCGTCGTGCCCTGGATACCTGGCTGAGTGAGGCGTTGATCGTCCCGGTGGTGGAGGCGTTGCTGGCGCTGGCGGAACAGCGCGGCAAACCCGCCCTGATAGCTGCCGATCCGTTTCTCACGGCGGCGGCGCTGGCAGCAGAAGCCCTGGATGTGCCGCTGGCGGTGTGCGGCTGGCCCGCCATGCCCGCGCCAATGGAGTCGGCGCTGTTGCCCATTCAGATCGACCTGGGGCGCGCCGGACAGGAACGTATCCGGCGGCTGGCAGCGCGCTTTGGTCTGCAGGGGATCAATTTCGCAGGCGCGCCCACGCCTGCCGTGCAGAGTCCACATCTGCACATCAGCTACTTCAGCCGCTACTGGTATCAGGCGGAGGCAGACCTGCTGCCGCAGACGCAGTTTGTGGGCGGCGCGCCTGCGTCCCCACGCGACGAGCCTCCGGCGTGGCTGGCGGCGATTCCACCGGAAGTTCCGCTAGGGTTGATCACGCTGGGGAGCGTATTTACCGGCGACCTGGGCTTTTTCAGTTGGGCGGCGCAGGCGGTGGCTCGCGCCGGGATGACCCCGCTGGTGGTGTTGGGGAACAAACCTGTTTCTCCAGAACAGAAGGAACGGCTCAAAGCGGCCCTGCCCGGCGGTGCTTACCTGCTGAACTGGGTGGATTATGACCATGTTTTCCCACGCCTCAAAGTAATCGTGCATCACGGAGGCATGGGCACGACGCACGCGGCGGTGGTGCACGGTGTCCCGCAGGTGGTGGTGCCCCATGCGGCAGACCAGCGCGGGCAGGCGCGGCGGGTGGCGCAGGCAAAGGTCGGGCTGAATCTGACGGCTCACGACGTGCATAGCGGGCAGCTTTTGCCTGCCGTCCGCGCCGTGACGAGCGATCCCAACGTGTTGGATACGGTGAAGGCGCTGGCGGCGACCTTCGCCCGCTTGGGTGGGCCGCCGCGCGCAGCAGAACTGTTGGCGGAATTGGCGGGACTATAGGGCGCAGCATGCTGCGCCCCTACGATGGTTTTTTGTGCTATCGATCCGTTCCCTGCACCGGCGTCATGGCGGCGCTGCCGCGCGTATCGCGCGCTTTGGGCACGCCGCCCGGCCACCACGTCCAGCGGCCAAACAGAGTCGCCAGGGCCGGGTCGAGCATGGTCCGCACCACAAAGGTATCGATCAGCACGCCGACGCACACGGCAAAGCCGAGCTGCATCAGCAGTTTGAACTCGCCGGCCATCATCCCCGCGAACGTCCCGGCCAGGATGATGCCCGCCGAGGTGATGATCGCACCGGTGGCGGCGACGGCCACGTGCACGCCTTCGCGGATGCCGTGATGGCCCACTTCTTCCTTGACGCGCCCAAACAGGAAGATGCTGTAGTCGATGCCCAGCGCCACCAGCATCACGAACATGAACAGCCTCAGCATCCACGAGAGTTCCCCGACGCTGAGGAAGACGCGGAAGAACAGGCTGGTGATGCCGAGCGTGCATGTGAAGCTGAGCACCACCGTGCCGATCAGATAAAGCGGCGCAACGACGCTCCGCAGCATGACCAGCAGCACCACGAAGATGCCCGCCAGCACGAAGCCGAAGGTTCGCATCTCGTCGCGTTCCATTGTGTCGCGCAGATCAGTCATGGTTGCGGTGAAGCCGCTGACGACGGCATCGCCGCCGTCCCCGGCGTAGCTGCGCAGCAGGTTGCGGATCGCCAGAACGCTATCCATGCCTTCCTCGCTGAGCACCTCAGCCAGCACCACGTCGATGCGGTACGAGACGCCATCGGCGGCGAGGTAGCTCTCGGCCAGCGGCCTCATCTCTGCGAAGAGGTCGCCTTCGCCCGTCGGCGGGATCAGGTAGGCGTCTTCAATGCTCCTGAAGCGGTCTGCCAGCCCGCGCGCCGCGTCAAACAATTCGTTCTGGCGCAGGGCGACGCCCAGTAACCCGCCGCCCAGGATGTCTCGGAGGGCGGCGAGGTTCGCGTCGTCGGCTACTGTGGGGAAGCGTTCCGCGATCAGGTCCACATAGCGCTGCATCGCGCCGACCGAATTCAGCAATTGCTGCGGGTTGAAGCCCTGTGCGTCACTTTCGTCCTGCGCCAGGCTCACCAGCAGATCGAGCTGACCGTCCACGCGCAACAGATTGGTGAAGCGTTCGTCCCGGCTGCCCAGCGGCGTGTTCAGGCTGCGGACGTCGGCCACACCGTCGAGGGCGGCCAGTTCGCTTTCCAGCCGGGCGATCTCGGCGGCTATTGTAGCCGGGTCGCGGTCCGTGACGACGACCGTCAGCGGGAACAGGTTGCCGCCGCCCATGTGCGCCTGCATCAGGGTGTAGCCGCGCACGGCGGTGGCGCTGTCGGGCATCTCGCTGATCATGTCGTAGTTGACGCGGCTATTCAGGCCGACGACCGAGAACGGAGCCATGATGGCGACGATGACCAGGATGGTGATCAGGGGATGCGTGCTGACCTGCTTGGAGGTCATTTCGTAAAAGCGTCCGGCGGAACGGTGCCTGGCTTTGCCCGGCCAGAAGGCCCGGTTGCCCAGCGTGGCAAGCAGGGCAGGTACGAGCGTCAGCCCGGCCAGCAGGCTGACCAGGATGCCGATAGCCAGCACCGGCCCGGCGCTGCGGAACGCGCCGATCTCGGCGAAGGTGAGCGACATGAAGCCTACGAAGATTGTCCCGGCGCTGCTGGTGATCGTCTCGCCGACGAGCCGCACGGTGCGCCGCGTCGATTCGATCACGCCGTGATCTTCCGCCATCTCCTCGCGGAAGCGGCTGATCAGGAACAGGCAGTAGTCCGTCCCCGCGCCGTAGATGATCACGACCAGCATGGCATTCAACTGTGCGATGACGGTGATCACGTTCCCCTGCGCCAGCAGCGCCACCAGCCCCATCGTGACCAGAAAGGCCATTGTCACGGCGAAGAGTGGGATCAAGGGGCTGACGGGCGAGCGGTAGATCGCCAGCAGGGCAATGATCACCAGGGCCAGGGTGATAACGATGGTGCGGTCCATCGTGGCGAACATCGATCCTTCGGCCTGGGCGTTCAGCGCGCCCTCGCCGGTCTGGTAAGCCTCAATCGTTTCGGGCGTGTGCGCTTCCAGCCAGGCGTCGATGGCTTCCACTGCCTGCGTGGTCTGCACGGCGTCGGTCGGTGTGCTGATCCCGGCGCTGACCAGCGCGATTCGTCCGTCCGGCGAGATCAGCATGTCGGCAAAGGCCGGATCGGTCGTGGGCGCGAACACTGTTTCGATGTTTTCGGGGGCTTCGGCGCTGGCAAGCCAGGCTTCCAGTGCGCTGATGAAATTCCAGATTTCCGGCTCGCGGACATTGCCGCCGTCGCCTGCGTCGATGAGGACGATGGTGCTGCTGGGGGTGAATTCCTGGGGAAAGACGCGCTCGTACACTTCCTGTGCGTGAACGGATTCCGCGCTGCTGAGGAGGAAATCTTCCTGATTGGTGCTGGATACGTCCTCCAGGCTCGGCGCGGCCAGCATCAGAACGACTGCCAGCACGATCCAGCCGATGATGATAGGCACGCGATAGCGAGCTGCAAAACGCCCCAAACGTTCAAACATGGCAGCTATTCCCTTCTGTGTTTACAAGCCGACGAGCAGGATGTTTCTAAACACTGTAGGGACTCTGCCGGTTGGAAGCTATCCCTAAACATTGGGGGTTATTCGGGCGGTTCCGGCGACAGACAGTACACCGGGACCCAAAACTGCTCTCCGGCCTCCCAGGTAGGCGAGCTGACGAGATAGACGGCATCCCCGGCCAGCGGGTCTGCCGGGTCGTCGGTCCAGTTGACGACCACGTCGTGCAGCCGCACCTGTGCACCTATCGCCAGCACCTTGATCGCAAAGCCGCGCCCGCCGACTTCGGGCCGGGTATGGATCACGCGCTGCGTCTGGCCGTTTGCGTCAGGTACTTCGCGGCACATACCACGCGCCGTGCACAGATCGGTACAGAGAGCGTAGGCGTCCTGCCCGATCACCAGCGTGGGGTCGGGCGTGGTCCGCTGGGGCATCGGCCCGGCGCAGCCTGCCGTCAGAAGTAGCAGGGCAAGAAGCGCCAACCGCCGAAGTACGAGGAGGGGCGGGCGTTGGAAGGTAGGGGCACAGTCTGCCGTATCCTTCTGAGACATGCAGATGTGGCTAGATTTCATCTTTTTCGCCCTAGGAGGATCGCCTGATGAATCGAGAAGGAGGCGTCGCCGCCGGGGCGGAATTCTGCCTTGAGCCAGGCGGCAGGTTCGGGTGGGGCCTGGATCAGCATCGCGCGCAGCCGCGTGATTTTGTCCGGCGTGCAGCCCATCAGCAGCGCCCAGGCGAACAGGTCCATGCGCTTCTCGAACGGCTCAACGTGCCACACGGTCAGCCCGGCTTCCTGGAAAAAGCCCTGCCAGCGGCGCAGGCTGTAGGCCCAGGCGTGGCCGGGATCGCGCAGCCGCTCGAAGGCGTTGATGTAGCGGGCGGGCTTGCGCTTTTCCGGCACGATCTGGTCTACAACGGCCACGATTCCGCCGGTCCGGGCGGTGCGCGCCGTCTCGTGGACGAAACGCGGGATGTCGGGGAAGTGATGTGGCGCGATCCGGCAGGTGATCAGGTCGAGGCTGCCGTCGCGGAAGGGCAGGGCTTCTGCATCGACGCGCTGGTAGACGACGTTGGTCAACCCTTGTTCCTGGATGTGTGTCTGCGCGGCGCGGAGCATACCGGTGGTCAGGTCGCTGGCGATTACCCGCGCAACGTAAGGCGCGAAAGTCCGTGCCGTGTGCCCGCCGCCGGTGGCGATGTCGAGCATGGTCCAGCCCGGCTGCGGCTGGATCAGTTCGATCAGGCGGGCCAGGTCGGTCCCTTGAGCATGGGTGGGGCTGGCAACGTAGCCCTGCGGATTCTGGCTGAACTGGCGCTGGACCAGGCGCTTGGTCTCGGTGTGAGGCATGGCGTCTCCCCTTTGGAACGAAAGTCAGTTTATCCAGGATCGGCGGGCGGTACAATACGGGCAGAAGCGGGCGAGAGCGGTTTGCTCTCGTACAGCAAACAGGAGAGTGATGTGATGCCCCCTATCCAGATCGCCCTGATCGGCGCGGGTCAGCGTGGCCGGGACGCCTATGGGCGCTATGTGTTGGATCATCCTGACGATGTGCGCTATGTGGCGGTGGCCGAGCCGATCCCCGAACGCCGGAGTCGACTCGCGGCGCAGCACGGCATCCCGCCGGAGCGACAGTTCGCCGCCTGGGAAGACCTGTTGGGCGGCCCCCGGCTGGCCGATGCAGTGATTGTCGCCACGCAGGATCAGGACCACGTCGCACCGACGCTGGCTGCCCTGCGCGCCGGCTATGATGTGCTGCTGGAAAAGCCGATGGCGACCACGCTGGCCGATTGCGTGGCGCTGGTCCGGGCGGCAGAGGAGACCGGGCGCGTGCTGCAAATCTGCCATGTGCTGCGTTACACCGATTTCTTCAGTCAGGTGTACCAGATCGTGCGTTCCGGGCGATTGGGCGACGTGGTTACGGTGGAACACCGCGAGAACGTCGCCTACTGGCACATGTCGCACAGTTTTGTGCGCGGCAACTGGCGGCGGCAGGATGAGTCCAGCCCGATGATCCTGGCGAAGTGCTGTCACGACCTGGACATCCTGTATTGGATTCTCGGTCAGCCCGTGAAGCGGCTGAGTTCGGTCGGCTCGCTACGGCATTACCGCGCCGATCAGGCTCCCCGCCCAGATGTGCCTGCGCGCTGCACCGACGGCTGCCCGGTGGAGGCGGACTGCCCCTTTTCTGCGCCGGGCATTTACCTGGATTATCGTCCCTGGAAACCGCTGGCCGGGGCAATGGGCCTGCCGCCGGACTACGATCTTTCAACGGTGCTGACCTGGCCGATGTCGGTGCTGGCGAACGGCGACCTGAGCCGTCCGGCGATCCTCAAGGCGCTGCAAGAGGGGCCATATGGCCGCTGTGTCTATCGCTGTGATAACGACGTGGTGGACCATCAGATTGTGACCATGGAAATGGAAACGGGCGCCTCCGTTGCGCTGTTCATGCATGGACACAGCCACGAAGAGGGCCGCACTATGCGCTACGACGGCACGCGCGCCACGCTGGAAGGGCGTTTCAGCCTGTTGCAAAACGAGATTCGCGTGCACGACCACCGCACCGGCGCGACCGAAGTCATTCAGCCGATGGGATCGGTTGGTGGGCATGGCGGCGGCGATACCGGGCTGATGGACTCGTTTGTGCGCACATTGCGTGGAGAGGAACAGGCTCCGCTGACGCACGCCCGCGCCTCGTTGGAAAGCCATCTGTTGGCGTTTGCAGCGGAGCAGGCGCGCGTCGAAGGCACAGTTATCAACATGGATGTGTTCCGCCGCGCCGCTGTATCGGCTTGAGTCGGGGTTGACGTGACGCAGGGGCGCGATGAGCGTCAGGAAAGGTGCTTTGCGCCCCTGCGGTCAGAACAGGTTATTGATCTGCACACGTGCTGGTGACGGTCGTTGTGCCGCGCGAGGCCGTCCAGACCTCGATCCAGTAGTAGCCTGTCCTGGGCACGGTCCAGGTGACGGAATCCGCGTTGTACCCTTCCAGCAAATCGTACTGGATCGGCGGCAGGGTGGGCGTTTCCAGAAAGGTATCGAAGATGCGCAGCCGCCAGCCGGGATAGCTGCTGGCCGAGCGCGAAATGTCCCCGCTGGCGGTCAGGGTGACGACTTCGCCGGCGTGTCCGAACCAGAAGTGTCCGGCGTGGTCCTCGCCGCCGCTCAGCGAGGCGGATTGGCTGTTGCCCTCAGGGCGGCAGAGGCGTAGGTCTTGCGTGCTGGTGCTGAGGCGGTAGGTGCCACTGCGCGACGTGCCGGCAGCCAACTGGAATAGATGTGGCTGATCGCTAATGGTCCAGTAAGGCATGTTGAGCTGCCCCAACGCAATATAGGGACGTAACACGGGCAGATCGGGGTCGAAGACGCTCAGCACGGGAAAAGCATTGCTGCTCAACTGGAACTGGTGGACAATGCCGCCCCGGTTGTCAAAAAAGAAGGTCAAGTCATCGCCAGGAATCAATTCGTCAGAGAAGACGTGCTCTTCCAGAGGGATTTCGATCAAGGGACGTGGCAGTTTCTCCATCGGATGCGGCAGGCGGTTGAGGGGCAGAGTGGCTAGTTCCTCAACGTCCAGCGATTCCAGACCATGCGCTGGGGCAGCCGCGGTCAGGCCATCTTCAGAGAGAGGGAAACGGACCTGCGCGCCGGGCGGTACTTCCATGCTCCAACCGTCCGGCAGGCTCAGAGTGATCGGCCCTTCGATAGCCTGGAAGAGCAAACCATCCTGGGCGTTGGCCTGAACATAGAGCGACGCTTGTAGATCGAAGTTGACGCCGTTAAGGGTCAGGCGCGAGCGTCCGGTGATCGGTGGCTGGAGCAGCAGGCCCGGCGGTGGCGCAGTCGAGCATGTGTTGGTGGGCGGTTCGGAGCGCAGCGCGGCGATCTGGAAGGGGTCCCGATACCAGGCCGCTTCCGGCAGGGCCGGAGCATCGCGCAGCACGACCGGAATCTCGATGATCTGACAGACCGTGCGCACGAAACCGGAAAAGACCCAGGCAGGCTGGTCGCCGTAGTCGATACGCCACCATGTTGCATCCGCCAGCCGTCCGGTGATGATGACCGTGTCGCCTGCTCGCAGCAGGCCCAGGATGCGGCTGTTCAGGGCGGGAAAGGCGCGCACGTTCAGGTTTTCGGTGATGACGGTAGCGTAGCAGGTAGCCGTCGGGTGAGCATTGCGTTGCTCTTCGCTGCGTCGGTCGATCAGCTCGGCGCCGCCGAACAGCCACATCGTCACGTTCTCCGGTGTGTTGGCGGGCAGCCCTGCGCCCTCGCTGAGTGCCAGAACGCCCCATTCGCCCGCCTCGACATTCAACGCTCCGGCGCTGATGGAGTGAAGCGGGTTCAGGTCGATCTGTTCGCCGGGTAGGGCCTCGATTTCTCCGCCAGCATCGACAGCCAGGACCGGGCCGCCGGCCACACACGCCTGGTTGCGGCCCAATTGGGCGCAGGTGGTGTTTAGCTGGCGTGTTGTCTGTGCGACCAACGCCTGGCAATCTTCAGGGCTGCCCTGGGCGCGTGTGTTACGATAGGGAAGATACAGCGCGATCCCGCTGACCAGCAAACCCACCACGAGCAGGATCAGGTTCCAGCGAAAGCGCATGGTTGCCTCCGTTTCGGCAGCCGCCCTTTTGCGTGATTTTTTGCCGGATCGCTTGTGGGCAGCGATACCCGACCCGGACAAAGATATAACTGGCGGCGAACGGCTCGATCTGGATGCGGCGAGGTAATCTACGAAAATTATAGATGACCTGCCGCTGGCGGCCAAATCGCGCGGCAGGCGAGCGTGGATCAGTCCTTGTGTCGGATGATGGAAATCCCCATATTCCGGGTGTCGTTCTTGACGATCAACCAGCGGCGCGCCAGGCGTAGATAAAGCATCAATAGTCGGAACAGTCCCTGGTGGCCCACGATTCCGAAGTCGGTTTTGACCTCTGCCGTCATTTCTTGCCAGGCGCGGCGCACGCGGCGATAGGCCCCCCAGAACGTCTCGGTGTCGCGTGTCCAGGGCAGGCTCAGGCGCACGCCGGAACGGAAATACGCCCCACGTAGCGAATAACTGTGGGTGGGTTGACCACGCAGCGTGGCCGGCAGGATTTCGTAAAGATCAGGGCGGACGATCAGGGGGATGCCTGCCGCTTCAGCTAGGATGCGTGCGGTCTGTTGCGCCCGCAGCAGTGGGCTGGTGAACAGGCAGGCCAGGCGGTAATCCGCGATCTGGGCAGCGATTGCCTCGGCCTGCAATCTTCCGGCCTCGTTGATGGCTTCGTAAGGCGTCTGCGCGATCAGGGCATTAAACTCACACACCTGAATGCGCTGGTTCAGGTCGAGGACGTTGCCATTGACCTGGGCGTGGCGGATCAGATAGACTGTTTGAGAAGTCATTTCTTGCTATTGAAAGCAGATAGTCTGCTCGACAGCGCGGCAGGCGCAGGTCGGATGTGCCCGGCGCGTGACAATCCCAAGATTACCAGATCGGGTGGGCCAGGGCGCTCCACCGGTATGCCGAGCCACATAGCGCCAGGCCAAAACGATGCGCCTGGGAAATAGGTAACATGCAACCACTCCTCTCGCAGTGGGACGATTATAGCAGGCTGCGTGTCCGGCTAAAAGGCGCAAATTTGACCATTCACTTCTGCTTTAGGACAACTTTCCTACCCGCCAGAAGTTAATTTTTTACTAAAACTTTGGTAAGGTTTGTTTTTTTGCCCACCAGATTTAGTACAATTTTATTGTGGCCCTTTTTCCGCTTATTGGCGGTCATGGTGAACTATCGCGCTACATATGATCATAGCTGGGCTGTGATTATTGGCATCGATCAGTACCAGGCGATGCCCCCGCTTAGCTATGCCGTCTCCGATGCCCGCGCCGTAGCCGAGCTACTCGCCACCAACTACGGCTTTGATCCCGCACACATGCTGGTGTTGGAAAACGCTGCCGCCACCCAAGACGCCATCCGTGCCGTCATCGACGAGCGACTGACCAACCCCAACGAGGTCGGCAAGGATGATCGTGTGCTCTTTTTCTTCGCCGGGCATGGCGTCACGCGGCACGGCCAGCGCGGCGATGTCGGTTATATTGCCCCGGTAGATGCCCAGCCCGGCGCATGGCGTACGCTGATTGGCATGGACGACATCGTTCGGGCTGCCGAGTTTATCCCAGCCAAGCACATTTTCTTCATCATGGATGCCTGTTACAGCGGGCTGGCGCTGCTGCGCGGCATGAACGACCGTTTTAGCGAGGATATGGTCTCCCGGCAGGCGTGGCAGGTGCTGACGGCAGGCAAGGCCAACCAACCTGTCGCCGATGGCGCCGGGCCATATGGGCGAAATTCCCTTTTTACCAGTTATCTGCTGGAAGGATTGCGGGACCAGGCTGCCGACGAGCGCGGCGTGATCAGCGGCAGTAGCCTGATGTATTACGTGTATCGCCGTGTCAGCAACGACTCGCGCTCAACGCAGACCCCGCATTACGGCTGGCTGCGTGGCGACGGTGATTTTGTTTTTCGACGGGCATCGCCGCAGGGCGTCCCGCCGGAGGCGGCGCGTGCGCTTGCCAGCCCCCTGCTGGCTGTCCGGTTGAGTGTCATCCCTGACCTGGCGATGCTGGCGACCGGGAAGGATGAGCAGTTAGCCACTCTGGCGATGCAGTCGTTGAGCGCGCTGGCGCAGGAGGATTCTGAGAGTGTCGTGCGCCTGACGGCGGCCCATGCTCTAAATGAGGTCTATCAGATCCAAGAGATCACGCGGCCTCATCACGCGGCCTCGGAGGATGCTGATCCGACCTTGGCCGCCGCGCCAGCCCGGACGGTGCTTAGGAAGGCTCAGAGCGACTACCGCCCGCCGTCGCGTTCGACGACTGCCCTGGGTGGGGCTGTTCTCCTGATCCTGGTCGGGATGATTGTCATGCTCTATAGCCGCAGCCAGGCACAGGACATCGTGATTGCCGGGCTGCAAACCCAGATCATCGCCGGGCAGGAGTTGGCACTGGCGACGCTGGTCGAGCAGCAGGACGCTGCATTGCAGGTAGAGGCGGCAGCGGAGATGGTCAGCACGAAGCAGGCACTGGCGACGGCGACCGGCGATGCTATATCTGGCGAGCCGACGCCCATTCCGTTGCCGGCGACCACGCTTCCCGGCCCGACGCTGACGGCAACCGTCCCGGTCGGCACGTTGACGGCGGCGCTTATCCGGCGGGGGGAGCAAATATTCAGTGACGACTTCGAGGCTGACACCGGCAGATGGGAGATCGGTCGTATCTTCAATACGAATAGGACGATTGAAAATGGGCAACTGCACATCCGCCTGGAAGGGCAGTACAGCCTGTGGTTTGCCATGCCCCGCCCAGAGGTCCTGCCCCGCGTGGGCGACTTTATTCTAGATGTAGATGCCGCCATCCTCACGCCCGGTGCAGACGGTGCGCTGGTGATCGCCTTTCGGGTACAGCCGCCGCTACGCTACGACAACATCGATCATTTTCAGGATTACTATTTCGTCGGTGTTGACCTGGGCGGCAACTATTTCATCTTCAAGCAGTTTAACGGCCAGCCGGGGATTATGCTGCCGCTGTCGCCGCTGCCAGGAGGTCCGCTGGTGGTGGGCGAGCCTGTCCACATTACGCTGGTCGGGCGGCGGGGAGACTTTATCCTGTACGTAGATGGAATCGAGGTGGGCAGGGCGCGCGACCTGTGGTTGGCGGAGGGGCGTGTCGCCTTGGCGGCCTGGAGCCGCAATATCGTTCCTTTTGAAGTTGCCTTCGACAACTTCTCGCTGGTTGCTCCTCCTGAAGAATCGTAAGTGTTTCACGGCGTGGTATAATTTGCCGTCCGGAGGAAACACTTGCGATGGCTTCAAATTTGCCTTCATCCGACTCAAAGCGCCTGCTGGTTTGCTACGCGCATCCCGATGATGAGACGTTCGGGCTGGGCGGGACGATCCTGCACTATACACGCAGTGGGGTGGAAGTAAGCCTGATCTGCGCTACCGACGGAGATGCGGGCACTGTTCCGCCAGAACGCCTGCAAGGATACGCTTCGGTGGGGGAGCTGCGTCAGGCAGAGTTGGCCTGCGCAGCCGAACGCCTGGGCATCCGCGAGGTGATCCTTTTCGGCTACCGCGACAGCGGCATGATGGGCACACCAGATAACCGGCATCCCGATTGCCTGTGGCAAACCCCGCAAGATGACGTTGCTCGCCGGATCGTGGAAGTGATTCGCCGTGTGCGCCCACAGGTGGTTATCACCTTTGATCCGTATGGCGGCTATGGCCACCCAGACCACATCGCCATGCATCGGGCGACGGTGCAGGCGTTTCACGAAGCTGGGAATCCAGAAAAATACCCGGAACAGCTGGACAGCGGGCTGGCAGTTTACCAGCCGCAAAAGTTATATTTCGATGTGTTTCCGCGCTTCTTCATCCGCTTGGGGGTGCTGCTGGCGCGGCTGACCGGTCAAGACCCGCGTCATATGGGCAGGAACAAGGACCTGGACTTCCAGGCGGTATTGGATGCGACCCTCCCCGTGCACGCCCGTCTGGACTTGCGCCGTTATTATGACGAACTGGAGCAGGCCGACGGTTGCCATGCCAGTCAGGTCAGTCCCCGGCAGATGATGCGCCTGCCGATATTTCTGGCCCGGCAGACGCTTGGCTGGGAGTCGTTTTTTCGCGCCTGGCCGGCAGTACAACCTGGCGCCCGGTTGGAGCGTGATCTCTTCGAGGGAGTAGTTCCATGACCTCTGCGCGAGAAGTCCACCGCGCCGCGCTGCGTCCGCTGTTAGACGCTGCTCTCCGTGCGCCGAATTTGCGACTGTGGGCCGGAGGCTATCTGACGGTGGCTGGGCGGCGCATCGACGACCGCGCGAAGGATGACGAGATCGCCGATTTGGAAGACTATCTGATCGATCACAGCGGTCTGCCGGCCCGACTCGACGACGACCTGCTGGCGGCATTTGCCGACGAACTGCGTGCCGTTTGCCGCGACGAATCCCTGTCTCTGCGGATCAGTTACAACGCTGTCGCGTGGCTGTTGGAAGGCTGGCGCTTTCTGACCGATGCGCCTCTGCTGCCGGACGCTCCACGTGTAATCCTGCCCTGTTGTGCGGTGATCGGCGCAGGGATTCACGCCGCTGCTTTTCGCGCCGCCGCCGAGGGGGTACGAGTGTTGATGCGAGCGGCCTCTACGCCGCTTTCTCCGGTCCGTGAGGCGGTCGTTCGTGGTCTGCGGCTGATGCTCGCCGAAGATTGGCTGCACACCATGTACGAACTGCGCCGTTACGCACACATCGGCAGTGCGCTGGAACATGCCCTGGCTGCCGCTGCTGTTTCGGAAGCTGGCCTGCTGACCCATCGCGCCGCTGCGCTAGATGCGCTCGATCTGCTCCATATGCTCATGGCGGCCTTCCGCCGCCTTGATTGCCGTGTGCGTAGCGACCCGGAAGTGGAAGCCTTGCGGCAGGCATTGGGTCAGGGAATCAGCACGGTAGCGGCTGCCGTTCCCGAAACGGGCCTGGCCATCGCCCGCGCCTGGCTTACCTGGGACGACCCCGATATTTCCCCGATGGTCTACCAGAGTCTGGCGGACTGGTCGTTGGTGCCGGAAATGGGGCAACCATTGCCCGACGGAGGGGCAGTCTCGCCGGGGAAAATTTAAGTCGCCGCCATCCCCCCTGGCGCTATATCCTCTTGCCGGAGCCTGTTCAACCTGCTAGACTCGATCTTCGCATTGCTCCCGGTGTTGATCCGATGTAAAATAGAACGGGCGTGCGAATCTGTTTCTGATCGAGCGGCGGGAAGCGGGTATGCAAGAAAAAATTATTGTGCGCGGCGCGCGCGAACACAACCTCAAGAACATCGACGTTGACATCCCCCGCGATAAGCTCGTGGTGATCACCGGCCTATCCGGTTCGGGCAAGTCGTCGCTGGCCTTCGATACGATCTTCGCCGAAGGGCAGCGCCGTTACGTCGAAAGCCTGAGCGCCTACGCCCGGCAATTTCTCGGCCAGATGGAAAAGCCGGACGTGGACCAGATCGAGGGTCTCAGCCCGGCGGTGTCCATCGATCAGAAGGGGGTCAGCGCCAATCCACGCTCGACCGTCGGCACAGTGACGGAAATTTACGACTATCTGCGCCTGCTTTATGCCCGAATCGGTGTCCCGCACTGTCCTGTGTGTGGCGAAACGGTCGTGGCCCAAAGCGCGCAGCAGATCGTCGATGCGGTGCTGGCCCTGCCCGAAGGACGCCGTATACAGATCCTTTCGCCGGTTATCCAGGATCGGAAGGGGCGGCACGAGCGCATCTTCGAGGACATCCGCAAAGCCGGGTTTGTCCGCGTGCGTGTCAATGGCGAGACGCGCGACGTGAACGAGGACATCGACCTGGATCGCTACAAGAACCATACCATCGAGATCGTCGTAGACCGCCTGGCGACGCGCCGCTATGATGACCCGGAGAGCGAGGATGCCCGTGCGGCCGTCAGCCGTCTGACCGATTCGGTCGAGGTCGCGCTCAAGCGCAGCGGCGGACTGGTCATCATCAATGACGTGACCGATCCTGCTAACCCGACCGACACGCTTTACAGCGAACATCTGGCCTGTGTGCATGGGCACGGTAGCTTGCCGGACATCGAGCCGCGCACCTTCAGCTTTAACAGTCCGCACGGGGCCTGTCCGGAGTGCCAGGGTCTTGGCGTCCGATTGGAGTTCGACCCGACGCTCATCGTGCCAAACCCGGACCTCTCGCTCGAAGATGGTGCGATCAATGCCCCCGGTTGGAACAGTGTGGACGGTTGGTCGGTCAGGACGATGCTCACAGTGGCGCAGCAGCTTGGTATTCCGACGAATAAGCCCTGGAGCAAATTGTCGGCAGAACATCAGCATCTGATTCTCTACGGTGCCGGCAACCGTCGCTTTCGCATGTCTTATAGTAGCGAGGACGAAGCCCGTTCGTTCAGTGGCACCTGGAATACCCACTGGGAGGGCATCATCAATACGATGAAACGCCGCTACCGGGAGACCAGCTCAGATGGTGCGCGCAGCTTCTATGAAACCCTCATGACCGGGGTGGAGTGTCCTAAGTGTCGGGGTAAGCGTCTACGCCCGGAGGCCCTGGCTGTCACGGTGGACGGGTTGAACATCGTCGAAGTGACTCAGATGACTGCCCAGCGCCTATTGTCCTGGATGCGCGATCTGCGCGGCGGCAACGGCCACCCGGCCCGGCTCTCTGAGCGGGAGCAGCAGATCGCCCACCAGATCATCAAAGAGATCGAGTCGCGGCTGGGCTTTATGGTGGATGTAGGGCTGGATTACCTGACGCTGGCGCGGCAGTCCGGCACCCTCAGCGGCGGGGAGGCGCAGCGCATCCGTCTGGCGACGCAGATCGGCAGCCGACTGACGGGGGTGCTCTATGTGTTGGATGAGCCGACCATCGGTCTGCACCAGCGCGACAATGCCCGCCTGATTCGCACCCTGCTGGGGATGCGCGACCTGGGCAACACCCTGTTGGTGGTAGAGCACGACGAAGACACCATCCGCAGCGCCGACTGGGTGATCGACCTGGGGCCGGGCGCCGGCGAGCACGGTGGGCGGATCATGGCCGAGGGCACTGTCCAGCAGATCATGGAGAACCCGAACAGCATCACCGGGGCTTATCTCTCCGGACGACAGCGCATCCCAGTCCCCCTGATGCGCCGCCCCGGCAACGGGCAACAGATTGTCATTCGCGGTGCGCGCGAGAACAACCTTAAGAACATCGACGTGGCGATCCCGCTGGGCAAACTGGTGTGCATCACCGGCGTCAGCGGCAGCGGCAAAAGCACCCTGCTGATCGAAATCCTCTACAAGCGGTTGGCGCAAATCCTGCACGGCAGCCGTGAACGGCCTGGCGCACACACCGCGATTGACGGCCTGGAGAACATCGACAAGGTCATCAACATCGACCAGAGTCCCATCGGGCGCACACCGCGCAGCAACCCCGGCACCTATACCAAGATGTTCGACGCCATCCGCTCCCTGTTCGCGGACCTGCCGGAGAGCAAGGTACGCGGCTACAACGCCGGGCGCTTCAGCTTTAACGTTAAGGGCGGGCGTTGCGAAAACTGCCAGGGGCAGGGGCAGCTTTTGATCGCCATGCAGTTCTTGCCGGATATTTATGTGCCGTGCGACGTGTGTCACGGGGCGCGTTACAACCGTGAGACGCTCCAGGTGCGCTACAAAGGCAAGAACATCGCGGAAGTGCTCGACCTGACGGTGAGCGAAGGTCTGGAATTCTTCGCCAACATCCCGGCGATTGTGACCAAGCTCAAGACGCTGGACGCGGTGGGGCTGGGCTATATCCGCATCGGCCAGCCCGCCACGACGCTGAGCGGCGGCGAGGCACAGCGTGTGAAGCTGAGCCGCGAACTGAGCAAGCGCGCCACCGGGCGCACGATCTACGTGCTGGATGAACCGTCGGTAGGTCTGCACGCCGCCGATGTGGCCCGGCTGATCGTGGTGCTTCAAACCTTGGTAGACCAAGGTAACACAGTGGTGATCATTGAACACAACCCTGACATCATCAAGGTGGCCGATCACCTGATCGATCTGGGGCCGGAGGGTGGCGACGCTGGTGGCGAAGTCATCGCCGAAGGCTCACCGGAAGAGATCGTCCAGATAGCGACCAGCCACACTGGCCACTACCTCGCCCCGTACCTCAACGGACGGCACTAGCGTATACCACAGGCGGCGGACTTCCCATGTCCGCTGCCTGTTTCAGATGTCTGTTTCAGTGGAAAACGTGTGTTGTCCCCGGATGCGTTATAATCGCATCATTGCGCAGACAGACGATTGACGAATGGGATTGATGCATGGGGTGGCGCCAGTTTTTTGACGACCTGCTTGGAAAGAATTCGCCAGGGGCGGCGTTTGCGGCAGAGATGCAACGCTGGCAGGAGGCGCTTTCGGCGGGCAGCCAGGCGCGGCAGCGCGGACAGTATGCAGAGGCGTTGGAAGCCTTCGAGGACATCTTGACCCAGGTTCGCCAGGCGCATAATCTCACCGCTGAGGCGACCGTGTTGGGCCATATCGGGGCGTTGTATACCGACCAGGGCCGCTGGGAAGATGCCCGTCGTGTGTTGCAACAGGCCTTGGATATTGCGCGTAGCCAGCAGAATTCGACGCTGTTGGCCGCTGTTCTAAATGATTGGGGTAACTTCCAACTGGCGCGCGGCGATACTCAGGAGGCGGTGGATGCCTACAGCGAGGCGCTGACGAACGCCCGCAACGGTTCCGACCCGGTGCTCAAGGCACATCTGCTAAGTCAGTTGGCCGACCGCTACCTGGAACAGGGCAATGCCAGCTATGCCCGCCGCCTGTTGGAGGAGGCGAACCAGCTCACCCGCCAGCAGAAGCCGTATTATCTGGGACGCCTGGGCGAGGCGAATATCGCTACCGGGCGCACCCCTGAAGGGCACCGCCTGATCGTGCACGCATTGCGCCTGGCGCATAGCCAGGGCGATGTTGATGAGGAGGTGCGTTGGGCCAGCACATTGGCTCGGCGCTACATGGCCGAAGGCAAACTGCAAGAGGTTAACCGCCTGTTCACGCGCGTGTTCACCCTGATCGGGCAAGGCGTGGCCGTGAAGCCGCAGGTGAAACTGGCGCTGTTGCTAGACCGTGCCGAGGCGAGCTTTCAAACGGCCCAATATGAAGAGGCGATCCAGTTTAGCCAGGAGGCGATCACCCTGGCCCGGTCGCTCGGCCAGGCCGAGGAAGTGGCCCGCGCCTACGGGCAAATCGGCGCGACGTACCGGGCAATGGGGCAGCGCGATCAGGCGGTCGAGCATCTGCGCCTGGCGTTGGACCAGTTTCCAGGAGGGGAAATTCCGGTCAAGGCGATAGGGTTGCTGCTGGAACTGGCGCGTGTGCAGCAGGAGGTCGATCCTGTCGCTGCGTTGGAGACGTATCGCCGGGCCGCCGACGCTGCTCGTCGTGCCGAGGATGATGCACAGCTTGCCCTGACGTTGAACTATCTGGGCAGGCTTTACCACGCCCAGGGCCAGCCGCAGCAGGCATTGGAAGCCTGGAAAGAGGCGATCAGTCTGTTTGAGGGACAGGGCGACTACCGCCGGCTGGCAACCCTGCTTTGCGATGTGGGCAATGTTCTCAAGGAACAGGGGGATCGCAAGCAGGCGTTGGGCTACTACGAACAGGCGTTGATGGCGCTGAACCATGTCAATCATCCGCCGACGCGCGGCCTGGTGCTTTCCAATGTCGCCAATATCTACACCGACACCGGAGACACAGAAACGGCAGAGGCGTTCTACCAGGAGTCGATTACCATCGCCCGCGATTCCAACGACCCAGCGGCAGAGAGCCTGCGTCTGGGCAACCTGGGCTGGTTTTATGTTGTGACCGGGCGGCTCCAAGAGGCTGTTACCATCCTGGAGGCGGCCCTGGCGATCAGCCGCCGCCTGGAAAACCGGCTGATGCAGGCGGTGCAAAGCGATAACTTGGCCCAGGCTTATCGTCAGATGGAAGATTATCCTGCGGCGCTGACACTGCACCGGCAGGCGCTAACCCTGGTCGAGCAGGCCGGGCAGCAACGCTGGCAGGCGGTGTTCCATAGTAACCTCGGTGAAACCCTGGCCCGTCAGGGCCAGTATGACGAAGCACAGACGCATTATGAGTCTGCGCTGGCAGCAGGGCGTGCGGACGGAGATATGGAACTGGTAACACGTACCCTGTGGCGTTTGGGCGATCTGGCGCGGGAGACCGGTGCTGCGGCAGCGTCAGATGCCTATTATGCTGAGGCGATCAACCTGGCCCGCCGGCTGGGGTTGCAACGCGACCTGGCCCACGCGCTGCTCGGCCAGGGGATGTTGCTGGTGTCGCAGGGGGAAGCCGATCAGGCGCGGCAGTTGTTCTCTGAGGCGGCTCGCCTGTTTACTATTCTCCATGCGCCGGAGCGACGCCAGGCTGAGGCGTCACTGCGCGCGCTGGGGGAGAAGAATTAACCGAGGTGTCGGGACGAAGTTGTTGCGTTGGGGTGGTATGAGGTACATCGCCCCTGTCTCTTTTTTGCACAGATGTTTTTGTCAGGGGATAATTTTGACGATTTAAGTATAATTTTGTTGTCTATGGAGGATTGGCAGCCATGATCCCGAATTGGATCGAAGTCCTGCGAACCTGCAATCTGTGCGAAGAAAAGCGGATGGACCCGATTTCCCGTTGGCTGATCATCATCCGCGCCTGCGTCTTTTCGATGACCCTGACGTCGGGCCTGATCGGCGGTCTGCTGGCGGCGATTGCCACGCGGACGGAGGGGGTGGCGTTCGACGGGTTTTCGTTTGTCCTGGCCGTGATCGGCATTTTGATCGCTCACGCTGCCAACAACATGATCAACGACTACTTTGACCTGGAAGGCGGTGTGGATACCGACGAGTACGTGCGCGCCCAATATTCGCCTCACCCGATTCTTTCCGGCATGATTAGCAAAACCGGGCTGCGCAACGCGATTCTGACGGTCAATGCCCTCGACGTGATCATCGGCGGCATCCTGTTCCTGCGACACGGCTGGCCAGTGCTTGTCTTTGCCGGGTTGGGGCTGTTCATCAGCGTGTTTTACGTCGCGCCGCCGCTCCGGCTCAAACATCACGGCCTGGGAGAGTTGAGCGTCGGGCTGGTATGGGGGCCGCTGATGATCGGCGGCACGTACTTTGTTACAACGAACACCCTGCCGTTGTGGGTGATCGTCGCCTCGTTGCCGTATGCGCTGTTGGTGACGACGGTGCTCATGGGCAAGCATCTGGATAAGTTCGAGGCGGACGGTCGGCGCGGCATTCGCACCCTGCCAGTGATTCTCGGCTACCGTCCGTCTCGCCTGTTGAACCAGGGCATGATGATTGCCTTTTACGTGATCATTGCCGGGCTGGTGCTGACCGGTTCCTTGAGTGTGTGGGTGTTGCTGGTCGTGCTGGCTGGCCGGACGCTGTTCCGCGTGCTGAAGGCGTATTCCCAACCCAGGCCGACCGAGCCGCCGCCGAATTATCCTGTGTGGCCACTGTGGTACGTGTCCCTGGCGTTCGTGCACACCCGGATCGCTGGGGTTTGGTTCATGCTAGGGCTGTTTCTCAATCTGCTGGCGCCGGTGTACCTGGGGCGGTAGATGGCCGGTTGGTCCGAACGGATCAAGGCAAAGGCGGGCGAGCTGGGTTTTAACCTGGCGGGAATTGCGCCTGCCACGCCTGCGCCGCATCTGGACGCTTATCTACGCTGGCTGGATGCGGGTTATCATGCCCCGGTAGCCTATATGGGCCGCGCGGATCGGATCGCCCGCCGTCGTGATCTGAACGTGATCCTGCCCGGTGCGCGGTCGCTGATCCTGGTCGGCCTGGATTATTCTATGCTGCTGTCGGAAGCCGTTTTGAGCGATCCGGGCCGGGGACGTATTTCCAACTATGCCTGGGGCGCGGACTACCACGACCTAATGATCCCACGCCTGAAATCACTGGCGGACTGGCTGCGCGCCGAAACCCACCGCGACATGGCTTGCCGAGTCTACGTCGATACCGGGGCAGTGCTGGAACGTAGCCACGCCTGGCAGACCGGGATGGGCTTCATCGGCAAGAACACCATGTTGATCCATCCTCGGCGAGGGTCTTTTTTCTTTCTAGGAGAGATCATCACCACCTTTGAAGCTGACATCTACGACGCGCCATATCCGCAGGAAAGCGGCGTCGCCTGCGGGACGTGCGCCCGCTGCCTGGCGGCCTGCCCGACGGATGCTTTTCCCGCGCCGCGCGTGCTGGACGCCCGCCGTTGCATCAGCGCCCTGACCATCGAACACAAGGGATCGATTCCGGTGGAACTCCGCCCCTTGATGGGCAATTGGGTCTACGGCTGCGATGTGTGCCAGGTCGTCTGTCCGTTCAACCGCTTCACCGTCGAGACGACCGAATCTGCTTTTCGCCCCGCTGCCCTCGAACGCGCCGCGCCGCCGCTGGTGGACCTGCTAGCCCTGACAGAGCAGACATTCCAGACGTGCTTTGCCGGGTCGCCGGTGCGGCGGATCGGGCGGGAGCGGCTGGTGCGCAACGCCTGCATCGCCGCCGGGAACGGGTGCAGACGCGAGGCGATTCCGCTGCTAGAACGGCTGCTGCACGACGACTCGACGCTTGTGCGGGAGCACGCCGGCTGGGCGCTGGCGCAGATGTGAAAAAACGGTGAATTTGGGGTGGATTCGGTTGCCTATTGACCGGAATTTTTCGATAATGGCAATAGAAATGATTACTTGCGCGGATGAGAGGAAAGTGATGGCGACGTATCTTGAAGAGTTGGCCGAAGGTATTTTCCTGTATGTGTGGGAAGGCCATGTTACCCTGGACGACATTCGGGCCAGTATGTTGCCGTCCTTTCGCAGCGCCCGCCGCGTGGTGTTCGATGTGTCGGGCGTCGATATTCACCCCTTCAAACTGGCGATGAACGGCGTAATCGGCCATCGCCGCCTGGACCTGCTGGAACACGTTTACATCGTCTATAAGCCGATGTTCAAGTCTCAGGCGGAATTCCTGGTGCAGAGCACGCTGAAAGTCCCGTACTCGATGCATCTTTCGCGTGAGGAAGCCCTGAAACTGGCGCTGGAGGAAGGCTCTTCTTCCACCAAAACACCGGCAGCATGAAGATCAGTCCGTTGGCTGCGCAGGGCATCTTGTGACCGCCTGCCTGCCGGCGGAAGCCGCTGTTTCCCAGACTTCTTGAAGCCATAGGGCAACCTGTTCGGCCAGCAGCCGGTGGCCCTGGGCGGTGAGATGTATCGGCATATCATTGAACTCCTGCGGAGGCAGCAGCGTCGAGCAGTCTAGCAGGGGGATTTCCAGGGTTTCGGCCTGTTCGATGAGCCACGCCTGGTAGGCAGGGGCGCTATAATTTACCGGTGCTGAGACCAGCACGAGTGGGATTCCATAGCTGCCCGTCATGGTGAGAAATGCTTCAAGGATGCCAGGGCGTGTGTTGTGCCACTCTTCCTCACCTCCGAACGCGGTCTGGGTAGGAATTTCTGCCGGAAGGATGTGATCTACTCCCGTATCTGCCCAGCTTAGACCGTACGCCTGGTTGATCAACCAGTAAGCGATGTCCTCCCGCTCCCCCAAAAAGCTGTGGCGTATCCATCCAGGCGACGACTCCACCTCTGCGGAGATTTCGCCGAGAGGAATCCCCGTCAGTCCGTACTGTTGTATCAGGCTCAAAGCTACATCAGCATTTTCGATGGCCAGCCAGTGCGTCTCAACAGGCGGCTTAAAAGAATAGGAATTGACGACCAGGATGATCAGGTCGGGAAGATAACCGTCCGCCAGCAGGTAGCGTAGGATGAGTAGGTCTTTGAAGGCATCGGGGTAAACGTAGGCCATGTTGTAACTGCGCACCTGCCGCCCGTCGGGTGTGAGAAGCCCCAGGTTGTCGAGCGCGACAGGCATGGGGTCCTGCGGGCGGTTCATGTATCCCCACATGTCCGAACTGCCCAGCACGACCACACGGTATTCGTCTGGCGCTTTGGGCCGGGCGATCACGTGATCATCCAGCAGGCGGGGGATTTTCAGTTCGCTCACTCCGTAGGCGTCCAGGTCGGGTGTCTGCCATACCAGCCGCAGCCGGCCGGGGAAGAGGCTGTTATACAGGGTGGGCAGCCTGCCGCGCGCTTCAAACGGCCCGACAGCCAGGTAGAGGACGTTGAAGATCAACAGCAGCGCGAGTACCCGCCCGATCACCTGCACGACAAAGCGGCCCGTGCTACCCTGTAACAACCGTTTAAGCCATCCCCAACTCTGGGTCATCAAGTCTCTCGTCTCCGGTTTCTGACCAGACTAACCCGGCAGCCCGAACAGGCGCAGCAGCAGCGCCGCGCTGTCGGCAGGATCAGGGAACATGAAGAACGCCCAACCCAGCGCGACGAAGTGGAACGTTGCCAGATTACTCAGGATGCTCAACATTCGGGCGGTGACAGGCTTTTGCTGTAAACGAAGCTGCCAGCGCCGTGTTCGGTCCGCGTAGACCTTATGAACAAACAAGCCTGTCCCGTGCCACAGTCCCCAGAGAGCGAAGTTTATCGTGATGCCATGCCACAGCCCGATCAGCAGCATGGTGATCATCTGGGCACAGAATACCACCAGCAGCGGGTGGTGGCCCAGCCGGGTTCTGAGCAGACGGCGGCTGAGGGGCGAAAAGACGTAGAAGCGCAGCCATGTCGAAAGCGTGATGTGCCACGATTGCCAGAACTGAGCGAGGTTCGCCTTCAAATAGGGCGCGTTGAAGTTCTCTGGTAGGGCATAGCCTAGCAGACGCCCCGTGCCGATGGCGATGTCGGTGAAGCCGGAGAAATCAAAAAAGACATACAGCGCGAAACTATAAAGCCTGATCCAGGCAGAGGCTGTGCTGATTGAAGGAATGAGATCGGGGCCGGGCAGCAGGTGGACCAGCAGTATGTCAGCGATGAAGAATTTCTTTACCCCGCCGATCAAAATGCGCGTGACCCCCTCGACGGCCAGACTCCAGCGGAAGGGCTGAGGGTTACTGCGCATGTCTTTTAAGAAGCGTGGCAGGCGGTCGATTGGCCCGATTAGGAGAGCCGGAAAAAAGAGCGCATAAACCAGGGTTTCCAGTGGAGTTGCATCTGTGTGCAGCCCCTTGAAGCTGTCGAGCAGCACATGCAGCAGGCGGAAAGTGAAATACGAAAATCCCACCCAACCCGCTAGCCCTTGCAGTAGCGCCCCGCCGCTTTTTAACGCCAGAAAAGAGAGCAGCAGGACAACCACCGTCCCGTAGCCCAACCAGCGGCGAAACGCGACCTTTTCTGCCTGTGCCAGGATGGAAAGGGCTGCCAGGGCCAGCGCAATGAGTGCCGCTCTTGTCAGGAGTGGCAGCGATAACAGGTTACGCGCCCACGAAATTGCTGGTATGTTGATCGGCAGGACGACCAGCGCCAGCAGCCCGGCTCCAATAAGAATGCCCATTCCCCACAACAGCAGCCTGATCGAGGAACCGGCAAAGTTCAGCCCAACGGATCTACCCAGGTGAGCGGTCCAATCTTTCAGGCGGGCCGCCTGGTCTGCCGGTTTGCGGCGAAGCACCTCCAACACGAAGAACGATCCAACCAGTCCCAACAGCAAGAAGAGGTATGGGCGGGCCGGAAATGCCAGTTCGCTGCTTTGCGAAGCTGCGACCAGCAGGTAAAGCGCGAAACAGAACAGGTAAAACAGGCTTGCGCTAGCCAGGCCTGATGATGGCGGTGTGCCTGTCTTTACTCCTGACGTGGCGGCAGTCTGGGTCATCAACACGAGCAGAAGCGCCAGGAGGATGAACCGGGCTGTCGCCCCTTCCAGGATCAAAACAGCCAGGCTGATGACCAGCAGCAGCGCCGGACGCAGTGTTTGGGGTACGACCAACCAGTATAAGATGGCCGCCAGTCCGGCAATGACCAGCGCGTGCGCAAAGCCCAGCTCAACCTGTCTCCAAAATCCGGACAGGTAAAGCAGCGCCAGGGCTATCAGCACGCCGGTAAGCGACACGGCGCGACGAAACAGTTGCCTGCGGACAGTTTGCCAGATGTTTAGCATGGATTAGCAGGGGGCAGCATCCTAAAAGCTTTGATAGATGAGCGCGCGCGGCGGGGCGCTCGTGGCAATGATCAACAGTAGAATTGCTGCAAACAGTATCAGAGCCAGTAGGTCTGCCTGTGAAAGACGCGGAAAGCGCATATCTGATCCTCTTAGGGGGAGCCGATTTTCTATCGGCAGGAAATCGTAGCGTATAGCCTGTACACCCGCAAAAATTGCCCGGCGCTTTCTTTAATGCGCGCCGCCGTAAAATCCGGTATAGTCATCCCCCGCTGTACCGTGAAAGAGATGATCTGGCAAGGTGATCGCATGAGACGAACCTTTACACTGGCGCTGCTGGCGGTGATCGCAATGGCGCTGCTGGCGGTGAGCAGTCCCACTCCGTCCTCCGCAGGGCCGATCACGACGGGTACGCCGCCCCTGACGAATACGCCCAGCCCGTCGCCCATTCCGACCAATACGCCCCGCCCGACGAACACACCGACGAATACGCCAACCAGCACGCCGACGGATACGCCGACCCCGACTCTGACCTTTACCCCGTCGGCCACGTTTACGCCGTCCAACACCCCCACCGATACGGCCACCCCGACCGCGACTTTTACGCCTTCGGATACGCCCACCCCGACGGCAACGTTCACGCCGTCCAACACCCCCACTGCGACGTTTACGCCGTCCGATACGCCGACTCCGACGGCAACGCCCATCGGCCCGTTCACGTACCCGGAGGGCATCAACCCGCTGATGGGGGTGCCCTATCCCAGCGTGGAAGCCATGCAGCGCCGCCCGATCATCGTCAAGATTTCCAACTGGCCGCCCGTCGTCCGTCCGCAGAGTGGTCTGAGTTACGCCGACCTTGTGTTTGAATACGAGGTCGAGGGCGGTGTGACGCGCTTTGCGGCGGTGTTTCGCAATCAGAGCGTGACGCACGTCGGCCCGATCCGGAGTGGGCGGCTGTTCGACCTGGAGTTGATCGTTGCGCTGGATGCCCTGTTTGCCTACTCTGGCTCTAGCGAGCCGATCCGCCAGATAATCCTGGATGCGCCCTGGCGCTGGCGGGTGATGACGCCCCACTTTGGAGATAACTGCCCGCCGTTCTGCCGTTTCCCGCGCGAAGGGTTGGCCTTTGAGCACACGCTGTATCTGGACCTGGATCAGGCGTGGGCATTGGCGACGAGCCGCAATGTCAATACAGGCTATGTAGTGCGCGGCCTAGCCTTCAGCGAAATTCCCCCTGGTGGGGGAGCGCCTGCCCAGCAGTTGTTCGTGAACTGGTGGGGCGAGACCGACGCCACCTGGCAATACAACCCGACGGACGGACGTTATTACCGTTGGAATTCCGGCGTGCCGCACGTGGATGCGCTCAACGGCCAACAGATTGCTGCCGATAATGTGGTGGTGCTGGCGATGCCGCACGAGCCGCGCCTGGACCTGTTCGAGCCGGAAGCACACGACAATTCCCTGGAAATTCAGTTCTGGGACCAGGGGTTGGCTTACGTCCTGCGTGACGGCCAAATCTACTACGGTTACTGGCGGCGGCCTAGCCGTGAGCAGAGCGGTTTCCAGTTGATCTGGGGCGATAACACGCCGATCATGCTGCGGCCTGGCGTGACCTGGTACGAGGTTGTTCGGGAAGGCTTCCCCGGCGTTTACGTCAGCGCGCAGCCGGGCGACATGCACGCAACGGAGACTGTCGCCGCGCCGCGATTCTGGACGGCGACACCCACCCCTGGCCCCAGTCCGACGGCGGTGCCGTAAGCTATCCGAACACCGCCTGTCGGCTTAAAAAGCGCGGCGGCGGAAGCGTATACGCTCTCCGCCGCCGTTTCTGTCCTCGACTGATCGATGGTTTGCCGAAGCCGGACTCCTACTGAATGATAAGCGTGCAGCCGTAGGTGGTCGCATCGGGGCCATAGGTGTCTGGCCGACCGTCGCCGTCGTTGTCTAGCCCATCGGTGATGGCGCGGCTAAACAACTGCGTCCACTCGATGCGGTGTTGTCCTGCGCTCACCGGCCCCATCCGAAATTCCCAGAAGATCTGCCAGGTTCCGCGCGCCTGGTTAAACGTGATTTCGCTGGCATAAGCGGTGTAAGTGCTGATCATCCGTCCGTCAAAGGTGACGATCTGGAGCACGTTGTTGAGGTATTCCTGAACTAGTTCGCGGCTGGCGGCTTCCCATCCCTGTACCAGGTAGATCGGCTGACCTACGCTGCCCCGGAACGGCCCGATGTTGAAATATTCACAGCCGGGAGGCACACGCAGGGCCAGGTCGGCTGGGGCAGGCGGCCCGGCGACGGGCAGGATCGAGGCGTCGCCGTTGACCGTGACCAGGTAGCTGGCGAGCCAGGCCGAAGTGCCATCGGGCAGGGTGGTGTGATACCACGCGCCGTCGGCGCTGCGCCCGTCCAGGGTAAGCACGTCGTCGCGGGCGGCCTGAGCGGTAACGGGATATTCGGGACCGGGGCCGAGCCGCAGGTAAACCGCATCGAAGATCACGGTAGCCGGTAGGGTTGCTTCCCCGCCTTGCGCGTTGGCAGGCAGCGCCGACGTGAGCAGGATCAGTACGACAAGCAGTTGAATGAGGGTCTTCACGAATCTTTCCTCTAAAGGCGCCAGCTGGCAGACGAAAGCCCGGTTTTGCCGGGTCGCCGGAGCGTGTTCTTTCAAGTCGGGCGGGGATTGTAGCGAGATCAGGGCCGGGCGACAACCGGCAGGTCGCTGACTAGCCCATCTTGCAAGAAAACCAGCGGCGTGCTGATCCAGGCGAGGCTACCGTCCGGCGTAAGGATCGACAGCCAGGTGCCGTCCATGTTGCGCCCGACAACGGCTATCGGCGTCCGGTGGGCCACCATGCCGACCACGGCAGCATTCTGTCCCGGCCCGGCGCGCAGGTTCGCGCTGCCGGTCTGTACATCCGGCGCAAGGCGAACCTCCCCGGCGGCAGCGATGACGAGTGGTTGCAGAGGCAGGCTCTCGGCCCAACCGCTTTCGCCCTGGGAGGTCTGCAGGCGCGTCCAGGCCGAATCGGGCGATATTTCCAGCACGATAGCGGCGGTGTCTGGCGGTAGATCGGTGATCGGCGCCAGGGCGTGATCTGGCTGCGGATACAGGGCGACGGCAACGGCTGCAATAACCCGGCGCGGTTCCAACAGGTCATCTGCAAGCCAGCCCATGATGCCGCCGTCTGTCCATACCTGCCGCCACAGGCGATCTTGGAGGAAAACACTGTTGAAAACCCAGACTTCTGTTTGCGGCGGCAGGGTGCGTACAAAGGGCGCGCTCAAGGCCGGCGTGTGGTGAAGTGCTGCGCCCGTCCGCGTGATCAGCAGCGCAACGTCTGTCAGCAGGCGGGCCGGAATCCATCCCACGATGCTGCTGTTTTCTGGACGGACCTGTCGCCATGCGTTGTCGGGCGTGGCGTCCAGTTCCTGCACCAGCGTTCCGGCAGGAAGTGTCGCAGCGGGAAGCGCCGCCGGAGACGGCGTCTCCAGCAGATAAGCGGCGGCGGTCAGAGCGAAGCGCCGACGGCCCTGTTCCTCTCCCTGGGCCAGCACATCCGACGGCAGGGAGAGGAACAGCGCAAGCGCAACCAGGCTGCCCAGCAGAGCAAAGCGGCGGAAAGGGGCAGTGTACGCCCGGCTATGGGGTGAGGACGACAAGGGATCCAAGTCCGCCCTCGAAAGTCACCAGGCCGCTCGAAATCCAGGCAATCTGGCCGCTGCCGGTAGCGACCATCAGCCAGCGGTTATCGGTGCTACGTCCCGCGATCTGGACGATGGCGCCGTTGCCGAGTGTGCCCTGCGGAGTCGCATCGATGGCCGGGCCGGCGCGCAGGATGGCTCCTTCCCCTTCCACCAGCGTGACCACGCCCAAGGTGACGGTGTTGGTCGCGTTGAAGGCGCTCGCCTCGGCCCACCCACTCTGACCGCTGCTGGTCCGCACGCGCACCCAATTACCAAGCATGTCTTCGATGAAGACGGGCGTCAGGGCGTTCAGGGTTGCCAGTTGAACGCCGCGTTCGTGATCGGGCCAGTTCAATAGCGCGGTCCCCTCGCGCGTCACCAGGCCATAGTCAAAGCGGAGTAGGGCAGTCTCGGTCCAGCCACTTTGACCGTCAGGGGCGAGGACACGTGTCCATGCGCCGGTCTCGTCGGTTTGAAGGATGAGCACCTGCGCGTTTTCTTCGACGCCGGTTACATAGTTGATGTTATCATTGGGGGCTTCAAAGAGGACCAGCGTCCGCAGCGCGCGCGCGCGGCTGAGCGGGGCAAAGTGCAACGTATGGCCCCAACCCAGTTTGCCATCTGCGGTTTCCACCTGGAACCACCTGCCGCTGTTGTCCACATCCAGCAGCGTAACCTGGGTGCTCTGCGGCAGGGAGGCCACGAAATTCCCGGCATTCGACGGCGCATCGCGTAGCACGGCCAACTCGACACTCACGACGGCTTGCGGATTGGCGTTGTTTTGGGCGAGCGCAGCCTGGACACCCAGTAATGCGGCCAGCGCCAGGACGATCAACAGATAAGCCACTCGACGGTTCACGTTCTTCCCCCTTGAGCAATCGGCAAAATAGGGTCGGTACGGAGCTATGTTTTAATTATATGCAAAACGCCCGCAAAGTCACCTTGCCAGGGGAAGATAGTGCCGTGCCACGATTGCCTGACCGACCGGGCCTTGCATCCATGCAATCAATGCCCGGTAATCCCCTTCTGGCTCGTGGCGTCCCACGATCAGGAGCGGGGATTGAAAGGGATAGGCGGTGAGAAGGGGAGAGGGCAGCATCCCCGCAATGGCGACGGGGCGTACCCGTGCGTCGAGCAGGCCTGCTGAAACATAACCCACTGCGCCGCGCTCTTGCCCGACGATGCGGATCACGGCTTCGCTCGAAAAGGCCAAGCGGGCGCCTGGTGTGACGCGACGGCTGGCCGGCAGTGTGGACTCAAGAGTCAGCCGTGTGCCAGACCCCGTCTCACGGCTGACGACGGTGATGGGTAAGTTCTCGCCGCCAACTGCTGACCAGTTGGCGATCCGGCCCTGGAAAATTTGCTCAAGCTGTTCCAGGGTCAGTCCCACCACCGGGTTTTCGGGATGGACGACGACGGCAATCGGGTCATAGCCGATAGGTGCTGCCCACAGCGCCGCTTCCGGGGGCAGGTAGTTCGTCAGGAAATAGATTGCTTCTTCCGGTGGGGTGTTATTCAGCAGGTCGATCATGCGGGCATAGTCGCCACTGCTTACCCGAAAAGCGAAGTGGAGTTCGGTGTGTTCTTGCTGGTAGGCTTCTGTCAGGTCATGCAGCAGGGGGGCCGTTGCGGTGGTGCTGAGCAGACGCAGCGCAACGGTTTCCGCTGCCGGGGTGATGCCCGACGGCGGAGAATGACACCCTGCCAGGGCCAACGCCAGGATCACGGCAGCGCGTCTGGCCCACTTCATGGATCGGCTACCGTCCGAGCAGGGCCGCCAGCAGGCTGATCAGGCCGAAAGCGGCGCAGTAAATTGCAAAGACGTAAAGCCGCCGCTGCCGCAGGTAGGCCAGCAAAAAGGCAATCGTCAGGTAACCAACAATCGCCGCACTGATGAATCCGCCCGCGAGCAGCGGAAGCTGGCTGCTGAGATTGCCCTCGGCGATCAGGTCCAACACCGATAGCAGTCCGGCGCCCAGGAACGCTGGAGTTCCTAGCAAGAAGCTGAAACGGGCGGCATCCTCGCGCTTGATCCCACGCAGCAGCCCGGCGGCGATGGTGCTGCCGGAGCGTGAGATGCCAGGGAACAGAGCGGTCATCTGCGCCAGGCCGATCAAGATCGCGTCCCGCCAGGTCATCTCGGTCATCGTGCGGGCCGGTTTGCCGCTGCGCTCGCTCAGGACGAGCAGGCCCGCCGTCACCAGTAAGAAAAAGGCGGCCATCGGCGCATTCTGGAAGACCCGGTCGAAAAAGTCCTTGAGCAGCAACCCGGCCACACCTGCCGGAATCGACCCGATCACCAGAAAGACGAGCAGGCGGCTGTCGGGATCGTCCAGCCGGCGTGTACGCAGCAGGTTGAGACCGCCGCCCAGCACACGCAGCCAGTCTCGCCAGAAGTAAATCAACACGGCCAGGAGCGTGCCCAACTGGATGATCACGTTTAACTCCAGGCTGGGCACAGGCCAGTTAAGCCACCAGGGAATCAGAATCAGATGCCCGGAACTGGAGATCGGGATGAATTCCGTTGCACCTTGCACGATACCCAGGATGATCGCTTGAACTATGTCCATAAGGAAAGTTGTCCTTTCAGGGGGAGGGGGCGAAAGTCAGGAGAGGGCCACCGGGAGTGGTTGAGGATCAGGGTCGCCGACGGGCCGGTAGGCGGCCAGAAAGGCTCTGGCGTAGTCGGCAAACGTCCCGGCCAGGATCGCCGCGCGCATCTGGCGCATCAGGGTTTGCAACATGTGGATATTGTGCAGCGTCAGCAGGTTATGTGCCAGTATTTCTTTCGCCTGCACCAGGTGGCGCAGATAGGCGCGGGAGAAGGTGGTGCAGGTATAACATGTACAGCCGGCTTCGAGCGGGCCGGGGTCGGTGGCGTATTTCGCGTTGCGCAGGTTGAGGCGTCCCTGATGGGTCAGTGCGGCAGCGTTGCGCGCCAGCCGGGTGGGCAGCACACAGTCGAACAAGTCGATGCCCCGCGCTACGCCGTGTACCAGGTCTTCCGGGCTGCCGACGCCCATCAGGTAACGGGGGCGATCTGACGGCAGGAGCGGCGTGGTGTGTTCCAGTGTGGCGTACATTTGCGCCTTGCTTTCCCCGACGGCCAGCCCGCCGACGGCATAACCGGGGAAATCAAACTGGCGCAGGAATGCGGCAGACTGTTCTCGCAGATCGAGGAAAATGCCGCCCTGCACGATGCCGAAGAGCGCCTGATCGGAGCGAGTTTTAGCGCGAACACAGCGTTCTGCCCAGGCATGAGTGCGGAGCAGCGCCTTTTCGATGGCAGTGCGGTTGTCTGGCGTGGCGCACTCGTCGAAGCACATGATGATGTCTGCGCCGAGGTTTTCCTGAATCTGGATGGATTTCTCTGGGGTAAAGCGATGTTTGCTGCCGTCGATGTGCGAGATGAAGTCTACCCCATCGTCGTCGATGCGACGGGTTTCCGCCAGGCTGAATACCTGGAAGCCGCCGGAGTCGGTCAGGATCGGCCCATCCCATGCCATGAAGCGGTGTAGCCCTCCCAGGTCGCGGATCAGAGCATCGCCGGGTCGTAGGTAGAGGTGATAGGTATTCGCCAGTACCAGCGACACCCCCAATTCCCTAAGCGTGCTCGGCATCATTGCTTTTACCGTCGCCTGGGTGCCGACAGGCGCAAAGACGGGCGTCTGGATGGGGCCGTGGGGAGTTTCCAACACCCCTGCCCGCGCGCCACCCCATTCTTTTTCTAATGTGAACGTGAAAGGCATTTTGTTCCCCCGGTGCATATCGCGCCAATTATAGCGGGGAACAGGATAGCGACCCACTTCAGACAATGCTATACTGCCTGTTATGATCAGTCTGTACGACATGCTCGAAGCCGCCGATGGGCAGCTTTTCGGCGAACCTGCGGCGCAAATCTTTACCGACTTCGCCCTTGATCTCGACCAGGTGGAGCCGGGTTGTCTCTTTGTAGCCCTCAAGACCGCTCAGGGCGACGGGCACACCCATATCCGCGAGGCGGTCAGACGGGGCGCGCTGGGCGTTGTCTGCTCACAGCCGCCCGGCTTCGACACCGATGGGGTCACGGTGATGATCGTGCGCGACGCTGAGCACGCGCTCATGAACTGGGCGCGCGTGGTCTTGCGCAAGTTCGGCACGACCGTCATCGGCGTGGCCGGGGCGGCAGGCAAATCGACGGCCAAAGAGTGTATCGCGGCTGTGCTGGGCGCGCGTTATAACGTCTATAAAAACCCTGGCAGCTACAGTGGGCGTTTTGGCCTGCCATTGGCGCTGGGGAAACTCACAGCGCAACACCAGCTTGCGGTGTTGGAACTGGCCGCCAATCAGCCTGGTGAGATGGCTGAGCTGGTCGATGTGGTACGCCCTTTGGTCGGCGTGATGACCAATAGCGGGCATATCTTCCCAGATCAGCCGGACAGTCCGGCTGAACTGACCGACGAGGGAGCCGCGCTGGTGGAAAGCCTGCCGGAAAACGGGCTGGCGGTGTTGAACTACGACGATGCCCTGGTGCGTGGCATGACAAGTCGGGCAAAGGCAACCGTGTTTTCCGTCGGCATTGACAGCTTTGAGGCTGACCTGCTGGCCTACAACATCGTTGCCGGGCGCTACAAGACCGGCTTCGACCTGCGTTACGGCGCCGAGCGTTATGTGGGACGCTGGCTGCCGCTGTTGGGCCGTCATCAGCTCTATGGCGCGATGGCGGCGCTGGCTGTCGGCTTGAGCTATCAGATTCCTTTGGAGGATAGTCTGCGCGCCCTGACCCAGGTCGAACCACTGCCGGGCCGCCTGCGTCCCTTGAACGGCGTAGGAGGGTGCTTGCTGGTAGACGATACCTTCAGCGCCAATCTGGAGTCTACCGAGGCGGCATTGGAGTGGTTGGGGTCGGTCCGGGAGGATGAGGGGCGGCTGATCTTCGTGATGGGCGACCTGGACCGTCTGGGGGATTATGCTGCGCGGGCGTACCGCCGTCTGGGTGAACAGGTAGCTTCCTGCGCCGACGTACTTGTGACGCAGGGCAATCTGGCGGCCATTGCTGCGCGCGCCGCTTTGGACGAGGGGATGCCGCGTGGTCAGGTGCACATGACCTTCAGTCCTTCCGACGTTGTGACCGTGCTGCGAGATAACCTGGGGCCGCGTGACGTGGTGCTGGTGAAAGGTAGCGCGTCGGTGCGGATGGAACGGGTCGTGCGGCAGCTTTTGGCTAATGAGCAGGACGCGCGTCTGTTGGCTCGCCAAGAGATGGCCGGGGAACAGATCTGGGCAGGGCAGCCGTCCCGGTCGTCCTGGATCGAAGTAGACCTGGAAGCCACTGCAAACAATGTCCGGCGGCTCAAGGAGATTATCGGGCCAGATGTGGCGCTGATGGCGGTGGTTTCTGCCGATGCTTATGGGCACGGCGCATTAGCTACCGGATCGGCGGCGGTGCTGCACGGTGCCACCTACCTGGGCGTGGCTTCGCTGGCCGAAGCAGTGGCCCTGCGCGACGGCGGCCTGGATACGCCGATTCTGGTGCTGGGTTATACGCCGCTTTCGGCAGTGCGAGACGCTCTACAGTATAACCTGACGCTGACTGTCTATGATCTGGAGATGGCCCGCCTGTATGATCGTCTGGCCCATGAGGCACGCCAGCCACTGCGAGTGCACGTGAATATCGATACCGGCCTGGGGCGGTTGGGGCTATCGCCGGATGATGTCACCGCCCTTTTCCGGGCTTTGAAGGGTCTGACTCATCTCCGGGTCGAAGGGCTGTATACCCAGCTTGCTGCTCCGGTTGAGGATGACTCCTACACTCATGAGCAGCTTGAGTTATTTCGGTCGCTTGTTGGTCCGGTACTGGCGACGGGACTGGACATCCCTTACATCCACGCGGCGGAGTCGGCGGCCTTGCTGACCCTGCCAGAGAGCCATTTTACAATGGTCCGTGATGGGCTAGCGTTGCACGGACTGTCGCCGTTGCCAGAGGTCAGGTTGCCGCCGGGCTTCCGGCTGGCATTGACCTGGAAGACGGTGATCGCGCAAATCAAGGAGCTTCCGCGTGGGAGCTTTGTAGGTGAGGGTAAGGCGTATCGCACAGGTGATACTGAGCGTATTGCCGTCATTCCGGTGGGTTACGCCGACGGGCTGCGCGGTGGGCCACGCCGTTGGCACCAGGTGATCGTGCGTGGGCAGCGTGCGCCGTTGGTGGGGCAGGTCGGCCCGCACGAGGCGGCAGTGAACGTGACGCGCGTCGCGGACGTGCAGCCGGGCGATGAGGTGGTGTTGATCGGGCGGCAGGGCAGCCAGGTCATCACTGCCGAAGAGGTGGCCGAAGTCCTCAACGTGCGCGTCGAGGAAGTGCTCAGCGGCATCCTGCCGCGCAGCGCGCGGCTCTAATTTGTTCTGTTTGGCGGCAAATCCCCTGCCAAGAGTCGTTGCCTTGCACAATACCGCCATGTAGAATCAGGATAGCAACACCTGCCTGCCGGGGAGAGTCTTCCGCCTCTGGCGGGAGCACCGAAGGGGCAAACCGGTCGGGACGGCTGACCCACCGGCGAAACTCTCAGGTTCCCGAACCCGCAGGCTGCCATCCCTGGAAAGCGCCGCAAGGCGCACCGACGGGGCAAGCCGGAGTTCCACCCGGTGAATCTCTCAGGTCACAGACAGGGGGCGCACAGCAAAACGACGCTGTGCGCCTTTTCGTTTTGTGTGATTCTTCACAATTTGACTTTCGGACCAACACACAAGGAGATCGTCAAGATGGGCGACTGGAAAGTTCCCGCAGACCTGAAATATACCGAGTCGGACGAGTGGGTGCGCGTCGAGGGCAACGAAGCGACCACCGGTCTCACCGATTACGCCCAGGACCAGTTAAACGACATCGTGTTCGTCGAACTGCCGGAAGTCGGTGCGTCATTGCGCAAGGGTGACTCTTACGGCGTTGTGGAGTCGGTCAAGGCGGCGTCGGACATGCACATACCGTTGTCTGGCACGGTGACGGCGATCAATGGCAAACTGGAAGATGCGCCGGAGACCGTCAACAGCGACCCTTACGGCGAGGGCTGGTTCATCAAGTTTACCGTTGCCAATCCTGCCGAACTCGATGATCTGATGGATGCCGCCGCGTACCAGAAGTACTGCGCCGAGCGCGAGTAGTACGGGAGCGACCATGACCTACATCCCACATACCGACGAGGACCGCCGGGCAATGCTGGCGGCGGTGGGCGTCGAGTCTATCGCGGCGTTGTTTGAGGCTGTGCCGGAGCAGCACCGCTTCCCCCCATTGGACCTGCCGGAGGCCCTGAGCGAGATGGAAGTGATGGCCGAACTCCAGGGGTTGCAGGCGGCTAATGCCAGCGCCCAGGATTACGCCATCTTCCTCGGCGCGGGGGCTTACCATCACTTTGTGCCCAGCGCGATCAACCACATCCTGCTGCGTGGCGAGTTCTACACCGCGTACACGCCTTATCAACCGGAAATGAGCCAGGGCACGCTCCAGGCCATTTTCGAGTACCAGAGTATGTTGGCGGCGCTGACCGGTATGGAAGCGGCCAACGCCAGCCACTATGATGGTGCGACCAGCCTGGCCGAGGCGGTCACGGTCGCCGTCAATGAGGGGCGCGGTAAGCGTCGCAAGATCATTCTCAGCCCAGCGATCAATCCCCAGTATCGCCAAGTCGTGCGTACCTACATGCAGGGCCAGGACATCAAGTTCGTAGGCGATAAGGGCCGTGCAGACATCTCCGATCTGGTGGATATGCTGGACGACAGCACCGCCATGCTGGCGGTTGCTTATCCGAACTTCTTCGGCCAGATCGACGATCTTAAAGGGCTGGCAGAGCGCGTCCACGCGGCGGGCGCGCTGTTGACCGTCGTAGCCGATCCAATTGCATTGGGCCTGTTCAAGAGTCCCGGCGAACTGGGCGCGGACATGGTCGTGGGCGAGGGACAGCCGCTGGGTATCCCGTTGAGCTTCGGCGGGCCGTACCTGGGCTACTTCGCCTGCAAGAAGGCGCTCGTCCGCCGCATCGCCGGGCGCATTGTCGGCGAGACGAAGGACAATCGTGGCCAGCGCGCTTTTGTGATGACGCTTCGCCCGCGCGAGCAAGACATCCGCCGCGAGAAGGCCACCAGCAACATCTGCACGAACCAGGGCCTGATGGCATTGTCGGCGTGCATCTATCTGGCGCTGATGGGCAAGTGCGGCCTGCGCACGGTGGCGGAACTGTGCTACCACAAGGCGCACTACGCTGCCCGGCAGATCGACGCGCTGCCAGGCTACAAAGTGGATTTCGGCAAGCCGTTCTTCAAGGAATTCATGGTCAAGTGCCCCAGGCCGGTGAGTGAGATCAATGCCGCGCTGCTACACGATTGGGGCATTGTGGGCGGTTATGACCTGGGGCAGGATTACCCCCACCTGGCGAACACGATGCTGATCGCCGTCACGGAGATGAACACGCGCGAGGAAATCGATGCCCTGGTCGAGGCGCTCAAGGAGGTGGCGGCATGACCGAACCGTTGATCTACGACCTGAGCGCGCCGGGACGCTGCGGCGTCAGCCTGCCGAAGGTGGATGTGCCGGAAGCTGACCTGCCCACCGATCTGTTGCGCGCCGACCTAGACCTGCCGGAAGTTAGCGAAGTGGACGTGATCCGGCACTTTGTGCGGCTGAGCCAGTTGAACTACGGGATCGACAAGGGTTTCTACCCGCTGGGTAGTTGCACCATGAAATACAACCCGAAGGTCAACGAGGATGCCGCGCGGCTGCCGGGCTTTGCTCTGCTGCACCCACATCTGGACGCCGAACACACGCAGGGCGCGCTGGCGCTGCTGTATCACATGCAGGAATGGCTGGCGGAGATCGCCGGGTTTAAGGGGGTTAGCCTCCAGCCGGCTGCCGGGGCGCAGGGTGAGTTCGCCGGATTGCTGATGATCCGCGCCTACCACCGGGATCGCGGCGACACCAAGCGCACGCGCATCCTCATCCCCAACAGCGCGCACGGCACCAATCCGGCCTCCGTTTCCATGGCCGGGTTCGAGGCGGTGGAATTACCGTCTGACGCGAATGGCGACGTGGACCTGGATGCCCTGCGCGCTGCGTGCGACGATACGGTGGCCGGGATGATGATCACCATGCCCAGCACGCTAGGGCTGTTTGAGGCGCATATCCTTGATGTGATCGAGGCAGTCCATGCCTGCGGCGGCCTGATGTACATGGACGGCGCCAACATGAACGCCATGATGGGTGTGGTCAAGCCCGGTCAGATCGGCTTTGATGTGATGCACTACAACCTGCACAAGACCTTCTCCACGCCGCACGGCGGCGGTGGTCCGGGCAGCGGACCAGTGGCAGTGGGCGAGAAGCTGCTGCCATTTTTGCCGGGGCCGGTGGTGGAGATCGTCGAGGAGGCTGAGGACGAAGACGACGCGCCGCTCTATGGCTGGATCATGCCGGAGAAGAGCATCGGGCGGCTGAAGGCATTTTACGGCAACTTCGGCATGGTGGTCCGCGCCTATACCTACATCCGTATCAATGGCGGCGAGGGGCTGCACGCCGTGACACAACATGCCGTGTTGAACGCCAATTACATCCGGGCCAGGTTGAGCGACGTGTATCATATTCCCTACAACCGCTACTGCGGCCACGAATTTGTCCTGGAGGGCCGCTGGGACGATGTGCCGAATATTCACGCGCTGGACATCTCCAAGCGGCTGATGGACTACGGCATCCACCCGCCGACCAACTATTTCCCGTTGATCGTGCACGAAGCCCTGATGATCGAGCCGACCGAGACGGAAAGCCGCGAGGCGTGCGACGAGTTCATCGAGGCCATGCGCAAAATCGCGCAGGAGGCCAAGACCAGTCCTGAACTGCTGCATGAAGCGCCGCATGTCACGCCGGTGGGCCGCGTGGACGATGTGCTGGCGGCCAAGCAGTTGGTCCTGTGCTGCCGTCCCATACCGGACTGGTCGTCGCAGGGCATGGCGCTGAAGGTATAGCTTCGGCCCTTACCCCCGCAACCCCCTCTCCCTCATGGAGAGGGGGAGTAAATCTGGCTCACAGGCTCTACGGCCACTGTCGTAGGGACGGCGCGTGCGTCGCCCCTACGGATTCCCCATTCCCGGCACGGGCGGGCAGCCATTCGGCCCGACGCTTTCTGGGTGTGTTTCTTGTGCGTAAGCGCACACTTCCTCGTTGGTATGCAGCACGGGCAGCAGGTAACGCCGTCGCACCTCACCAAACGGTGTGTAAGTTGGCTCGGTATCCTCGGCGATGTCGAATGGCTTGTCTACCCAGCGGGTCAGGCGGGCAAGCTGCGGGCGGAAGTTAATCACCAGCGCGTTTGGCAGCGGCTGGCCGAAGCCCATCCGCACGCACACCCAGGCCGCCCGCGTCCCACCGAGCGGGATACGAAAAGCATTGCCGCTGTCGATGAACAGGTGTACCGGTGGTAGTTCGTCCGGGTCGAGCGGGCACAGCTCGCCGCGCCCGGTTTGCCAGTAGCCGTCGGCCTCTTCGTAGCGCAGGACCGTGATCGCGCGGTAGTCCCACAGCGGATCGACCGGGTCGCGGTACTCATTGGCGTTGGGGTTGCGAATGTCTTCTTCGGGGATTCCCCAGGCATAGTAGGGAAAGGTCTGTCCCGTTGCCGTGACCTCCAGCCAGAACCACAGCCGTTCCTCGCCATGCGCCAACACCTGTACTACCGGGTCGCAGATGTCGAGGTGTGCCAGGTCCACGTCATCGCCGGGATCGCCGGTGTCGGTTCCATAGCGCGTGCCACCGAGCAGGTTGTATCCTTCGGCGCGCAGGCTGACTGGCTGTCCACAGGTCTGATGGATATTGGCGGAAAAGTGGGTCAGGGCGTGGCGCAGTGAGCCGAGCCACAGCAGCGCGGCGATGATGGCGGCGGCAAGCGCCGCTCCGGCCAGCAAGAAGCGACGTCGGGGAGAAAATATTGCCGTCATAGGCCGTATACGACCATGATGATCGTCTCCAGGGGGATCAGCGCCAGCGCGCAGGCGAACACGGCCAGCCGCAGCGCCGCGCGCAGCGCCCCCGGTTCGCGCGCCCGTACTATGTGCGGTAGGTCTGCCAGCGGCGGCTCATCCGCATCGCCGTAGACGTAGCGCAGAAAAGCGATCACGAAGAAGATATTGCCCAAAAAGTAACGCTCAAGCGAATGCGCCTGCCCGGTGCTGAACATCAGCGCAGCCACCGTAAGCATACTAATCGCCGCATAAAGTGGAGTCCGATGGGGGGTATCCTGCGTCTTTTTGTCCGGCCAGCGTGGTGGCAGGTCGCGCGTGATCAGGATGCCCATCATCGTAAGGACGGCAAATTCCACCATATTCCAGGGAGTCGGGTCGGGCAGCCCCTTGCCGCCGAAAAATTTCTGCCAGCCGAGCGCCAGGTAGTTCAAAAAAGCCAGCACATTGCCGCCGTCGAACTCCTTGTACCACAGCGTGCGCTGCGCCATCAGTACGTAGCCGGGATAGTACCCGCTGGTCTGGTAAAACCAGAGGCCCAGGCCCACCAGGATACCCAGCGCGCCCAGCAGCGCCGTCCAGCCGGGATTGGCGTCGTCCAACAATCGGACTATTGACCTCAAGAGCGTCGGCCTGGTAGCCGATCCTGCGCGATTTTGAACGTACTCTAGAGTCCGTGACAGCCCTAGCAGCGCAAAACCGGGGAGCAGCGCCAGGGCATTCGGCTTGGTCAGGCCGACCAGCACGCCCAGCAGCAGCCCTCCGATCCCGGTCAGGACGTTCATTCCCCACTGTTCCGATGACCTGTGCAGCGATAGCCACAGCAGCAGCCCGGAGAACAGCAGAAACGTTCCTTCGGCCATGCCCGCGTACAGCCAGATGCCGAAGGGCAGCAGCGCCACCCCGACCATCAGCAGTGGGCGACGTGTGCCGGTGATGCCCTGGATCACGGGCGGCAGCAGAATCATGGCGAGTAGGTTCACCCACCAGCCAGAGCAGTAGTCGCCCCCGGTCAGACGTAGCGCCAGCGCGGTCAGGTTGATATACACCGGCCACCATGAGCGGTCCGGCAGAATGGTCAGGTGGCGATAGGCCAGGTTCACGTCGTAGTCGGAGTAGCCGTTTCCCGCGATGCGCACCAACAGGCGCGCGTCACCCATCCAGTAGCACGTGCCGCGAAACTGCCCGGCGACGGGCCGCCCTACATCAGTCCAACGGATCGTCCAGGCGGCGTCTACCGCATAGCTGCCCAGCACCACGATCACGGCGACGAGTAGCATTGCCAAGATCACTGCATCCCAGGGATAAGGGTGAGCCTGCTGGTGAAAGCGCGCGGCAGTGCTCATGGCATAGACGGGGTTTCACACGCGCCGCCGGGGAGGATGCTGCCGGGACGGCGCGCCTCAGCATAACGGCAGCGGTCTTCGCGGCCCTGCACGGCAGCCTGGATTTCGTGTCCACCCTCTTCCGTGTTGGGGGCGACGTGTATCCAGATCAGAGCGTCTACCCAGCGCGTGATCCGGGCGCGGCGCGGCGACGTGGTGACGGAGAGGGCCTCCGGCATCCGGTGAGGGTGTTCCGGCGCGCTGAAAGTCAGGCATACCCAGCCGGCCTGCGTTGTGCCGACCGGTACGGTGAAGCCGTGTTCGCCGTTGAAGAACTGTTTGAGGCCGGATTCGTCCCAATCCGAACACACTTCCGCCCGCCGCCCGCTCCACTCGCTGCCGGCGTAATCCCGGTGGGCCAGGCCGTAGACGGATTCCGGCGTCCAGATCGGGTCGATGGGATTGCGCTCGTCGGCGGGATTGCCGCGCGCCACGTCTTCCCAGGGCAGGCCCCAGGCGGCATAAGGGAACACCTGCCCGATCACCTCCACTTCAAGCCAGAACCATAGCCGTTCCTCGCCGGAGGGCAGGGTTTCCAGGAAGGGATCGCACAGGTCCACGTTCGCCAGCGGGATGTCATCGCCGGGGTCATCGGCGTCGCGCCCGTAGCGGGTGCCGCCGAGCAGATTGTAACCCTCGGCGCGCATCGTGACCGGCTGGCCGCAAGTTGTGTGCTGGTTGGGGCCGAACGGTTCGTACTTTGGTTCAAGCGTACCTGCCAGCAGGAATATACCTACGATCAATGCCGCTACGAAAATCCCTGCCAGCAGAAAAGAGAGTTTTTGCACGACTCAAATCCCCGGCAGTCTCGGTTCGGTTGCCATGACGATCAGTGTGAGCAGCGGTCCCAGCCAGAAGGCAGCGATCCGGAGCAGCGCGCCGAACGTCCCCGGCTCGCGCCGCAGGATCGCTCGCAGTCGCCAGAGCGGGGGGTCACCCTCTGCGCCGTAGACGTACTGCAAATACAGCACTACGAAGAAGATATTGCCCATCACGTAGCGGTTGATGGCGTGCGCCTGCCCGGTAGAAAACATCAGCGCCAGCACCGCCAGTAGCGAGAAGCGAGCATAGAGCGGCACAGGACGGGCGGCGCTGCCCGGCCAGCGTGGGCGCAGCCCTTGAAGCATCATCCCTCCGGCCATGAGCACGGCGGTCAGCCGGATGATCCGCACCAGGCCGTAGTCGTCGAGCGTGTTGGCGAAGGTCTGGAACACGCCGCCGTAGAAGTAGCTAAGCATCGACAGGAGATCGCCCGCGCGGAACTGCTTGAACCACAGCGTGCGCTGGACCATCACGACATAAAACGGGTAATAGCCGCTGGTCTGATAAATCCATAGGCCGTTGCCCAGCGCGATCCCCACCACCGCCAGCACAGACGCCCAGGCAGGATTGCCGTCACTTACCAGCAGGACAGACTGCTGACTGGCCCTTAGGACTTGCCCCTTTTTGCCCTGCGGGGAAGAGAGGAAGGGGGTGAAGGCCAGATACTTCCGGCTCTGCATGATCGCCAGCACGAGAAAGGCGGGCATCAGCGCCAGACTGTTGGGCTTGGTCAGGCCGACCAACACACCCAGTAATAGCGCGCCAATCCCGGCGGCAAGGTTGCGGCGGCGGACGCCGTTTCGGCCCTGCAAGCAGACCAGCCACAGCAGCCCAGAAAAGAGCAGAAAGACGCCCTCGGCCATCCCGATGTACAGCCACAGGCTGAACGGGATAAACATCAACCCGATCAGCAGCGACAGGCGGCGCGTCTTCGTGAGCGCCTGGATGACCGGCACGAGCAGCGTCACAGCGACCACGTTGACCCACCAGCCGGAACACTGCCCGTTGCCCGTCAGGGCGATCATCCCGGCGGTGAGCACCGGGAACACCGGCCACCACGAGCGGTCTGGCAGGTTGGTGATGTGGCGGTGCGAGAGGTCGTAGAACCAGTCGGAATAGCCGTAGAGGGCGATACGTGTCAGGGTGCGTGCATCCCCGGACCAATAACACGTGCTGCGGAAGGTGACATAGGCCGGGTTCTCAGGATTGAAGACGTATTTGCCCCATAGGTAATCGATGCCGAACGAGATGATGACGTTGAGACAGAAGACCGCCACCATTGCCCGCAGGACAAGACCTAGTGGGTAAGGGGAAGTCTTCGGTTGAGTGTTTGGCGGTAGTGCCGGGGCGGCCTGTTGCTCACTCATGAGAAGGTATTGTAGCACACAACCGACTGTGTCGGCGGCAAGAGCGAAGGGGGCGTTTGCCAAAAAGTTATGAACCAATACACTGTACAGAAGATCACCACTTACAACCCGCTTCGCAAAATCGCCCCCTATCCTGTAGAAAGGCGCGAACAATGGACTTTGAAAGTCAGGTTAAGCATCTGGCGTATGATGCCTCTTTGAAGATTGCAGAGTCGGATGGCAATCATGCCCTGTTGAAATTCAACATGGGTAATGGGCGCGTTCAACCGGTCTGGATCATCCCGTATGACGATGTCTGGGAGTTTTCCTGCCCCTCGATCATCGCTTTTGAACGGCTCGATGATTTCCCGCAGTGGCTGCTTTGTATTGTGATGACGCAGAACAGCAAGAGTAAACGCACATTCTGGTGCATTGAAGGGGTGGGTAGCAAGCACGTTTTGTCGGCGATGTTGAATTTCCCCGTATCAGCTATCACCGCTGCCGAGTTTGATCGCATCTGCCGTGCGTTGGTTACAGAAGTCGATGCACTTGAAGAGGCTTTTCGCAAGGCTATCGGGGGATAATCTATCTGCCGGCGATGGCGCTTTATACTCGCTAGCAAGTGCAGGGCGACGCATTTAACGAGATTATGCGTCGCCCTGAGGTGTTCATCTGATGTGGCGGCGTCCCGGCGCTTACTTTTGGCGTTTGGGGAAACGGCTCAAGATGGTGGCTGGGTCAGGGACGGGGGCCTTATCGCCGATGGTCAATTCGCCCAGCGGCTTGCCTGCCTTGATCTTCGCCGCGCCCGTAAACACGGCAACGGGTGTGCCTTCCTCCAGGTAATCCTGTTTGACGTAAGCCTGCCCCAACTGGTAGCCTTCGCTGTCGATGCTGCAACTGGTCACGACACCGATCACGCGCCCCCGCCGATCCACCAGCGGGTCGCCTTGCTGCGGCGGGCGGACGCCCTTCGCATCCATGCGGAAGCGCGTTACCATCGCATCGCGCTTTTCCTCGTGGGCCAGAAACGCCTGTTTGCCGACGAAGAACGGCTTCCACGTCTTCACATAGCTGCCGAATCCCGCGTCGGCGGGGCCGAGATGGTACGGTCCGGCCAGTTCGTGCCCGTAGAGCGGCAGCCCGGCCTCGGTGCGCGTGCTGTCACGGGCAGCCAGCCCGCACGGCGTCGCGCCGCTTTCCGCCAGGTCCTTGAACAGGGCTGGAGCCTGGTCCGGGTGGACGAAAATCTCGAAGGCCACGCGCTCGCCTGTGTAACCGGTGCGCGCCACCACCGCATCGTAACCGTTGATTTGGGCGCGCGTCACACCTGCCCAGGGCAGCGCCTTGATCCTGGCCTTGTCCTCGGCGCTGAGGTGCAGGCTGAGCAACACATCGCGGCTCTTAGGGCCTTGCAAGGCGATGTCTACGCGCATGTCTGCGCCGTTCTTCGGGTCGCGCAGGTTGCGCAGAGTTACGTCATGGCGACCGGGGGCCGTGCCGCCGGGGTTGGCCGGGTCGATCATCACCTGACCCGCCATGATCCCGTTGACCCAGGCCCAGTCTTTGTCGTCGTTGCTGGCGTTCACGACGATCATGAACTCGTCCTGGCCCAGGCGGTACACGAAGATGTCGTCGATAGGGATGCCATCGACGCCGAGCAGATAGCTGTAGTGTGCCTGCCCGACTTCCAGGGCGCGCACGTCGTTGGCCGTTACAATGTCGAGGAAGGTTTCTGCACCCTTGCCCTTGAGGTCCCACACGCCCATGTGACTCACGTCGAACAGGCCCGCGCCCTGGCGGACGGCGGTGTGTTCTTCGCCGACGCTGGAATACCAGACGGGCATATCCCACCCGGCGAAGGGAACCATCTTCGCGCCGAGTTCGCGGTGCAGCGCGTGGAGGGTCGTCTTTTTGAGCGGCGCGTCCGTCGGCTCGGTCCAGGTGAAGCGGGGCAGGGGGGCGGCCTTCGGACCGACGTACTGCGCGCCGTTGACGCCGATGAAGTATACCTTGTCGGCGGCGTAACCGTCGCCCTGAACGTGAACTGGCTGATTGGCCACTGGCTCCAGCAGGCGCACAATCACTGGGCCGGGCAGCTTGCCATGCAGGTCTGCTGGGTCGAACTGCACAAAACCATCTGACAGGGCGCGCAACCATGCAGCGGCGCGGCCCGCATTTTCTGCCACGTGCAGGCGGTAGGCCGTTTCGCTGGTCCGTTCGAGCACGCCCTTGCTGATCGGCGATCCGTCGGGGTTGAGCAGCCAGGTCGGCTGCGCTTTGCCGATTTCCAGCCGGGTTACATCGTTGGTCGTGGCCCAGTTCAGGAAGTTTTGCGCCTCTGCGCCCACGATTTCCAACACGCGCCAGCTTTTCGCATCTAGTCCATCATCGGTGTAATAGGTGTGGGGATAGCCGATGTTTGCCGGGCCGGGGATGTCGATCCCGGCTTCGGCGGCCAGGTCGCGGACCTGGACAGCGGCGTGCTGAAGCGCGTCGAAATCGACCTTGCTGCGCCATTGGTCACGACTGTGCTTGCCGATGTAGCTATAGGGCCGGGCGGCGTGCAGCACCTCGGCGATACAGTCCGCCAGACGGTCGATCTGCGGCTCTTTGAAGCCGCGCTGGGTAACCCAGGGTGTGCCCATGCGGATGCCCGTCGCGCGGAAGGCGCTTGTATCGCCGGGGATGGTGTTACGGTTGACCACAATGCCGGCCAGGTCCAGCAGACGGGCAGCCATGTCGCCGCTGAGGATGGTTCCATCTGGCCCTTTCACACTCTTGCAATCCAGCAGCAGCATGTGGGTTTCCGTCCCACCGTAGGCGATGTGGAAGCCACGCGCGGCAAGTTGTTCGGCCAGTCGGACGGCGTTGTGCACGATCTGGGTCTGGAGACGACGGAATTTGTCGGTCGTGGCAATCTTGAAAGCGACGGCCAGCCCGGCAATCGTATTGATGTGCGGGCCGCCCTGTTCGCCGGGAAAGATGGCGCGATCCAGCTTGCGCGCGATCTTCTCGTCGGTGGTGATCAACACCGCACCGCGTGGCGCTTGCAGCGTCTTGTGCGTGGTGAAGCTGATCACGTGAGCGTGTCCAACAGGACTGGGCAGCACGTTGGCAGCGACCATCCCGGCAATGTGGGCGATGTCGGCCAGGAGAAATGCGCCGACGGAGTCGGCGATCTGGCGGAAGCGCGCCCAGTCTGGCACGTAGGGGTAGCTGGTAAACCCGGCGATGATCATCTTAGGACGATGCTGTTCGGCCAGCTTTTGAATCGCATCGTAGTCCAGGCGTTCGGTCTGGGGATCAACGCCGTAGCTGACGATGGTGTAGTTGAGTCCACTGCGGTTGACCGGGCTGCCGTGTGTCAGGTGGCCACCGTGCAGCAGGTCCATGCCCATCACCGTCGCGCCTGGTTCGACCAGGGCGGCATACACCGCGTTGTTGGCCGGCGCACCCGAAAGCGGCTGCACGTTCACCCACAGGCGCTCTGCGGGAATGGCGTCTGTGGCGAACAGTTCGGCAGCGCGGCGGCGGGCCAGCGCCTCGACGATGTCGGCATATTCTGTGCCTTTGTAGTACCGCTCGTCGGCGTAGCGGCGATACTCGGCCAGCCGCGCCTCATAGTCCAGGATTTCAGCCTGAGTAAGCGAGCGCGTCGAGTCCAGGGGATAGCCTTCGGCGTAAATGTGGTGGAAGACGGAGGCAGCGGCCAAACGGGCGGCTGCCGGGACGGTGGCTTCGGAGGGGATCAAGATCAAACGGCGCGCCTGGCGTGCTTCCTCGAAGCCGATCAGGGCGGCAACATCCGGGTCAAGTACGGTCAGGTCTTCACGGAACAGGAAATCATCCAGCGCCATGAGGGCGTCAGCTCCTTTGTTAGGAAATAGAGAGGGTTGGAATGCAACAGCCGCGTGAGGTAATTGTAGCACGCGCCGGAAATTGGGGCGAGGGGGGTGTGCAGGTTCGCTAATGCATTTGTGACATTGTGCACAAAATCTGTTGAGAGGGAAAAATACTGGCCCCGCACGCGGCGGGGCCAGCAAGGATGATGTACAGCGCAGACAACCGGATTACAGAGCGCGGACGATGTTGCTGAAGATGTTGCCGATGGCCGGGCCGAGCAGGGCCAAGATGACGATCACGACGACGGCGACCAGGACCAGGATAAGGGCGTACTCGACGAGACCCTGACCCTCTTCACGTGGCAGATACAGCATGACAGACTCTCCTTGCGTAATGAATGCGTTCAACCTTAACCTAACATGAATTTTGGGCGATGTCTTTAGGATGACAGTACTATCCCGCTGCTCTACGACAAGAGATCATGACGCTTTATCTTCGGTCTTCTCTTTTTTTTCCTTCTTCGGCGGTTTTTGCGCCTTCAACTTGCAGTTGTCAAAGATCAGGTGTTGGGTTAACTGCTCAACGTTTTCAAACTGCCTCAAACAAAATGGACACTGCGGCTTCGGGGCCATCACGATTTCCTTTACAAGCGGTTAGAATACTGCAACAGTCTCCTCCTTATGCTAAAACTACTCTCGATCCGATACAATTGACGGCCCGGTAAGAAAAGGATTTGTTTTCCGTGTGTTTCTGCCCGGCGACGCCCAGCGGCGTTTTTTACGGCACCCAGCGCGGGTGGAAAGCGTTGTCTGCGACCTTGATCAGCCCACCGCTCTCAACCTCGAAAACCCAAATTTCCGGACGAATCTCGGCGGCGCGCTCCTGCGGTGCAGCCTGAGGAAACCGCTGGATCACCAGTTGCCGTCCGGCAGGGTCCCACGCGAAGAAGCCATGATAGTAGGCCGGGTCCACGACCAGTGGTTCGGCGCTGCCGTCGTCCGCGTCGATCAGATAAAGCTGCCGTCCCTGGGTGTAGCGGTCATCCAGGTAGCGGCGCGCCACCGCGATGGCCTGGCCGTCGGGCCGCCACACGCCGCGCTCGTCGTCGATTGGCTCGTCGGGATCAGTGAGGTCGGTGAATCGCTGCGTTTCCAGGTTTGCGATCTGCAAATGCGTGCGCGCTCCCTGTCCCTCACGCAGGATCACGTCTGGGAAGAGCAGGCGTGTTCCATCCGGCGAAAACGCGCCCACGCTGCCATGTCGGCTGGGGATGAAGGCTGCGCTGTCTTGGCTCAGATCATAGATCATGATGCCTTGGCTGCTACTGTCGAAGACGGCCACCCGGCTGCCATCTGGTGACCAGGTTGGCGCATATCCGATGGCCTGCGAATTGGAAAATAGCGGGCGCGTAGTGGGTGGGTCGGGGCGCAGGTCGATCAGCCAGACGCGCGTCTGACCGACCCCGGCGCTGGCAAAGGGATCATTGACCTCAACCCGCTCATAAGCGATCAGATCGCCGTTGGGACTCCAGGTGGGCGTGGTGCAGTCACTCGCCGGGCAGTCTACCAGCAGAGTGACCGCGCCGCTCTCCAGGTCGAGCAGCTTCAGGTCTATCGTGCCGGTGTCGCCTCGGTATTCGGCAAAGGCGATCTGTGTCCCGTCTGGGCTGACGCCGAAATCGTAGACACCCGTTTCGCTGAACGTAACCTGCCGGGCACTGGCCGGGTCGGCGGGATCGACGATCCAGATGTTCTGCGGTGTGGCATCCGCCGGGACGAGGTAGGCCACTTCTGGCCTGCGCACCGTGAAGGTATAGCGGTGTTCTGCCAGCACACGCCGTCCACTGTCGCTTTCTGCGCCCGCCGCCAGGATGACCGTGTATTCCTGGCCGGGGAGCAGTGCCTCTGCTGGGCGGAAGATCACCGTTGCGCCGTTCCAGGCGAACGCCCCCTCGACTGGCGGTTCTAGTCGCAGTCGTTCTTCGACGGTGGGACGGTTCATCGTCTCGCTGAACTGAATCGTGATTGGGCCGGTGCTGCGCGCCACACCTGCCGGCCCGCTGCGCAAAAGCTGCACGCCGACGTGATCGCCCAGCAGCACGACGACTAGGATTGCCAGAATCAGCGCCAGGACCGTGCCGAGCACAATCCGATCAAAACGCGAAAACTGGGGATGGCGGGGTAGGGCGGGCGACCCACTTTGGGACCGGGGGGATAGATGTTCGCTCATGGGTATAAATAGGGGTGTTCTGGCTCTGGGACACTTTCGACTGTTTCTGCATGAAGGATGGGCACGAAATTGCCGCCGAACTCGCCCAGCTCAAATGCGCCCCGCACACGCACCCAGGTATCCTCTGGTAGTTCAGGTGCGTCGTCCCAAATAACGGGCAATCCGATGGCAGAGGCGTCTGCTACGCAACAACTGATGACGAACCGGGCGACCATGAAGGTGGTTGGTGGAAATGTCTCGGCGCGGTAGACAAAGCCCACGACGTCAGCCTGTTGGCCGATAAAGCCGGAAAGGTCGTTGCTGCCATTAATAGCGCGCAGCCAGTCCAATACGTTCCAGGTCAGTGGGTCGCTGGTGAAGGCTGTCACGCCGCCAATCGCCGTGATGCCGGAGGCGAGATCGCCTTCGACGGCGTTGGCCCCTAGCGGACGTGAAGGGATAAGCGTTCCCAACACCAATGGGATTGCCACCACCGCCAAGCCTGCCCACGACAGGCTATGATCGTGCGTGTGCTGGCTGCCCTGTCGGTGAGCATTGATCAGGTCGTAAGCCGTCACCGCCGCCAGCAGCAAGAACAGCATTGCTGCCAGGTAGGATAACCAGGCGAACCGGACATTGATGTAATTAGTCAGGTTGCCACTGGCCAGGTTGTAGTTGAAGTACAGCCCCAGCCCGGCCAGGAGCGCGGGTTTGAGCCAGGCCCGTAAGGATGTCTTTACGGCGGCCCCGTGTTCATGGAAATGTTCTTCGGGGTGGAGGTGGTCTGTAAGGTCCATCGATGCTTTTCTCCAATAAAAGGTCCGGCTCGACAGGGTGATCTGCGGCGGGCGTCGGTGCGGCGATGCGCGGTCAGAAGGCTACATTCAGGTTGAGCCAGACGGCAATGAGCATCGTCATTAGCAATGGCAGCAGGATCAGGTAGAGAACGGTTCGCTGCCGGAACACACTTAGGAACATCAGCGTGCTCTTGATGTCTACCATCGGGCCGAAGGTCAGGAAGGCCAGGATCGATCCCGGCGTGAAGGTGCCCACAAACGCCAGCGCCAGGAAGGCGTCTACGGTTGAACACACACTCAGCACGAATGCCAACGCCTGCATTGTCACGACCGACACGACCGGCCCACGTCCGAGGGACAGCAGCATATCCTGGGGAACAAAAGTTTGCATCCCGGCAGCCAGCAGTGCCCCAATAATCAGGTAGCGGCCCATCTCGAAGAATTCGTCGGCGGCGCTGCGCAGTGCGTCCTGTAACCCCGCGCGCAGGGGCTTGCGCGGTGCGCGAACATAGAGCGGAATCGCTTCGCCTGCCTCGCCGCCGATGGGCACGAGGGCTGGAGTGCGCAGCACATCCTGCGGGTGGGCGGAAAATGCGAAGATCAGTCCTACACCGACGGCCACGACTAACGTAATCACGAATCGTCCGCCGAGGATTGGTCCGAAGCCAAAGGCGGCGAGGGTGCTCAGCAGGACGATGGGATTCATCACCGGGGAGGCCAGCAGGAAGGCCACACCGACAGATAGCGGCAGCCCTTTGCTGAACAGCCGCCGTGCCACCGGTACTACACCGCATTCACACACTGGAAAGGCGAAGCCCAGCAGCGCGCCCAGAACGGTCGAAAGAAAGCGGTTTGAGGGTACTAGGCGCACGATGTCGTCGTGGGTGACGAAGGCTTCGATCAGGCCGGAGGTTAGCGTGCCAAGCAGCAAAAAAGGCGCAGCCTCGATGAAGATGCCCAGAAAGCGCGTGCTGAATTGTCCGATAACCAACGCCGGGTTGCCGCCTGCGCTGAGGAAGACAAGGGTAAGCAGAGCAAAAATGCCGAGCGCCATCAGCAGGCGAATAGGAACACTGTTCATCAATACCTCTGCGCCATTTCCTCGACGGCGGAAGTATACACCGTGCCGGACGCGCGGCAACGAAAATGTGATAGAAGGGGTTGGTTTGGGAATTCAAAGGGCGAACCCTGAAGTTCGCCCTTGCCAGCTGCCGGTAGCTGAATGCTTGACAGCTACTCTCGCAGCAGACGCATGCCGTTGGCGGTCACGATCAGAGATACGCCCACATCTGCGAAGACGGCCAGCCATAGCGTCGCCCAACCGGGTAGGGCGAATGCCAGGAACAGCGCCTTGATCGCCAGGCTGAAGGTCACGTTCTGGCGGATCACGGCCACCGCATGCCGGGCCAGCCGCACGGCGTCCGGCAGGCGGGCCAGGTCATCCTGCATCAGCACCACGTCGGCGGCCTCCATCGCCTGGGCCGTGCCGCTGCCGCCCATCGCAATGCCGACTGACGCGGCAGCCAGGGCCGGGGCGTCGTTGACGCCATCCCCGACCATTGCTACGGCTCCGTAATCGGTCTCAAGCTGCCGCACGGCTTCCAGCTTTTGGTCGGGCAGCAGTTCGGCGCGCACGTCGTCTACTCCAACTGCCTGTGCAACTGCCTCAGCGACGGCGTGGTTATCGCCGGTGAGCATCACCGTCTGCGGGCGGGGGCGTAGCGCCTTGAGTTCGGCCAGCGCCGTCCGGCTGGAGGCGCGCGGCGGGTCGGCGACGGTCAGCACCCCGCGCACACGCTCCCCATCGCTGAGCAGCATAGCCGTCTGGCCCTGCTGTTCCCACCGGGTAATTTGCTCGCACAGCGGAGCAGGGTGGGGATATTCGGCGTCGAACAGAGCATGATTGCCGAGCGTAACCGTCTTGCCGTTGACCTGCCCACGCACGCCGCGCCCGGCTATGCTGGCAACGTTTACCGCCGGAGCATAACAACCCAGCAGATTGCCTTCCTCGGCGGCGGCCACGACTGCCCGCGCCAGGGGGTGCTCCGAACGGCGTTCGACGGCGGCGGCCAGGGCCAACAGATCGTTACAGGGGGCGCAGCGACCGTTGCCCGGCGAAAGGCAGTCCACCGCGCGGACATCGGTCAGCGTCGGGCGGCCTTCGGTCAACGTGCCGGTCTTGTCGAAGGCAAAGGCGCGCACGCCTGCGAGGGCTTCCAGCGGCGCGCCGCCCTTGATCAGGATGCCCTTCTGTGCGGCGGCGCTGAGCGCACTGACGATGGTCACGGGCGTGCTGATCACCAGCGCGCACGGGCAGGCCACGATCAGCAGCGACAACGCCCGGTAGAGCCAGCCGTGCTCTTCAGGGGAAGGGTTCCAGAACGGCGCGCCGAAGGCCAACGGCGGAACTATCGCCAGCAGTATGGCCGCCAACACAACGCCGGGCGTGTAAAGGCGGGCGAAGCGGTCGATGAACCGTTGCGTCGGGGCGCGCTGTGCTTGGGCTTCCTCGACCAGCCGGACGATGCGGCTCAGGGTGTTGTCTTCGGCCAGCCGTGTGACCGTCACTTCCAGCGCGCCTTCACCATTGATGGAACCGGCGAAGACAGTGTCGTTGCTCTGCTTGGGGACGGGCACGCTTTCTCCGGTGATGGGGGCCTGGTTCACCGCCGATTCTCCGGCGCGGACGATCCCATCCATCGGGATGCGCTCTCCGGGCGGAACCAGGATCACATCACCGATGTGCAGGTCCTTCACGGGGATGCGCGCCTCGTGGACGCCGCAGAAGGGGCACGGCCCACCCATGTAGCCATCCTGGCCGAGGTGTTCGGCGCAGTCGATGCAGGCGCGCAGCGTGATCGCTTCTTGCGGCACCAGGCGCAGCAGAGCCTGTAGAGAATAACGGGCACGCTCGGCGGTGTAACCCTCCAACGCCTCACCGATGGAAAACAGGACGATCACAGTCGCGGCCTCGCCTGTCTCTCCGATGATCAACGCCCCGGCAGTGGCGATACTCATCAGCAGGTTGATCGTCACATCGTGGCCGTACTGTAGGGAGCGCCAGCCCTTGATCATGATCGGCGTTCCAACCAGGGCGACCGCTGCCAGGTGCAGGGCGACGCTCCAGCTTTCGGGCAGGTTCAGCAGGCCCAGAGCGACGCTGACCGCCAGCAGGAGCGCGCCGACCAGCGCCGGGACGATGTCGCGCCGGGAACGTATGAAGGCTGCGATGCCCCACAGATTGCGCCGGGCCGGGGTTTCGACCTGGGCAGCGGCCTGAGCGGGTTGCGCCACGCCGTAGCCCAGGGAGCGGATGCGCTCCTCGACGGCAGCGGGATCAACGTTGCCGGTCACGTGCATTTTTCCGGCAGAAAAATTCACCGCGCAGGTCAGCACGCCGTCCAGACGGGCGATGCCGCGTTCCAGAGATAGGGCGCAGTCGGCGCAGTCCATGCCGGTGATGTGCAGTTCAAGCGTCTGGGGAGAAGGAGAAACAGGAGAGACATTGTCGGCCACGATGCCACCTTTTGATATATGAGCGATCATTCATGTTTCGTCATCGTAGCACTGAAATACTGGCATGTCAAGGTCCGGGGCGTTAAACTCATTTTGTGTAAAAACTTCAGGGGGCTTCGCTATGACTTCTCGACCTGTGTGGACGGTGATCGCAGGGGCAGATATGGAGACCAATGTCCCTGTCTACGGCTTCCCACTCCAGCTCGGCACGGCGCACTATGTCAACAACCTGATCCTGGATGAAGTCGGTGGTGTGGCTTCAAACCTGAGCGTGGGGCTGCAACTGCTCGGTCAGCCCACGCAGGTCGTGACCGTCGTCGGACAGGATTTCCTGGGCACCGAAGTCTTGTGGCAGTTGACGGGTTACGGCGTCAAAACGGACTACGTGCGCTCTGACTGGCAATATACTGCCCGGACGGTGATTCTGGTGTCGCCGGAAGGCGAGCGGCAATTGCTCTGCGATTTCAGCGATTCCTCAGATTACCGCTATCCAGAGGATAAACTGTGCGAGGCTCTGGAAAACGCCGACCGCTGGGTGTATACCTCGACGCACGATTGGGTGCGTTACGCCGCGCGCACGGCGCATGAGATGGGGAAGTTCATCGTTACCGATGTGCACGATGTGCTCGATGTAGACGACTATCACCGCGATTTCTACCAGTCGGCGGACCTGATCTTCGTCAGTCTGGCCCGCCTCCGCCCGCGCTTGCGCGACTACGCCCAACATCTGTACGAAGGCTTTGGCGTCAAGACGGTTGTGGGGATGGATGGCGCGCGCGGCGCATGGCTGGCCGACCCGGCCAGCGGGGAAATCACGCATTTTCCGCCGGTACCTGTCGATCATGTAGTCGATACGGTGGGGGCGGGGGACGCGCTGGTGGCCGGTTTTTGTGCGGCGCTCTCTTCGGGTATGGACCTGCGCGCGTGTATGGAGGTCGGGTTGCGTGTGGCGGCGCACAAAATCCAGTTCCGGGGCACGCTGGTCTTTCCGCCGCCCGAATCGGTTGGATTGTCAGGACAGACTTCGCCCCGTTGACAAGCCCCTATACATCTCTTAGAATCGGCTCAACATTTTCCGCCAGGCGGCGACCTGGCCGTGACTCCCCGTTTGGAGGTTAGAACTCAGTGAAGGTCTACACAACAGATAGATTGAGGAATGTTGCCCTGATCGGTCATCAGGGCGCAGGCAAGACATCGCTGGCGGAGGCTTGCTTGTTCAACACCGGTGCGATCACGCGCCTGGGCCGGGTGGAGGAAAAGAACACCGTCTCGGATTTTGAGGAGGACGAAAAGCAGCGCGGCCTGTCGATCAGCACTGCGGTTTTGCCCTGCGAGTTTGACGACCACAAAATCAACATCCTCGATACCCCCGGTTATACCGACTTCCAGGGGGAAGTGATCAATGCCCTGCGCGTGGCCGATGCCGCCGTTGTCGTGGTCGATTCGGTGGCGGGAGTGGAGGTCGGTACAGAAATTGCCTGGCAGGTGGCGGCGCAGAATAACCTGCCCTTGATTGCGGTCGTCAACAAGATGGACCGCGAAAACGCCAACTTTGGCCGGGCGCTCCAATCCCTGCGGGCGGCCTTTCCTGGCTATAAGTTCGTCCCGGTGATGCTGCCTATCGGCCAGGAGCACGCCTTCAAGGGCGTGGTTAACTTGGTGACGCAAAAAGCTTATCTGGCCGAGGGCAAGGCACCGTCGGAAGTGCCGGTGGAGATGGCCGATGAGATCGCAGAAGCGCGTATGGCGCTGGTCGAGGCAGCGGCAGAATCGGATGATGCCCTGATCGAGAAGTATTTTGCCGAGGGCGATCTTTCATTGGAAGAAATCCGTGAGGGGATGCGCAAAGCTGCCCGTAATCCCGAACTGCACACCGTTCCGGTGTTTGCCGTCAGCTCAACTCACAACATCGGCATTGTGCCGCTGCTCGAAGCTCTGATCATCTATGCGCCTGCCCCGGAGATGCGCCCGGTTCAGGTCATGGCCGACGACGGGACGGAATACCTGCCCACGCCGCTTTCTGACGATGGCCCAGTGGCGGCTTATGTCTTTAAGTCTACCACCGACCGCTTCGTGGGCACGCTCAATTATTTCCGCCTGTTCTCCGGTCACATGACCTCGGACACGCGCTATTACAACAGCACCAAACAGGTTGAGGAGCGCGTTGGGACGCTGCTGGTGATGCGGGGCAAGGAACAGCTTCCGGTAACCGAATTGCACGCCGGAGACATCGCTGCGGCGGCCAAGCTGAGCAAGACTAATACCGGCGATACGCTGACCACCAAAGATAAAGTGGTGGAGGTCACTCGGCCCGAATTCCCAACGCCGCTTTATGCGGTGGCGCTCACGCCACGTACCCAGGCCGACAGCGCCAAGATGGGCACGGTTCTGACCAGTCTGTGCGAGGCCGATCCCACGTTGCGCTGGCGGCAGGAACCTGCGACCAAGCAGACGATCCTGGAAGGTATGGGAGAGGCGCACATCAATATCGCCATCAGCCGCGCTGAGCAGTTGGGCGTGGGCTTGGATACCGCCATCCCGAAAGTGCCGTATCTGGAGACGATCACCCGCACCGCGAGCAGCGTTTATCGCCACAAGAAGCAGACCGGCGGCGCGGGCCAGTTCGCCGAAGTGCACCTGCGCGTCGAGCCGTTGGAGCGCGGCGCGGGGTTCGAGTTTGCTTCGGAGATCGTCGGCGGCGCCATCTCACAGCCGTTTGTCCAGTCTACCGAAAAGGGCGTGCGCCAGGTATTGGAAACCGGCGTGATCGCGGGCTATCCGGTCGTAGACACGAAGGCGGTTGTCTTCGACGGCAAGGAACATCCGGTGGACTCGAAGGATATTGCCTTCCAGATCGCCGGACGGGAATCGTTCAAGGAATGCTTCCGCGCCGCCGGGCCGGTGTTGTTGGAGCCGATTCTCAATGTGCGCGTCAGCGTGCCGGAGGCGTACATGGGCGACATTATGAGCGACATGAACACCCGGCGTGGGCGCGTGCAGGGCATGGATAACGTAGGCGGCAAGAGTGTGGTCACAGCGCAGGTGCCGCAGTCCGAAATGCTGCGCTACGGCAACGACCTGCGTTCCATGACCGGCGGGCGTGGCGTGTATACGGTAGAATTCAGCCACTATGAGCAGGTGCCCCCGCATCTGGCGCAGGAAATCATCGCCGCTGCGCAGAAGGAAAAGGAAGCCGAGGACTAACCCGTCTGGGGTTATTAATAGCTGGCAGCAGGGGCGACACAGGCGTCGCCCCTGTTTTGTTAAGAATTGAGCGTCTGCCAGAATGGGTAGAGCAGCGGATAGCGGGCGAATCGTTCGGTGTAGAGCGCGTGGCGGCGCGGATCGGGTTCAAAGGTGCGGTCTACCTGCACCAATGCGGCAATCGCCTGTTCTGCCGATGCGTAAACGCCTGCTCCGACCCCACCCAGGATCGCTGCGCCCAGCGCCCCCGCCTGCGTGACTTTTGGGCGGGTCAGCGGCCTGCCCAGAATATCAGCTTTGATTTGCAGCCAGGCATCCGAGCGCGCCCCGCCGCCCGTGACGCGGTATTCCGCGATGTTGATTCCCGCCTGGGTCATACGCTCGACACCGTCGCGGAAGTAGTAAGTCACGCCTTCTAGCAGCCCTTTAACAAACTCGCCGCGCGTGGTTTCCAGCGTCAGCCCGACGATCAGGCCGCGTGCGTCGTCGTCATAATACGGTGGACCGGTAGGCGCAAAGTGAGGCAACACCAGCAGGTCGGTCGGCTCGGCGGGCATTTCTGCCAGCAGCAGGTCATATACGTCTTCGCCGCGTGCCTTTGCTGCCTCGTGTTCGGCGCGGGCAAAGGTATTGCGGAACCACTTGAGCAGCGCGCCGCCGGTCAGGTTATGGTAAAAGCTCACGTATAGGCCGGGCAGGGCGTGATGTTCCACGTTGAGCCGGGACTGCATCATTGTGGCAGTGGCAGGGATGGTGTCATAGGTCGGGGCGATGCAGATGTACGTTCCCAGACCGTAAAGTGCCATCCCGCCCCGGATAACACCCGCGCCGACGGCGTTGGCGCACTGATCATGTGCCCCGATGACCACCTTCGCGCTGCGCGGCAGGCCCAGGTCTTCTGCGACCGGTGCGGCGACCGTCCCTGTAACGGTTCCGGCCTGCGCCAGGCCGGGTAGTTTTTCCGCTGGCATTCCCACCCAGTCCAGCGTCGCCTGTGACCAGCATTCTCCCCGCAGATCGAAGAACAGGCTGCGGTTCGCCAGCGAGTAGTCCGTAACCGGGTCGCCGCCAAGCAGGTAAGCGACCAGATCGGCCCAGTTGAGAAATTTGTAGGTTTGTCGGAACAGGTCCGGGCGGTGGTCGCGCAGCCAGATCAGCTTGGGGCCGCCGTAGATGGTGCTGGGCACATTGCCGCTGCGTTCGAAGAAAATCAGCGGGTCAAGTTCACCCAATCGGGCGAGCGTTTCTGCGCCGCGCGTGTCAAAACCGAGCAGGCAATTGCCCAGGATGCGCCGATCTGCCGAAACGGGGGTCATAGCCTCGCCCATTGACGAGACGCACAACGCGGCTGCCGGGTTGTTTTTCGTCTGCGCGGTGACTTCCCGGAGTGCCTCACGGATACAATTCCAGACCTGCCGGCTATCCAGTTCTGCCCAGCCGGGCTGTGGGCGCAGAATGTCGTATTCCCGTTGCGCCGAGGCCAGGATCGCCCCATCGTCACGGATGGCGATCACTTTGCAGCCGGTCGTGCCGACATCGATTCCAATCAGGCTCATGCAAAGACCGTCCTCGTGAATCGTCAGGAGCGCAAACGACGCCCGACACAAAGTCCTCCGCGCATCGGGCGTGCTATGCCGCAAAACTTACGTGCCCAATCGGGGATAGCCGAGGATTTCCATCACCTCGACCATGATGGCAGCGGCGGCTTCGATGGAGTCGTATAGATACTGACGCGACTCAGCGGCTTCGAAATCGCCGGCTGCGATGGCGGCCTGTCGGGCAATAAGTTGGCGCGCGGCGTGCTGGCCCGCCTCGCGGACGATGCGTGTCCACATGTTCACACGAATCACGCCGTCGGCAGCCAACCCCTGCATCTGCTCGCGCGTCAGGCTGGATGTGCCGTGCAGCACCAGCCGCGCCTCGCCCAAACCTGCTGTGAGCGCCTGCGCCCGTTCCTTGAGGTAGCGAGCGCCGCCTACCTGGTTGGATTGTTGTTCTGTGCCCAGGTCGGCCACCAGGAAATCAACCCCGGTCTCCGCCAGGTAACGGATGGCCTTCTCGATGTAGGCGTCTTGCTGGACGGCCTGCGCGCGCCCGGCCACGCTCAATTCCTCGATGATGCCTTCGACCAGTACCTGATCGCCATAGGTCGCCACATAGTCGCGCGTCCAGGCAATGTTCTGTTCGAGCGGGTACTTTTGCGCGTCGAACATCACGGTTGCCAGGTGCGGCAGTCCTTCGATCAGCGCCCAGCGGTCACGCTGAGGATCGGCGTGATCCAGGTGCGGCAGCACGGCCACGTTCGCATACGGTGAGTCTGGCCCGCCGCATAGCGCCTTGAGATGCGCCATGTTGGAGAGAAATCCCGCCACCGGATCGCCGCTGTAGGTGATGCGTTTGGCCTGCGGCATATGGGGATAGGTGTAGGTCATGGCGACGGCCAGCGGTACGCGGGCAAGGTGGTATTTCTCTGCGATCTGCTTTCCGGCCAACAGAATGGCTTCGGTGTTCCAGTGCGACGCCGTGCAGAAGATCGCCATGCTGACGCCCTGCTGACGGAACAAACGGGTATATTCGAGCGCCTCTTCGCGCCGTGTGATCAGCGTCATCGCGTGAGGGTTACTCTTTCTTGTCGGGCGGCGGCGCGCCCATGCCGGTCAAGCGGCGGCGGATGCCCATCAGTCCTTTGAGTACTTTCTGCGTGGGCGACAGGTCTTTCACGCTGTCCAGGCCGACCTCGTAGGTGGCTGCCCCGGCCATGAACTTGCCTTTGCGCATTTGCAGGTCCCCCAGGGCGAGGAGGGTCTGGCCGTAAAGCTCGTCTTCGCCCAGTTCCAGAAATGTATCGGCGGCCTGACGGTAGCAGGTCATGGCCTGTTCGGTGTTGCCCTGCGCTGCGTACACACCGCCCAGATTGCCCAGGACCTGTGCCTCCCGTTTACGGTCGCCGGTGCTTACAAAGACCTCGCGTGCTTCCTGCATCAGGGCTGCTGCCCGGTCGTGTTCACCGAGGGCGCGGTGAACCAGGCCGATATTGGTGAGCATTTCAGCGGCCATATCCGGCTTGCCGTCTTCCTGGTAAGCCGCATGTGCCTGACGGAACAATTCGGCAGCAGCTTCGTAATCTTTTTGATGAAAACGCTGAATACCCTGTGCTTGCAGTTCCTCTGCGTTTGCCACGTGCTTCTACTCCTGGGGTGTTCCCTCGTCAGTAGGTGATGTTCAAAATACCTTCGGCGATGCTGCGCAGGTCCTCGGTCTTTAGGCGGGTGAGGGTGAGGACCATCTCGCCGATGCCGCGCAGTTCGTCCACGTCCAATTGACGCAGCCACATTGCCAGTTCGACAAAACTGGCGTTGACCGGGTTGCTGAGAAAAGCGCGCATTTCGTCGGGCATTTCGCTGAATCGCTTGAAATCTTCCTGCTGTTCCAACCAGCGGCCAATACGGCTGGCTTCGTCCAGGAAGTAGCGTAGCGAGACATTGGTTGCCGAAGCCAGAGTCATCAGTTCCACGAGCGGGATGGGCTGTTGGCCCAGTTCATAGGCGTTAAGCTGTTCAGCAGAAAGGCCACTTCGGGCGGCCAGGTCCTCTAGCGAAAGCCCGGCATCGGTGCGCGCCTTACGGAGTAGCAGGCCGATCACGCGCTGGCGCAGTTCCACGTATTCTTGCTGGGCAAAGAAACCCGTCTTGCCATCTCGTGTCAGCGTTTGCGTGGACCAGAAGTGACTGACGGGGACATCCAGGTAGTTCGCCAGGATCTCCAACTGCGGCAGATCGGGGGTAGCCTCGCCCAGTTCCCAGGCGACGAGGGTTTCGGGCGCAATCGCCAGTGCCTCGGCGCACGCCTCGACGGTCCGCCCGCGCGCCAGGCGCGCGTCACGGATCAGGACACCCACAATGCGAGCGCGCAGCAGATACAATTCCTTAAAGTCCACCGGTTTTTCCGGCGGCCTTTCGGTCGCCTGGGCAGCTGCCGTCTCTATAGCGGCCTGTGTGTCTGCGCGTGCTTTTTTCAGGCGGGCGGCGGCATCACTAAAACTCATCGGCAGTCCTCCAACCGGCGTGGACAATACAATCAACCGCATTATAAAACCAGCGGCAGGGCCGGGCAAGCGAGCGGGCCACCCATCGCAGAATGGGCGGCCCGCTGATTCACTCTACCTGTTCACACGACGTGCCCAGCTCCCCACGCGCGGGGTTTATTGGGCGGCCTGCACCAGAAGCTGAAGCTGCTCGTCGGTCAGGACGGTCGCGCCTTCGGGGGCGACGATGTCGAACGTGCCGTTGAGCTGGTCCAGCGTAACCTCGAAGTGCAGGGCGAAGGTGATGGGCGGGATCTGCGGGGCGTTCTGGCTCTGGCTGCTGGGCGGCATCAGGGCGGCCAGGTCCAGCGAGCCGTTGATGTCAGCGCCGAGCTTGTGGATGAACTGATCGCTGCCGACCCACTGCGTCACGTCGGCGGTGAGCGTGACCCCGCTCAGCAGCATCGGGATCATCATGCCCATCTGTCCGGCGCTGGGATCAGACTCAGCAGCGCCGGAAATGGCCTGCTGGAGCACCGTCTGGAATTCCTGCGAAGCAAAGAGCGTGCTGAAGTCTACCGATAGGCTGAAGGGCGACATGGTCTGGCCCAACACATCCTCGTCGGCCAATCGTTCGAGGCTGATGAAGCCGGGGATGTCCTCGGCGGCAGGCATATTCTGAAGCGCCTGCATCAGCCCTTCGTTGGCGGCGAACTGCTCCAACATGGCATCAGGAGTGACACCGGTAGTGTTATCCGGGGTCATCGCGCCGCCAGGCAGACCCGACATGCCGGCCTGTTCCATCGCTAGGGTGATCAGTTGTTCCAGGGTGATGCCGACCACGCCGGTGATGCCCATTTCGCTCAAGTCCATCGGCGGTTCGATCTGATAGTACACGCCGTCCACGATGACGAAGCTGAGCGGCCCAGACTGTTCATCGGTGCCCATCACGGCGCTGGCATCCATATCCAGCGCCATGGCGAAGGCATTCATAGCATCTGCTGCGCTTGCCTCAGGATCAGCCGCGAATGGGCCTTGTCCTTCGACATGGAAGACGAAATTATCGATGCTGGCGCTGCTGGCGCTGCTCGCACCGCCAAACATCGCGCTTAGCGTGCTCAGGCCGCCGATGTTGAGATCGACCATAAACTGCATCTGGAACGAATTGAGATTTTCTTCGGTATTCGCCTGGGCAGCCAGCAAGACGTTGCAATCTGCCTGAGGCAGGTTGTAGCAGGGCGCGCCGCCCTGCGCGCTGGCGATGGGAGCCAGACTCAAGATCAGAGCCAGAACGAGTAAGAACGACACAATACGGAGTTTCATATTTCTATTCTCCTCTGAATAGTGAAATGGAAATGAGCAACCTATCGGCAGGTATTGTAGCAGTTACGCCCGACCGTGCCACTCTGATTATACGCTAGAATACCCCCCAAAGTTGTGGGGCTTTGGTACTGTCGCTGTGAACCTGACCTGGCCGTCAGGAGTGTTGGCGGGCTGGGTCTGTCTAAAATATGGCATCGCAGCTTGTCTCTCGACCTGAAGAATTATCGACAGTACAGGGGGCCTGCGCTATACTGCGTCCGGTTCGCTTGGTCAAGGAGACATTAGGGGAACATGGCTCATTTTCCTGGCAGGGGCAAAGTCGCCGTCCTGAAGACCCGTCCCGAAACGGTGGTGCAGGATATCCGCGAGGTGATGTGGCTGGCGGGCTATCGTGAGGCCCTTCCGCAAGACAAAGAGACCTTGATCAAGGTGAATATTTCCTGGGACACCTGGTATCCGGCCTGTTCCAGCACGCCCTGGCAGCTTGAAGGCATCATTCAGGAGTTGCAAAGTGCAGGTTACCCGCGCCTGATAGCCGCACATAACGATACGGTGGTTGTGGACGCGCGCGAGGGCGAATTCAACAACAAGCACCGCTTCGTGACGGACAAATACGGGGTCGAGAACTGGCATCTTTATGAGCCGCAGTTCCGCTGGGTGCGTTACGAGCCGAAGGAACCCTTTCTGGTGCTGGACCGCGTCTACCCGGAGGGCGTGTACATTCCAGAATGCTTCTACGGGCGGAATATTATCCACTGCCCGACCGTGAAAACACATGTGTTTACGACGATCACCGGTGCGATGAAGAATGCCTTCGGTGGCTTGCTCAGCCGCAAGCGCCACTGGACGCACGCCGTTATCCATGAGACGGTGGTGGACCTGCTGCAAATCCAGCAGGATATTCATACCGGCATCTTTGCCGTCATGGATGGTACGTTTGCCGGGGATGGGCCTGGCCCGCGCGCCATGCGCTGGCATGAGAAAGACATCCTGCTGGCTTCGGCGGATCAGGTCGCTATCGACGCGATGAGCGCCAAATTGCAAGGCTTCAATCCGATGAGCCTGGACTTTATCCGTCTGGCACACGAGCGCGGGCTGGGCGTGGGCGACCCGGAGCAGATCGAGGTGGTCGGTTACGACATCCGCCAGGAACCGGCCTGGAACTTCGTGCAAGAAGATACCTTCGCCAGCAGGGGGCAGAAGATGATTTATCACGGCTGGCTCAAGGGGTTCGAGGCGCTGCTGCTGCGCACACCGCTGGTCCCGTGGAGCTACATGGCGAGCAACATCTATCACAACGTTTACTGGTATCCGTTCGTCGGGCGGCGGCGTGTGGAGGCGGCTCTGCAAACGAAGTGGGGGCGGTTGTTCAGGGAATATGGCGACGGGCAGGTTGTGATGCCGGGCGAATCGCCGGAAAAGGTGCTGGCGCTGGCTGCTGGCGGCGTCGCGGTTGGCGGGGCGCTGTTTTTGGGGGGAATGTTTTTCCTACGGGACAGGCTGACGCGGAAGTGAAGATTATTCGTGTAGTCAGAATACCTTTAGGTAGCGGCGGCTTCAAGCTGCCGCTACATTTTTGCGTCTCGTCTTCATCCCGGCATTCGGTAGCCCTGGCGTGGCACGGTCAGGATGTAGCGAGGCCGATTCGCGTCGTCTTCAATCTTCTGTCGCAAGCGCGAGATGTTCACGCGCAACACTGAGGAGTCGCTCTCGCCGCTGCTTCCCCACACGCTATGCATCAATTCCTGGTAAGTCACAAGTTGCCCGGCGCGCTGCATCAGCGTGCATAGAATGGCGAATTCAATCGGTGTCAGATGCAGCATTTTGCCGCCCAGCATTGCCCGGCGGTGTGACATTTCCACGCGAAGTTGTCCCACTTGCAGCACCGCTTCGGTCGGCGGTGTCCAATGCATCCGGCGGAGCAAGGCGGCAATACGGGCGCGCAGTTCTTCCTCATGATAAGGATAGGTGAGGAAATCATCTGCACCTGTTTCCAGGCTGCGCACTTTGGCGGCGGGGTGGTTTTCGTCGCCGAACATGATGATCGGGATACTGGAAAAGCCGCGGATGTGTTCTAGGAGTTGTATCCCGCCGATGTCCGGCAAGTTGACACTGAGCAGCAACAGGGAGGGGGCCTGCCGTTCAAGAACTTCGAGGGCTTCCTGTCCTGTGGTTACAACGCTGACGGCATAGCCATTGGTGTATAAATGTTGCGCCAGCAGGCGTGCCCGTAAAGGGTTGCTCTCGACGACCAACAGATGTTTTTCGCCATGCATCGATATTCCAGGCTGATCCTGAGCGCGGCACAAAAACAGGCGCTGTGTAATGGCCCAAAACGCTTCTTTTGCAGTCAGCCTAGTTCTGATGATAACTTGAACGTTTGTCTGTGCAAAGTTAGCGTTTTCTAACCGCTGAGGCGCGGAACAGGCATGGCGTCAGGCGGAGTTGCCCTGCGGAGTTCAGCAGCGGGGCCAGGCGCCGCATGATCTGTGCCCGAAACGCTTCACGTGCCGTCGGGGACATGGCTGCGATTTCTTGGGCGCGCCAGGCCCACGCCAGCATGTAGGCGAGAAAAGCGTCGCCGGAGGCGAACGTCACCGTGACCGGGCGCACTTCGGCGGCCTGGATGGCGGTAAACCCGGCCTCGCTCAAGGCTTCGATGTAATCCTCGGCGTCCTGAAGCTGCCCGCTCCAGGGTAGGGGGGTAGCCAGCAGGCGGCGGAACTGTAAATGGGCTTCGTCAACATCTGGGGCAAGATATTCGGTCAGCGTTTCGTCCAGCAGCAAACGCGGGTCGTCCGCGTGGTCATAGGGTCCCCATTCCTGCACACCAAAACGCCCGCCGAGGCGCAGCACCCGTGCAACGGCGCGCAGGGAGCGAGCCGGATCGGTTTCACCCAACCCAAACGAGGTCAGGGCCACATCGCAGCAGGCATCGGGCAGACAGGCCAGAGTGTGGGCATCTGCCAGGATAAAGGAGACATTGCGCACCCCCTCGCTGAGAGCGGCGGCGCGTGCGGCCCGTAGCAGGGCAGGCGAAATATCTACCCCGATGACCCAGCGCGCCGACCCGGCCAGTTCACGCGCCAGCACGCCCGTCCCTGTGCCGATGTCCAGGACTGTTTCTGTGCCGGTCAGGGCGACTTCACGGGCCAGGCTTTGCGCAAAAATGCGCGCCACTGGCGCGATGTGTTGCTCGTAGGGAGTCTGGCGGTAAAGTTGCTGGATGGCGCGCACAGCGTCGGCGAAGCGTTGCATAATCGTCTCCTTGAAACAGACCGCCATCTCCCCGTCTAATGCTATAATCCGCACAGCTTTCTTGCCAGGGAGGTTTATTGGGTATTTGGAAACCGGTTGTTAAACTTGTCCGGCGGGTCGAACCGGCCCGTCGCGCGGGTCCTTCGGGGAAGGGGATCGGTATCAAAACAGAGCGCCGTCCATAAGGCTCAGGACGGCGTGGAAGGAATGGAAAGGGTATGCGAAAGCCTGAAGACACCATCCAACGCACGCGGCCTGTCGCGCCGCCGACACAACCCACCGGCCTGCCGCCAGTGGATCGCCCGATGTCTACCTTGCGGATGCGGCAGCAACGTCGGTTGGGGCGATCTCGGCGCGGTGTGCGTTCTTTGTTGGGTTGGGTTACGGCAGGTCTGGTCGTGCTGGGGATCGTCGGCCTGATTGCTGCGCCGCTGGTTTATCGCAGCCTGCGGCCCGAATTGCAGGAGCGCATCAACCGCTACCTGCCTTTTATGACGATCTTTGCTCCCCAGCGCCAGTATACGGCAGATACCCTGCCGACGGTTCAGCCGGGTAGCGGCGGTGGACCTTCGGCGGCAGATTTGCTGCTGACCCCGCAACAGGGCGTTTCGGCGGTCAGCGCGGCAGAGATGACGCCGGCTCCTAGCTTGCAGCCCGCAACTCCAACGCCGATCCAGCCCTTGGGTGGTCAGCCGCAGGCCGGGGCGTTGGTCAGCACGCCAACGCCAACCGTTCCGCAGCCGACGGCGACGCCTGCCCTGCCGACGGCTACCTGGACGCCGCTGCCGCCACCGACCCTGGCAGCAACCGAGGTGGTCATGCTGCCTTCGTCGTCCCGGCTGTCTGGCTTTACGCACATATACCAGACATGGAACAACTGCGGGCCAGCCACGCTGACGATGGCGCTGACTTACTATGGGTGGACGGGCACCCAGGCCCAGGCTGCTGACTTTTTGAAACCCGACCCTGAGGATAAAAACGTCAGTCCTGGGCAGATGGTTCGCTATGTCAACGAGAATACCGGCGTGCGGGCATTGGTCCGCTATGGCGGCGACCTGAACATGATCCGTCGCCTGGTGCTGGAGGGCTTCCCAGTCGTGGTCGAGGTGGGCTTTATGCCGGAAGGCTACGACTGGATGGGCCATTATCGGCTGATCGTTGGCTACGACGATAATCAGTCCCAGCTATACGTTTACGATAGCTTTTTGGGGCATGGCAACTTTCAGGGGCTGCCGGTTTCCTACGACCAGTTCAACCGAACATGGCAGCATTTCAATCGCCTGTACATCGTCATCTACGATCAGGGGCGGGAAAATGAACTGCGCCAGATTCTTGGACCACAGGCCGATTTGACCTATAACGCCGAGCACGCCCTAGAAGTGGCCCGCCAGGAAGCAGCGGCGGATGCGGCGAATCCGTTCGCCTGGTTCAATATGGGCACCAGTTACGTGATGTTGGGGCGCTACGAAGAGGCGGCAGCCGCCTACGACCAGGCACGCAATGCCGGACCGGGCTTGCCCTGGCGGATGCTGTGGTATCAGTTTGGGCCGTTTGAAGCATACTACGAGGTCGGGCGTTACGACGATGTGCTGGCGTTGGTTCAAGCCAACCTGGGCACGACGCCTTATGTGGAAGAGACGTACTACTGGACCGGTATGGTCTATCTGGCGCGCGGCCAGACGGACGCAGCGCGGGCGCAGTTCAACCTGGCGCTTCAGCACAACCACAACTTCACGCCTGCCCAGGATGCCCTGGTCCAGATGCAGGTCGCCCAGTCTGGTGGGTGATGCGACGTGGAGACGAATCTACGGTTACGGACGGTGTAGGGGCGACCGACCGGTCGCCCCTATCTTGTGGAGGAGAGTCGGGCGTGGAATCGAGTACGACCTCAGCGGCTCGCCCTTCGGTAGGGCGCCTGGCGCGCTCAACGGTGTTGCTGATGGTCGCTTTCGGTGTGGCGAAAGCGATCAGCCTGGCGCAGGTGTTTATCATTGCGAATGTATTCGGCCTCAGCGCCGAATGGGATGCGTTCGTCACGGCCAACAGTATTCCCGAACTGCTGGTTGTGTTAATCGGGGGTGGGGCGCTGGGGTATGCCTTTATCCCGGTGTTTGGCGGCCTGCTGGCGCAGGGACAGCGGGAAGACGCCTGGAAGCTCGCCAGCCACGTGATGAATTCCATCTTTACCGTTACGGCGGCTTTGAGCCTGATCGCATTCCTGATCGCTCCCTGGCTGATTAGCACGGTTGTCGCACCGGGGTTCGGGGCGGCGCAGGTGGCGCAGACAGCCTCGCTGATGCGCATCCTGCTGATCTCCACGCTCATCTTTTCTGTCAGCGGCATTTTTCAGGGCATTCTGCACAGCCATAACCACTTTTTGCTCCCGGCTCTGGCGCCGATCATGCTGGACGTGGGTATTCTCTTCGGCGTAGTTTTTTGGGTCGGGCCGCTGGGCGTTTACGGGATTGCCTGGGGGGCCGTGATCGGGGCAGCCATGCACTTCGGGATTCAGGTGCCGGGCCTGATTCGCTATCGGATGCGCTGGTGGCCGGAATTGGGCTGGCGTGACCCTCGGCTGCGCCAGGTTATCGTGCTCATGATCCCGCGCCTGTTGGGGTTGGCTGTCATGACGTTTAACCTCTACCTGATTCCCAACAACATCGCCTCGCGGTTGGGCGAGGGGGCCATTGGCGCCTTCAACTGGGGCTGGCGGCTGATGCAGATTCCCGAAACGCTGATCGGCAGCGCGATGGGCTTCGTCATCTTTCCGACACTGGCGACCTTGAGCGCCCTGGGCGACCTGGATGGTAAACGCCGCGCCATGAGCGGGGCGCTGCGCTACATTTTGGCCGCAACTGTCCCTGCCGCCGTTGGGCTGATCTTGCTGGGCCGCCCGCTGATCGGCCTGTTGGAACGCGGCGCATTCGACGCCAGCGCGTCAGCGATGGTCTACAGCACGCTCCAGTTCTTCGCGCTGGGCCTGATCGTGCATTCGGCGCTGGAAGTGGTGGCGCGCAGCTTTTACGCCGACAAAGACACCATGACGCCGCTTTATGCCGCGCTGCTGTCGGCGGCGATCAACGTTGTCTTGTCGATCATCTTCACGGGGCTGATCGGCGTCGGTGGGCTGGCCCTGTCGAACTCGCTGGCGGTAGCGGTGGAGGTCAGTGTACTGCTGTTCATCCTGCGGCGGCGCTGGGGCGACGTGGGCGCGCGGGCGGAGGTCGCCACACTGGCGCGGGCGCTGGCGGCGAGTCTGATGATGGCGATGGCTATCGTGGCGCTGGATGCGCTGCTGCGCGCGTTGGGGCTGGACGACGCCGGGCTGGTTCGGGTGATTGTCCGGCTGGCGATTCTGCTGGCGGCGGGCGCTGTGGCGTATGTGCTGGCCGGGTTGCTGCTCGGCATGACGGAAATCCGTGAGGCATGGGCGCTACTACGGCAGCGTAGGCGGGCCGATCACAGCGAAGGGTTAGTTCCGGCGGGAGATTAAATTCAACAGACGGTGTTTCAGGGGCTGACATGCCGATTGAAATCCAGACACTGGCTCTTGGCGTCTTTCAAACCAACTGTTACATCGTTGGCAACACAGACACGCGCGCGGCGGTGATCATTGACCCGGCAGACGAGGCTGGGGTGATTTTGAAGTCTGTTGGGGAACATGGCTGGACGGTGAAGCAGATTCTCGCCACGCACGCCCATTTCGATCACGTGCTGGCGGCGGGCGATTTGCAGGCCGCGACCGGTGCGCCGTTTCGCCTGCACAAAGCCGATTTACCTCTACTGGAGGCCATGCAGTTGACTGGGGCGTTCTTTGGCCTGGAACTGCCCCCGCCGCCCACGCCGGATGGCTACGTGGAGGAGGGCGAGCGGATCGCTGTAGATGGCATCGCACTGGACGTGCTGCACACACCGGGACATTCGCCAGGGCATGTCAGCTTTGTGCTACGCGAACTGGAGATCATCTTTTGTGGGGACTGTCTGTTCGAGGGATCGATTGGTCGCACGGACCTGCCTGGCGGCGACAGTACCCTGCTGATGCACTCGATCTTTGAAAAGCTCGTGCCCCTGGGCGATGGTTACACGGTCGCGTCGGGGCACGGCGGGCTGACAACCATTGGACAGGAGCGGCGCAGCAATCCGTTCCTGCTGGATGATGACCGGACCTAGTTTTCCAGGATGCGCTCGATCTTCGGCGCGGTTTCGTTCATGGCGGTGATGATCGGTGCCATGCGGATGTCTTTTTCGACGAGCACAGCCAGGAAATTGCGCCCGCTGGGGTAGATGAGGAGCGTGCCCTGCTCTCCCTCGACCATCAACCGTTCCAGATCGCCCTGCGCGAGTCGGTTCAAGGTGCGGCGCGAAAGCCCCGCCATCACGCTCGCCATCGCGGCGACCTGCGGGCTGCTGGTCGGGTTGATGTGGCTATCGTGCGTGTCGTCGGAAGGATACGCCTCAACCAGCAAACCCTCGATGCTGAGGATCACGGCAGCCTGGATGCCGGGAAGACTTTCACGCAGGTCACGGAGCAACTGCCACAGCGCCTCCGACCTGTACATAGGCACTTGATTCGGACTCATCGGTGTTTCCTGTTTCCTGTTGAATTGTTTGCCTCGTCAGATTGTAAAGCATTGTGCCGAATCGGAAAAGTCCGTGTCTCTGCGTCGTGACCTCTGGCCTGTTTCGGGCTGTCGCCGAAACGCGGTGGAGGCGTCATGTGGTAGTCGTCTAGCGGCAGGCTATTGGTCGAGGAACAGGGTCAGGTTATAGGTGCCGGTGCTCGATCCTTCTGCCTGTCCGAAGCGTGCTGCGCGGATAGTGTAGGTGCCGTCGGCGGGCAAGGTAAAGCCGGCGATCATGGCGTTCAGCGGCCCGACGGCTTCTGCTGGTCCGTCGTCGTTTGCGATCAGGATATTGCCGGCGTCATCCAGCAGCAATAGATATGAGTCGAGAGGGGTAGCTTCAGACGTGTCGATCATGGTGATGGTGATCGTGTCGCCTGCTTGCCCGGTAAAGGTCCAGTCTTGCTGAAAGACGCTGTCGGTGATCAGGCCGGAGACAGTCTGACCGTAGGTGATCATGCCGCCGGTCGTGCTTGTGCCCAGAGTAGCCAGGTCCAGAGTTAGGGTGTAACTGCCGAAACTTGTGCCGAGTTCCTGGGCGAAGCGTGTGGCGCGGATGGTGTAGGTGCCATCCTCTGGCAGGACGAAGTTCACGATCTGCGCATTCAAGGGGCCAACGGTGGTGTCTTGCGCGTCGTCGTTGGTGATCAGTTGCGTACCGGTGCTGTCCAGCAGGATCAGATAGGGGTCAAGGGTATCGTCTCGTGTGGTGTCGATCATGGTGATCGTCACGGCGTCGCCTGCGTTCCCGGTGAATATCCAATCCTGCTGGAAGGACTCGCCGTTGATCTCGCTGATGATGGCCTGGCCGTACTCAATCGTTCCGCCGCCGACATAGACGGTAAAGACGCCGGGGCAGGCAGTCGTGGGATCGACGCCTTCAAAGACGGTAATGGCAGGTGCGCCGTCGGCGGGCAGCACTTCCACGCGCGTGATCGCGCCGGGATTATAACTCTGGTAAACGTTGATGGCGTTCGGTAAAACCGGCGTGTCGTAGGTCAGCGTCAGGTTATCCTGCCCGGTTGATGTGGCCGAGGCCCAGGCGGTGGTGAAGTCGCCGCATGCGGGCGTGTCGGGCGCGCCGGTGGCCTGCATCGCCGACCAGGTGGTGCTGTTGTATTCGCTGGTGGCTTCGGCACCGCTGGCCCACTGGCGTACAGACTGGTTGTTTTCATCGACGCCGACCAGTTCAACGGCGTCGATTTCATTCCACGAACCGGTAAGGGTTTGATCCAGCGTGATCCGCACGCCGTTCACCGGAGGGATGGCGGTAGCTGCTGCGCTGATAGTTAGGCTGGCGAGCATCTGGTCGAAAGTTGGGATGAATGTCGTCTGTTGGTTAAAAGGCATCCCTGCCAACACGATCACAAAGCGACCATCAGATACGCTGATGATCACGCCATCGGTAAAGAAGGTGTGATCAGGTGTACTTGCCTGGGCGCGCACGGCGGGATAGCCTGCAATGGTGGTCGCCAGCATGGTGTCCGGCAGGGAAGCATTGTCGGTGATGTCGGCGATCAGAGCGCCCAGTACCTCTGCGGGTGTCTGACCTTGAGCCACCTCAGCAAAGCCGCCCAGGGTATCGGCGGCGAAGATCAACACAACGGGCGCGCCAGGCCTGGGGGCATTGAGGTCTGCCGGGTTGGCTGCCAGCTCATAGGCATTGTCCATGAGCGGCTGAGGGGTGGCCCAACCTGCCGGATAGGCCATGCTGATCCCCTGTTCGGGCCAGGTGTAGGTCTGGTCCAGCCCGCCCTGCGCCAGGGCCACGCTGGCGCCGATCAGCAGGGCGGCTGTCAGGGCGATTCCACGAAGCAAAGCGGAAATGCTCATCTTTTCGATTCCTCTCGCGTTCTCGTTGGGTGGGGGCGCGTGTTTACCGTGATCATACGGCGTGCTGGGATAAACGCAACCGGTCTGTCCGGTGGACCTGTTTGCAGCAGGGCGGGTGCTGCTAGAATAGGCACAGTTGCAGCTTACGTGGAACCCGGTTGCGAACATGGCCTACGCGCAGCATCTTTTGTTTATCTTTCTGGATGGAATCGGTCTGGGCGCGGATGACGCGGCGCGGAATCCCTTCGCCGTCGCTCGGATGCCCATTCTAAACGCTCTTGCCGGAGGGCGTTGGTTACAAGATCGGCCTCGCGCGACCGGCGCGTGGGCCAGTTTTGTCCCGACCGATCCCCGGCTGGGTGTGCCGGGCCGCCCGCAGAGCGCCACCGGACAGGCGGCGATCCTGACCGGGCGCAACGTACCCGCCGAGATCGGCGAGCACTATGGCCCTAAGCCAAACCCGGCCATTCGGGCGATTCTGGCAGAGGATAACCTGTTCAAACAGGTCGTAGCGCGTGGAGGGACGGCGGCCATGCTCGACGCTTATCCGCCCCGCTTTTTCCAGGCGATCAACAGTGGTCGGCGGCTGCGCTCTGCCCTTCAACAGGCCGTCCACGAGGCGGGACTGCCGCTGATGGGCGAGGAGGCCGTGCGACGTGGCGAGGCGCTGAGTGCCGATTGGACCGGCGAAGGCTGGCGTAGTGAGCTGGGATACACCGATACTCCTGTCTACAGCCCACAGGCAGCGGGTCGCCTGCTGGCCAGCCTGGCCCGGCGTTATACGTTCTCGCTGTTTTCCACCTGGATTACAGACGTGATCGGCCACCGAGGGCCATTCGAGCATGGGGTGGGTATTCTGGAACGGTTTGACGCGGTGATGGGCGGGCTGCTGGAAGATTGGGATCATGATGGCCTGATCGTGATCGGCAGCGATCATGGCAACATGGAAGACCTCGGATCACGCAACCACACCGAGAACAACGTGCCGACCCTGGTGATCGGGCGCGGTCATGAGCGGTTTGCTGCTACTTTGACCAATCTGGCCGATCTGACGCCGCGCATTCTGGATGCGTTGTACGGCTAAACAGTCCCTCCCCGGCGTTCAAGGCGTGATACAATGAGAGAGAAGGCTTACTGCCAGGAGGGGGGAGCCGTATGGTAGAGAATTATACGCCGGAAGAACAGATGATTCTGTTGGAGATCGTGCGCACGACATTAGAGGCGGCAACGGTAGGCCAGGCCACACCATTGCCGGATTTGCAGACCTTGCCGGAAGTGCTCCGGGAGCCACGCGCGTGCTTTGTCACGCTGCATACGCGAGATGGGGAGTTGCGCGGCTGCACTGGCACGCTGACGGCCCGGCGGCCACTGGCGCACGAAGTCAGCTATATTGCCATCCAGACGGCCTTCCACGATCCGCGCTTTGCCCCGTTGCGCGCTGATGAATTGCCGGATATTCAGATTGAGATCTCGGTGCTGACGCCGCCGGTGGAGCTGCCTTTCACAACACCAGAAGAGCTTCCGCGCTTGCTGCGGCCTCACGTGGACGGTGTCATTCTGGCAATCGGGTCACGACGGGCCACGTTTTTGCCGCAGGTGTGGGAGCGTGCGCCCGATCCGGAGGAATTTCTGGACCTGCTCTGCCACAAGATGGGCTTGCCCGCGCGAGCCTGGCTGCTCCAGGGCGTTAAAGTTTACATTTATCAGGCTATCGTCATCCAAGAACAGCCTGCCGTTGCCGGATGACAGGGGATCGTCGGGTGATCGTCAGTCAAGGCCGGTGTTTTCGTGTTATCCTGAATAACTATACGGAAGGGAGTCTTGCGTCTGGCGGCGAGGCTGCTAAAATCTCGCCGTGTTTTGCCTGGGGGGCAAGTGGTTTTCATTTGGAGAAACTGATGCATAAACCACATTTGCTTTTGATGGTCCTGCTGATGCTGATCCTGCTGCTGGTGGCGGCCTGCAACAACGCGCCGGAGACGCAGGTTTACATCGTCGTCACCGCGACCCCCAGCGGAGAACCGCCGGAGACCGAAGCCACCGACAATGCAACCGCTCAGGTCGCGCCGATCGAGGTGACGCCCACGCCAGGGTTGCCGGTGGCCCTGCCGACGACAGCCGCGCTGCCGACGCCCTTTGTCACCGAAATTCAGGTCGCCGAGCAGGTCTTTGAGCATGGACGCATGTTCTGGCTCCAGCCGAACCGCGAAATCTGGGTCATGATCAATGCGCCGGACTCGACCACCCAGGGCCAATGGCTGATCTTTGAGGATACGTTTGAGGAGGGCCAGCCCGAATACGATCCGGCGATTGTCCCACCAGGTGAAGGGTTTGCGCAACCGGAGCGCGGCTTCGGCAAGCTGTGGCGGGAACATCCTGAAATCCGCGAGGCGCTCGGTTGGGGCACCACGCCCGAATTCGGCTTCGTCACACCCTATCGCTATGAGGCGGGCGGTTATCTGGATTCCAACGGCGCCTATGTGAGCGGGCCGGGTATCCATGTCTTGACCAGCCTGGGTAACGAATCGTTCGCTTTTGAAGAGGCCACAATGACCTGGCGGCGGATCAACTGAGCGGCGCGAGGCGTAACCTGCCGTTTGGGAGGCTGCCCTGATCCAAAGGAGAGGCCGTGCGCGACTGGCAGCTTGGGGCGACTGATCCATTGGCGCTGCGCCTGGCAGCGGATGTGCGGCTCTTTCGGACGGACTATACCGACGATCAAATCTGGGAACTCCGTATCGGTCAGGGTCAGTCGCCGCCCCTGGCCTTGGAGACACGCTACGGGGGGCGCTGCGGGCTGGCCCGTCTGGTGCCGATCTGGGTCATTGATGGCCGCCCGATTCATGAGGCGGCGGGGTTTGCCGGGCAGCCGCTGCTGCGTACGTTCTGGCCGAGCTACTTGTGCCTTACGGCACGCCCGGTCAGCCATCTGGCGCTTCAGGCGGAATATTGGGCCATCGAATCGCACGTCGTCGGTGGGCGTTTTACCTTTGTTAACGAAGGTCAGCAGCCGACTCAGGTGGGGGTGAACCTGCTTGCGCAGGTCATGACAGAGATGCGCGAGCATGAGATCGGCCTGTTGACGTTCGGTGGTCGGCGTCGGGCGCTTCATGTGCGCGACGTGGGCAACTTGCAGCCGGTGGTGCTGCTGGAAAATGCGCTTGCAGACGCGGAACAGCCTCACCTCAGCACGCGCCTGACCGTTTCGCCCGGCGAGCGTGCCGTCGTCCGTTGGGTGCACGCTGCCCGGCCTGTGCTGACCGAATCGTTGGCCCTGGCGCGGTACTGGCTCGAAAAGCAGGACTGGGATGCTCATCTGGCGCGTCTGAGGGAGATCAACGCCACGACACCGGAGATCGCCACCGGTGACGCAGGTCGTGACGCCGCTATTGCCTTCAGCTATAAGGTGCTGTTACAGAGCTTCGTTGGCCCGACCGGACGGCTGCCCTATCCATCGTTTGTGTTTGCCCGTATTCCGGCGCGCGGTTTCAGCCCGCGCGGCGACGGCAGCGATCACAACTGGCAGTGGAACGGGCAGGTTGCGACCGAGGCTTACATGGTGCTCCCGGCCATCGCGCCCGTCGCGCCAGAACTGGCGAAGGGGGCGCTGCGGAATTATCTGGCTACGCAAGGCGCCGACGGCTTCATCGACTGGAAGCCGGGCCTGGGCGGGCAGCGGCACGGGCAACTGTGCATCCCTCTGCTGGCTTACACTGCTTGGCTGGTGTACCTCTACACGGAGGACCGTGATTTCCTGGCAGAGGTGTTCCCTGGACTGCTGCGCTTTTTCCACCGTTGGTTCCAGCCCGACGTAGACCGCGATGGGGATGGTCTCCCCGAATGGACCGACACGATCCAGAGCGCGTTCGACGATAACCCCAGTTTTGTGCCATACCGCCGCTGGGCGCAGAATGCCGACATCAGCAAGGCAGAAACGCCCGATCTGGCCGCTTATCTGATCTGGGAAGCGCACAGTTTGCTCAACATGGCGCAGGTGCTAGACAGAGAGCAGGAGCAACCTGCCATCCAGCAGCGCCTTAGTGTGCTCAAGGCGCATCTAGCGGCCATGTGGAGCGATGCTACCGGCAGTTATCACTATCGTGACCGCGACTCGCATATTACCACGACCGGCGTTGCAGTGGCGGAAGGTCCCGGCGACTCGCCGCTGATCCCGGCCCTAGACCTGAACCCACCCAACCGCCTGATCGTGCGGGTGCTGGGAGGGCGCGATCACCGCCCGGCGATGGCGATGCTGTTGGAAGGCCTGGATGCGGATGGGAAGGCTGTCGCTGAAACGCTGCCTGCGGAGGCGTTCTCCTGGTATCGCGGCATGGGGGCGGCGACTTCGGCGCACCGCTACCGCCGCATTGACCGTGTCACGGCAAGGGGGTTAAGCCGCGTCTACGATGTGCAGGTCAGCAGTGTGGACTGGACGCGCCAGGATCAAACCCTGCTGCTGCCGCTGTGGGCCTGCCCGGATGATCCCGCCCGTATCGAATCGCTGGTAAAAACGGTCACCGATCCGGAGCGCTACTGGCGACCTTACGGCATCCCGAATTGCTCGGCCCAGGACCCGGCTTACGACCCGACCAACCGCGACGGCAGCGGTGGTGTGTGGATGATGTGGAATCAGATGCTCGGCGAGGGCCTGATCGATGCCGGGCGGCCCGATCTGGCGGCGGAGCTGCTCCGGCGGATCATGGCGGCGCAGTTGCATACCCTGGGCACCGAAAAGGCTTTCCGCGAAGCCTACAACAGCGACGCCCTGGAAGGCATCGGCGAGATCGATTACCTGTGGGGCGTCGTGCCGCTGCATTTGTTGTGGCGGCTGATGGGCGTGCGGATCGTGTCGCCGCGCAGGGTATGGATCGGTGGTAAATACGCGCTACCCTGGCCGGTGACAATCCGCCATCTGGGCGTCGAGGTTCGGCGTGGTGAAGATGGCGCGGTCATCACGTTCCCATCTGGGCACAAGAAACGCCTGCGCAGCGAAAAGTGGCAGGCCGTCGAAGATACCGCCGCACCTGCCAGCCCTGCTGCGCCTGTTGCTTCCCCGTTGCCGCCTGAGCCGCCTGCGCCGGGACGGGCAAAAGTGGTTAAAATCAGGGTGACGGACGGCGACGCTCCTTCAGAAACCTGATTCTGCGTACCGGATGGTCGATGTGCCATGAGCCAGTCCAGCCTTCAGGCGCGGTACGATCACCTGTTCCGAATGGTTTCGGATGGCATTATCACGCTGGACAGCCGGGGGCGCGTGGACCGTGTAAACCCGGCGGCAGCGGCCATGCTGCGCGTGACGCCGGAGGAATGCCTGGCCCGGTCGCCTTCAGAAGCCTTTAGCGGCAACCGCGCGTTGATCAACCTGCTTACGTTAGAGGAAAATTTGACCTGCAACGTATCCCTGCCGCAAAAGCGGCTGGCCGTTGGGTTCGGTTCGACGCTCAAGGACGGCTCGCGCATCGTCTTGTTGCAGGATGTGACCGAACGGCGCGATCTGGACTCGCGGCGCGAAGCTCTGTTGCGCACCATTGCCCATGACTTGCGTAACCCCCTATCGGCGCTGGGCGGCTTTGCAGACCTGGTGCTCAAGTTCGGAGAAGTCAACGAGCGACAGCAGAAGTTCATTACCCGCATTCTGCAAACTTCCCAAAAGCTGCTCGACCTGATCGATACCCTGGTAGACCTGGCCTGGATCGAGGCGGGGATGCCGCTCGAACACGTGCCTGTGCAGCTCAATCGGGTGATCAATGACGTGGTCGGAGAACTGGTATCGTTTGCCCACGCGCGCCGGATGACGATTGCCGTTTCGACGCAGGACCCGATGCCGGTGGTTATGGGTGATCCCGTGCGGCTGCGGCAGGTGGTGTATCATTTGTTGCATAATGCCATTCTGTATTCGCACGAGGAGCAGTCGGTGGCGATCCATGCCTGGCAGGGCGGCGAACACGTCTATTGCAGCGTGGCAGACCAGGGCATCGGCATTATGCCGGGTGAGTTGGAGCAGGTTTTCGACCGGATGTATCGCTCCAATGACGAGTATGTGCGCAATCTACCGGGCGGCGGCCTGGGGCTGACCATAGCACAGACCATCGTCAACCGGCACGGCGGCAAAATTTGGGCGGAAAGCGAATATGGCCGGGGCAGTATTTTTACCTTTGTGCTGCCGCTGGCCGAGGCAAAATAGCGGCGGGGACTCTTCATGCGTAAGGCGAAAGTGATCGTCCCGGCGGTCAGCGCAAACCTCGGCCCCGGTGTGGAAAGCCTGGCCCTGGCTCTGGCGTTGCACGTTATGGTCTTGTTCAACGAACGCAGCGACACGCGGCTGGTGATCGAAGCCGAAGGCGAAGACAGCGCCGACCTGGAGCCGGACTGCTTGAATCCGGTGATGTATGCTGCTGTCCGCGTCTTTCAATGCCTGGAAGATTCTCCAGTGGGATTGCACGTTCGTATCCGTAATAGCATTCCACTGCGGGCTGGCCTGGGGGCGTCGGCAGCGATGACCGTCGCCGGGCTGGTCGGGGCAAATGCCCTGATGAGCAGTCCGCTTCAGCGGGACGACCTGATCGCGTTGGGCGCAGGGATTCTGGGCCATCCTGGTGAGGTCATCGCCGCTATGCTCGGCGGGCTGACCGTGTGTACGGCTGCGCCTGTCTTTTATCGCCGGCTGGATATGGCTCCGCTCAAGGTTGTCGTCGTCGTGCCGGATTTGCCCGACTATAGCCAGGAGCGGACGTTTTGGCCGGAGATCGTGGCGCTTAGCGATGCGATTTTTAACCTAGGACGGCTGGCGCTGGTGATCGAGGCGCTGCGGGTGGGCGACTTTGACCTGCTGGCGCATACGTTGGATGACCGGTTGCTATGGCCATATCTGCGGGATCGCATTCCCGGTTTTGCGCAGGCGGCAGAAGCTGGGCGGCGGGCCGGGGCGTTGGGCGTGACGATCAGTGGAGAAGGCCCGGCGCTGCTGGCCTTTGCCCTGGTGAATCACCGCAGGGTTGCCACCAGCATGGAGATGGCTTTCCGCACGCAGGGAATCGACGCCCGTTCATGGACGTTGCCAGTCGATACCCAGGGCGTGGTGGTCAGCGCCGCTGAGTCGCTGGATTGAAATGGGAAACCAGCTTTCCGGCAGCGGTGGGTTGCGCGGCGTCGGCGTGTTTTCGCGCCGGGTTGTCTGGGTGGCGTTCGGCCTCCTGATCCTGGCCGCTTGCGCGCCACCTCCCCCTTTTGACACCGGCCTAACGCCCGTGACGGCGGTTTCTTCGCCGGATATGATGGATCCGCAGGTCCTCTGTGCGGCGGTCGAGGCGGCCTGGACCACCGATTGGCCTGCCGCGATCCGGGCACTGGAAGTGCTGCTCGAACGGCAGGCCATCTGCCCAGATGGACAGCCGACAGGCGAAAAGCTCTACGCGGCCCACTATCACTATGGGCAGAGTCTGGCCGCCGGGGGACGGGTAGCCGAGGCTATCGCCGAATATCAGGCGGCGTTGCAGGTACGGTCCGGCGGGTTAGAGGCGCTGCGTGCCCTGCGGGAGTTGGGTGTCTTCACCCCGATGCCATTGCCTATCTGCACGTCGGAGGAGATTGCAGCGGCACGGGCGGCGCTTTCTCCCTATGTGCCGTCGAGCATGACCGGGTTCGTCGGCATTCAGGGGACGGTTTTCACTCTTGCTGGGGCTGAATATCGCGTGCGGGGCGTTAATTACTACCCGGTACGTTATCCCTGGCGACGCTTTTTAACCGAGGCGAACCTAGCGGAGGTGCAGTCGGAATTGGCTTTGCTGCGTGGTGCCGGTTTCAACACACTGCGCCTGTTTCTGTGGCATGATGCCCTGTTTGCCTGCCCCGGTAGCGGCGCGGTTCCCGTGCCGGAATCCTTCATTCGTCTGGAAGCGATCATCCACGCAGCGGCGGCGCAGGGCTTCCGCCTGATCCTCACGCTCAACGACCTGCCCGATCTGGTGCAATATCCGCTGTATACCAACCCGTTGCACACGCAGGAGCAGATTGCTTTTCTGGTGGAACGCTATCGGGACGAGGCGGCAATTCTGGCGTGGGACCTGCGCGATGAGGGCGACCTGGATTATCGTTCCGTGCGCGAAGGGGGGGCAGTTTTTGACCGCGAGGCGGTGCTTAGCTGGCTGGCAGAGACGACGGAGGCGGTGCGCGGCCTCGATCCGTATCATCTGATCACGGCGGGTTGGTCTCAAGATGCTGAGGCAACGATCCCTTACGTCGATTTTGTGAGCTTTCATCATTGGGATGACGTGATCCGGTTGCGGGCGCGCGTTGCCTTGTTACGCAGTCTGACGGAGAAACCGATTCTCTTGGAGGCAGTCGGCTACAGCACCTATTATTTCGATTCTGCTGAGCAAAGCCGCTTGCTGCGGGAAGCGATTCAGGCTGCCGAGTACGATGGTCTGGCGGGTTGGCTGATCTGGACGGCCTTCGACTTCCCACTCGACGCAGCCTGTATTCCCCCGGCGTGTCCCAGCTTCGACGCTCCCGAATACCACTTTGGCTTATGGCGGAGCGATTACACTCCCAAGATCGCTGCGGGTGTGGTCCAGATTCTTGCTACACAACCCTGATCTGGGATCAGGGCAATACGCGCGCTATACTCGCCGGAGAGCAGATTGATCGAGGAGAGTTATGTTCCGCGACCGTATCCGCGAGGTTTATGATCGGCTTTCGCCTAGCTACCAGCGGCTGGCCGCGTTTTTGTTAGATCGCTATCAGGACGCGGCGTTTATGAACGCCACACAGTTAGCCAGGGTTTGTGACCTGGATGCTGGGACGACGGTGCGGTTTGCCCAGGTGCTCGGCTACCGGGGCTATCTGGAACTCCAGGCGGAGATGCAGGCGGCGGTCAAGCTGGACCTGGGGCGGGCCGGTGCAATCGAGGTGAGCGAAGCACCGGGGGCGGCGGTGGCACACACACTGACAGTAGCAGCGCAGCAGTTGCAGTCTACTGCCCGCCGGCTGGAACCGACGCTGTTGGACCGGGCGCTGAGTTTGTTGGACCGCGCCTCGGAGGTGGTCGTCGTTGGGGAAGGGGAGTCGGTGCGTCTGGCAGACTTGTTTGCATTTCGGCTGCGACGCCTGGGAATGTGGGCGGACGCGCCTGTCTCAACGGTGACGGAGCTGGCTCTCCGGCTACGGAATCTTCGGGCCGGGATGGTGGTCGTGGTGGTAGCTGCTGAGCCGCCGACGCCAGACCTAGCCGTTTTTGTGCGTCTGATGCGGGAACGTGAAGTTCCCGTGTTGGCGTTAGTCGGCGCGCTGTCGTGGGATGTGGCACGGTTGGCAGATTGTACGCTGGCGGTATCGGAAGGGGACGCGACGCTGTCGGTGCTCATGGCGCTGCTGGTGGGCCTGTCCGATGGGCTGGCGCGCCTGCGCGGATGGTCGTGGGATGGCGAAGAAGAGGCGCGACGGGCGCTCTTGGCGGCACGCGAGGGTGTGCTGAAAGATAGGATTGGGTAGAAGGATGTCTCTGGTAGAGCGAACGGTGTTGGTGACAGGGGCAGGTGGCTTCATCGGTTCGGCGCTGGTCGCCCGGCTGGTGAAGACGGGCGCGCGTGTGCGCGGACTGGTGCGCACGGAAAAGAAAGTTGGGCGCGTTGCGGCACTGGGGGCGGATGTCGTTGTCGGCGACGTGACCGACCGACCCTCGCTGCGGCGTGCGGCGGCAGACTGCGAGATCGTCATTCACGCGGCGGCGGCGCTGGGCGGCGCATGGGCCAGGCAATATGCCGTCAATGTCAACGGGACGGTGAATGTTGTTGAGATGGCACATCAGGCTGGGGCGCGCCGGATCGTGTACGTGGGCAGCATCGCCACTTATGGCTACCGGACGCCGGACGTGATTACGGAACAAACCCCGCTGTGGCCCGGTGTGGATTTTTATAGCCGAACCAAAGCGATTGGTGAGCAGTGGTTTTGGATGCGGACGCGCGAACTCGGCCTGGAAGCGGCGGTTGTCCGCCCCGGTATGGTCTATGGACCAGGATCGCGGATGTGGACGCGGACGATGTTCCGGCTGATGCGTCGTGTACCTGCTCCTATGTTCGGCAGCGGTGATGGCTATGCGCCGGTGATCTACGTGGATGATGTGGTGGACCTGCTGCTGCTGGCTGCCGATCACCCGCACGCCGTTGGGGAAGCCTTCAACGCTGCACCCGATCCATCGCCGACCTGGCGCGATTACCTGGGCGCTTATGCGGCGATGGCCGGGCATCAGACATTCGTTTCCTTGCCCAGATGGGTCATGCAGAGCGTAGCAGTCCTGGCGGAACCGCTCTCCATCCTGCTTGGTCAGCCGGTGCCGGCATGTGGTTACGCCGACCTGCTTTATGGGCGACGCATTTACAGCATGGCGAAAGCGGCGACATTGCTGGGTTGGCGTCCGCGCGTAACCCTGACCGAAGGCATGGCTCGTTGTGAGGCGTGGTTACGCGAGATCGGCGAACTGCCTGCCTGATTTTGTGCAGTCCCGGCGGTCGGTTTCCAGGAAGTGGAGATGCCTGTTTCACCCGAAGCGGTCGTGATCGGGTTGGGCGTGGTCGGCCTGATTGCACTGCTGGCCTGGTATTTGCTGATCAAGACCGAAGGCGTGTATCTGGGCTGGCGGGTGGTGATCTGGCTCTATGACGTGTACGCCCAACACTATGATCGCATCAAGAACTTCGATCCTACCTACGAGACCTTGTTTTTGGGACGGCCTATCGTGGCCTGTCTGCGGGAAAATCCTGCCCCGTTGGTGTTGGATGTGGCAACTGGTACGGGTCGCCTGCCCCTGATCCTGTTGGAACAAGAGGATTTCACCGGGCATGTGATCGGCCTGGACCTGAGTCGGGAAATGTTGTTCCAGGCGGCGCTCAAGCTGGCGGGCTATCGTGGACGCTTCGCCCTGATCCGGCAGACGGCGACGGCGCTGCCTTTTCCTGACGACGCCTTCGACCTGGTGACATGCCTGGAAGCCCTGGAGTTTGTGCCTGATGCGGCGACAGTGCTGCGGGAGATCGTCCGTGTGGCGCGGCCCGGCGCATTCGTGCTGATCACCAACCGGCGCGGTCTGGACGCGCGGCTGATGCCCGGTAAGACGTTCCATGTAAAGGCGCTGGTTGGCCTGCTCGAATCGCTGGGATTGGTCAACGTCGAGGTCGAACGCTGGCAGGTGGATTACGACCTGATCTGGGCGCTCAAGCCGGGCGAATCGATCCAGGCAGACCGTCGCACGCTTGAGGACGTGTTGCGTTGCCCTACCTGTGGCGCGGTTGAGATGATCCCGCTGGACGGCACAGCGTGGGTTTGCACGTCCTGTGAGCAGCGCGCACCTGTTGAAGAAGACGGGGTGATCGACCTGGTGCGCATGATCCCCTGATTGCCCAACCGGATTCTAACCTGTTGCCAAGAACTTTCTGCTGGACAGGGTGCAGATGCCGTGTTATGCTGTAGACACCCTTGTAGAACATATGTTCTTAACAGGCAAAGGAGCACCCCCCATGTTCAACACGCTGCCCTACCGCCGCCCCTGGTACGAGCCGTTCGTCACCTGGCTGCTTTGGCTTTTCGGCGCGCATCGTTCGTCATCCCGCGCGACTGCCGCCTTGGCCAACCGCCGCTTTCCGATCCCGGCAGAGCGGGCACATTTGTATGCCCGCCCTGCCGATGAGTGCTTCTACCGCGAGTTCACCACCGCCGATTACCAGCACTTGCCGCCTGTGCGGATGCGCGAATACCGCTTCTGATTTCAGCGGGCCAGAAATACGCCAAACAGGTAGCCCGCGACGGTGCTGAAGACCGCCACCAGCCCCACATAGGTGACGGTCTTGCGTCGCCCCAAGATGCGTGCGGTAACGAGGATGCTTTGCAGGCTGAGTTCGGGGTCGGCCAGCAGGTAGGCCAGTAGCGGTCCGCGATGCATCCCCAGATCGAGGAACATGCGCGCGATGGGCACTTCTACCAGTGTCGGGAAGTACATGAAGACGCCGAACAGCACTGCCAGTATGTTCGCCGCGATGGTGTTCTCTCCTGCCAGGGCGCGAATCCAGTCTTCTGGCACGATGGCCCGCACCATACCTGCGACGAAGACACCCACGATGAGCAGCGGGAAGATCTGCTTCACGAAGCGCCACGTTTCCCACATCCAGTGGGCCAGTTCGTCGCGTTCCAGGTGACGTGCGGCGACGTAGGCGATTGCACCCAGCAGGATCGCTTCTGCCACAAATCGCCCGGTCACGTTGACCACGAGGCTGCCGGTCTGTGTGGTCGGCGCGGCCAGCAGCAGGGTGAAGGCTACCAGTCCCAGGGCGACCCACGTCCAGCGGTTAAAGCCTTCCAGCACGCTGTTGAGACCCTTCCACGCTACTGGTGCAATGATAATCAACAGAACGATCAGCAGCGCGCCTTGCAAGGTCAGATTCAGCGCGTCCAATGTGCCCTGTATCCCGGCAGGCAGGTCCAATGGCAGGGTGATCGAGAACAGCGTGCCGGTCAGCAGGTCGATTTGCAGCGTGCCTGCGATCAGTGTGGCGATCAACAGGCCGAACAAGACCCACAGCGCCGGGCGCAGGCTGGCCTTGCCCTCGAACATGGTTGACTGTACCACTTCACCTTCCGGCTGTTTGAAGATCGCTGCCATGATCATGCCGATAACAATGCCGAAGCCGATGGCAAGCACGATCCGCGCCAGAGCGATGTCCATGCCGATAGCCGCGCCGGTGTAGCTGATTGCCAGGATGTTGACCGCCGGGCCGACGAACAGGAAGGTGATTGCCGGTCCCAATCCTGCACCGCGCTTCCAGATTCCGGCGAACAATGGCAGGATGGTGCAGGAGCATACCGCCAGTAGAAAGCCGCCAATGGCCGAGGCGGGGTAGCTGATCCAGCGGGGCGTTTTTGGCCCCAGATAACGTGTGATAACCTCTTTGGGCATCAGGCCGCCGAGGTAGCCCGCGATGAAAAAGGCGGGCACCAGGCACAGCAGCACGTGCGCCGCCAAATAATCCAGCAAGCCGAGCCAGCCTGCTTGAAGCAGTTGGACAATCAGATCACCGATTGGCATCGTTCCATCCTTACATTCAGAAAACCGAATACAGATACCCCTAAAAAGGCCCTGCCACAGAGCAGGGCCTGTCGGCGTGCTCAGGCGTTTTCCAGGGCGTCTGCCAGCCAGGTGACGATCTCGTCTGTCTTGGGAATGCGGCCTTCGCAGACGACCCGTTCGTTAATGACCAACCCCGGTGTGCGCAAGATATAATTGCTGATGGCGATGGGGTCGGTCACTTTCACCAGTTCAAAACCGCCCTCCGGTTGGAGCGTGGCAAGCGCCTGGCGGGCGTTGGCCTCGACCTTTTGGCAGTTGGGGCAGCCCGGCCCCAGGATTTTAACGGTTAACATACAGCGTCTCCTTTGTGGCTTCGTGGCTCATAGCGACGCAGTGCGGGCAGGGGCAGCCTGAGATATGGTCTAACCCCGTTGTGGGCGTCGGGCCGAGCACAGTGTCCAGCAGATCAATGACCACAGGATCGACGATCCGGTAGAAGACTTTCAGGCCGTCTTTACGTGCCTCGACCAGCCCGGCCTCGCGCAGGATCATCAACTGCTGAGAAATGTACGCCTGCCGCCTGCTGAGTGCGGTTTCCATGTGACAGACGCACGTTTCGCCGCGCCGCAGCATGTCCAGAATTTGCAGGCGCACAGGATGCCCCAACGCCTTAAAACGGGCCGCGTGTCTGTCGTAGTGGAATGCCATGTTGCGCCGCTCCATTCAAAAAGATGAATGTAGTGTAGCCGGACTGATGTGCTTCTCACCTGTCGTTTGTCATGTCTCAGGGATGACTTTTTACCTTTTTTGTGTTTGTAAGCCTTTTTCTCCCGCGCTACAATGACGCGAGTCTTTTCTCGACCGAGCAGGAGTGCCTACCTTGAAAGTGTTGTCCCAGGCTCATGCCGCCCTCGTCCGCCAGGCCATCGAACGCGCCCAGGCCGCCGGGGAGCTGCCCGCTTTCGACCCGCCGGAGATTGCGATACAGCCACCCCCGCGCCCGGACCAGGGCGATTACGCCTCCCCTGTCGCCATGCAGTTGACCAGACTCGTTCGGAAGCCGCCAATCCAGGTTGCGGAGATTCTTCTCAGGCATCTGCCGCCGGCGGAGTTCGTGGGTGATGTGACCATTGCCCCGCCAGGGTTTCTGAACTTCCGTTTGAACGAGGATTGGGTCAGGCAACAGGTTGAGACGATTATCGCTGAGGACGACGCCCTGGCATCGGTGGACCTGGGACAGGGGCGGCGTGCGCAGGTCGAGTTTGTTAGCGCCAACCCGACCGGGCCATTGCACATCGGCAGGACGCGCGGCGCGGTCATCGGAGACACCATCGCGCGTTTGTTGGAGGCGCTGTGTTACCGCGTCGAGCGCGAGTATTACTTCAACAATGCCGGGCGGCAGATGGAAATGTTAGGCCGCACGCTCCAGGCGCGCTATCTGAGCGCATTGGGGATAGACACGCCGGTCCCGGAAGACGGCTATCGTGGCGAATACGTGGCCGACATCGCCCGGCAGCTGGTGGAAGAAGTCGGTGAGAGCTGGATCGGTAGGGACTGGCAGCCGTTCAAAGAATATGCCGAGAAGATCATCTTCGCCTGGATTCGAGCCTCGCTGCTGCGGCTGGGCGTAAAGCACGATGTATTCTTTAACGAAAACAGCCTCTACGACGACGGCTCGGTGTGGCGCACGCTCGAAGCCCTGCGGGAGCGTGGGTTCATCTACGCCGACATCGCCAGGGAGGGCGCGCCTCCTGAGGAACGCGCGCAGGCCGAAGCGCAGGGCGCACGGCCTGCACAGTGGTTTCGCTCCACGCGCCTGGGCGACGAGAAAGACCGTGTGCTGCTCAAGGCCAGTGGTGAGCCGACTTACACCCTGCCGGACATTGCCTATCATGTCAACAAGCTGGAACGCGGCTTCGATCTGTTGGTGAACATCCTGGGCGCGGATCACGGCACGCAGTACCAGACGGTGCGGCGCGGCCTGGAGGCCCTCGGCTACGATCCGGCCAAACTATACGTTGTCATTCACCAGATGGTGCGTATCTACCGAGATGGGCAATTAGTGCGCGGTAGCACGCGCGCCGGGGATTTAATCCCTCTGGATGATGTGATAGACGAGGTCGGCCCGGACCCGGTGCGCTACTTCTTGCTGGCGCGCAGCCCCAGCACCGATGTGGAATTTGACCTGAACCTGGCGATTGCGCAGAACAACGAGAATCCGGTTTATTACATCCAGAACGCGCATGTGCGCTGCGCGGGCATCTTTCGCATGGCGGCAGAGCGAGGTTTCTCCGACGACGGCGCAGACCTGTCTTTGCTCGGCCCGGACGAGACGACCTTTCTGCGCCAGGTGCTTAAGATGCCGGAGATGATCATGCGCGCAGTAGAGGAGATGGCGCCGCACCAGTTGGCGTTTTTTGCCCTGGACACGGCGCGGATATTCCATCCGTTGTATGATAATGTGCGCGTCTTCCACAGCGAAGTGCCTGAAGACGTCGCACGCGCCCGGTTGCGTTTTTACCGGGCGGCGAAGGTAGTGTTTTGCCGCCTGTTAACGTTGATGGGTATGAATGCACCGGATTTTATGTGATTGGCTGGCGGGGTGAGGTGCGCCTGACCCCAATAACTCATGTCGATCAAATGACGAAAAAGATGCACTTGGGCAGATAATCGGAGGGCCGTGTGGGTCTCAAACCCGATCACTGGATTCGTAAAATGGCGCTGGAGCACGGCATGATCGAGCCGTTTGCCGATCACCAGATCCGCAACGGTGTGATCAGCTATGGGCTGTCGTCCTATGGCTACGATATGCGGGTAAGCAACCAGTTCAAGATTTTCACCAATCTTTTTTCCGCTGTCGTCGATCCCAAGAACTTCGACCCGAAATCGATGGTGGACATTGAGACCGACGAGCCGGTGCTGATTCCGCCGAACTCGTTTGCCCTGGCACGCACGGTCGAATATTTTCGTATTCCGCGCGGCGTGCTGACGATCTGCTTGGGAAAAAGTACGCTGGCGCGCTGCGGCGTGATCGTGAACGTGACTCCTTTTGAACCGGAATGGTCTGGTTTTGTCACGCTGGAAATCAGCAATACCACACCGCTTCCGGCGCGCATCTACCCGAACGAAGGCATTGCCCAGGTGTTGTTCTTCGAGGCCGACGAGGAATGTGAAATTTCCTATGCTGACAAGAAGGGCAAGTACCAGGGGCAGCAGAGTATCGTGTTGCCAAAAGTATGACTCTAAACGAACAATTCGCGTTTGAAGCATCCCCCATCTACGAGCTGCCCCCGCCGCCGTCGCGCATCGAGCCGGTGCGCGCGGTGGTCCAGACGGTGTTGGCGATTGAGGACGAGGCGGAACTCCACCAGCATGGACATTACGCCGTTGTCTTTCATGGGCGGTTGCTGGTGGAAGCCGAGGAGGCGCATCAGCACCTGTTGCCTCTGTTGCAGGCGCAAGGGTTTACCCCGGTCTTGCAGCGCAATGGGCGCACGGACATCGTCTTGGCAATCGAAGGACTACCTGTCACGCCGGAGGAAGATACGGGTGGCGGGCCGTTGCGTCGGCTGGCGCGTTGGGCGGGGCGCTCGCCCTGGTGGCTGCACCTGCTTTTGCTGCTGGCGACGGCGGCTTCGACAGTCGGTGCGGGGGCGGCGCTGTTGCAAACTGCCCAGGTGACGACCCTGGGCGACGCCCTGGCCATCGGCGGGCCGTTTGCCTTTGCTCTGCTGGCGATTTTGGGCGTGCACGAAATGGGGCACTACATCGCCGCGCGCTATCACCGTGTCAAGGTGACGCTGCCGTTCTTCATTCCGTTGCCGGTGCCGGGCAGTCTGGGCACGCTTGGCGCGGTAATCTTCATCCGTAGTCCGCTGACCAATCGCAAGGCGCTGTTCGATGTGGGAGTGAGCGGCCCGCTGGCCGGCCTAGTGGTGGCGCTGCCGCTGTTCGTGATCGGCCTGCTGCTGCCGCCCGTCCAGTTCGGCGCGCCGGTGACGCTGGCTTTTCGCGGGGTGGGCGTCCCGCCGCTGCTGGACCTGATCGGCGGGTTCGTCAATGACGGCAACCTGAGCCGCCTGATTTTGCAGCATCCGGTGGCGCTGGCGGCCTGGTTCGGCGTGCTGCTGACGGTGCTGAACCTGTTGCCGTTGGGTCAGTTCGACGGTGGGCACGTGGCCTATGCTCTGTTGGGGCGGTGGGCCTGGCCGGTGGCGCAGGCGGCGTTTTTCATCTTGTTGATCGTAGGCTTTTTCTACTGGCAGACGTGGCTGCTGTGGGCGTTTCTGGCGGGGTTGAGCGGGCTGCGTCATCCGCCGCCGCAGAACGACATTACACCGTTGGACCGCCGACGGCAGATCGTTGCCTTTGTGACCATTGTGCTCTTTTTGTTGATCCTGGTCCCCCAGCCGATCATCGCGCGGCAGGTGAGCCTGTTCCCGGCGTCGGACTCTGTGCCTGTGCCGACCATGCCACCCATCAATCGTCCCACGCCGACGCCGTTCACGTTCTAACCTTGACGGTCGGCGGGATGGGGAACTATAATGGCGTTGTAGGGGGCGGTTAGCTCAGCTGGTCAGAGCGCTCGCCTTACAAGCGAGAGGTCACAGGTTCAAGTCCTGTACTGCCCACCAACGCGCCCGGCCAAACCGGGCGCGCGTTTTGTTGCAAGGGATGCGGATGGGACGCTATCGCAATAAAATCATCATCGGTCTGCTGCTGGGGTGCGGCGTTGTGGCGGCGACGATGTTGCTCAGCGACGTAAACGCGCTGGCGGTGCAGGCCGTCGCTTTCCCCTGGTTGATCATGATCCCCGTGCTGGCGCTGCGCGCGGCAAACTGGGTGCTGCGCTTCGCCAAGTGGCACTTCTATCTCCACCGCGTCGGTGTGCGAAACCTGCGCTTATCGGACAGCTTTGCCGTGTTCACGTCCGGGTTCGTGCTGTCGCTCAGTCCGGGCAAGGTGGCCGAGGCGCTCAAATCGCTGATCCTCAAGAGCCTGGCGGATGCGCCGATTGCCGTCACGCTGCCTGTGGTCGCAGCAGAGCGCCTATCTGATGGGATTGCCGTCTTGCTGCTGCTGGCGCTATCGATTGGCGCACTGGCGGCGGATTCCTACTGGCCGGTCGTGCTCGGCTCGCTGATCCTGTTCGCCGCCGGGATCGCGTTGTTGCAAAACCGGGTGTTGTGCCTGGCGCTGCTAGAGCAGGCGGCGCGTCTGCCGGGGATCAGCCGTTTTGCTAGGGCGCTGCGTGCATTTTATGAAAGCAGCTACCAGATCGTGCGCTGGCGCAGCTTGCTTGTGGCCGTCGGGTTGGGCACGACGGCGAATTTTCTGGATGGTGTAGGCGTCTACCTGATCTTGCTCGGAATCGGCCTGCCTGCCGGCGCGGAGACATTTTTCCAGGCGTTATTGATTATCAGCCTGAGTGTGGTGGTCGGTTCGGTCAGCGCGTTGCCGGGCGGTCTGGGGGCGGCGGACCTGAGCATCGGCGTGACGCTGCGGACGGTCGCCGGGCTGGGCGCGGCAGAAGCGGGGTTCGCAACGCTGTTGGCGCGTTTTGTGCAGTTGTGGTGGGGGGTATTGGTCGGTGTGGGAGTTGGGCTGCTGTTTCGCCGCCGTTTGCTGCCCCCTGACGTGGAAGAAGAAGATGAGATGGAGCGTGCTGCCGACTTTCTGCCGGATGAGGCGGGTGCACGTTGAAAACAGTCAGCGCGCAGCAGACCACTGGCCGTCGCCCTGGCCGTCGAGGTTGATCCGTGCACGTGGGATGGTGAAGTGAAAGGTTGATCCTCCACCCAGGCGGCTCTCCAGGCCGATCTGGCCGCCGTGCGCCTCTACCAGGCTTTTCACGATGGCAAGCCCCAGCCCCGTGCCTTCAATGCCTTCGGTCTCAGCGTTGCGCACGCGATAAAAACGCTCGAAGATGCGTCCCTGGTCCTCCGGGCTGATGCCCATGCCATCGTCTTTCACCATGACCAGCACAAAGTCTTCGTGTGCCTCGGCCTGGACGCGCACGTGGCCTTCGGGCGGCGTATATTTAATGGCATTGCTGACCAGGTTAACGACGATCTGGCGCAGGCGCTTGGCGTCGCCCGCGACCAGGGGCAGGTCCGGCGTCAGGTCGATGGCAAGTTCCATCTGTTTTTCCTCTGCCAGGCGGCGCAGTTCCATCACCGAATCTTCGATCAGAGGTTTTAGTTCGATAGACCTGAGCTTGAGATTCAACCCGGCGTCGATGTAGGCCAGGTCCAGCAAATCGTCGATCAACTGACGCATGTTAACGATGGCGCGGCGGACCATCTCCATAAAGTATATGCCACGCTCATTGAGCTGGTTATACATGGCGATCAGTTCGATGTAGCCGTTGATCACGCTCAGCGGGTTTTTGAGGTCGTGCGAGACGGTGGCAATCAGTTCGTTCTTCAGCCGGTCGGTTTCCTTAAAGGGCGTCACGTCGTGCATCACGAGCACCCAGCCGACTTGTTCGTTCGGCGCGACGTGTGTGTGGAAGAAGCGTTCTCCATCCGCCGTAGCGATTTCTTCCACGAACGGCAGCCTTTGTCCACTGCCCATCATGCGGCGGTGAATCTTCTCCAGTGGTGTCTTGACGAAGACCTCGCCGAAGGGCCGCCCCACATACTTCTGGCGTGGATTGAGGTGAAACACCGAAAACGCTGCCTGGTTGATCAGCAGCAGGTTGCCGTCGAACCCGACGACGATGATCACGTCGGTGGTGTTGGCGAGGATGCTGGATAGTTTTTCGCGCTCACGCTGGGTCACATCGAACAGGTAGGCATTGTCGATGGCGACAGCGGCACGATTGGCGAGCCGTTCGGCGAAATCCAAGTGTTCCGGTGTGAAACCGCTGCTGCGCCGCGTTTCTAGACTGAGCACAGCCACGACGCGGTTCTCTCGGCGCACGGGCACGGAGAGATGGGCACATGTCTGTTTAGACCAGGCGATATGATCCGGATCGCGTTTCACATCCTGCACGATCACCGACTCGGCGGACCGGGCCACGCGCCCGGCGATGCTTTGGTCAAACGGCAGGCGTGTGCCGATCAGTTTCTCGTCGGGGATGTCGAAGCCATAAGCGGCCACGACGCGCAGTTCGCGCGCCTCTGGTTCGACCATCGCCAGTAGAGAGGCGTGCGCGCCAGTTAGCCGCAGCGCCCAGTCGATGGTCAGGTTCAGCACGCGGTCCAGGCTCAGGGCATCGTTGAGTTCTCGGTCGATCTGGCGCATCATGTTGAGTTCGGCCACGTGCCGGTTGAGCGCCTCGTCGGTCATATGATACAGACGTGCGTTTTCCAGGGCGATGGCGATGTTGGCTGCCAGCGCACTTAACAGGTTGCGCGCCTCGTCGCTGATCGGCAGGCCGGTGAAGCTATTGTCGGCCAGGATCACGCCCAGCAGCGTATTTCCCATGCACAGCGGCACACTCAAAAAGGTTTGCAGGTTCAACAGGCCGAAAACCCAGCCATAGCGTCCTGAATACAGGGCTTGCCCATCCTCGACCAGCACGGTCTGACCGGTTTTCCAGGTGCTCAACAGACTCAGGTCTGTCTCTGCTGCCAGGGGGATTTCCAACTGTTCCAGACGGAACTGATCCTCGGCAGATTGGACGGGGTGGCTGCTCGCCCCCAGGACCAACGCCTGCCGTTCGGTGTCTACCAGCAGGATGATGGTGCGGTCAAAATTGAGCAGAAAGGTGATGGCGCCGACGGCGTTATCCAGCAGGGCGCGACGGTCTAGCGTCGCCCCCATGACCAGAGTCACATCCCGGACGGCGGTCAGGTTTTCTACCTGACGCTGCAAGGCTGCGTTGGCTTTTTGAAGGGCGGCGGAAACCGCCTGGAGTTCGTTGCTACGCGCGCGCGCCTGCTGGCTTTGCTCCAGGAGATCGGCTTCCCACTCGGTCATGATGGCGCGCAGCGCCAGTTGGCGGTGCCAGAACCAGCCCCCGAAAGCCGGGATCGGTACGACCCAGGCCAGCCCGCCGAGGGTGGGTCCCCCAACGATTGCCAGCAGCGCCAGCAGGATCGACAGTGCAAGACCTGCCCAGACCAACCAGCGTCCCGGTGCGGGCGTGGGCCGCCAATCGAACCGCCATTGGAAGTACGGATCGCCATGCAGCATCGTGTGTTCTGTGGTGATGCGAGCGGGCTGCCATCCTCTGGCCCGGCGGGGCAGGGCGCTAAAGACGTGGGTGTAGATGTCGCTCCAAAAACTCAGGTAATCGTCGTGATAGCTTTCGGGCAGAGGGAGGATATTCTGCGCGGCGTCCCAGCACACACTGGCGCTTTGGGCCTCGACCCTGACCGTGCGCACGGCTGCGCCCATATTCCGCCGCAGCAACCATGCGGTGACCTGGAAGATGCGCGGAAATGGTAGCACGCTACCGATCAACGGCAGCATTGGGGAGATCAGATGGATGCTGAGCCGCTGTGCGAATTCGTTCTCCCCGGTCAGCGCACGGGCATAGCAGTTTGCCAGATGGCAGAATTCGGCGGAGAACATCAGGCTGCCGTCTTCGATTTGCGTGCAGGTGAGCGGCGCGGGCGCCTCCGGCCAGGAAGCATTGAGCAGCCCCAACCAGGTCTGCGCTGCCAGCTCCTGGGTGTCGGCGATGGCGCCGCTTGGGGCCTCTGGGAATAGCCGCCGTGTTTGTGCTGCAACGGTGGCTTGCAGCGCCGCCAGCGTGGCGCGTAAGACGCTGCCTGTCAACCCGTCAGATGATCTACCTGCGCTGGGCATAAAGGCAGGCCGCGTAACCGCGCGAGGATTAACTTGAGGGGGTATCCACAGGGTCACGAATCGGCTACCGTCTACTTTCCCCCGAAGGGCAACCAATTCCTGCGAAGTGGTAATTGTACTGCCGTTTCTACAACAAACTATTATACTATAGTCGCCAACCGTGCGCCGGATTTGGTGAGAACACCCGAACCTGATCAGAGAAAGGCCGACGATGCGGCTACGCTGGATTGCTTTGACTCTGGGGGCGCTGGTGATTGTGATCCTGTTTGCCTTTCCGGTGTGGTGGCCCGCCCTCAATCGGCGCGTGGAAGAGGAGGCTTTTCCAGGGTTGTCGCAGTTGTCGGCGGAGGAGCGTGCCGCCATCCAGATTATCGCGGTTGAGAACCGCGCCCTGGCTCAGGCATGTATCGACGCAGCTCTGGCTGGGCCGGTGGTCGTGCCGGAGGCAGACCAGGCAATACCGCTGATGCTGGGGCCGACGGTCTACGCTGTCGGCGAGTTCACCACCATTGACGCGGTACGCCGCGCCAGCGGTGAAGTGACGCTCTATCAGCAGGCCGATGGAAGCTGGGTGTTGCGCTTTGAGGACTTCGAGGCCCATAACGGACCGCAGTTGCATGTCTTCCTGTCTGCCCATCCCCAGCCGCGCACGCCCGATCAATTGCGCGAGCAGGCGTTGGGCCTGGACCTGGGACCATTGCAGGGCACAGTGGGCGCGCAAAACTACCTGTTGCCTGCCGAGATCGACATGAGTTTCGTGCGCAGCGTGGTTATCTACAGCGTATCTTACCAGACTGTGTTTAGTTCGGCACAATTGATCCCCCAGTAGCCGCCACGCCGCAGGTCGTGTTACATTCATCCCAAAGTGCTGCTTTGTGGAGAAGATCGATGAGCGAAAATTATGCGGCCCTGGCGCGCATCTACCGCCAGGCAGGCTTTACGCAAGACAGCGAGCGCCTGCGTGCGCGCCTTTTCGAGCGGATTCAGTCCCAGGGTTGGTTAGGGCGGCGTATTCTGGACCTGGGTTGTGGAGTCGGCGAGACGGCCTGCTGGTTTACCGAAAATGGTTTCCGCGCCACTGGCGTCGATCAGTCCCCAGCGATGCTGGCCGAGGCACAAAACCTGGCCGCCGAAAAGGGCCTGACCATCCACTGGCAGCAGGACGATATTCGCCAGTTTGACGCCGATAGCGGGTACGATCTCGCACTGTGCCTGAACACCCTCAACGAGATCAGGAGCATCCGCGATATGGAGACTGTGTTTCAGGCGACCAACCGCGCTTTGGCCGTCGGTAAGACCTTTGTGTTTGACCTGCTCACGATTCAGGGATTGGCCGAACAATGGGGCAACCGCGACCGGGTGCTCTTTGACGATCCAGACAACCTGATCGTGATCGTGCGCAGCCGTTTTAGCTTCGAGTCCTCTGCCAACACCCGTGCGTATATCATCTACCGCCACGAAGGGGAAAGCTGGCATCGTGACGACGAAACCCACGTTCTGCGCGGCTACGCCATGCAGGCGGTCGGGGCGATGCTTCAGCGGATGGGTTTTAAGGTCCAAGAGGTGATTAGCCCGACTTTTGAGCAGTTCGACCCCTACAACGATCAAACTGGGCGCGCCATTTTTATTGCCATCAAAGAAAAGGCGGTCTAGGGCCAAGCCGTGCACCGCTACAGCCCGGCGGTGGTTTCGGCGATCAGATGATCGACGACGGCGATCAGGGCTTCCTGCTGCGTCGCACCCTGCTCCAGCGCCCGGCGATAGACGACAAGCTGGCGGTCGGCGCTGGTCCCGCGTTCCAGGATCGTCGTCACGTGCTGCACCTCCTGGCGCGTGCCTAGTTCGTCTACGACATCATCGACCAGTTCTAAGAGCTCCTGCACCAGGGCGCGCATGGGGGTCTCTTCTACGAGACCGAAGTCGATCAACTGGCCTTCGATGCCATAGCGCACGGCGCGCCACTTGTTTTCTTCCAGCAGCTTGCTGCGGTAGAGGCGCCAGTGCTGATTCTGGTTACGCAGCCGGATCAGTTTGGCAGCCAGGGATTGGATCAGCGCGGCCAGACACACCGCGTCGTCGATGGTCGTGCAAATGTCGGTGACGCGGACCTCCAGCGTTCCCAGGCGGGGCTGCGGGCGGGCGTCCCACCAGATTTTGGTTGGGTCGGCCTCGCCGTTAACGTTGCTCCGTCCCAGCGAGCCGACTTTGCCCAGCACCTGGACAAAATTTTCATATTCAGAATAGGAAGCGAACGTGGGCGGCAAGCCGGTGCGTGGCAGGTTTTGAAAGACGATGCTGCGATAGCTTTTGAGTCCGGTATCTCGCCCTTGCCAAAAGGGCGAACTGGTGCTGAGGGCCAGCAGATAGGGCAGGAAATAGCGCAACTGATTCTGGATGTCGATCAGGAGTTCGAGCGCCTGCGGCGTCTTGCCGAAGCCCAGGTGAACATGCATCCCGAAGATCAGCAACCGCCGCCCGACCTGTTGCAGGTCTGTTTCCAGTTCGCGGTAACGCTGGCCTTCACTGATTTCTTGTTCGGACCAGCGGGCGAACGGATGAGTCGAAGCGGCGGCAATTGCCAGGCCGCACTGCTGCGCCACTGCGGATACGGTGCGCCGCAGACGGACGATCTCCTGGCGCACCTCCTGAACATTGCAACAGATGTGGCTGCCAACCTCGATCTGCGACTTCATGAACTCCGGTTTTAATTGGTCGCCCAGGATGATCTGCCCGTGATTGACCAACTGTTGTACGTAAGAGGTCAGTGTGCGCGTCAGAGGATCGATAATCTGGTATTCTTCCTCGATGCCGAGGGTAAGGGGGGCGGTGAACATCTTTCCCTCCTGGAAACACGGCGTGTGGTGGACCAGGGCCACTATACCCGCTGGCGTGTTTGCCGACAATTCCACCTGACTCGGTAAGATACACAGGCTTTCTTGGGCGACTTGCCAGACGATCCCGTTGCGCTCGCTTTGTGCTACAATCTCCCCCCGCGCAGTCGCGCGGTTGTGTGTCGGGCTTTGTTCAGGCGGACAAGGATGATCGAAGCGGATACTTCTCCCGTTAATCAGTACGACCCGGCGGTCATGCTCCGCCTGCCGGTGGATGCGGAACATTTAGGGATACGGATTGCGCTGCCGCTGCTGGCTTTTGGTACGTTAGTGTTGGTGTGGGTGGGTTTTCCGCGTCTGCTGGAGGCGGTTAACCTGTCACTGGCCCCGACGGCAGCGTGTCTCACGTTCCCGCTGGCGGTGGGGGCGGCTATCGGCGCGGCATACGTGGGAGATCGAGTGCTCAAGCGGGTGTGGCCCACGCGCCGCGAACTGTTGCTGGACGACCGTTACCTGGTGCTGCGCTGCCCCGGTCAGCCGGACCGGGCGATCCGGCGTGACCTGCACGTGAACATCCTGACGTGGCGCTTTACCGTTCCTCGGCGCGGACGTATTCCAAAGGGGCATTTGTGCCTGGGGTTGCAGCTGGCCCAGGACGATACCCACATCACGCTTTATACGTTTATCGCTCCTAAAGAGGGCGGATCGTTGGAAGATTTCGCGGCATTCACGCCCTTGATTCCTCGCAAAGAGCTTGACGACCCACGCACCAGCCTGCGAGTCGCCGGGCAGCAGCGCCGGCTGTTTCAGGCCGAGAGTGAACGCTGGAACGAAGGCTCCGAACTGACGGTGGACGATTTTAAGCGCGTTTGGGCGGAGGTCCGGCGACATGAGTCTGCTCCAACGGCGTAGCAGTGCGGTCTGTCTGAGTTTGCTCTTGCTGACGCAAGTCTTGTTCCCCCTGGTGGCAGGCGCGCAGGAGGAGCCGCCACTGATCCGCCGGATGCAAACCGTCTTTGGTGCCGTGGACGACGCCGCGCCGGAGGCTCGCTGGCAGTTCGAGGCAGTTGCCGGGGAGCGCGTGTCGGTGCTGGTGCAGCCCGTCGGCGGCGCTCTCGACCCTTACGTACAGCTCCTCGATCCCAACGGCGACGTGCTGGCCGAGAACGACGACATTGCCTACCCAGAACGCTTGAGCGCCGCCCTGGAAGGGATCGAAATCCCCCGCGCCGGCGTCTACACCATCCGTGTGACGCGCTACGGCTTTGAAGCAGGCGATAGCGCAGGAGATTTTGCCCTTACCCTGCTGCCTGGCTACGCTGCTCCGGCCCTTTGGGAGACGTTTTCCGACGGCGGCGTGTGGTCGGTAGGAGAGGAAAATCGGGCCGAGGCGCAGGTCGTGGACGGGCAGTTGGAACTCACCGCAACGGCGCAGGATGCGCTCGTCTGGGCTGTGCCCGCCGACGCCGAGACCTTGCCCGCGCAAGCCTATCTTCAGGTAGAAGCTGGGGTCCAGAACGATCCCGACTATTGGGAATATGGCCTGGTTTTCCGGCAAAGCAGCCCAGAAAACTTTTACGTGTTCGCCGTCAGCAGTCGGGGCGATTGGGCCTTCCTGGCGCATACCGGCCCATCGGCCTGGCGGGCCATTCAGGATTGGACTGCGCACCCTGCCCTGCGCGATCCCGAACCGCATGGGGTGTTGGGTGTGCTGATGGACGGCAGCGCGTTCACGTTCTTCTATAACGGTGTAGAACTGGCGACGGCGAGTGATGACACCTATCCTGATCCGGGGACGGTGGGCGTCAGTGCCGGGACGGTGGACCGCCAGGAGACTTTGCCCGTGATTCGGTACGACAATCTGCTGGCGACCGTTCCGCTGCCGCCTATGCTGTCGGCGGTGGAAGCGATACGTCCCGAACCGCTTTCGACCTGGGAAGCGCGCGATCCGACGCCTATCGTTGCAGAACTGGAACAGCAAGGCGTGATTCCCGGCGGCGCGCGCACGCGGATGTTTGTGCCGGAGAGTTTTGTCGAGATTTCCAGAGCGGGAATGAACCATCTGTCGCTGGGTCAGGGCCGCACCCAGACCGATTTCGTCATGGGAACGACGATTCGGCTGGATAGCCACAGCGCAGAAAACGGCTGCGGCCTGATCTTTCGCCGCGCAGGCGATGACCACTACAGCCTGTTCTTCGTCGATGGCAGGCCGGGCTATGGCGTGGCCGTGTGGTCCGGGGGGCGCTTCGAGCCGGCATTTTACGCCCTGGGGGGCGGCGAGACGGGAACGGCCCTGCTGCGTAGCGGCACAGACACCCGTGCACTCCTGGTCGGGCAGGGAGATCGACTGCAGGTCTATCTGAACGGCCAGTGGGCCGCCACACAGCCTAACCCGGCGCTCAATGGTGGGGTTGGTATTGTAGCCCTCAGTTTTGACAGCACATTCGTCAACTGCCGGTTTTTCAATACCTGGCTTTGGACATGGGAGTAACATGAGTCGCACACCGCTGATCAACGCGCGGATGCTGGGGCGGGCGTTGACGCTGGGCCTGGCGCTGTTTCTGGCCTTTGCCGTTGCCGCCGCCGGGTTGTGGGCATTAGGGAACGCACTGGGCCTGGGGAATACCGCCGCCTTTTTGCTGGCGGCCTGTGCCGCGCCGGTGATTGTCAGCGGTATTGTGCTGTTGGGGGTGTTCTCCTTGCCGTTGGAACGCCGCCAAACCCTCCTCGGCGTGATGGCCCAGCCGGATGATGTTAAACGGCAAGGACAGCCTGCCGCGCCCGATGGCGACACCTAATACCCGATCCAGCGCGCCAGCAAGGTGCCGGATCGTCGGTTGGCGACCCACAGGTAGCTACCGTCGTAGGCCAGCGCCTGCGGCAGATCGCCTGCCGGGTAGATATCCAGCACGTCTCCGGTGGCGGGATCACGGCGGGTCACGGTGTCGGTGGCATAGTCGGCGCTCCACAGGCTGCCTGCTGCGATCAGCAGGTCGTTGATCGGTCTGGCCTCCACGCGCCAGCGTTCAGCCAGCGTCAGCGCGTCGAAGCAGGCCAGATAGCCAGATGCCCCTTCGCTTAGCGCCAACCATAACCTGTCGCCGTCGCTCAAGACGGCGGTCGGGAATGCCGGATCGCTCAGACTGGCGATGAGCTGCCCGGCGTGGTCATGGCGTGTGAGGACCGTCCCACCGGGCGTGAGGTCCTGGTGCAGCACGATCAGGCCATAGGCGTCGGAAGTGATGGCGGTTGGGCTGTCGGCTCCGGCGGGAAGTGTACTGATCGCGCCGCCGACAGGATCGATCCGGCTCAGGGTGTGTTCGGCGAAATTGGAGGCCCACAGCGCCGCGCCGTCCCAGTGCAGGCCGCGCACGAGACAGGTGGTGCAGCCGAGTGTCCAGCGCGCCGTCGTCGCGCCGGACGCTGTATCGATCTGGCTGATCAGGCCGTTGCGGTGGGCAGCCCATAGTCGTGTTCCATCCGTTGCCAGGAGCACCGTTCCGCCGTCAAGCCGTGTCGCTCTGACACGCCCCCCCTGGAGGGTGTAGGTCAACAAGCTGCCATCGGCATGGACAACCCATAACAATCCGCCTGCCACGCTGATGTCCTGCGGCTCCACGCTGGTACGGATGTCCGTCAGCAGAGCGACGTGCGTGGGGGGCGCAGTGTTCGTCGGCGGCGGGGTTAGGGAAGGCGGGCGGGTGGGGGTGTCTGAAGGGGTCGGCGGCAGTGTTTGTGTGGCTGTGGGAACGTCCATCGGCATCTGGGTCGCCGTTGCGGTGTCGGTGGGAGTCGGTGTGTGGGTTGTCGTCGGTGTGGCGGTTGGTTGCATTTGGGTAGCGACGGTGGTGGGCGTCAGCGATGGGCTGGGCGTGACTGTTGCTGTTGGAGAAGGTGTCATTGTCGGCGTTGGAGAGGGCGTGGCCGTCGGTGGTGGACCACCACACGCAGCGAGGATCGGCAAGCTCACGGCAGCGACCCAAACGAATAGGCGTCTGCGACCGGACATGGCATACCTCCGCAGGCGAGGAACAGGCGCACTCTGCCCATCGGGGAGTATACAGGCTGCTGCGCGGCTTTCAAGTTTGTATAACTTGCACGGCGGCAACCATAGGGATCGCCTTTGACCACATGGCAGCCTAAGGGGTATATTTCCAGGCCGCGTCAGCGGTGTTGCTTCTCCACGTACCCGCAATCGACGCGCCCAAAGGAGCAGGCAAAACCATGTTGGGCTTGGTGGTTGATGGGTATCTCCTGGGTGTGCTGGTGTCGCTGCCGGTGGGACCGGTGACGATCACCCTGATCCGGCGTGCGCTGACGCTGGGTTTTTGGAATGCCGTCGCGTTTGGTGGTGGCTCCGCCTGCGCGGACCTGTTCTACATCGGATTGGTCTATTTCGGCATTGCACCCTTGCTGTCTGAGTTGGCCTGGTTGCGGGTGATGTTGTGGGGGCTGGGCGCGCTGTGGCTGGCTTGGCTCGGTGTGGATGCCATCCGCAGTGCCCGTCGTGGAATTGAATTCGGTGCGGCGCAGGGCGCAGACAATGGCTTCAGCAGCTATATTGCCGGTGTCGGCGTCACGCTCTTGAACCCGCTGACCATTGTGGGCTGGATCGCGTTGGGCGGCGGCTTTTTTAGCCGCCATCCTGAAACCCAGATGTTGGGCGGCGGCCTGTTGGCGCTCCTGGCGATGATCGCTGGAACGATGTCGCACGTTGTGGTGGTGTCGGCAGTATTGGCGACCGGGCGGCGCTGGCTGAGTCCGCGTGTAGTGCAAGGGGTATCGGCGGCGGCAGGGGCGATCTTGCTGCTGATTGCGGCGAGTTTTCTGGTGTCGGCGGTGCAGGGGATGATCCAGGGGATTCCACAGCCGTCAGCCGGGAGCTGAGGGTCTGCACTTTTTCGCCTCGGCTATAGCGTGTGTGTTAAAATGCCTGCTGCGTCTCGACATGGGATTCCGATATTGGGGTGAGTTTATGCCGAATCCTATTTTCTTTTCCCTGGTGCTGCACAACCACCAGCCGGTGGGTAACTTCGATTTTGTCAACGATCACGCCTATCGCATGGCATATCTGCCGCTGGTGGGGCTTTTGGAAAAACATCCCGGTGTGCAGGTTGGTCTGCATTTCACGGGTAGCCTGCTCGACTGGTTGATCCAGCGTGACCCGGAGCTTTTGGAGCGGGTCAAGGCGCTGGTTGTGCGGGGCCAGGTGGAAGTTTTGACCGGAGGATACTACGAGCCGGTCCTGGCAGTGCTTCGGGATGCCGATAAGCTCGGCCAGATCCGCAAGCTGACCGACACCGTGCGCCAGTGGTTCGGTGCGGAACCGAAAGGGATGTGGCTGGCAGAGCGCATCTGGGAACCGCACCTGGCAAAGCCGCTCGTCGAAGCCGGCGTGCGTTATGTGATCGTGGACGACACGCACTTTGAGGGCGTTGGGTTTGACAAGGATAAGGACCTGTTCGGCTACTTTGTCACCGAGGAACAGGGCTACGCGCTGGCGGTCTTTCCCACGCTCACCCGTCTGCGTTATTCCATTCCCTGGTACACGGTGGACGACAATATCCGCTGGTTCCAAGAGCAGGCGCGTGAATCATTGCCCAGCCTGTTGCCCAAGCTGGCCTTTATGGGCGAGGACGGCGAAAAGTTCGGCGTGTGGCCCGGTACGCACGAGCATTGCTGGACAAACGGCTACATGGAGAACCTGTTTGCTGCCCTTGAAGCGAACAATGACTGGCTGCGCACCATCACACCTTCTGCCTTTATGGAAAAATATCCGGCGTTGGGGCGTGTGTACCTGCCGACGGCCAGTTATATGGAAATGGGCGAATGGTCACTGCCCTCTCATCGCGCTAACGAGCTGACGGATCTGCGTCACAGTCTGCAAAACGAGGGCAATCGGCGGCTGTTGCGCTTTTTGCGCGGCGGCATCTGGCGCAACTTCATGATCAAGTACGCCGAGATCAATCACATGCATAAGCGCGCCCTCCAGATCAGCCGTGCCGTTCACGCTATGCCCGATGGCCCGGCTAAAGACCAGGCGTTGAATTTACTTTGGGCAGCCCAGAGCAATGACGCCTATTGGCACGGCGTCTTCGGTGGCGTCTACCTGTTTCATTTCCGCATCGCTAATTACGCCAACCTGATCGCTGCCGAAATGCTGGCCGAAGGGCCGGATGCGCCCCTCGCCGTCAGCAAGTTCGACCTGGACATGGACAGCAACGACGAACTGCTGCTGACCGGGACGCCTTTCTCGCTGATCTGGGACCTGGCGCGCGGCGGCGCGCTACGTGAACTGGACTTTCGTCCGGCGCGCTATAACCTGTTGAATGTGATGACGCGGCGCGATGAGGGGTATCATCAGGACCTGGTCACGGCTGCCAGCGAAGGCCGTGCGGTCATCGTTGGCAGCGAAGAGGAAAAGCGGCTGAGTAGCGCGCAGGCGCACATTGTCCGCGTCAAAGAGCCAGGCATGGAGCGTTACCTGATCGCCGACTGGTATCGGCGCGGGGCGTTCATCGATCACTTTCTGCGCCAGGATGCCACGCTGGACGGCTTCTATCGCGCCGGCTACCCGGAACAGGGCGACTACGTGATCCTGCCTTATCAGGCCGAATGGACGGTGGATGGCAGGAGGGCCGACATCCGCCTGACGCGGGATGGCCGGGTGTGGGTGGGAGAGCGCCATCTGCCGGTGCGCGTGGCGAAATACTTTCACCTCGAACAGGGGGTTTCTCAAGTCCGGGTGACTTATGCGCTGCTCAACCAGTCTGACCAGACGATTGACGTGCGCTTTGGCGTTGAGACGGCGCTGGCTTTCGACGGCGGCGACAACCCGGACCTGTGCGCATTTGAACTCGGCGGCGCGCGGTTGTCTCTGATGGAAGTGGCTGGGCACGAAGAAGTTGGCGAATACGGCGCATTCACACACCTGCGCAACCTCCGCGCCCAGATGACGCTTTCCAGACCGGCGAACCTATGGCGCTTCCCCTTAGAAACGGTGACGATCTCCGAAGCGGGCTTCGAGCGCGGCTACCAGGGGACAGTCTTTTTGCAATGGTGGCCACTCCGGTTGGAGCCGGGCCAGGAGTGGGATGTCGTCCTGACGCTGGAAGTGAACGCGCTGGAATAGGCGGCTGAACTTGGCAGCAGCGAGGTTGTTCGTATGAGGGCACGGCACCCCGTGCCCTTGTGTTGTTGGGGTGGTCAGGTTGGGAATCCGGAGACCTAAATCAATGCATAAGTCAATCTGGGCGCAGGGAATGGCGTTGATCGCGCTGGTGGTGTTGCTGGTGGCCTGCGGCGGCAGGGCAACACCGGTGGTGATTCAACAAGGGGCAGCGCAAACCGAGGCGGCAGCGACAGCGTTTTTCCAGGGACAGACGGCAACGGCAGAAGCAGCCCTGCTACCGACGCGCACGCCTACGCCGACCGGCACGCCTTATAGCCGTCCGACGGATGACCCGGCTATTGCGCCGGAAACCGTCATCGCCACCGTTGCCGGACATGACATTACAGTGGCGGAGTTTCGCAATCGCGTGCGCTACCAGCGTTGGTCTGCATTGGAGACGCTGCGGCGCATTGCCGTGATGTCTGGTGTCAGCGCCATCGATGTCCGCGATCCGCAGAATCCGATGACTCCCACCGTCGTCAGCTATCTGTATACGCTTTCCAACGCTGAGGCATTTGCCGAAAGCATCCTGGAGATGATGATCCAGGAGCGCATCATGCACCAGGAGTTCATTGCGCGGCAGCTGCAACCGAATCCTGCCTTGCTCAACAATCTGTGGGCGCGCACGCTCAATATCCCCCCTGCTGAGGACGGCGCGTTGCCGGAAGGGTTCGACGCGGCACTGGAATCTTATATGACGACCATCCGTCCCTATACCGACCTCACCGTAGTGGAGCTTCGCTTTATGCTAACCGTCCAGAGCGAACAGCAGGCTCTGGCAATAGCGGTCGGCAATGAAGTCGAGTTCAATCCTGAGGCGCTCAACGTTCGACAGATCGTGGTCCGGACGGAAGCGGAAGCGCAGGAGATCATCGGGCTGCTGGAGAATGGCGCGGATTTCAATGACCTGGCGCGCGAACGGTCCCTTGATCCTGCTGCGCGTGGCAATGGCGGCGACCTGGGTTTCATCAGTCGGGGCGAAACAGTAGCCGAATTTGAGGCAGCAGCGTTTGCGGCTGAACCCGGTGAGGTGGTCGGGCCGGTGCAGACCGGGTACGGTTATCACCTGATCGAAGTGTTGGAGCGCGAAGACGAGGTCCGTGTGCGCCAGCTTTTGCTCTCCACTGAAGAGGAGGCTCAGGCGGCTCTGGAACGCTTGAATGGCGGCGAGGATTTCGCCGTGTTGGCCCAGGAATTGACCGACGACCCCCAGATGCGCCAGTCTGGCGGTGACCTGGGCTATATTGGGCGCGGTGACATGCCCGCTGTTGTTGAAGAGCCGCTTTTCGCCGCCGAGGTGGGCGACCTGGTCGGGCCGGTGCGGACCAGCGCCGGGTATCATATTTTGCAGGTGACAGATCGACGGGCGGCCCGCGTGCACGTCCGGCACATCCTGCTGGCGACGGAAGCGGAAGCGCAGGCCACATTGGAACGGCTGAACGCGGGCGAGGATTTTGCCGACCTGGCGAATGAACTGTCCATCGATCCTCAGACGCAGGGCGACGGCGGCGAGAAGGGCCTGTTGACGCAGGATCAGATGCCGGCGGCGCTGGCCGAGGCGCTTTATGCTGCGAATATAGGAGATCTTGTTGGTCCGTTGGAGGTGGAAGGTAATTACTATGTCGTTCAGGTCACGGATCGACAGTTGAACATCCTGTCTCCCGAACAGTACGACGAGATCAAGGGCCTGCACTTTCAGAACTGGCTGCGTGAAGAAACCGAGGCTGTCGAAATTAACGAGGTCTGGCGGCAGGTGTATCCTTCCGATCCGCAGCCGGGGGATGTCGCGCCGTATCTGGCCGACATGGAGGCCGCGATGAACGAAGCCATGGCCGCCTTCGCCACGCCGACGCCTGCCGTTTCCGGGTAAGCGTCGGCGTGCCCTCAGAGTGGTTCTGAAGAATGTAGCAAGCGAGGCCAACCCCCGCAAAAGTGGGGGATGTTGAGCTGGTCCGACACGCTATACTTATCGTGGGTGAGAATCGTTTGGTGTAGAACCTCACCCGCCTTTTTGTGCGTTTCCTGGCCCTGGGTATCAGGGTTGGTGTTTGTTTAAGGGTGCAAGGCAAGATGAAAAACAGCGAAAACGTCATTCAGGTTGAGCAGATCAACAAGGTTTTTGGCGATCACGTCGCCGTCGATCATCTGAGTTTTGAAGTGGAGCAGGGAGAAGTCTTTGCCTTTTTGGGGCCGAACGGCGCAGGTAAGACGACGACCATCCGCATGATCCTGGATATTCTTAAACCGGATAGCGGGACGATCAGCGTCTTCGGCGGGCCGCTGACGGAAGAGAAGAAGAACCACATCGGCTATATGCCAGAGGAGCGCGGTCTGTACCGCAACGTTCCGCTGGAGGATTTGCTTGTTTATCTGGGGACGCTCAAAGGAATGAGCGCAAGCGACGCCCGGCAGCGGGCCACCGACCTGCTCACGCGCGTGGAGCTGGGCGGCTATCTCAAGAAAAAGGTCAGTGAGCTGAGCAAGGGTATGCAGCAGAAGGTGCAGTTCGTCGCCACGATCCTGCACCGCCCGCGCCTGATCATTGCCGACGAGCCGTTCAGCGGCCTCGACCCGGTGAACACCCTGGCGCTCAAAGACCTGATGCTGGATCTGCATAAAGACGGCATGACGGTCGTGATGTCTACCCATCAGATGTGGCAGGTCGAAGAGATGGCCGACCGGCTGGTGATGATCGATCACGGTCGCCGCGTGCTCTACGGCCCGGTGGACGAGGTGCGCCGGACCTACGCGCAGAACGCTGTCGTGGTCGAGGGCGAAGGCGACTGGACCACTATTCCGGGCGTGAAGGATGTTCGGGCCAATGACTCTGGACGTACCTTTACCCTGCGGCTGGCTGAGGGGGTCAAGCCGGATGATGTGATGCGCGATCTGGCCGTCAGCCCGAACCACACCGTGCGCAGTTACGCCCTGGCCGTGCCGAGCCTCAACGACATCTTCATCCAGGTGGCAGGGGGAGGGAACGGCAACCATGCGTAAAATCTGGTTAATCGCGCGCCGGGAGTATCTGTACAACTTCCGCCGCCGCTCTTTTCTGTTCACGGCTTTTGGCGTGCCGCTGTTCAGTATCGGCATGATGTTCCTGATCTTTACCCTGGCACAGAACACCTTCGAGGCCACCGGTCAGTTGGGGAACATCGGCTACGTGGACCTGTCGGAAGTGGGCGTGCTGGCCGATCCGACGGAGCAGCCGGATGAATACATCGCTTATGCCAGTGAAGAAGAGGCCAGGGCTGCCTTCGATGCAGGCGAGATCGGCGCCTACTTTGTCATCCGCCCGAATTACCTGGAAAGCGGCGAAGTGGATGCTTACGGCCACGACGCCATTCCTGAGGGTATCGAGGACCAGTTAGCGGAGTTCTTGCAGGTCAACGTCTCCCGGCGGGTGCCTGAAAATGTACCGGTTGCACGTCTGCTCGATCCGATGGATGTGACGGTGATCGATCTGAGAACCGGGACCGAGATGGAAGACCTGAATGCGTTCATCATGGGGGTGATCTTCAGGCCGATTATCTTCGGCATGATCTTCCTGATGGCGATTTCCACCACCTCGCAATTCCTGATGTCTGGCGTGGTGGAGGAAAAAGAGAACCGCATGATGGAAATCCTGGCGACCAGCAGTACGCCCCTGCAAATGCTGTGGGGCAAGGTGCTGGGCCTGGGCGTGCTGGGGCTGACTCAGGTGGTACTGTGGGGAGTGGCCCTGTTCGTCATCCTGAATACGCAGGGGGGGACGGGCATTCTGGCCGGGATGTCTTTTACGGTGGATTACGTCGTTGTCAGCCTGATTTACTTTGTGTTGGGTTACTTTCTGTATGGCGCAGTGATGGTCGGCATTGGCGCTGCTGTCACCGCCGAACAGGAAGGGCGGCAGTTTTCCAGCATCTTCAGCATGATTACTGTGCTGCCGTTTATCTTTTCGTTTGCTTTCTTCACCGACGCGAATGGGACGATCCCGGTGATCCTGAGTCTGTTCCCGCTGACGGCACCGCTGGCGGTGATCATGCGGATGCCGCTGGCGACGGTTCCGGTATGGCAGATTATTCTCAGTATGGTGCTGTTGGCGCTCTCGATGGTGCTCGTCATGTGGTTGGCGGCGCGGGTCTTCCGGCTGGGTATGTTGATGTATGGTAAGAATCTGAACCTGCGTGAGATTGTGCGCGCCATACGCGAAGGCCGCCAGACGATGACCTCGGTTGCCCATGCGCAAGAGCAGGAGGCGTAACGTGAACCGCTTTTGGAATGTGTTCTGGTTTGAGCTGAAGCGTCAGGGCCGCCGTCGTGCCTATCTGTTTACTACCTTTGGCATCCCCCTGATCGCCATCGTGCTGTTGCTGGGCTACCAGGTGATTCAGGGTCTTGATCTCGGTGGCGGCGAAGAAACGCCGCCACAGGAGGACACCTCCCAAGCCAACGAGGCCAAGCCGGTAGGCTACGTCGATCACAGCGGCCTGTTCCCCTCGCCGGGGCTGTTTCGCACCACCCTGACTCGGTTTGACAGCGAAGACGAGGCGCGTGCGGCTGTTGAAGCTGGTGAGATCGGCTCGTTCTACGTGATCGCAGGAGATTACGTGGAAACCGGCGCCGTAAGGTGGTATGCTTCCCAGCTTGACATTAGCGGTGCAAATACAAACAGTTTTTTTGCGAATTTTCTCATGCAGACCATGCTGCAAGGCATGGATCGCCGCCTGCTGTATCGGCTGCAAGACCCGCTGAACATCGTGGAACACCGAATAGCAACCGGCGGCGAGGTCAGCCAGGCCCGCGGCGAGGGGACGTCGATGCTGCTGATCTATCTCTTCTCCTTCCTGCTGCTGTTCGGGGCGTTCTTCAGCAGTGGCTATCTGATGCAGAGCGTCATCGAGGAGAAGGAGACGCGCATGGTGGAAATCCTGCTTTCGACCATGCGTCCCCCGGCGCTGCTGGCGGGCAAAGTGATTTCGTTGGGCCTGTTGGGCCTGTTTCAATTGGGGGTCTGGCTTGCGGCGGTGGTGTTCCTGCTGAACCGCGCGGGGACGATTATCCCGGAGCTTGCCAGCGTCGCCATCCGTCCGGAGATGCTGTTCTGGCTGGTGATGTACTTCATCTTCGGCTACCTGCTGTTCGCCGGGGCTTATGCGGCGATTGGCGCCGTCGCGCCTTCGATGCGGGAAGGGCCACAGTTGGCCATGTTCATCATACTCCCGGCCGCCATTCCCTTTTACTTCAGTTCGACGGTGTTCATGGAGTCGCCGAACGGTCCGCTGGCAACGCTGCTGAGCCTCTTTCCGATCACCGCTCCGCTATCGATGGCCCAGCGGATCGCGATTGTGCAGGTGCCGCTGGTAGAATTGATCGTCAGTTTGGCGCTGCTGGCGCTGGCGGCAGCCGGGGCGATCTGGCTGGCCGGGCGCTTCTTCCGGGTCAATGCGCTGCTGGCGGGCGAGATGCCCAAATGGCGCGACCTGGGGCGTCTCTTGCGCGAAAGCTGATCCTGTCGGCAGGTTGAAAACAGACGGGGCGACCCCAACGCGGTCGCCCCGATGTTTTTATATCCTTGAAAGGCTGCGCCAGATCACTCTGCCGCCCAGCGCAGCAGCCCCGGCTGGAAGGGCTTGTTCAGGTAGGGGTGATAGGGCAGCACACGTACCGAGACACCCTGTTCGCCGCTGATGTTGTAGGCGATGTTGGCGGTGAATTCGTAGGTGCCGGTGGCGGTCTGTTTGCCGACCGGCGTCATGTCTACCGCTTCTCCATCCTCAATGAAGCCCTGGGTATTGATTTTGCCGTAGTAGAACTGCACCTTAACCTCATCTGGCGACAGCTTGCCCAGCCGTACCCAGGCGCGTACAGCCATCTCTTCGCCGACGGTCAGGTGGGTAGGAGTAGCTTCTACTTGCTCGATTTTGACGTTGTTCCATTCACGGGTGACACGCTGCCACCAGTCCAGGTAAGGTTTGCTGCTCTTGATGTCTGGCTGAGTCAGGCGCTGGATGCGGTTCCTGGCGGGCATATAGTAGCGGTCGGTGTATTCGCGGACCATGCGGTGCGTGTTGAATTCAGGGCTGAGGTCGCGCATAGAGTTCTTCATCTTGGCGATCCAGCCGTGCGGGATACCATCGCGCCCCCGGTCGTAGAAGAGCGGAATGATGTCCTTCTCCAGGATTTCATAGAGCGCCCGACTTTCGATATAGTCCTGAAGCTCCCATTCTGGCTCGGCATATTCTTCGCCGCCGCCGATAGCCCAACCCCGTGAACGGTCGTACCCTTCGTCCCACCAGCCATCCAGGATGCTGGCATTGAGGCCACCGTTGTAGATGACCTTCATGCCGCTGGTGCCGCTGGCCTCTTTGGGGCGGCGCGGCGTGTTGAGCCACACATCCACGCCCTGTACCAGGTAACGGGCGATGGTGATGTCGTAGTTCTCCAAGAAGACGATCTTGTGCCGCAGGTCTGGGTGGCGGGCCTGGCTGACGATGGTCTTGATCATCTCCTTGCCGGGATGATCGTGGGGGTGCGCCTTGCCGGCGAAGATGATTTGCACCGGGCAGTTGGGGATGTTTAGCAGCGCGATCAGGCGTTCCAGATCATGGAAGAGCAGATTGGCGCGTTTGTAGGTGGCGAAGCGCCGGGCGAAGCCGATGGTCAGGGCGTCGGGGTTGAGCACCTCGTCGGCATCGTCAATCTCACTCTGTGGCACCCCGCGCCGTTCCAACTGAGCGCGCAGTCGCCGCCGGGCAAAGGCCACCAACCGTTCGCGGCGGCGCTCATGGCTGCGCCACAGTTCTGCGTCGGGGATACGGTCGATGTCCTTCCAGCTCGCAGGGTTATCCGGCTCATCACGCCAGGCAGGGTCCAGGTAGCGGTCGAACAACTGCGCCATTTCCTGGCTGATCCACGACAGGACGTGAATGCCGTTGGTGATCGAGTCGATGGGCACTTCTTTGGCTGGCAGTCGGGGATAGAGCCATTGCCACATTTCCCGGCTGACCCTGCCGTGCAGTTTGGCGACGGCGTTCGCTGCCGCCGACAGCCGAAGCGCCAGCACGGGCATTGAGAACAACTCGTAGTTGCCCATGTTTTCCCGCCCCAGGCTCAAGAACTGCTCGCGGGTGATGCCCAACTGCTCGAAGATAGGCAGGAAGTGTTCGTCGATCAGATCAAAGCCAAAACGTTCCAGCCCTGCCGGGACCGACGTATGGGTGGTAAAGATGTTTCCGGCGGCGCTGATGTGGCGGGCCGCTTCAAAGTCGATGCCGTATTCTTTCATCAGAATGCGGATGCGTTCCAGGATCAGGAAAGCGGAATGGCCCTCGTTCATGTGACAGATCGTTGGGCGTAGCTGGAGTGCTTCCAGGGCGCGAATGCCGCCGATGCCAAGCAAGATTTCCTGGCGGATGCGCGTGCGGCGGTCGCCGCCGTAGAGCCGGTCGGTCAGGTCGCGGTCTTCGTCGATGTTCTCTGGCAGGTTAGAATCCAGCAGATACAACGGCACACGCCCGACCTGCACGATCCAGACCTGGGCGCTCATTTCCCGGCCCGGCATGGGCACTTTGATCTTCAACGGGTTGCCGCTGCTGTCCATCACGCGGCGGACGGGCAGGGTGCTGTAGTCGTTGATGGGGTAATCTTCTTGCTGGTAGCCGTCGGCGCTCAGGTATTGCCGGAAGTAACCTTCCTGGTACAGGATACCTACGCCTACCAGGGGCAGGTCGAGGTCGCTGGCGCTTTTGAGATGGTCACCGCTGAGGATGCCCAGACCGCCGGAATAGTTGCGCAGGCATTCGGTGATGCCGAACTCGGTGGAAAAGTAGGCGATGTAAGGCTTGTCGAAATCGCCGTACTTTTTGCGGAACCAGGTGTTGCGGGCGCTCATGTAGTGGTCAAAACTGGAACACACCCGGTCGAGGTGCCCCATGAACGCCTCGTCTTCGGCGGCGGCATTCAGTTTTTCCTGTTGCAGTAACCCCAACATCTGGATGGGATTGCGTCCTGTGCCTTCCCACAGTTCCCGATCCAGCCGCCGGAACAGGCTGATCGTGTCGTGATCCCAACTCCAACGCAGGTTGTAGGCCAGCTCAACAAGCCGTTCCAGCCTGGCGGGGATACGCGGAGTTACCTCTACTCTGGCAATCGGTCGGATCATGTTCGGCTCCGTTGCTCTGCCGCATGTCAGTAGAAAACGTTTTCGTCGAACCAGGTTCAAGCATAGCTTGGCCGGGGGGATGGGTCAAGCAAAAAAGCCGCAGCCGAACAAAACTTGGTCACAATAGACGAAAAACTCCGCGATGCCGGCAGAAAATCGGCACCGCCTGAGGACGTTCATCCTGCGGTAACGCAAACCAGGGACCTGTCTGCCCCCTGGTTTGGACTATCGCCGCCAAGTGGCGGCGATCAACCTGACTAATCCCGTTCCTCAAAGCCTATCTGGGTTCCAGCCGGTATGTTCCGGTCGGGGAACTCGGCAAAGTCTTTCTCGTTGGCATCTGTACCCACGATACAATTGCGCCCCACCTGGAAGCCATCCGGGATATGTGCGCCCTTGCCGATCAGGGTCAGGCCGATGTCGCCGACGGTCTGGATTTCTCCCACGCGGGCATTTTGCCCGATCACGGCGATCTTGTCTACGATACAGCGTTCGACCACGGCGCCTGCCTCGATATACGTGTCGGTCAGGATGATCGACTCACGCACCACAGCGCCGGGGCCGACGCATACGCCCGGCGAAAGGACGCTACGTTCAATGGTAGCGCCCGCCGAAATGATGGAACCGTCAGTGATCATGCTATCGATGATTACCGCGCCGGCATGTATCTGGACGGGCGGGCGTTCCTCGCTGAGGGTGTGGATCACCCAGGTGCGGTCGTTGAGATCGAGCGATGGTGGCGTTTCCAGCAGGTCCATATGGGCCGCCCAGTAGGCATCTACCGTGCCGATGTCGATCCAATAGCCGTTGTAGGGGTAGGCATAGACCTTGCTTTCGTTGGCGACCATGCGCGGCAAAATATCCTTGCCAAAGTCGTGCGACGAGTCGCGGCGGCGGTGATCCTCCCGTAGCACGGTCTCCAGGGTATCCAGGTTGAAGACATAGACTCCCATATTCGCCAGGTTGCCGGGCGGGTTGGCGGGCTTTTCCACAAAGTTGCGCACCCGATAATTGGCGTCGGCGTCCACGATGCCATAACGACTGGCCTCATCCATAGGCACCGGGATGGTGCACACTGTTGCCTCTGCTCCATGCGACCGATGGAACTGGATGAGGACATTGTAGTCCATTTCGTAGACATGATCGCCGGATAGAATCAGAATGTAGTCAGGCCTGCCGCGCCGCACGAAATTCATGTTCTGGGTGACGGCATCCGCCGTGCCGCTGTACCAGTCGGTGTCGCGCCGCCCTTTGTAGGGCTGGAGAATCTGGACGCCGCCCGAAAATGAGCGGTCCAGGTCCCAGGGGCGCCCGCGCCCGATGTGGTCGTTCAGGCTGTGTGGGCGGTACTGTGTTAGCACCAGCACGTCGAAAATGCCGGAGTTGACACAGTTGCTCAGGGGGAAGTCGATCATGCGGTATTTCCCGGCGAAGGGGACGGCTGGCTTGGCCCGCTTTTGGGTGAGAACTTTGAGGCGAGTTCCTTCCCCGCCGGCCATGATGATCGCGCGCGTCTTCAAAACGGAACCCTCCTTTGTTGTTTTTACAGCGGACGGTTGATGGCAGAGACGCCGCATGGCGCGCCGCTGCCCACACCTTCGGCTAGAGCGTGTTATGCATTTTGCACGTTTGCCAGGGAATGAATTCCCCGGCGCTCCAACGGCGCAAACTCGAAGAGTTTATCACACGCTCTAGGGACGGCGTTTACGCAGCGCCCGCTCGTAGCGCAGGATATACTGCTCGGCGCTGCGATCCCAGCTAAAGTCGCGGTTCATGGCGCGCACCTGCATGCGTTGCCAGGCCGTCTTCTGATAACGATACGTGGCTGTTGCCCAGCGTAGCGTGCCGATGACCGCTTCGGGGTCTTCCCATAGAAAGACAAAGCCCGTGCCCCGGTCTGCCGGGCCGCCATCGTAGTTCTCTACCGTGTCGGCCAGTCCACCGGTCTCCCGTACCAGTGGCAGTGCGCCATAACGCATTGCCATCATCTGGCCGATACCGCATGGCTCGTAGCGGCTGGGCATCAGGAACAGGTCGCAGCCGCCGTAGATGCGCTGTGCCAGCGCCGCGTCGAAGCCGATCACCGTTCTGGCTTTCCAGTGAAAGTAGTGACCCAGTGCCCACACATCCTGCTCGATGGTGTCTTTGCCGGTTCCCAGCGCCACCAACTGCACGTCGTCGGCGGCGAGGATGTGCCGCAGGGCGGGCACGGCCAGGTCGATCCCTTTCGACTCGACCAGCCGAGAGACCATGCCGATCAGAGGAACGTCGTCCCGCACCTCGAAACCCATTTCGCGTTGCAAGGCGCGCTTGTTCTCGATGCGCGCGTCCAGGCATTCTACACTGAAGTTTTTCGGCAGCGCCGGGTCGGTGGCCGGGTTGTAGCGTACTACGTCGATGCCGTTGAGGATGCCGGAGAGGTCGTTCAGGCGGGTGCGGACAATGCCCTGTAACCCCTCGCCGAAGCGCGGGTACTGGATTTCGATGGCGTAGCGCGGGCTGACGGCGGTGATCTCGTCACTGTAGGCTAAGCCGATGGCGAGCAGGTTATCGGTGAGGTTCTGGTAGACCAGGTCCGCTTGATGGCGTCCGGGGACCCCGGCATCCCACAGATAGCCGCCTGCATCCCAACCCTGGTAGCCCATGTTATGGATCGTAAGCATGGTGGCTGTTCGCGCCCAGCGGTCATGATAGCGGCTGTCGTATACCAGGAATGGCAGCAGTGCCGTGTGCCAGTCGTGCACATGGAACAGGTCCGGGAACCACTCCAGGCGAGCAGCGCACTCCCAAGCCATGCCCATCGCCGCCTGGCAGAAGAAAATGAAGCGTGGGCGGTCCCAGTCGAGGTCGGTGTACAGGTAGTCGCCGTCGCCGAAGTAAGGCCAGGCTTTGAGGAAGTAGATCGGCACGCCTTCGTGCTCGGTGTGATAGAAGTGTACCTCGGCGGTTCCGGTGCGGCGGGGCAGGGCGAAGCTGAACAGCGGCTCGATGGCATAGCGGTCGGGCTGGATGAAGCCGTAGTACGGCAGCAGCACGCGGGCGTCCACACCGCGCTGGCGTAGGGCCTTTGGCAGACTGCCCACAACATCACCCAACCCCCCCGTCTTGGCGAACGGCGCGGCTTCGGAAGCGACAAAGAGCACGTTCATGGACATAGGCGATCTGCCTCAACGCAAAGGGCTGCAAAACAGGGACGCGGTGTGTGCTGCGCCCCAATAGTGCTCTACGCTCCCGGCAATCGAGGCGCAGGACGGTGCGCCCACCAACGGTAATCAATATCCGGGAAGACGCGATCCAGCTCCCAATACTGGGTGGCCAGGTGACCATCTGGTTGGCCACGTTCGATGCTTTCGGCCAGGCGGTTGAACCGCTCGGTGTGTTGACTGAATCGCTGCACGGCATACTGGCGCGCCTGGCCCGTCGTCACCAAAAACGGCCAGTCGGAGCTTTCCAGCAGCAGCAGTTCGCGGGCGGCCTGGTTCAGCACGCCGCGCGTGTGCTCATCGGGCGCTGGGTTGTTTGCCAACAGCTTTTCCATGCGCAGTTCCGCCTCGTGGATGGGTTTCCACATCCAGTGTGTGTCGGCGTTGTCCCAGGTGAAGTGGTTGCCGCCCATGCCCCAACTGCTTTCGGGCAGGTGGAGCACTTCCGTCGGTGGATGCTTGGCGATGAACTCGCTGGCAGTGGTCAGTTCCACGTTGGGATTGTGGGCCAGGCGGCGCAACACACCCTTGATCCAGTCGATGCCCTCGAACCACCAGTGGCCGAACAATTCGGTGTCGTAGTTCGAGGCGATCAGGCCGAAGTCGCCCCCGCCGCCGGCGTAGGCGCGCAGTTCTTGCTCAACCAGCCAGGCGAAGTGGTCGGCGTGCTGCTGGACCTTGAAGGCGGCCCAGTCAGGGTGATAGGCGTCTTTGCTGCCCAGGTCTGTCTTGGGGGCGGTGACACGCCAGTATTGCAGGCCGCTGATGTGATCTTTGCGGTGGAACTCGCGGTAGTCCTGATCGCCGGGATAGCCCCACTCGGCGCTCCAGACCTGCTGTCCGGTGCGGTTATTGCGCCCGATGGCTGCCACGCCGGAATGTTGTTCGGCGCGTGGTCCGGCGGTGGTGTCGCTAACATAGTAGGGTTTGAAGGTTGTGGCCCCGCTCGTCGGCAGGACGCGCGACGTGGGGATCACATAGCGGCGCTTGATCTCCCCGTAGGGGCCAATAGCGTCGCCTGCTGCCACACCGACCGGCTGCCCGCCGGTGATGGTGTGCGTCTCACTAAAAAAGACCCGGATGCCCTGCTCAGCCAGGAAACGCTCAAGGCCGGGGCGCAGCGTGCCGTCTTCGGTGAAGTAAGCTGGGCGGTAAGCGCATTCTGGCAGCCAGATGCCGGTGGGCTTGCGGCCAAAGCATCGCTCGTAGCTGGCGATACCGGTTCTGATCTGGGCGTAGATTGCCGAATCGGTGCCGAGGAGGGGCAGATAGCCGTGTGTTGCGGCGCAGGTGATGATTTCCACATAACCCTGATCTTGCAGACGGCGGAATGCCCCGATGATGTCCCGGCCAAAGCGCAGGTCGAATGCGCGTTTGACGTTCTCGTACCAGCGCAAGTACCACTCGGCCAGGTAAGCCATGTGCAGGTCGGCCTCGCCGGGTGGAGCAACTTCTTCGACCTCTGTTTGGGCTGCTTCTACACCTGATATTGCCTGTTCTTCGCGCTCCCTGGCTGCGGCTTCAAGGCCGGCACGGGCCGCAAGCTCGGCGGTCACGTTGACGGGCCGGGTTGGGCGGTCGAATTCCCCTCGGAAGCGCGGGATGTCGCGTTTGGCCGCCTCGATCTTTTCATCCAGGAAGGCGTCCAGGTGATCCAGGATGTCGGGATCGGCCAGTTGTTCGGCCAGGATGGGCGTGATGCCGATGGTGATTTTGTAATGCACCCCTTCCTCGGCCAGGTCATATAGCGCGTTGAGCAGCGGCAGATAGGTCTCGGTGGTTGCTTCGTGAATCCACTCTTCGCCATGTGGCCAGCGCCCGGCCAGGCGGGCATAGGGCATGTGACTGTGCAGAACGAACGTAAAAGCGCCGATTGCCACAGCAAAGCTCCTTAATCCGAAAATGAACTTCGTGACCGGATCTGGCAGCGGGAACTCCTGCACCGCTTTGCCGGAGGATCAATCTGTTTTGGGCGGTAGTGCCAACGCCGGATTGCGCGCTGTTGCCTCCGCATCGATAGGTGGTTCTGCGGCTTGCGGTGGCGCGCCCGGTCCTGCGATGGGCAGAGCAAAGGTAAAGGTCGAGCCGACACCGACTTTGCTGGCAACGGAGAGATAGCCGCCGTGTGCCTCGGCGACGGCACGTGCGACGAACAACCCCTGTCCCAAGCCGCGCGGATCGATCAGTTTGCCGCCGGGCGTGCGCGCCTGCCCCCGGTAGAACCGCTCGAAGATGTGTGGCAGGTCCACGTCGCTGATGCCCACGCCGGTGTCGTGGATGTGCGTCAGCACGCGGCCCTGGCGAATCTCGCCTGTCTGGATGGTGATCACGCCGCCGGGCAGCGTGTAGTTGATGCTGTTTTCCAGCACATGTCCGAAGGCCCAGCGTAGCCGTCGGTTGTCCCCAATGATCACGGTCTGTCTGGAATTGAGAGCGGCGAAGTGCACCTCCAGCTTAGCGCGCTCCAGGCGCGGCTTGAGGCTGTTGATCACGCCCCAGAACAGATCGTTCAGCACCACCGTTTCGCGCCGCACGGCGAACGTCCCGGCACTGATCTCGGAAATATCCAGCAGTTCCACGATCATACGGTCGAGCATTTCCACGTTGCGGCTGATGGCTTCCAGAAAGCGACGGTTAGGCGGGCGGTCGCCGGGCTGGGTGAGCATCACGTCGCTCATGCCCTTGATCGCGGTTAGGGGGGTGCGCAGTTCGTGGGAAACCTGGGTGATGAAATCGTTCTTCAGCCGTTCGGCCAGCGCCGCGCGGGTCACGTCATGAAGCACGATCACGGTTCCCAGGCGTGCACCGTTTTCTTCCGCGACGGCGGCAATCTGTACGGCTAGGATACGGTTGTTGATCTGAATCTGGAACGGCTCGCCGACGAGTTCAAATTCCGATTGCAGGTCGCGCAGGCTCAACGAGTCCACGAAGCGCCGCCCCAGGTCGCTTTCCCAGAAGGCTTTCTGGCTGCCCAACAGCGTGCGCGCAGCGTCGTTCATCATGATGATCCGCCCATCCATATCCTGCATAATCACGCCTTCGCCCATGCTGGATAGGATGGCGTTAAGGCGCATGGCCTCGGCCTCGCGGGCGCGGGCGCGCGCCTCCCAGTGTTTTTGCTGCTGGATCAGTTCATCGATCTGGGGCGCCAGGTCGGTCTGGCGATCCAGGCCGTGATACAGGCGGCGGAAAAAGTGTTCGGTGGCCGTGCCGAGCGTTTTGACGAAGCCCAAAATGCCCTGCGCCTGGCGCAGCTGTTCCGGTGTGGAAGATGAAGATGGTGTCTCGCTCACCCGACGCCCTCCCAGGGTCAGCTGCACCTGGCCTTTTTACGTTCTAGAATACCATGCAGGAGGATTTTCAGTTCCTCCATATCCGGCAGCGGCTTAAAGATCATGTGATCTGCGCCGGAGGTAGACATGATGCGCTCCCGGTCGCCATCTGACAGTTCATAAGCGGTCATCAAGACGATGGCAATGTGGCGCAGCGCCTCAATCTGACGCATTCGCCCGGCGACGGCATCGCCGGTATGCCCTGGCATACGAATGTCCAGCAGCGCCAGTTCGGGTAACTCCTCCCGGAACGAGCCGCCTTCCACGTCGTCCAGCCAGCGCCAGGCTTTCTCGCCGTCGGGAAAAGTCAGCGTGTCGTGCCCCCACACGCTGCACAACGTCTGGACGATGATGCGGATGTCAGCTTCGTCTTCCACAATCAGCCAGGTCAAGCGAATCTCTCCTCTAGGTCCCTTTCATAGAATAGTACCAATCCCTGACGCTTGGCACAACCCACAACCAACGATTTTCATCGCAGACGCAAACTGGGGACCAGTTGCTTGCCCGTTCCGCCCGTCCCTTTTATGATTGAAGGAACGCGCAGGTGACGCCGCCCCGACAGTCCAGCGGCGGTTGTGTAAGAGGAGTGTCCCTTGTCCACCTGGATGGTTGTCGAAGACGAACCGGACATCTACGAGGTCTTGTTGGCGATGTTTGAAGTCTGGGGCATTGAAGGGGTCGCCTTTGTGGATGGCAGTGAGGCAGTTGCCTGGATTGACGATGTCGATACGGGCCGTGTTCAGGGGGAGCTGCCGGAACTGGCGATTCTCGACATTCGGGTGCCCGAAGTCTCCGGCCCGGAAATCGGGGCGCGTCTGCGCAGAAGCCCGACCTTGAAAAACATTGCCATTGTGTTGATCACTGCCTACCGGATGCAGCCCAGCGAGGAGGAGGCGGTGATCTCCCAGGCTCAGGCCGACATGCTGCTCTATAAGCCGCTGCCGCGACCTGACGAATTTCGCCGGATGTTGGAAGCGGTCCGCGTTCAGCGCGCTGCCTCGACGACATCTGGCAGGCTGTCGTGAGGGGGAGAACGAGTGCCTTCGCCGTCGAACGATTCGCCGCGGTGTGACCGGGTTTCGCTGACGTGGGAGGGATAATCCGATGCACAATATCTCGCCATCGCAGACGATGGCGCGTCGTGCCCGGCAGTTATTTATCGCCGGTATGATCATCTTGCTCCTCGGACTGTTAGTCGTGGCGCTGGCTATCTTTTGCTACGTGATTCCTCTCAGCCGCGACCCCTGGTATTCGACGTTTCAGGTCGGGTTGTTGTGCCTCGGTCTGCCAGTAGGGTTGGTCGGTGGTGCCCTGATCGTGCGCGGCCTGACGTTGCCGTCAGACAATCCCGCAGCCGCCTACGCCGCCGAAGTATTGGCACGGGGGCTGGACTATCGCTACACCTTTATCCGCAACATCAGTCGCTTTGGCCTGGGGTACATCGACGCTGTGCTGGTCGGCCCGAACGGCGCGCTGGTTTTCTATTTTGTGGACCGCAGCGGCGGTTATTTTTGTGAAGGGGAAACCTGGCTGGTCCAGAGCGGTGTGGACTATCGCCCGGCAGGCATCAATCCGACGCGCGAAGTGGTGCGTGATGTCAACGCCTTGCGCCGCTATCTGGCGGAGCGCAATCTGGGCAATATGCCGGTATACGCCGTTATCGTCTTCACACACCCGCGTGCCAATGTATCGACTCGCCAACCGGTGGTGCCGGTCGCGCACCTGCGCAATCTGTTGATCGTTCTGCGGGATAACTATCTGGCCGAAGAACGGGTCGGTCAATCGTTGATCGATGCGACGGTACGTGCAATCATGGCTGGGTAGCCGCCAACGGGTGTCGGTTTTGTGTTGCGCCGACGGCTGCTGCCCGGTGTGTGATCAGGTGCTCACACGTTCACAACGCCTTCGGCGAGATGATATACATGGCTGTTGCGGGATTGGTCGCAATTGGGACGTTGTGCACGTCACAAATGCGCAGCAGACCGTGAATATCGGGGTCGTGTGGGTGCTTGCCGAGGGGATCGATGAAGAAGAAAACCGCCTCGATGTCCCCTTCAGCGACGCGCGCTGCAATTTGCGCGTCGCCGCCCAGCGGGCCGGAGAGCAGTCGCTTGACGGTGAGGCCGCATTTTTCTTCCAGCAGCTTGCCGGTGGTGCCGGTGGCAATCAGTTCGTAACGGGCCAGGATGTCGCGGTGGGCGATGGCGAAGGCCACCATGTCGGCTTTTTTGCCGTCGTGAGCGATTAGAGCGAGCGTCTTGGCTTCAGGCATCATGAACCCCCTAGATCGGGAATTGGAAGAACAGCACAAAGCGGTTTGTGGCGGATGCACGTATAAAACGTGACAACGATCACTTGGCCGGCGGCATATTTTCTTCTATGGTAAAAACACATCTGTATAAGCGCCGGCGAGTTTGACCACTGGGGGTCGGAGAACCAACACCGACTGACAAGGGTTATGTCGTTTTACGACTACCCACCTGAGTGTGAATGGTTCCCTCCCTGCCCTGAGCAACTTCCGGCGCTTGATCTTGTCTGTGGATTTCCCCGCTGCTTTCAAAGGTATAACACTTCCTCTCCCGGCGCGATATGCACATCGACGGCATTCCTGTACAATGACCGGGTGAACTGATTGCCTCGACATTCAAGGCGGACAGAGTCATGGAACCGAGTCGAATATCCCGCTGGCTGCGCCTGGGGAAGGGGGTGCTGCTGGCTTTCCTGGCGTCGGCGGTGGTAGGAATCGTAGCTTGGCTGATGGGCCAGATCGCCGTTCGGCATAGCCTGCCTGATAGCGCCGGTTGGGGGGTGCTGATACCCACGCCGCTGCCTGCTCTGCCGCAGCCGCTATCGCCGTTCGCCCATGCCGACCCGGCGATTGTGGCGGCGTTGGAGCATAGCGCGGCGGCTTATGAGATGGGGCCATCGCCTATCCTGGGTGATGTACCGCCCGTCGGCGTATACCTGCCGCGTGCCAGCGGGTCTCCTGCCTTGACTCTAACCCTGCTACCGCCAACGGTCGCGCCCTGGCCCACGTCGCCGGTCCTGCCGACGGCGCAGGATGCAGGTATTCTGCCGACGCCAACGCCATATACATCGCCGTTGGGCGGGCCGCCACCGGCAGTCTATGGTGGCGATAACTGCGCGCCGCGCGGCCTGCCGGTCGATGGTATTCTCACGCAGCGTTACCATCCCTGGCATATCGGAATCGACCAGGGGATTCCGGTCGGGACGCCCGTTACCGCCACGCATAGCGGGCGCGTGATCTTCGCCGGATGGAGCACCGTCGGCTATGGCAATCTTGTGATTTTACAGAACGGCCCGTTCATCACCTACTATGCGCACCTGAGCGAATTCAACGTCGTCGTCAATGAGATCGTCGGCGCGGGCAGCATCCTTGCCTGGAGCGGCAATACCGGCAACAGCACCGGCCCGCACCTGCATTATGAAATCCGTATCAACGACCAACCGGTCGATCCGCTGACATTTGAACACCGGGGATACGGTTGGTGCTAGGGCGCGATAGCCCTGCCGGGCCGTTCCGACTATAATGCGCTCATCCTGGAGTGGAGTTTTGAGTGATTGTCAGGAAGGGGATTTGTTCATGTCTGACCCAACGCGACAGCAGTTACAGCAGGCTTACGATCTGATTAAAGCCAAACAGCGCCAGCAGGCGATTGAAATTTTGTTGCCGATTCTCCAGGCAGATGAAACCAATGTCAATGCCTGGTGGTTACTGGCGAACGCGGTGACTGACCCGAACGACGCACGCGAGGCGTTGGAAAATGTGCTGCGTCTGCGTCCGGATCATGCCAACGCCCGAAAGATGCTGGACGATCTGAACCGACGCTATCCTCCCCCGCCGCCCCAGGCAGAAGACGGCTTCGACTTTGGCACGCCCGGTGGGGACATCTTTGCCGCCGCCGAGGCCAGCCTGCCGCCTGCGGGCAGCACCCCGGCCAGCAGCGATCCCTTTGGCGCGCCTGCGCAGCCGTTCGGCGGCCCGGCTCAACCCTTTGGCGCGCCATCGGGCAGCAGCGCCAAACCTGCCGATCCCTTCGGCGCCCCAGCCGGCGGTTCCTTCGGCGCGTTGCCGGTCGGTGGCGCTCCGACCGGCGCGGGCAGCCTCGGCGCGCCGTCGTCCACTGCGCGCAGACCGACCGCTTCCAGCAGCAGCAACCGCACGCTGCTGATCATCCTGGCTGTGATCGGCGGGGTGATGGTGTGTGCCTGTCTGGCCTGCGTCGTCGTTACGACCGTGCTCCCGGCAGCAGGAATTGCCATCCTGGGCGCGTCCAGCGACCAGATCGCCAACGTGTTCCAGGATATTACGACCACGCTCGAAGCGGGCGGGTATAACTTCACCCTCGGCGACGGTTCTCCGCTTCCGCCGGATGCCATCGCGCGCGGCAGCATCAGCTACGGCGAGTCGCGGCAGGACCAGTTGGCGGCGAATCAGCGGCATACCTGGACCTTCAACGGCAACGCGGGCGACCAGGTCGTGATCGAACTTCTGGCGCGGGACAGCGATACCGATCCCTACGTGGCGCTGTACGGCCCGCAGAACACCCAGATCGCCAGCAACGACGACGGCGGGGACGGCTATAACTCGCTGCTCACCTTTTCGCTGCCCTCGGCGGGGACGTATACCATCCTGGCGCGCACGTTCGGCGACGCGGGCGGCCCCTACGAACTGCGTCTCAACCGGCGTTGACCACCGCTGCGAGAGCGCGTCGATTTGACAGGGGCGAAGGTCACTTTGCCCCTGCCTGTGTTTGCAATGCATGTTGGGTGAGGGACAGAGGATGACGGCGGGAAACCGCTACACCGACATCAAACCGGGCGTGCCGGTTCAGGAGACGGACCCTTTCCGCCGCGAGACGCGGTTTATCTCGCTGCGCTGGCGGCTGCTTGTGCCGTTATTTGCCGTCGTGCTGGCCTTCGCCATGATCGCTGCCTATCTGGTGACCGACGCTGTCACCCAGGGCGGTCAGGCCACGCAGACCCAGCAGTTGCTTCTGGCGGTCCATAGCGCAGCGGAAGGGATGCAGGCGTTCTACGCCGATCAGGTCCGCGAGGCCACGCGAATCGCCTACGGCGAGGGAATCGGCCAGGGTGTGTTGAACCGCGACGTGGAAGGGCTTCGCCGCCGCCTGGAAGCGGACGCCGCCGCTGCCAACCTGGATTCCGTGATCCTGCTGGATGTCTCCGGGATGGAAGTGGTCGGGCTGCTGCGCGCTTCATCGACGGGCTGGTCGCCTTACGCAGTCAGCGCCGGCGCGGACCTGAGCGCCCAACCGCTTGTGTTGACGTTGCAGGCCGAAGGTCGCCCTGCCGACGCTTCGGCCTTACTGCGCACGCCGCAGGGTGTGGTTGTTTACACGGGTGTGCCGTTGCCGGGCGGAGAGGGGTTTGCGCTGGTCGGGGCGCGCCTGGAGCGCGTGCTGCACCTGCTGCGCAACAGTGGACTGGCCCAGGCGGCCCTCTACGACGATCATGCCCGGCTGGTTCAGGCGACGTTCGAGCCACGTGGTGGGTTATATCAGGCGCTCACCATCACGCCGGAAGTGTTCGCCCAAACGTTGCAGACGAACGGCCAACCGCCTACCCGCGACCTTGACCTGGCCGGGTATGCGTATCAGGCCGCCTACCTGCCGTTTGTGGTCGGGCGCGATGCGCTGGGAGTGCTGGCGGTGTTTCTGCCGAGCCACCTGCTGTATGCCACCGATCTCAGCCGTCAGCTTATGAGCCTGCTCATGGCCTCGCTGGCCGGGATAGTGGTGATTGGCGGCTATGTTGCCGTTGGCAGGGTGTTGGGGCGTATCCAACGCATCACGGCTACAACGCAGGCGTTGGCGCGGGGAGACATCACCGCCCGCACCGGGATGCGCGCCGCCGACGAGATCGGCGAACTGGGGCGTAGTCTGGATGAGTATGCCGACCGCACCTACAAGCGTCAGGAGGCCTTGCAAACGTCGCTGCGTCGCCAGCGACGGGAAAATGCCCGCCTGGTCGCCATTCTCGAATCGATCCCCGACGGGGTGGTCGTGCTTGACCTCGATGGGCGTGTGCTGCTGATGAATGCGGCGGCGCAGAGCCTGTTGGGGGCGCAGCAGGCGTTCCCTACCAAAACGTTCAACGATCTGACCGCCGCCGCCACCGACGCCCTCGGCCCGGCCATCGCGCCGGGGCTGTATGCGCTGGGGCAGCCGCAGCGCATTGTGTTGGGCCAGACGGTGCTCAGTGCCCAGGCCGCCGCTGTGATGACGATCAGCGGGCGGCGCGTCGGGACGGTCATCTTGCTGCGAGACATCCTGCCGGAAGTCCGGCGGGAGCAGGAGCGCGAAGCATTGCTCCGTCAGCTTTCTCACGATGTCCAGGAGCCGTTGCAATCTCTAGTCATCGCTCATCCTGCCGAGTCGACTGCCGTGTTGCAAGACTTTGCCCGCGAGATCCGCAACAACGCGGTTCGCCTGCAACGGCTGATCGCTGATCTGCGCGACCTGACCGATCTGGGGCCGGAGCAGATGCGCAGTGGGCAGCGTCCCCTGTCGGTTGAGGATTTATTGAACGCGGCGGCGGTCGAATGGGGGCCGGCGGCGCAGGCCGCCGATCTGACGATCCAGGTGATGCTGCTTCAGCGCGAGATGTATATCCTCGGCGACGAGCGTCGCCTGCGTTGGGCGCTGGGTAACCTGATCGACAACGCCATCAAGTTTACCCAGCCCGGTGGACAGGTGCGTCTCCTGGCGCGTCAGCGGGCCAGCGAAGGGCGGGCTGAGCTGATTGTCGAGGATACAGGCTGCGGCGTGAGGCCGGAAGATCAACCATACCTGTTTACGCGCTTTTATCGGGGCACGCCCTTGCTGCCGGATGGTTCGGTGCTGCGCGTGCCGGGGATGGGGCAGGGGTTGTTCATCGCCAAGCGGGTAATCGAGGCGCACGGCGGCGCGATCCATCTGGAGAGCCGCCTCGGTAAGGGCACGCGCGTGACCTGCCTGTTGCCGCTCACGGCTCCGGTGACAATGGAAGTGCCGGACCTGGCGCGCGAGCACGTTTCGGCCAGCAAAAAACATTAGCTGCTTTTTGCGGTCTGAGCGTTTTATGTGGCTGTATGGGGGCCGTTCGGCTGGGCGAAGTGGCGGCGGGCCAGCAGCACGGCCAGCGTCGCGCCGATAAAATCCAGGCCGATGTCGATGCCGGAGGCGGTGCGGCCCGGTGTAGATGCCTGGTGTAGTTCGTCCAGCATAGCGTACCCGACCGTGATTACGATGGCGAGGTAGCCCGCCTGCCGGACGTTCATCTTTCCCAGCACGAGGGCGCGCAGGGCCAGCAGCGCCAGTCCACCAAAAGCGACCACGTGCGCGCTCTTTTTGATCAGCGTTTCCAGAAAGCCGGGGAACACCGGCACCACGCCGGAAAAGTAGATGGCCGTCGTCTGGTCGTCAGGCGGCCCGTATTTGGGCTGCGCCGAGGCGATGAACATGATAATCATGGCTGCCAGCACCGGCCCCCAGGCGATGAGAGTCCGGTAAACGCGCCGCCGGGTGATATACCACATCAAGACCTCCGTTTTATCCGGTAAGCACGCACTGCGTCCTTACCGCCGTGTTGGGTATCAGGTGGCCTGCCGCCAATCCATGCGCTGCCCGACCAGCCACAACAATCCGGCGGACAGCGCGGCCAGGACGACGAGATCGACGGCCAGCGGAATCCGGTCTGACCAGCCGAGCACGACCTGCCGCAGCGCCGACGCCGCATACGTGGCCGGCGAGAACAGGCTGATCTGCCGGATAGTCTCCGGCAGTTGGTCGGCAGGAATGAGCACCGGTCCGAGGCCCAGCAGCACAGCGGTGACGAGCAGTTGGATGCTGCCGACTTCTTCCGGCGCGCGCCCGATCAGCCCGATCAGCGCGCCCAGGCCGCTCAGGCTGATGCTGATCAGCGGCGCGACGACGACGATCCAGGGACTCAGCGCCAGCGGCACGTTGAGAATCAGCGTGCCCAGGATCAGCGTCATGGCGACAGACGGCAGGGACATGATCAGGAAGGCCAGCACCGTCGCCAAAATCAGCGCGGAGCGGTAGATGGGCAGGGTGGCGAAGTAATCCAGCCTGCCGACGGCGCGCATGAACGCGAAATTGCCGCTCACGCTGCCCATCGTGGAGAACAGCAGTGAGAGGACGATGTTTCCGGTCAGCACGTAGCCGAGCGAAGTCTGGCCGTTGTCGGCGGCGAAAACGCCCAGCATGGCCGTCAGCAGCACGGGCGCGATCAGGCCGGTGACGAGCATCCCGCGCCAGGACCAGCGCCAGTTCGTGAACTGCATCAGGGTCAGGTCAATCAGTTGGACGGCGAACGGCTGCATCAGGCTCACTCCGCCAGGGAAAGATACAAATCTTCGAGGGTCGCCGTGCTCAGGGAAAAGTCTTCCACCCCGGCGGCGCGGCTGAGCGCGTCCAGGTAGGCAGGCGCGGCGTCGCGCTCAATGAGCGCCTGCCAGCGCCCCGGCGCGACCTCGCGCGGCGCGCACCCGTTCGGCAGGGCGGGGGGATCGTTGGGCATAAAGATGACTTCCAGGCGAAGCTGGCGGTTGAGTTCGGTTTTAAGCTGCCCCGGACGACCCAGCGCGATCAGCCGCCCGCCGCGCATGATCCCCACGCGCTCGATGACTTTTTCTGCCTCGATGACGTTGTGCGTCACCAAAATGATCGTCGTCCCGTGTTCCCGATTGACCGCGCGCACCTCGTCCCACACCAGGCGGCGGCATTGGGGATCAAGGTCGTTCGTCGGCTCGTCCAGGATCACCACAGGCGGCAGGGCGGCCATCGCCGTTGCCAGTAGAACGAGCCGCTTTTGCCCGCCGCTCAATTGCGTGACGACGCAGTCACGTAGCTTTCCCAGCCCCAGCCGTTCGATCAGGCGGTCGCGTTCGGCCAGCGCGTCTTTGCGTGCAAGTCCACGCAGATGCGCCGTGAAGAACAGCGTTTCGTTCACGGTCAGCGTGTTCAGCGCCAGCCCGCTCTGCGGCATATAACCGATCTGGCTGGCCGCGTAGAGTGGTGAATGTATCAATGGCCAGCCAAACAGTCGAATCGAGCCGCTGGTCGGCGCGAGCAGATTCGCCATCTGGCGGACCAGAGTGGTTTTGCCTGCGCCGTTGGCCCCCAGCAGACCGAAGATTTCCCCCGCTTCGACGGACAGGGTGATCCGGTCGTTGGCTGGGATCGTCTGCTGCGGATAAATTTTGGTTAGTTCGATCACTTCGTAAACCGGCATCCGCTTCTCTCCGCTTGCTGCACGTCCTTACCCTAACACCAGGTTCGCGCGAGATCAATCGGCGGCTTGGCAGTGCTTTCCTCATCATTGACTGACGCGGCTGACCATGCCTGTCAGGTGGTCGTGGGGCGCGCGCAGTCACAGCGGTGGTTTCGCGGAGGGAATCGTCGGGGCGGGTCGTGCGCCCGCCCCGACGAATGACGCCCAGACTGGCCGGAGGCAGCTACGCTGCGTTCTACTCTTCCAGCGTGCTCGTGTCGCCTTCCGGCAGACCCATCGCCCGCGCCTTGAGCACCCGGCGCATGATCTTGCCGCTGCGCGTCTTGGGCAGCACGTCCACGAACTCGATCTTCGCCGGAACGGCAATGGGGCCGACTTCGTGGCGCACGTGGTTCTTGAGTTCCTCGGCAAGCTGCTCACTCGGCGCGAACCCGGCGGCCAGGATGCAGTAGGCGTAGATGACGTTGCCGCGCACTTCGTCCGGCACGCCGATCACGGCAGCCTCCGCGACGGCGGCATGGCTCACCAGCCCGGACTCGACCTCCGCCGTGCCCAGCCGGTAGCCGCTAACCTTGATCACGTCGTCGATGCGCCCGATGATCCAGAAATAACCATCTTCGTCTTTGCGCGCCGAGTCGCCAGCCAGGTAATAGCCCTTGTCCTTGAAGCGGCTCCAGTACTGGCTCACGTAGCGGTCCGGGTCGCCGTAGACGGTGCGCAGCATCCCCGGCCAGGGCTTCTTGATGACGAGCATCCCGTCGGTGCCGGGCGCGACGGGTTCGCCCTGCTCGTCTACGACCTCTGCCTCGATGCCGGGGAAGGGGCGCGTGGCGCTGCCGGGTTTGAGCGGCATGCCCGGCATCGGCGTGATCATAAAGCCACCTGTTTCCGTCTGCCACCACGTGTCCATGATCGGACAGCGTTCCTTGCCAATGACGGTGTGATACCAGCGCCACGCCTCCGGGTTGATCGGTTCGCCCACGCTGCCCAGCAGCCGCAGGCTGCTCAGATCGTGGCGGTTGGGCCAGGCGTCGCCGAAGCGCATCAGGCCGCGAATGGCTGTCGGCGCGGTATAGAGGATCGAGATGCCGTGATGCTCGATCATGCGCCACCAGCGGTTGGGGTAAGGATGCGTTGGCGCGCCTTCGTACATGAAGCCGGTTGCGCCCAAAATCAGCGGCGCATAGACGATGTAGCTGTGCCCGGTGATCCAGCCGGGGTCGGCGGCGCACCAATAACGATCTTCTTCCTGAATATCAAACACGTACTTGAGCGTGGCGCTGGTGTACACCTGGTAGCCGCCGTGCGTGTGCAGCACGCCCTTCGGCTTGCCGGTGGTGCCGCTGGTGTAGAGGATGAACAGCGGGTCCTCGGCATCCATCACTTCCGTTTCGCAGCGCGTGGAGGCGATGGGCAGGCTCATCAGGTCGTGATACCAGAAGTCGCGCCCCGGTTCCATGTAGACCTCGTTTCCGGTGCGCCTGACCACGATCATGTGCTCCACGACCGGGGAGCGCCGCACGGCTTCATCAACCGTATTTTTGAGCGGGACAACCTTGCCGCGGAGCCATGCCCCATCCGCCGTGACCATCACGCGGCTCTGCGCATCCTCGATGCGGTCGGCGATGGCCTGCTCGCTGAAGCCGCCGTAGATGACCGAGTGGATGGCGCCGATCTTGGCGCAGGCCAGCATGGCGATGATCAGTTCCGGCGTGCGGCCCATGTAGATGGTCACACGGTCGCCTTTCCTGACGGCCATGCTGCGCAGCACGTTGGCGAACTTATTCACTTCCTGCCACAGCCGGTAGTAGCTGATGTTCTGCTGGTCGCCGGGTTCGCCTTCCCAGATCAGGGCGATTTTGTTGCGCCGCCACGTCTTCACGTGGCGGTCCAGCGCGTTGAGGACGATGTTCGTTTTGCCGCCGACGAACCACTGAAAGAAGGGCGGGTTGCTGTCGTCCAGCACTTTGGTCCAGGGATGATACCAATCCAGTTCGCGGGCGCGTTCTGCCCAAAAGGCTATCGGGTCGGCCTGGGCGCGCGCGTAAAGGGCTTCGATGTCGGCAGCGTGAGCACGATGGGCGATTTGCTCCGGCGGGTAATACCATTCGTCGGTCCGGGTGGGGGCGGTATCCGTCACGGTCATAGGAGTGCTCCTGAGGGAAAGACGATTATTTAGTTCTATTATAGCTAAATTGTCGAAAATAGACGATCTGCATAAAGAATCAAAACGCCCCGACAGGGCGGGGCGTTCGGTCTTGTGTCCGCTTTGGTGGGTTATTCCAACGTCAGCAGATAGGCTACTAGGTTGTTGATGTTTTCTTCGCTCAATTTCTGATCATAATTCTGCGTCTGCATCAGGCTGGCCCCGCTGCCGTCCACGTAGGTCCGTCCTTCCGGCGCGGGCACGATGAAGTCGCTCGGATGCAAAATGGAGTTGCGCAGGTATGTTGCGGCATCCTGGCCTGGCACGCGCTGACCGGCGTGGGTGGCGATGCCGAACATGGACGGCCCGACGAGAATCTGGCCCTCGCTCAACGAATGACAACTCACACACGCCACCACGCTGGCCTGTGGGTTGCCGTTCAAAAACAACTGCTCCCCGGCTGCCGCGTCTCCGGCAGGGACAGGTGTGGCCGTCGGTGGGAGCGGGGTTGGGGTGCGCGTCCAGGTGGCTGTTGCTGTCGGTGGGATGGAAGTAGGCGTCTCTGTTGGTGGTGCGACGGTCGGCTGGAGGGCGATGGGCTGCTCAGTTGCGCGCGCACCGCTGACGGTGGTCGCCTGGCGCGTGGGGCGAGGAGCAAGGGTCAACGGCTCCAGCGTCGGATCGGCAGGCGGGCGTGGGGTGGCGACCGCGCCGCAGGCCACCAGAAGCAGCACCGCCGGGATCAGGAGCACGACGAATGCAGGGAAGTGATTCCGCATGAGTCTATCGCCTCGGTCAGTGGATGTGTGAAGAAACGCACTGCCGGTGAATTATAGCGTTTTTTCATCCACGATGACAGCAATCCCGGTGCTTAGTCTGGGATGATACTTTCTTTGCCTTCCCTAGAGGCAATGGGTGAGGTCGGTTCGACTAAGGCGCGGGCGAACAGCAGATAGCCAGTGTGACCGACCATCTGCTCGTCCGGGCGGATGCGCTGCGGGATGGTCTTGTAGCCGCGTAACAGCAGTTCCTCAATCTCGACCATGAACCAGGGGCCACGATAGAGGGCTTCGGTCAGGGCTTCTACCTGGTTGATCGTTGGGACGATGCTGCCGAAGAATCCCCCGCCGCGCAGAGCCGCGCGCGCCTGATCGAGGTAATCCCAGGGATTCGGCAGGTCCAGGAATAGCGCGTCGGCGTTGTGCGCATCAAACCCGTCCAGGATGTCGCGCTGAATCAACGTGACCTGCCCAGATAGCCCGGCGGCGGCCAGGTTTGCCTGCGCGATGTGCTGCATATCTGCGCGCCGGTCGTAGCTGTACACGTGTCCGGTTTTGCCGACCATCATCGCCAGCGCCAGCGTCAGCGCGCCGCTGCCGGTCCCGGCTTCGACCACCGTAGCGCCGGGGCGCACGCCCAGTTTGATCAGGATATAGCCCAGGTCCTTCGGGTAAATGATCTGCGACTCGCGCCGCAGGTGCCTGACCAGGTCGTCGGTGCTCGGCGTTAGCAACCACAGGTCCTTGCCCAAATGCGTTTGCAGCCGCGCGCCGTAGGGCTGCCCTACCACGTCGTCGTAGCGGACGACGCCGTAGTGAGTCTGGAATTGCCCTCCCGGCTCCAGCACACGGATGTAGGTGTTGCGATCTTTGCTCACAAACATGACCGTATCGCCAAAGGCAGCGGTTTGCGCAGCCTCAACCATTTATCAACTCCGACTAAACCCCAGACTGGAAAGCACGTAAAATTGCGTGTATCATAGCGATTGTAGCGCCTTCGCCGGTCAAGACAATAGCGGCCCCTGGGCGACCTGTAAGCGTCAATAAACCGGCGGCGCGGTCGGCGGCGGTTGCAAAGGATAGAAACAATGCTAAACTATGCACAAGAGTGCCACGTTCGGCCAGCGCTGCCATGAGAAGGGAGACACCTGGCATGAAGCGTATTTTAGTTGTGGATGACGAGATCGGCGCACTGACGCTGATCGGCATCATGCTGGAACGCGGAGGTTTCGGCGTTCTCAAAGCCAAAGATGCCAATGCCGCGCTGGCGGTGCTGGAAAAAGAGACCCCTGATCTGATCATCCTTGACGTGATGATGCCCGGCATGGATGGTATCGAGCTTTGCCGTGTGATTCGAGGGCGGGCCGAGACCGGGGTCACGCCTGTCTTGATCCTGTCGGCGCGCGGCGACGCAGAAAGCGTCATGCGTGGCATGGACGCCGGGGCAAACGATTACCTGCCGAAGCCGATTCTCCACCATGACTTAGTCGCCAAAGTTCGAAAAATGCTGGATATGAATTCTCTCGGCGAAAATTAGAGCTGCTGTTCATTGCGTGCTATTTTGTGGTTTATGCAAGGGGCTTAAGTTCCTTGTGTGTGCACGCCTAGCAGCTTAAGGTTGTCTCATTAAAAATGATCGGCCCACCTGTCCCGGCAGATGGGCCTTTCTTTATGCCGGCGTGTCTATCCCGCACCATAAAGCCGGCGGTAGATGTTGTAGTGCTCGTAGATCAACTGCACGTAGCGGCGTGCGCCGTCGATGCTGATCGCCTCCATGAACAGGTCGGGATCGCCGCCGGAGGCCGCCAGCCATTCGCTGGCCCAGCCCGGCCCGGCGTTATAGCCTGCCAGTCCGGCGACCACGTTGAAATTGAAGCGGCTGAGCTGCTCCCACAGGTAATAGGCGCCGAAAGCCACACTGGCATAGGGTCGGAACAGGTCGGTGTGCTGGTAATCGGGCCAGTTCAGTTGCCCGGCGATGTAGTCGCCCGTGCTGGGAATCACCTGCGTCAGTCCTTTTTCACCTGCTGCTGCCGTCGCGTAGCGGTCGAACAGGCTTTCTTGCCGGATAAGGGCGAACAGCAGCAGAGGATCGAGGCCGCGTTCTTGCGCTGCCTGGATAACCAGATCACGGTAAAAGATGGGGTAGCGCATCCGCGCCAGGTAGGGCGGCGCTTGAAGGGTGTCTATGTTGGCGCGGCGGATGACGTTTGCCGCCCCGACGATGGATTCGGGATACGCGCCGAGGCCGCGCAGCCAGATCGCCAGTTGGTAACTCGCCAGCGGGTCGTCCCGGTATTGCTCCAGCAGGCTCGTAAATTCTTCACTCGCCTGGGTGAATAATTGCAGCGCCCACAGTTCGCGTCCGGCGACCGCGCGTGGGTTGGCTGCCAGCGTTGGGGATAGCGGCCACAGCGCCTCTGCCTGGGTGATGCCGAACGTGCTGCGTAACCAGTCTTCTGCCTGCCCTAATTCAAGTTGATCGTCGAACTCCCAGCGGTAGCTGGCCGGGGGTTGGAACGGCGCGCGTCCAGATAGTAAGTCTTCTGCCCGAATACTGAAATAGCCGCCGGGATCGGCGGCGGCGGCGGCCTGGAATGCCTGGACGGACTGATCGGCCCTGCCGGTGCGCTGCGCCAGCTTGCCTAACCACAGGTAAGCTGCTGCTGCCTGTTCGCCGGAGCCTGTCGCGCCTAACGCGGCGAAAATCCGCTCCGCCGAGGCCAGGTCGCCCCGGTTCGAGGCTGCTGTACCTGCCTGAAGCAATCCTTGCAGTGCCCACTCATTGCCAGGATAGTCACGCCCCAGTTGCTCGAAAATGGCCTGTGCGTCCAACTCCTGTCCAAGTTGGGTGGCGGTGAGGTAGCCTGCTCGCCACAGGGCTTCTGGTGCTTCCGGCAGGGTGGGGTAGGTGGCGGCGAAGGTCAGGTAATGCTGTACTGCCGCCGCCGTGTCGCCAGAAAGGTATAGTGTGCGGCCCTGTTCCAGCATGGCCTGTCCGAATTCCGGGCTGGTGGGGTACAGATCGATCACCGTCTGAAAAGCCGTGCGCGCGGCGGCGAAGTTGCTCATGGCCCGATAGGCGCGGCCCAACAGCAGATACACATCCACCGGAATGCCTGTGGCTGCCTGCTCGCTGGTGAAAGCATGGAAAGCCGTGATCGCGTCCTGGTAATCTTCGGCGGCAAAACTGGCCCGCCCGCGCGCCAGCGAATCGACCGGCTGCCTGGCGCTGAGCAGGATACGCAGCGCCTGATAGGCGTAATCGGTCTCTGGGTAAGCTACCAGCAGGTCACGGTAGCGCGCGTAAGCCGATGGGTTATCTCCTGCTGCCTGCAACGCCTGTCCGGCCAGAAACATGATCTCGGCGCGGTAGCCCGCGTTTTCTGCCACCGCCAGGATCGCATCGTATTGCGCTAGGGCAGCCTGCGGCTGCGCTGTGTTGAGATAAGCCTGAGCCACGCGCTCCCGTAGGGCCAACAGCGGTACGTTGCTCCGTCCGGCGGCGATGGCCTGTTCGTAGCTTTGTAGGGCTTCCGGAATCATCCCCAGCCCGAAGTAAGCGTCGGCGATGCGCTCGTAAACGTAGCTATCAATCACGCCGGGGCGCAGCGCCAGATACTGCTGAAAGTCTGCGATAGCCGCTTGCCACTGTGACAGGCCCAGGTAGGCGCTGCCGCGTAAGAAGATCGCCCAGGGCGCGCGTACATCGGTGGGATATTGCGCTAAAAAGTCCGTCAGCGCCGCTGCTGCATCGGTGAACATCCCTTCGCGCAGAGCGGCATCCCCTAACCCATAAGCCGCCGCTGCGCGTATCTCGGCAGACACCGCCTCAGTCGGCTGCGTCAGCACGGCCTGGAACAACGCGATTGCCGCCGAGTTGTCGCCATTGAGTAGAGCACGGTCCGCCGCTTGCAATTCCCGATCGGGGGGAACAGTCGGCGCGGGTGTGGGAGTCGCTGTCGGCTCGAAGAAGGGGGTTGCGGTGACGTAAGTCACGTTGACGGGCGCGCCGGGCGTTCCGGTGACGACCTGCGGTTGGGCAGAGCCAAAACTCAAATTACAGCCGCTCAGCAGGACCGGCAGCAGGAGGAAGCAAACCAGGATTTTTCGCATCATACCCGCGATTGTCAACGACTGTCGCCTAAAGGTGACAGCTTGGGCCTCGCAGCATCGGCGGACCCGTTCAGCCGGGACGATAGCTAACCCGGCCTAGTCGATCCAACGACCGGCTGGTTGACCGCAGCCCGCCGCCCGGAGACGGCGCGTGTGCGGAGGGTATCCGACGTTGAAGTTTACGCAGACGACGTTTTCCCGCCTGCAACCTGCTATCTTCAGTTGGTCAGGTGCTGCAAACCGTTGCTCCGCAAGCGGAGTGTCTTGACCTTGAGGCGAAGTGTACCACACATCCGGTTCAACAAGCAAGAAAGGAGTGAGGCGTATTCCTCTGCTAGCAGCCAACGGTCAGCGGTCAACAGTCAGCAGTCAGTGGGGGAACGACTTGCTGAAGGCGGCAGTCTCCTGTGCCAATTCTTATGACGGGCGGCAGGCGTGTCAACCGGATTGGTCTATACTATTGGGTTGGGGGAAGACTTTGCTGCATTTGGGGGTGGCTCGCCGGAGGGGTCACACGTGGAAGCGCGTCGTTTGAAACAGGTCGTCTACGAGCTGCCCGGAGTTAGCCGGGCGGCACAACACTTTTTTGCCTTGCTGGCGCGTATTCTTAATGAAGTCGAAGGGAGTTCTCTCGGCGGAGGGCAGATTGCCATCGCACCGCACAAGGGAGACGGGTTGCTGCCTGCGACTGTGTTCCGCCTGGCAAGGCGTTCCTATCCCGCTGTGCTTTTTGATGTCGAGCAATTCCCACTGGCGCTGCGCCTGGGCAATCTGATCCTGAGAACGCCGCAGGACGTCGATGACGATCCCGGTGTGACGGAACGCGGTATACCAATGCCGCAGGATGTGCCCGGCGGGTATGTGCAGCTTCCATCGGGGAGCGAGGATTTCACGGCCCTGCTGCCACTGGGAGCCGTCTACGAGCGGCTTGGTGGCCATGTCCTTCGCCTGGATCATACCGGCGTGAATCTGCCTGCTCGGATGCTTGGCTGGGCCGCCTGGTCCCGGTTAATCGGCGCGCTGGCGTTGTGGACGAACCTGTACCGCTATCCGACCGGGGAAGACTGGCCGTTCGTCGTGCCCTCGACAGCTGCCGAATTCGCGGCAGACATCACGGAAGCGCATCCCTGGCGCAAGCCCAAGTTTGAACTGGTCTACGACACCACCCTGGCCCGCCCGCTGATCCAGATCGACCTGGAGACAGACCTGCCTCGCACCGATCTGGAAGCCCGCTTTCCCGAACCTTATGGAGTCGGGCTGCCGGGGCTGGATCAGTACTTCCGCAGTGTGTACGTCTACCATCCCTGGCCGGGGCTATCCCTGCGCATTGATCTGCGTTATCGGACCGACACGCCCGACGACATGGCCGGGTGGCTGGTGCACGAAGGCGGGCGTATCCTGCCGGGGTAGCAACGCCGCGCAGGGTCAGCGTTGGGAGATAGATGCGGGTGGAACGAGCGATCCGTCGAGCCAGGGCAGGCCGTAACCTGCCAGTAGCTTGCCCGATTCGAGCAGGCCGTCGCTCAGATCGGCCACGTCATAGAAGGACCACCAGTGATCGGCTTCCGGCAGCACACGCACGCCGAAGCCGTCCCACAGCAGGCGCGACAGCGTGATTGGCATTCCTCCGGGCAGGTGGGCCAGCGTCACCTGGAAGCGTGCGGCTGCCTGGGCGTGCAGCAGGGTCTGATATTCGACCCGGAGGATGCTGTCGTCCTCTCGTCGGCGCTCAAAGCGGAATAATCCGCCGCTCCAGTGTATCGGGCTGGCTTCCAGGGCATACCCGGCAGCGTGGAACATCTGCCCCAACACCAACAACAGCAGTTCACGGAACGTTTCCGACGTGATCATCCCTGTCCTGCGCGCTGCCCTTCGACGCGCTCGATCCATGTCCGCAGACGCGCGGCAGTTTGTCGCCAGTCGCGTTCGATCATCAGGTTATGGCCCTGATCGGGAATAAGCAGCAAGTCGGTGCCATAAGCGTCGGCAGTGTGCTGCGCCTCGCGCAAAGGAAAGAATGCATCCTTTTCGGCGGCTACGACCAGTAGCGGCGTGCAAACACGCCGGGGGGCGCCGCGCCAGGTGAGGGCTAGTTCTAGCCCGATGCGAAGAGATTCCTTACACAGGTGGGCGCAAATATGTTCGGCTGTGTAGGCGGCATCCCGGCCTACCAGGAATCGCTCCACCAGTTCGGGCGTGCCCAACATGCGCTGGAAGTCGAGCGTCATGATCGCCCAGGCATAGGTGAGGGGATAAGTCCGCGCATAGCGTAGAAAGAATGGCAACGCTCCAAAGATGGGCACCGAGGCCAGCAGCACCGCGCCGGGTAGATCATGGCGACGCTTGAGGAATTCTTGCAGCACCGCGCCGCCCATGCTGTGCGCCACCACAAACGGCTTCGGAGCAATCTGATCGACGACGTATTCGAGCGCGCGGGTGTAATCGTCCACACCATACAGGTTGATCGGCTTGGTGCGCGGCGATTCGCCGTGCCCCGGCAGGCTCATGGCGTGTGCCTCATAACCGTGCGCGGCGAAGTCGTCCATCCATAGCTCGTAACACCAGGCACCGTGCCAGGCGCCGTGTAAAAATAAAACCGGCGTGGGTTTGGCCGGGCCGGTCGGTTTTCGGACGATGTGTTCCAGATTCATTTCGGCCTATTCTAGCAACAGCAGGCACAGGCCGGAATTATACCGGAATTGGGAACTCAAAACTTTTACGAGACTTTTTCCTCCAGGTGTGTGATGATCCGCTCGATGTTGCTCCGGCGGGCGGTGGCTTTTTCTTCCGGCTCGATGTAGATAATCAGGTCGCTGGGGCGGCCCGGCTGCACGGGTAGACGCCAGGCGTCTGGCAGCGGCTGGGCGTAACGCATGGGTGGGGTTTCATGGGGGACTCCCAGTGCCAGGCGTGGTATAGCCGGAACATTGATCGTCCGTCCGCGTCGCAACACGGTCAGAAACCATGCGAGAGTGGCGTAGAATACTGCCAGCACACCCATCATCATGAAAAGTGCAGCTACCTGCAAGATGGTCATATCCGTTTCCATCGAAATTTATGCCGGGAAAGGGTTAGACTGTATACGCTCATTCTAAGAGCGACTGAGGCGGCGTTCAATCGGGGATGTGTACGTAAACGGTCATAAGCGGGTTAGAAAGCCGGCCACTGTCTGCCCTGCCGACTGGCTGTACAGGATTTGTCAGAATGACGCGCGCCGCTTTGTGCTTATTGCGCTGTTGTACTATGCTTAGGTTACAATTTAGATCAAATTTCTAAGAAACAGATTATCGCTGTGGAGGTATACGATGTTTGTCACCAAAGGAGGAATACGGTCGGTTTCTTATGAGGGGCAGGGATTGGTTGAATATGCCCTGATTTTGGTCCTAGTTGCTGTTGTCGTGATCGTGATCGTCGGCCTGTTAGGACAACAGATTCAGAACGTTTTTTGTGATATTCTGCTGCAAATGGGCGATGTTGCCCCGCAAGTGCAGGCGTGCGAGGCGCCGCGCGTAACCTGCCTGGGCGCGGGCAACGGCGCAACGGTCAGCGGTGGGGTGCCTTTTGAGGCTGACGTGCAAGATAGCGACGGACCGGCGACCATTGTCGAAGTCCGTTTTTTCATCGACGGCGTGTTATACACGACGGAGAACCACTACCGTTACTGCATGGCTGCCGACCCCGGCGGCGGTGCACCTTGCTACAACTTTAATACCAACACTCTGACGCCCGGTTCACACACGATTCGCATGGTCGCCACCGATGTAGACGGCAATACCGGTGAATGCTCGGTTACCTTTACTCGGTCCTGATCGTCTTGTTTTTCATCGCTGTTTTCTTGTCCACAACACGATAAAACGCCCCACCGCACCAGGGGCGTTTTTCGTTGCTCCGCTTGTTAAGGAGTTCTGCGGAAAACCTTACAAAAACTTTACGCTCTGGGTGTGCGGGCTTATGATGAAGATGAATCGCTCGATCATCGTCCCAATTTTATCTGAGGAGGACATCATCATGACTGTGATACGTAAGGGCAGGTTGCGGCTGCGGGAACGAGGACAGGGCCTGGTGGAGTATGCCCTGATCCTGGTCCTGGTGGCTGTCGCCGCCATCGTGATTCTGGCCCTGCTGGGCAGGCAGATTCAAAACGTCTTCTGCGACGCTTTGCTCTCTCTGGGAAATAACGCGCCACAGGTCGAGGCGTGTGAAGCGCCGCGCGTGACTTGTGGCATAGCCAGTGGCTCTACCATTCGCAATCCGGTCTCTATGGAGATTTTCGTCACTGACGACGATGGAGCGGATGCCATCACCTCAGTGCAAACTTACCTGGATGGCGTCCCGTATTGGACCGAGTATCGCTATAAGTACTGTTTTCCGTCAGGCGATGGGCCGTGTGCTACCACGAACCTGTCGCTTGGTACCCATACTATCCGCGCTGTTGCTACCGATACCGGTGGGTACACCGGCGAATGTTCCACCACCTTCACGGTGGTTAACCCCTGATCGTCGCTATCTTTCGTCTCGCTGCCGCTTTTATGTTTCAAACGCCCCGCTCATGGGGCGTTTTGTTTGGCAGGGCCGTACACGAAAACAAAAGCCCTTACCTCAACAGCAGGTAAGGGCTTGTTTTGGCTGGGGGACCTGGACTCGAACCAAGACTGACGGGGCCAGAACCCGTTGTTCTGCCAATTAAACTATCCCCCAAGAGTTGCCGTTATTTTAGCACGCCCCTGCTGTAGGGTCAAGAGCCAAGTGCAGCTTTTGCGTCCGGCTGTGCGAACTGCCGGGATTTACAACAGTTGTGCTTCTGCTGCTTCAATCCGGGACAGGCAGCGTGCGCGGCCCAGCACGGCCATCGTCTCGAACAGCGGCGGCGCGAAGGTCTGGCCGGTCAGGGCCACGCGCAGCGTGCCGAAAAGTTGGCCAGTCGTGACGCCCAGCCGTTCGGCCAGGGCGCGCAGGCTGTGTTCCAGCGCCGCCGCTGTGAATTCCGGCAGTGCGGCAAGGGTTTCGCGGGCCGCTGCCAGCGCCAGCCGTGCACCTGCGGCGTCCATGCCTTTCTGGATCAACTCCTGTGCCGGCGGGTCGATGCGCTCTGCGAAGAAGAAGCCTCCGACCGCCGCTGTTTCATTCAATGTGTGGATGCGTGGCTGGATGAGCGGCAGCGCCCGGCGCAGCAGGTCCGGCTCGACGGTGAAGCCGGCCTGGATCAGCTTCTCTTGGAGCAGGGGGAGCAGGCGGTCGGCGTCCATCTGGCGCAGGTAATAGCCATTCAGCCAGTCCAGTTTGTCCAGTGGAAAGATACCACCTGCCGGGTTAACGCGCCCCAGGTCGAACCGTTGGATCGACTCCTGGACGGTAAAAATCTCTCGGTCGTCGCCAAAGCTCCAGCCGATGTTCGTCAAAAAGTTGACGATGGCCTCCGGCAGGTAGCCGGCTTCACGGAACTCGTCCAGCAGCACCGGCACTTTGCGCCCATCCTGCATGAAGCCCGCGCTGCGTTTGCTGAGCTTGCCTTTACCGTTGGGGTTGAGGATGACCGGCAGGTGGGCGATGGCAGGCATCTCCCAGCCGAAAGCGCGGTAAAGCTGCCGGTGGACCGGCGCGGTCGAAATCCATTCCTCGGCGCGCAGGATATGGCTGATCGCCATAAAGTGATCGTCCACCACGTTCGCCAGGTGATAGGTCGGCAAGCCATCGGATTTAAGCAGCACCAGGTCGGTGAGGGTGGCGTTCTCGACCGTGATGTCTCCCCGGATCAGGTCGTGGACGGTTGTCTGCCCATCAAGCGGCATCTTGAAACGGATTACGTAGCTATCGCCTGCCGCCTCATGCGCGGCGCGCTCCTCTGGCGAGAGAGCGCGGCAGTGTCGGTCGTAGCCCGACACGCCCTGGTCGCGTAGTGTCTCCAGCCGTGCGGGCGTGCAGTAGCAGCGATAAGCGTGGCCGTGTTCTACCAGCCAGTTGGCCCATTCCCGGTAGAGCGCCGTCCGCTCCGATTGGATGTATGGGCCATAGGCGCCGCCGACCTCCGGGCCTTCATCCCATTGCAGGCCGAGCCAGCGCAGTCCACTCATGATCATCTCCTGCGAGCCGGGCACGTAGCGATTCTGGTCGGTATCTTCGATGCGCAGGATGAACACGCCGTTGTGGTGGCGCGCAAACAGCCAATTGAACAGCGCCGTGCGCACGCCCCCGATATGCAGGGGGCCGGTGGGACTGGGGGCGAAGCGAACACGAACGGGACGATCCACAGATATACACTCCGTCAAGGACAGCAGCAAGCGATACCCCACCTCAATGTCGCATGGTGGGATGGTGGAAAGAATTATACCTGACGGCGAGGAGTTCGTAGAGGGTCGATTTAGCCGAGCGACTTGCGGCGCACGTAGACGCTTTCCACCAAGCCGATGCCGAACAGCAGCGTGAGCAGTGAACTGCCGCCCGAACTGATGAACGGCAGGGTGAGACCGGTCACAGGCAGTATGTTCAGGTTCATGCCGATGGAAACCGCCGTCTGGAAGAAGATTACCGTCGCCACGCCATAACACAGCAGACTGCCCAGCGGGTCGGCGGCTACTCCCGCTACGTGCAGGATACGCCACAGCACCACGCCGATCAGCCCCAGGGCTGCTAGCGCGCCGACGAAGCCTAGTTCTTCGGCGATTACACTGAAGATGAAGTCGGTATGCCGCACGCGCAAAAAGCGGAGTTGCGTCTGGGTGCCCTGGGCATAGCCTTTGCCCAGCAATCCTCCAGACCCGATGCTGATGCGTGCCTGAAGGATATTGTACTGCCCGTCGGGGTCGGCGTCGGGATTGATGAAATTGATGATGCGCTGCTGCTGGTAGGCTTCCATGTTGAACCAGATGAAGGGCAGCGCGATCAGCACTACCAGGGCGAACAAAGCGATGTGCTTGAGGCGCAGACCCGCCGCCCAGGCCATCACGAACCACGTCACCATGATGACGATGGTTACGCCCAACGACGGCTGTAAGAAGACGAATGCCGCCGGAATGGCGATATAGGCCAGGGAAATCAACACCGTGCGCAGTTCGTGATATTTTTCGTATTGATTGCTGAGGTGTTGTGCCTGAGTGATGATCAGCAGGACTTTGCTGATTTCTGAGGGCTGGATGGGAATGCCTACGTTCAACCAACGCTGTGCCCCCGCGTCTCCGATCAGCCCAAAGAACGCCACCATGCCCAGGATGGAGATCACGAACAGGTAAATCCAGCGGTGTAATGCACACAGCAGACGGTAATCCAGGGCCGTCAGTACGAAGACGAGCACAATACCGACCCCGGCATATTGAATCTGGCGCTCGACGCGGTTGATCAGGTCGGGATCGACCGCGCCTAATGTGGCGCTGCGGATCATCAGCACGCCGTAGATGATCAGCAGCAACACTGCGCCGAACAGGATAAAGTCGAATTTTCGCCAGATACTGCCGTTATGTTCGATCATGGGCTGCCGGACGCCGGGGGTTTTGCCGTTGTGTGCGGGTCGCCCCGACAGAATCTAAAGCCTTGTTCCTCACCCAGCAGAAAACCAGAGGCTGTCACTGCCCCTGGAGAGTTGCGCACGTGAACTATAACCCGGATGAGCACGGCTCACCACAGGCCAGCTTATTTCTCGCTGCTGTCGGTTGCCAGGGGAATATCCGCCACCAGCCAGTTGTCGCGCTGGCGCTGCTCGATAGCAATCTCGACGTTTTTCTGGTCGATGCGTACGTACTTAGAGATCACGGCGATAATCTCGTCCTTCAACGCCTGCATTTTCTCCGGCGAGAGGTCGAGCCGGTCGTGCACCAGCACTAACTGAAGGCGCTCTTTGGCGATTTTGGCCGAGCCGGGTGTGCCGCGTCCCATTAAACGGTCGAGCAGGTTGTTCATCGGCGCTCGTCTCCTCGACTAACCTGCCCCTGTCGTGCTGCCGCTGAGCAGCTTGAGCAGGCGTTGAAAAAAACCTCCCGACTCGTCCAGGGACATCAACGGCACTTCTTCACCGCACAGCCGCCGGGCGATGTTACGGAAGGCCTGGCCGGCCCGCGACTTGGGATCGCTGGCAGCCGGTTCGCCTCGATTGGAAGACACCAGTACGTTCTCGTCTTCCGGCACGACGCCCAGCAGTTTGATCGCCAGGATGTCGATCACGTCCTGGATGGAGAGCATTTCGCCGCGCCGCACCATGTCGGGCTTGACGCGGTTGATGACCAGCTTGCCGGGGCCTTTTTCTTCCGCTTCCAGCAGGCCGATAATACGGTCGGCGTCGCGCACGGCAGAAACTTCGGGGTTCGTGACGATGATCACCTCGTCGGCAGGGGCCACCGCGTTGCGAAAGCCACGCTCGATGCCTGCCGGCGAGTCCATGATGACGAAATCGTGCTCCTCGCGGAGTTCTTGCGTCACGGCCAGCATGTCCGACGGGCTGACGGCGCTTTTATCGCGTGTCTGGGCGGCGGGGATCAGATAGAGCGCCGGATAAACTTTGTGTTTGATCATCGCCTGGCGCAACTTACAGCGCCCTTCGACCACATCGACCAGGTCGTACACGATGCGATTTTCCAGCCCCATGATCACATCCAGGTTGCGCAGGCCGATGTCGGTATCGATAGCGACGACCTTCTTGCCCATCAGCGCCAGGGCAACGGCGATGTTGGCCGTAGCCGTTGTTTTGCCGACTCCGCCCTTGCCGGACGTAACGGTGATGACTCGCGCCCCCATGCGGATCAGGTTCCTTTCCTGTCTCAGGTCCAGGCTTCCACGACGATGCGCTGCTCGCGGACCATAGCCATTTCGGGCACGGGTCTGCCGCGCGCCTCTTTGGGCGACGTGGCGATATAGCCCGCGATGCGAAGCTGCGTCGGCGACATATCCAATGCACAGACGACTGCCGATTCGTCGCCGTGCGCGCCTGCGTGGACGACTCCCCGCAAGCGTCCCCACACGATCACATCGCCCCCGGCGACGATCTCTGCGCCGGGGTTGACATCGCCCAACACGACCACATGCCCACCACTGTGCACACTGCGACCACTGCGCAGAGTGCGCCGCACCAGCACGCCTTGCGTCCCCGCCTCATCTGGGTTGATCGGTGGCGGGGCGTCGTGCTCGACGCGCAGCAAAGATTCCGCCACTGCATTGCCGTCCTGGGCGTCGGGGGAGGCAGCCGGCGCAGGTGGTGTGAGGGTCGTTGACAGGCCCAACTTGCGCACCGCGCCGAGGGTGGTAATGCTCTCGCTCAGGACGGCCCACAAGGTCACGCCGCGTTTTTCCAGCATGGCCTGGAGCGCGCCGAGTTCATGCTTGCGGATCGACCGCGCGCCCACATCCAGGGCCAGCCGCGCACCCCGAAAGAACGTCGTTTGTTCGTCAATATGGGCGACCAGGCGCTTGACCTGGATCGTCCAGTCCTCTTCAGGCTCCAGGTGGACCAGCAGCCCATCCCGGACGCCTTTGATCACGAGTGTGTTTTGATTCGCCATGGCCCTAACCTTTTGCCTTGCGGCCCGGCGCAGCGCAGGACATCCCTACCTGTGGAAACCAGGGACCGGAACCCCTTACCTTACCCTGTGGTGGGACGACCGCTTACAACTATACTCATTTTTTGTGCTCGCGCTATTGCGCTGCGGCAGTCTGCCGGCGCTCATTTTGCAGACGGAAGTAGGCTTCCAGCAGGTCCCGCACGACCGGTAGTGCCACCAGCGATCCCTCGCCACCATTGTAGACGAAGGCGAGAGCGACGATCTCTGGATTTTCATAGGGCGCATAAGCGACGAACCAGGCGTGTGCGGGCCAGTTGCCCGGCACACACAGGCCCAGGGGACGGGCGATGTCGTCGCAGTATTCCGCCGTGCCCGTCTTGCCAGCAACCTCGACGTAAGGCAGGTTGGCTGCCAGAGCCGTACCGCCTTCAATCGTTACGGCGGCGCGCATCCCCTGTTGAACAAGGTCGAAGGTCTCCGTGCTGACGAAGGGCGGGCGGTAGGTGGGGTCGAACTGGTTTTCGTCACAAATGCTGCCGTTGAAGATGTAGTTGCGTGGCACATTGACCGTGTAGGCCCGCAGGTCCGGCTGTTGAGGGTCGCTGCTGACGTCAACCTGAGCGGTGTAAGTTTGGGGATTGCATTGTGCTGCATCGTAGAACTCGCTGTCTGGCTCACAGCGACAGGCCAGGCTGTTTTCGCCCTGCAAAATCATGTCTTCCTGTAACAGCAGCACCACTGGCTCGCCGAGGGCTGGGCGGCGCAATGTGCGCGCCACATGCGGGGTAAAACCTTCTACCACGTTGCCCTGCGCGTCCAGAAAACTCTGGATGATGGTCGGCTGGTAGAGCGTGCCACCGTTAGCGATGGCGGCAACGGCGTTGACGAGTTGCAGCGGCGTCACGGTGACGTAACCTTGGCCGAAGGCGGCATTGTAGGTGTCGCCCAGCGACCAGTTTTCGCCATAAGTTCGCCGTTTCCAGTCGGGATCAGGCATCCGTCCCGCGTACTCAAAAGGCAACTCGACGCCCAATTCCGAGCCGATGCCGAAGGCCGTGCCATAGCGGTACAGGTCGTTGATGCCCAGGCCGCCGCTGCGCAAGATACTTTCGGGCACTTCCGGGTTGCCGCCGCCGATCTGGTAGAAATATACGTCGCAAGACCAGGCAATGCCCCGGATCATATCCACATTGCCATGTCCATTACGAAACCAACAGACAAAGGTCTGAGAGGCCGCCGGGTCATTGGGGGCGTAGCGGTTGGGCAACACCAGCCGTCCGGGGTCTTGCAGTTCGGCTTCGGGAGCGATGACATCCTCTTCCAGAACGCCCACCGCCGTGATCAGCTTCCACACTGACCCCGGCGGATAGAGCGCCTGGATGGCGTGGTTCAGCAACGGCAACAGGGGGTCGGCGTCCAATTGGAAGAAATAATTGCCGTCGATGGTGCGGGCGAAGCGCGTGTTGTCGTAGGTGGGCCAGCTCACCATTGCCAGCACCTCACCTGTCTGGGGATTCATGGCGATCACCGTGCCGGCCTGGGTCACGATGCGCCCGGCGTCGGCGTTGACAAGGTTGATGCGTCGGATCAAGGCCTCTTGCGCGGCGGCTTGCAGTTCCACATCCAGGGTCAGGCGCACGTTGCGGCCCGCGATGGGGTCCTCACGGCGGATAATGCGCAGCGGCAGCCCGGCCACATCCACTTCTTGCAGGCGGCTGCCGCGTCGCCCGGCCAGTTCATCCTGCAAGAACCGCTCGATCCCGGCATAACCGATACGGTCGAAGTTGGGGTCGTAACCCTGCTCTATGAGTTCTTGCGCTTCCTCGGCGGGGATCGGCCCCAGATAACCGACCACTTGCGAGGTTAGTGCGCCGGTGGGATATTCTCGTACCGCGCCGACCTGGATATTCACGCCGGGGAGATATTGCCGTTCCTCGAGAATGCGCATGGCCACATCGCGCGGGATGTCCCGCGCGACCACGACGGCCCGGTAGGGGGCGATCCCTTCGCCTTCACGGACCAGGTCATCCAGGCTGCGCTCATTAGAGCGTCCTGCTGCGTCTGCTGCTGCTCGCGTAGCGGGGACGTCCAGCAAGGCGGAGAGGCGGTTATACACTTGCAGCGTTTCCTCGGTGCTATCGGGCAGGTCGGCGGGGACAATGGTCACGTTGAAGGCAGGTACGTTGAGCGCCAGCGCCACGCCGTTACGGTCGTAGATCACGCCGCGCGGCGCGGCGATGGGGACCAGTTGCAGGCGGTTTTCCTCTGCCTGGAGCACGTACATTTCTCCTTCGACGAACTGGAGATAGTACAGCCGGGCGACCAATACCACGAAGGTGAAGAAGATCACTGCCTGGAACATCGTCAGCCGCCAGCCCTGAAACGGAAGCAGCCGTCGGTTCATGCTCGAAATTCCTTATTCAAATCTCGATATGCGTCGGGGGCGTGCCGTCGCATAGAACGCCCCCATGATCCGGTAAACCGGGACCATAACAATCAAATTATAGATCGCGCTAGGGAGCGTAACATGTAACAGCGTGTCGATCAGGGGGTAGTTTTGTCCTGTTGCCAGCAACACCAGCAGCACCATGAGATGCAAGGCGGGCGTTCCGACTAGTGCTGCCAGGGAGGCATAAAGCAGATTGCGCGGATTCACCTGGCCCAAGAGCAGTAATGCAGCCGCCACAACCATGACCAGCGCCAGCGAGGTAGTGCCCAGCGGCACAGACGAAACCAGGTCTTGCAACACGCCACCAACGATGGCCCACACCATGCCGACCTGGAAGCCAGCCAGCAGTCCCCAGGCCAACACAGCCAGGAATACCAGGTCGGGCATTCCGCCACTGATGCGCGCTTCTGGGACCAGCGTGGATTGGAGGATGACCGCCAGGGTAAGTACCGGGATACTGAGATAACCGCTTAATCCGTCCATCGTGTCGGTATGCCAGGGCGGATCACTCAAAGGCAGAGAGGTCTACCGGCTGGAAGTTGGTGATGACGAGCACCTGTTCCAGCCGCTCGAAGTTATTCAGGCTACGCACTTCGGCTTCCTGGAACAGCTCGAACTCGGAACGCGCCACACTCGTAACCTGGCCGATGATGATCCCTGCTGGAAAGTTGCCTCCCATCCCCGAAGTGATCACGGTATCACCCTCTTGCACGGTCGCGTTCAGATCGATAAAGGTCATCAGCAGGGTATCGGTCAGTTGGCCCTGGACGCTTCCTTCTGCGCGGGAGGTCTGCAAGCGTGCGCTGACCGCGCTGGTCGTATCGAGCACCAGAAGCACCTGGGAAGCCGTCGCACTGACACCAATAATTCGCCCGACCAGGCCGCGTTCGGTGATCACCGGCATACCGTTGGTCAGACCGTCACGTGCGCCCCGGTTGAGGTAGATCACCCGCCGGAAGCCACTGATGTCACGTGCGATAACGTCTGCCACGACGTATTCCTCACCTTCACGGCTGCGGGTATAATTCACCAGCGCGGCCAGACGGTCATAGTCCTGAGCGATCTCGCGCAGGTCTACAAGCTCAGCCTGAAAAGCTGCCAGTTGCCTTTCCAGGTCGCGGTTGCGCTGCTGGAGCGTTTGGATCTCGAGCAGGTCCTCGGCCAGGGTATTGCCGCGCTGTACGATGCTGTTGATCGCGCCCTGCACGACCTGAAGCGGTGCCGCCAATAGGCCCTGGAGCGGCGCCAATATCCCTGTCACACTGAGGGCGATCAGGCCCAGACAGACGAAAACACTGACGACGAAAAACAGCAGGCGATTGGAACGAATTCTCATAGCAATCAGCAATCCGTGGTCAGCAGTCAGTCTTCAGCAATCCGTAATCAGGAATGGCCGCCAGCGGTGATGTTTACGGACGGCTGAAAGCTGGTAGCTGACTGCTGATAGCTATCGGCTAATGCTGCGTGCTGCCACGTTCCAGCCCGACCAGCAGGCGGCGCAGGTTATCGTAGTCTTCCAGAATACGCCCGGCGCCACGCGCCACACAGGTCATCGGGTCATCGGCCAGCCACACGCGCACATTAACTTCGTCGGCTACGCGCTCGGTGAGACCCTTGAGCTGGCTGCCGCCGCCGGCCATACAGATGCCCGATTCCATCAGATCGGCGACCAGTTCCGGCGGCGTCTCGTCTAGGGCGTCTTTAATGGTATCGACGATGATCTGGGTCGAACCGGCCAGGGCTTCGCGTAGCTCAATCGAGCTGACTTCAACGGCTTCTGGCAGACCGGTGACGAGATTGCGCCCGCGTAGCGTGATGGTGCGTTCCTCCGGCAGGGGATAGCCGGAGCCAATCTCGATTTTGGCCCGCTCGGCGGTACGGTCGCCGATAAGCAGGTTGTACTTGTTGCGCATGTATTGGACGATGTCCTCGTCCATTTCGTCCCCAGCTACCCGGATCGAGCGGCTGATGACGATACCGCCGAGCGAGAAGATAGCGACCTCGGTGGTGCCGCCGCCGATGTCCACGACCATGCTGCCGTGTGTTTCGGTGATCGGCAGGCCTGCGCCGATGGCCGCTGCTACCGGCTCCTCGATCAGAAAGGCTTCACGCGCCCCGGCGCTCATCGTCGCGTCGTAGACAGCACGTTTTTCGACTTCGGTCACACCGCTGGGGATGCCCACCACCACACGTGGGCGTGGAATCGGCACCCAGGTCTGCTCGTGGGCTTTGCGGATGAAATAGTCGAGCATGGCCTCGGTGACTTCAAATTCGCTGATCACGCCGTCGCGCAGCGGGCGGATGGCGACGATGTTGGACGGCGTTTTGCCGACCATTTCTTTGGCTTCTTTGCCAATGGCTAACGGGCGGCGGGTCTTCTTCTCGATAGCGACGTAGGACGGCTCGTTGATGACAATCCCTTTGCCCCGCACACTGACCAGGGTATTGGCCGTTCCCAGGTCGATGCCAACATCTAGCGAAAAAAGGCCCAACAGCCAGTCTAAAGGACTAAGCACGGTAAGCTCGTCTCCTTGCACCCTGCACCAGGATGCGGCAGGGGATTATAACACAGCGCCGGTCGAACCCAAAAACGACTGCCTCGTCAACTGAACACCCGATGTGATATTAAACTGTTTATGTTCTATTTTATTAAAACTAGCACTGTAAAATATCTGCACGGGCGCGCCTTGTTGTTTTACCACGTTTTGCCAGGGGCGCAAAGTGGCAACACATTTCTTCCCCCCCCCAAGATGCTTTCCCGGTGTTCTGAATCCGAAGGCTAAGGGCAGTAAGGAATCGTCTGCGGACCTTCGGGTAACACGCCGATACGTGCCGCCTGCCCGTATTTCCCTCGCAGAGCCTCGACGGTTGCGGCTATGTCCATGCACGGGATCAGGTGGGCTGCCTGGACCTGTTCGGGCGTCAGGCCGCCGGAGTAGATGTAGACTTCGGCTTTTTGCTGGATGCGCGCCTGGATTTGGATCTGCCACTGGTCCTGTTGGGGTTCCGCCCTAGACAGGATGGTTTCCAACAGCTCGGCTAGGCTGCGCGCGCTGCGCAAGGACTGGCCGTACAGCCCGTGATCGGGGATGCCGTCTGAGCATTCCGTTGCCATGATCATCGCTCCGCCAGGCCGCACGACTGTCGCTCCGGCGCTCATGCCTTTCACGGACTGATACAGGTTCAGGTCTAGTGGATAGCCGGAGTTGGTGGTGATCACGATGTCAAAGGGCGCGTCCACGCGGACCATCGCTGTTTCGCCGGCAAAGCGTGTCCCGGCGGCATGGGCGGCGTCCAGGCTGCCCGCGAATACGCCCGTGATCTGCTTGTCACGGTTAAGCGTGACGTTGAGCAGAAAGGTCGGGTTGGTGTGTAAGGCCACCTCGTGAGCCTCTTCCCAGATAGGGTTGCCCCAGGTGATGCCCCAGGTGGCGTTGGGATGGTCGATCATCGAGGCATCGTGGTTGCCCAGGACTGTTCGCTGTCCTGCCATACCCGGCATCACTGCTTTTGGGCCGCCGGAGAAGCCCGCGAAAAAGTGCGGCTCAATGAAGCCGGTAAGGATTTTTACATCCGCTTCCGTATATACGCGGTTGATCCAGATTTCGTGTCCGCGTGTGCTGTGTCCCAGATAGACCTGGGTAGCGGGATCGAAGGCGTTGTTTTGTTCGATGCGGTAGCGGTGGACGACGTCGGCGCCGAGCATCTGAATCAGCTCTGCCTCGGTATTGGGGCGATGGGTGCCCAGCGCGTTGCACAGCACGATGTTTTCCGGCGGCACGTGGGCCAGTTCCATCAGCACGGCGGGGATCAGCAAATGGTTGGGCGTGGGGCGGGTGAGGTCGCTGAAGACGATGGCGACGGTCTGATCCGGCGAGACCAATTCCCGCAGCGGAGGGGATTCGATGGGCTGTTGCAGCGCGGCGCGCAGCGCCCCCAGGGGGTCCGGCAGGGCAGGGATGAACGTCGGCTCGACCACCGTCACGTTGGCGTCGTCCGGCAGGGATAGCGGTAGCCCGCTTTTGCCGTAGGCGAGGGTGATCTCCAAGTCGGCCTCCTACCTAATAGAACATGTGCTGATGATAAACGTCCAGGGCATAGCGGTAGCTGTCGTAGCTGACCAGCGGCGTCACGGAATGATCGGTGCCGAAAAAATAGCGTGCACCGCGCGTCTTCATACCGTTCAGCAGAGTGATTACGCCGCGTTCAATGGTAGCGCGGTCGTTCGTTTCCAGGATGCGTACATCCAGCCCACCGACAAAGGCCAGTTGGCCCGCGTACTTTTCCGCAAAGGCGAACAGGTCACACCCGGCTTTGACTTCCATCGGGTTCAGGGCGTCGAAGCCGGCCTCTATGATGAGCGGCAGTGCGGCGGTGATGTTGCCGCACGAGTGCAGCACGACCGGCAGGCCGTCGGCGTGGAAGAAATCGACCAGTTCGGCAAAGTAGGGAAAGACCAGCTCGCTCAGCATTCGAGGGGAGGCGAACAAGCCGTTGCGGTAGCCCAGGTCTTCGTAAATCCAGATGCCGTCCGGCTTGCCGACCTGTTCGATCAGGGCGCGAAAGTGTGCCTTGAAAAAATCCGTGTAGACGCGGTTAAAGTCGTGTATCCAGCCGGGGTCCAGGGCGAGGCTCTCGTACATGCACACATCGCCCAGGCATTGCCGCATGGTTTCCCAGACGAAGGTATGTCCGTAGAAGGTCCACTTGCCGTTGGCGCGGCCCACCGCCAGCGCCGCGCGATCCTCGTCCAGATCGAGCCGCAGCGGGTCCAATTTCAGTAGATAGGGGCGATAATCGCGCTCCCAGACCTCGCGGCTGGTCATGCGGAAATCGATGTGTTCCGGCGTGCCGGACTTGTGCTTCCAGAACTTGAAGGCCGCTCCTGCTCCGGTACGCTTGATGTACCACTCGTCGGTTTCCGCGATGATCTCAGCGTATCCCCGGATTGGCTCCAGATCGAACCAGCCGCCGCAGGGATGCATGTCGAAGCCGAAGTGGAGGTGCGGATCGACAGGTTTGACTACCTCCTGCCCCTGCTCGATCACGATGTGCGTCGGGTAACCCTGTGCCACCCAGAGTTCGGGTGTTTCCGGCCAGAAGAAATCAAACAGGCCAACACGATCATAGTTGTTGCCCCCTAACAGGTTGCAAACCAGGTCGCGCGGGGTCATTGGAAACCTTTCGTCTGGCGAATGTGTGTATCGACGGCTGTTCCAATGATACCACAGGTCAGGGCAGCATCTGGTGTCCGACGGGGAGGCCGACGGGAGGACTTCTCGTTAGTGACTTTGTTCAGTTTATATGTGCAAATATGAGTATATGGTGAAAAAATATAGACAAAGGTGAAAAATTGCACGATAATAGGAGCTAAACGAGCAGGGAAATGATCGAAGATACCCATGACCCAACGTTTGTCCGAATCCAGCGCCCCGGATTTCACCCTGACCGATGCACAGGGGCGGCAGGTGAGCCTTTCAGATTACCAGGGCAAAAAGCACGTCGTCCTGGTGTTCAACCGGGGCTTTATGTGACCCTTCTGCCGCCGGCACCTGGCGCAGTTGCGCCGTGACTATGCCCGGTTCGTCGAACGCGAGGCCGAAGTGATCGCCATCTCACCGGAGAGCATCCAGGCCGTACGGGACTACTGGCGGCAGGAGGACTTGCCCTTCATTGGCCTGGCCGATCCCGATCACGCGGTGGCAAACCGCTACCGTCAGGAAGTGAACTTGTTCAAGATGGGGCGGATGCCCGCCGTGATTGTCGTGAGCAAGGATGGGCAGGTATCGCTTCAGCATTACGCAAACTCGATGGCCGACATTCCTCCGAACAGCCGTGTGCTGGCGGTCCTGGACGCCCTGCAATCGTCTGCCGGTTAACCGCCAGCCTCTTCGCCAGGTACGCGCCCGTGAGGCTGTTCGGGCGCGACCCAGTTCGATGATCACAAGCCTGTCGGGTTGTGAGCGCCTCCAACCCGGCAGGCCTGTATCCACGTCGGGCGCTATCTTACCAGCTTCACCGGCTTCAACAGACCGCGATCAAATGTGGCAATGTCTTCCGGTGGCGTGGATTCCAATGCGGCGCGCACGCGGGCAGAATCTTCCCGGAGTTGCCGCACGTCGATGCCTCGGCACATGTCGGGCAAATGGGCCAGCAGGCGTGCACTGCGCCGTAGCATCTTGAGCGCGCCCCGGTGATTGCCGCGCGTGATTTGGTAGTAGGCCACGCCGACCTGTAGCACACCCTGGTACAGGTCACGTACCGGACCGGGTTCGGCCCGCCACAGAGCTTCAAACAGATCATGTTGTCGGTAGTATTCGCCCGCGTTGAAGAGGTCCACCGCCTGTAGGGCCTCTGGCGGCAATGGCTCACGGCATGAGTTTTCCAGGATCATCGCTTTCCCAAAAACGTCTGTCCGACTGCTGTGCGACATGGTATGCTATCCCGCGCTGGATTATATCCTATGGGGGATAGAAAACGCCTTGAGCTACATTTTGGTGACAAATGATGATGGGGTGCAGGCCCCTGGTCTGTTGGCGCTGGTGAATGCCCTGCGCAGCCTGGGAGAGGTTCGCGTGATGGCCCCGGCGGTGAACCAGAGCGCCATCGGCCACAAGAAGACGCTGTTTCAAGACATCCGCGTGACTCCGGCGACTCTGTTGGACGGTTCGCCTGCTCTGGCGGTAGAAAGCGCCCCAGCTGACTGCATCGCCCTGGCCGCGCTTGGCGCGATGGAGTGGCCGCCGTGCGTGGTGGTCTCTGGCATCAATCGCGGTGCAAACATGGCGCAAGACATCACCTACAGCGGCACAGTGACGGCAGCTTTCGAGGCGGTGATCCAGGCTGTCCCGGCGGTGGCCGTTTCGCTAGATGATCACTTTGCGGACCAGGTGGAGGATTACGCTCTGGCTGCCCAGATCGCCGTTCGCGTGGTGGAGCGCGTGTTGGACAAAGGATTGCCTCCGTTAACCCTGCTTAACTTGAACGTCCCAGCCGGGCCGGTGGTGAAGGGCCTGCGCCTGACGCGCCAGGGTGTACGCATCTACCGGGACGAGCTGCAACGCATGAACGAGTTTTATCGCATCGTGGGCGATGCGCCGACGGGCGTGTTTGACGATCCCGGCACAGACCTGTGGGCGGTGTACAACGGCTACGCCAGCCTGACGCCGATTGAGCTGGATATGACGGCGCACCGCTTTGTTGCTACCCTGGCTGCCTGGGACATTACCTTGTAGAGCCAGGATAAACCCCTTGACACATCGACAAATATCGATATAATGAAAACATGAACACCGATCCGGTTCTTTTTGCCAAAGCGTTGGCCGACGAGACGCGCCAGGAGATCATGAAGCACCTGTGTTGCGTCTGGTTGAGCGTGAACGATGTGGTGGATAAGCTCGGCGGCAAGGTCAATCAGCCGACGGTGAGCCACCACCTCAAGAAACTGGAGGAGGCCAATCTGGTGCAGGTTCGACAGGAGGGCCGCCAGCGTTTTTATACGCTTAATCAGGAGCAGTTGACGATGTGCTGCGGCATCCTGGTGACTCGTTTCGCACCTGACTACGCCGGAAACGTGATCCAGGCCCATGAGATCGAGGTGGGCAAAGCGAAACCGGATTAAGGTGTCTCTTTTTTGTCTGGATATATCGATATTCGTCGATGGATTGGTTCCACAAGGAGAATTCCCATGACTCAGGACAGCGCCAGAATTCACGAAGCGGTGCGCGAGCACTATGGGGCCATTGCCCGGACGGTCGGCGCGTCGTCGTGCTGCGGCCCAGCCCCGGCGGCGTCCGACGGCGGTTGCAACGTCAGATTGTACGACGACGTTCTGCTGGAGGGGCTGCCCTTCGACGTAACTGGCCTCTCACTGGGCTGCGGCGATCCCGTGACTATTGCCGGTCTCAGGCCGGGCGAAACCGTGCTCGACCTGGGCAGCGGCGGAGGTATCGACTGTTTCCTGGCGGCGCGGCAGGTGGGCAAAAGCGGCTATGTGATCGGTGTAGACATGACGCTCGACATGCTGGCGAAGGCCAACGCCAACAAGGCCAAACTGGGCATGACCAACGTCGAGTTTCGTCAGGGGCAGATCGAGGCGTTGCCGGTGGAGGATGGCAGCGTGGACGTGATCATGTCCAACTGTGTGATCAACCTCTCGCCGGATAAGCTGGCCGTGTTCCGCGAGGCGTTCCGCGTTCTCAAGCCGGGCGGTCGGCTATCGATCAGTGACATCGTGACCGAGGGCGATTTTTCGCCGGAGATGCGCGCCCAGATGGAGCAGTGGGCCGGGTGTGTGACCGGCGCGATTGACGCCGACGCTTATTTGGGCCTGATGCGGCAGGCAGGCTTTGTGGACGTGCAGATCGTGGACAAAGCAGACGCCGGGGACGTGATCGAACGCCCGGAAGGGATGCCGCGCGTCTTCAGCGCGCGGATCACCGGGCGCAAGCCTGCGTAAGGCACGATCTACTTCCTGGCATCACCGACGGATTTATCAGGGTGTTGATTGAATAAGCTCTGGATGTCAACCCGATCCCTCTCTATTGTTGGCAATGAGGGGGATCGGGGTGTCACGAGAGCAGGGGACAGGTTAAAATTCTTCTTCTTCGGCCTTGCCGCGCTTGATCACCTCGACGGCCTCGGCACCTGCTTCGGTGACTTCCTCTTCCGTCGTTTCCGGCGCCGCCGCATACACCGCGCGGATCAACACTTCCTCTGGATCGGCCATCACGGTGACGTTCGGCGGCACGGCAAGGTCGCCCACCGTCAGTTCGTCTCCGACCGCCACAATGCGCGAAGCGTCCACAGTTAGTTCGGTGGGAATATGCTGCGGCAGGCACTCGACCTCAACACTGGTGGCGAGAGAGACGAGCAGAGCTTCGCCGCTGCGGACGACGGGGGATTCACCCACGACGGCCAGGGGGACCTCGACGCGCAGTTTGGTATCCAGGGCAACGGCATAGAAATCGACGTGGAGCAGGTGGCCTTTCAAGACGTCGCGCTGGACGTCGCGGACCAGGGCACTGTGTTTTTCGCCGCCGACGTTGATTTCAATCAGGTGCGTCCCGCCTGCCTGACGCAGGGATTCCTGGAGCGCCTTACGCGGGGCCTGAATGTTGATAGCCTGTGCCAGCCGGGGACCGTAAATGACGGCAGGAACCAGTTCCTGGCGGCGTAGTTGACTCACCTGTTTGCCGGTAATGCTGCGCGGCTGGGCATCCAGCACGATTTTTTCGGCCATGTTCCTTTTGACTTCTCCTTGCACGTTCGATCAAACCTGTGGGCGGCGTTGCGCGCATGGCGGGGACCCGCGTTCGCCGGTTCCATTCATCGCTGGCCTGGCCCAGGTTGATCGCGCTGAAACGCCGGGTAATTAGCCTCCCCATTGTAGCGACGGCCTTTCGCAGCGTCAATGCCGGGTTTGCGGCGGAGGGGAACAGAAAAGGCATTCCCGCCGTGTTTTGGCATCTCAGAATTGAGTATACTTTTGGGGATACTCAAGGGGAGCCGGATTGTGGATCAACCTGTGCACGACATCATCCGACAGATACACAGTCAACCGACCCAGGCCGCATTGGTCGTCAGCGGGGCGGGTAGTCTGGCGCTGGCTTGGCTGTTGGGCGTGCCGGGGGCATCGCGCACGGTGTTGGAAGTGACGCTGCCCTACAGCTATTCCGCTTTCGAGCGGTTTATCGGCTTCCGGCCCCGGCAGTTTGTCTCGGTAGAGACAGCGCAGATCATGGCCGAGACGGCTTACCGCCGGGCGCGGCTGCTGGCAGTGGATGGCCTCCCTTCCGTTGGCCTGGCTTGTACTGCAACCATCGTCACCGACCGACCCAAGCGCGGCGAGCACCGCGCGCATGTGGCCGTGTGGGACGAGCGCGGCGTGGCCTGTTATGTGTTGGTCCTGGCAAAAGGCCGGCGCGACCGCGCCGGTGAGGAAGAGGTCGTCAGCCGCCTGATCATCTATGCCCTGGCCCGTGCCTGTGGAATTGATGCATCGCTCGACATGGGGCTGTTGCCGGGAGAAGTTGTTCAGACCGGCTGGCGGGATACGCCGGATCGTATCTTGCAGGTTTTGCGCGGCGAGCTTGCGGCGGTGATGGTGGATATGAACCGGCAGGTCAGCCTCGACCTGCCGCGCCGGCGCGTGATCCTGCCGGGCGCGTTCAATCCGTTGCACGCCGGGCATATTCACCTGGCCCACGTCGCCGGGCAACTGGCAGGTCTGCCGATCTGCTACGAACTTTCTATCCGCAACGTGGATAAGTCGCCGCTGCTGGAGGCAGATGTACGGCAGCGTCTGGAGCAGTTTGCCGGGCAGGGCGACATCGCCATCACGTCGGCCCCGCTGTTTGAGCAGAAAGCGGCCTTGTTTCCGAATTGTGTGTTTGTTGTCGGTTTCGATACCGCCACACGGCTGGTCAATCCGCGTTACTACGGTGACCGTGAACAGGCCATGCTGGAGTCACTGGCGAAAATCCGGGCGGCGGGATGCCATTTCCTGGTCGCCGGACGGTTGTATGAGGATCGCTTCCGCACGCTGCGCGAGGTCGCCATCCCGCCAGGCTTCGAGAACATGTTCACCGAGATCCCGCCCGATCTGTTCCGCGCCGATGTGTCTTCCACCGAGTTGCGCACGTGGCGGGCGCAGTTCGGAAGGGGGCAAGATGAGGCGTCAGAGGAGTTGTAAGCTCAAAGTGTTGAGTTATGAACTTATCGTGCGGAGCGCCGGATGTGCGGCATTCAATTCAAACCCCAGAATTTTTCAGGTGAAAACACAATGCAATGGATTGAACGAAGGCCCCGGCTGCTGGCATGGTATCGCGCCAGCCGACCCCGCACGCTAACGGCGGCTTATGTACCGTTAGCATTGGCGGCGGCCATCGCCCTGGACGAGGGCGTATTTGACCTGGTGCGCTTTATGTTGGCTCTGATCGGCGCGCTGGCGCTGCAAATCGGCGCGAACCTGGTCAACGAATACTTCGACTACAGGCGCGGAGCAGACGCGCTCAAGGTGGCCGGGCAAGGCATGGTCATCAAACAGCAAGTACTCACGCCGGAGCAGGTGTTCGCCGGCGCGGTGGTGTCCGTCGGCGCCGGGGTGATCCTCGGCCTGATCCTGCTGGTGGCCAGCGGGCCACTACTGTTCTGGATCGGACTGGGCGGCGTGCTGGTGGTGATCACGTACACGGCGGGGCCGTTCCCGCTGGCCTATAACGGCCTGGGCGAAGTTGCCGTGTTCATCTTCATGGGGCCGCTGATGGTTCTCGGCGCGTACTATGCCATGTCTGGGGGGCAAACGAGCGAGACGCCCGTGCTGGCCTCGCTGCCGGTGGCGTTTCTCGTGGCAGCGATCATGCTTGCCAACAACATCCGCGACGTGGACGCCGACCGTGCCGCCAACAAGCGCACGCTGGCGGTAATCTTCGGGCGGCGTTTCGCGCAGGCAAGCTACATCTTCCTCGTCGGCGGGGCCTACGCCGCGCTGGCGGCGCTCGCACTGGCGGGTGTGATCCCCTGGCCAGGGCTGATCGCTTTCCTGACCCTGCCCGAAGCGGCCCGCCTGACGCGAATCGTCGCCACGAGCACCGATACGCCGCTGCTCCACCAGGCGCAGGGCCGCACGGCCCGCCTGCACCGCGACTTCGGGTTGCTAATGACGGCGGGCTGGCTGGCGTATTTGCTGGTCAGGGGACCCGGATAGGCCGCAGGTCAATCGGATAGGTTTCGTTGTAAAAGCTGATTGTCAGCTCGCTTCCCGATGCCGGCATGACGCTCAGATCGTCTGGACCGAGGATCAGCAGGCAGGCGGCGGCATGGCGACCTTCTGCGCCGGGGACGTTTGTCCCGGCTGTGCAGATAAAATCATCTGCTGCGAATGCCTGGTTGTCCATGTAGCGTTCTTCATCTTCGCCTTGGGCAAGCAGCGTCACGTTAAGCCCCCCGGCAAACGCGGGCGGGTTAGCCTCATCGATGCTGCCGTCCACAGCAGTAAGTTCAAATAGCAGGGTGATTGTGCCGTCGGTATTGCGGAGTGCCCGCACATCTGTGACGCACAAGTCTGCCCCGCAGACCGGCTGCGACCCACTGCTGCACGCTGTCAGCGCAATCAGGGCGGCTATCAGCGCGAACAATCCCCATTGCTTCATCCGTATTTTTCTCCTTCGCGCACGAATCCCTTGCAAGCATACTCTATCACCTCAAGAGCGCAATCCGCGCTGAAAACGTGTGTTTGGGGATAATTTGGATAGGAAATTTCAGCTATCCCCTTGCGCATTTTGAAATTCCCGTTATACTGATTTTAGGTGAACCTAAATTACAGCAGAGGATGAACGAAGTTATGCCGGAGATGACATCACATACCCTGAACATGCTCAAACCCGGCCAGACGGCCACCGTCACGGCGCTGACTTGTGAAGGGCCGGAGCGCCGTCGCCTGATGGACCTGGGCATCCTTCCCGGCACGACCATCGTCGCAGAACTGACCAGTCCACTGGGCGACCCGACCGCTTACTTGGTCCGGGGGGCGCTGATCGCGCTGCGGCGGGAGCAGGCCCGGCACATTCATATTGTCCTAAATAACGATAAATAAGGGAGACATTATCCATGACGGCGACGACTTTACCTACCCCCGCGTGCGAAAATTGCCCGATTGCCAGGAATGCCAGCCTGATCAAGCTCGGCCTCGGCGTCGAGGGCTGGGATTACGTCGTGGCGCTGGCGGGCAATCCTAACACCGGCAAGAGTACCGTCTTTAACGCACTCACGGGCCTGCGTCAGCATGTCGGTAACTGGCCCGGCAAGACCGTTGCCCGTGCCGAGGGCGGCTTTCTCTACAAGCAAAAGCGGTTCAAGCTAGTAGACCTGCCGGGGACGTATTCCCTGCTTTCGACCAGCGTGGACGAGGAAGTGGCCCGCGACTTCATCCTGTTCGGCCAGCCGGACGTGACGGTTGTGGTCGTGGATGCAACCCGGCTGGAGCGCAACCTGAACCTGGCGCTGCAAATTTTGGAAATTACCGACAAGGTGGTCGTCTGCCTGAACCTGATGGACGAGGCGAAGCGGCATGGCCTAACGGTGGACGCCCGCGCCCTGTCCCGCGACCTGGGTGTGCCGGTCATTCCGGCGGCGGCGCGGAAAGGGGAGGGCATCCCCGACCTGCTGCAAGCCATCAGCCAGGTGGCACAGGGCGAATATGTTACCCGTCCCCATCGTATCAAGGGCCGCGATCCGAAGCTGGCGCGGGCGGTGGAAAAGCTGGCCCTGGAAGTTGAAGCTGCGTTTCCCGGCCTGCCAAACGCCCGCTGGGTTGCTATGCGCCTGCTGGAAGGCGACGCGCGCATTATCGAAGCCGTGCGCAGCCGCGAGTTGGGTAACCTGTCGCGTGGGGCGCAGCCGCAGCCGGTCCGCCGCGAAGCAGAGATAGCTTTGGAGGCAGCACGATGACCGACCGGGCTTTCACTCCGAACGATCCCGAAGACCTGCTGGCCCTGGCGCAGTCGCTGCGCGCCGAGGTGGGCACAGAATATCATGACCGGCTGATGGAATCGATCTATACCGACGCGGCGCAGATCGCCGATCACGCCGTCACGCGCGACGGGCAGGGCAGGCGGCTGTACTTCGACCGCCTGCTGGACCGCGCCCTCACCAGCCGCGTGTGGGGCTTTCCGATCATGGTGCTGATGCTGATGGCCGTGTTCTGGATCACCATTACGGGCGCGAACGTGCCGTCGAAGCTGCTCGGCGACTTCCTGACCGGTACGGTATACGGCGCGCTGCACAGCGTGGCGGAGGCCCTGTCCTTTCCCTGGTGGTTGTCGGGCCTGCTGATCGACGGCGTCTACCTGGCAACGGCCTGGGTGGTCAGCGTGATGCTGCCGCCGATGGCGATCTTCTTTCCACTGTTCACGCTGCTGGAAGACTTCGGCTACCTGCCGCGCGTGGCCTTCAACCTGGACCGGCTGTTCAAGAAGGCCGGGGCGCACGGCAAGCAGGCCCTTTCGATGACGATGGGCTTTGGCTGCAATGCGGCGGGCGTGGTGGCGACGCGCATCATCGACAGTCCGCGTGAACGGCTGATCGCCATCATCACGAATAACTTCTCGATCTGCAACGGGCGCTGGCCCACGCTGATCCTGATGGGGACGATCTTCATCGGCGCGACCGCGCCCCCGGCGCTGGCAAGCCTTGTCGCGGCGGGTAGTGTGGTGGCGATTGCCCTGCTGGGTGTCCTGCTGGCGCTGGGATTGTCGTGGTTCCTCTCCAAGACGTGGCTCAAGGGCGAGGCATCGACCTTCAGCCTGGAACTGCCGCCCTACCGCCCGCCGCAGATCATGAGGACGCTGTATACCTCGATTGTGGACCGCACGCTGATTGTGTTGAAACGCGCGGTGATGATGGCCGCCCCGGCGGGCGCGGTCATCTGGCTGTTGGGCAATGTGACGCTCGGCGGCGTCAGCGCGGGCGAGCACCTGGTGAACCTGTTGAACCCGTTCGGGCTGCTGCTGGGGCTGAACGGCGTGATCCTGGTGGCGTATATCGTCGCCATCCCGGCCAACGAGATTATCATCCCGACGATCCTGATGCTCACGATGATGCTCGGGCGGTCGGCGACGGTGCAGGCGGGCGTGATGCTGGAATTGGACGATACCCAGGTGTACCACGTGCTCACACAGATGGGCGGCTGGACGATGCTCACGGCGGTGAACCTGATGCTGTTCAGCCTGATCCACAACCCGTGCAGCACGACGATCATGACGATCTGGAACGAGACCAAAAACGCGCGCTGGACGGCAGTGGCGGCACTGCTACCGGTGGGCCTGGGCTTTGCCGTGACGTTCACGACGGCGACCCTCGCGCGGGCGCTGGGATTGGCATGATCAAAAACGGGCGCGGGGTGTCTGCCTCCCGCGCCCTGTGGGTAGAAAGCGTGTATCTTTATCCCATCTGCTGCCCCAGCGCGATCAGGTCGCCCAGGACGCCCGCCGCCGTGACTTCAGGCCCTGCGCCGGGGCCGGAGATCACCAGCGGCAGCGCGTCGTAGCGGTGGGTGTAGAACGCGATGTAGTTGCCCGGCCCACGCAGCGCCCCTAGCGGTCCATCGTGTGGCACCGTGACCAGGCCGACCTGCCCGCCTTCTGGGCCGACACGCGCCACATAGCGCAAGACGCCGTCTTCCGCCCGCGCTGCCTCAACGCGCCGGCTATAAGCTGCATCTTCACTGGGAAGCGCCGCCATGAATACTTCGGTAGACACCTGCGCCAGCGATTCCGGGTAAAGCGCCTCGACGGTCAGGTGATCCATCTCCAGCGGCCATCCGGCGGTCCGTGCCAGGATCAGCGCCTTGCGCGCCACGTCGCGCCCACCCAGATCGTCGCGCGGGTCTGGTTCGGTGTAACCGAGTGCGCGGGCCTGGGTCACGGCGGCGGAATAGGGCACGCCGCGCTCCAGTTCGGCGCAGAGATAACCCAGGGTCCCGCTCAGGCAGCCCTCGATAGCCGTGATCCGGTCGCCGGTATCCAGCAGGTAGCTCAGTGTGCCGATCACGGGCAGCCCGGCGCCGACGGTGACTTCGTAGCGCAGCCGGGGATATTCAAAGAACGGGTTCGAGTCCGACCATGTCCCGGCCAGTGGGATTTTGTTCGCCAGCACGATCCCGCTGCCCTGCGCCAGCGCGGCCTGTAGCAGGGCATTCGTATGTGGACTGGCGGTCACGTCCGCCAGGATCATGTTCTGCGCCAGTGCGCCCGCTACTTTGTCCAACGGTTGGACACGCGGCAGGGTGTTCAAGAGCTGACCGTTCATGGCGGTTTGCAGGGCCGTCTGGAGTGCGTCTTCCGGCAGCCCGGCGGGGTCGATCAGCGCGCCGCTCACGTCGGCCAGCGCAATTAGGACCAGACGCAACCCGACCCGCTGCGCGACCGCCGCGCGCGTTTCAAGAATCTGGCGCAGCAGCACCCGCCCTACGTTCCCCAGTCCCAGCAAGATCACACGCACTTCACGAACGGTTTGCATCGCCCCCCTCCGGTCAGGTCAAGACGCCTGCCTCAGAATCACTCTATTTCTCTTGCCCGGCGATCCGCTCGAACGCGGCGATCTGCTCGCGCAGGCGTGCCCGGTCGATTTGCGGGTAGTTGTTCAGCAGCGCGTCGAATGTCTTCATGTAGCGCACGATCTCGTCAGCCGTGTATGCCTCGAAGCGCAGCGTGATGGCGGGCTGGGTGTTGCTGGCCCGTACCAGCCCCCAGCCTTTTTCAAAGATCGCCCGCGCGCCGTCTACCGTGACGACCTCATAGCGGTCTTGCAGGCTGTCGCGCGTGGCGTCGATGATGGCGAACTTGACGTCATCCGGCGTCGGCAGGATGATCTCCGGCGTGGCGACCAGTTTGGGCATTTTGCCGAGGTGGGCAGACAGGCTCTCCGTGCTCTTGCTGAGGATTTCCAGCACCTTAAGCGCCACCAGCGGCGCATCGTCGATGCCGAAGTAGTCTTCTCCGATGAAGATGTGCCCGCTGACTTCGCCGCCAAGCAGCGCGCCGACCTCAGCCATTTTGGCTTTCATCAGGCTGTGCCCGGCCATCCACATGATCGGCTCACCGCCGTGCACGCGGATTTCGTCGGCCAGCGCCTGGGAGGATTTCACGTCGAACACCACCTTCGCACCGGGATGGCGGCTGAGCATGTCGGTGGCCAGCAGCGCCAGCAGCCGGTCTGCCGCCACATGGTGGCCGTGCTCGTCAATCGTGCCACAGCGGTCGGCGTCGCCGTCGAAGCCGATCCCCAGGTCCGCCCCGTGTTTTACTACCGCCGCTTCCAGGTCTTTGGTCAGTTCGGGGTCTTCAGGATTGGGCAGGTGGTTGGGGAACGTGCCGTCGGGTTCGCAGTACAGGCAGATGACCTCGATGCCAAGCGCCTCCATGATCGGGGGAACGTAGGTCCCGCTGAGGCCGTTGCCTGCATCCACCACCACCTTGAGCTTACGGTCGCCCAACCTGACCTTGCTCTTGATCGTTTCCATGTGGCGGTGGATCATGCCGAAGTCCTGCGTTACCTGGCCCTGGCCCTGCGCAAAGCTGCCCGCCTGGATGATTTGCAGCAGCGCCTGAATCTGGTCGCCGTAAAGGGCCAGTGGGCCGTAGCCCATCTTGATGCCGTTGTAGTCGGTGGTGAGGTGGCTGCCCGTGATCATGATGCTGCCTGCCTTACGCCCGTAGGAGGCAGCGGCGAAGTATACCGTCGGCGTGATGACCTCTCCGATATCCACAACCGGCAGGCCGGTAGAGGCCAGCCCCGCGATGATCGCCGTGCGCAGGGCGGGGGAGGTCAGGCGGTTGTCGCAGCCGACGTAGACACGCTCCAGGCCGAACTCGCGCTGCATGTACGTGCCGTAAGCCTGTCCAACCAGCCGGGCCACGTCTGGTGTGATGTCGGGATTGGAACCGGTCACGAGGCCGCGAATGTCATATTTGCGAAAAATGTGAGGATTGACGGTAGTCATGTGGTCTCTGCCCTTATGTGTGTAAATTTCGTTGCGGAGCGTCCGGGCGGCAAAAGGTTAAGCCAGAAGCTATTTTATCGTGCTTGTGGGCTGCCTGCCTGCCAAAGACCTGTGCTCACCGCCTGACGCTCGCCGTTTCTTCCGCTCGGACGCCTGCCGCTTAGATGCTGATCTTATCTCCCGTCGCGCAGTCCACGAGATCGACGCGCGGTTGCGGAGTGGCGCTGGCCTCGGCCACGAGGCGGCAGATTGCCAGCGCGCGGGCAATCACCGCCGGCTGTGTCGTCTGTGCCCCGCCCTCGACCATCACACGCAGCAGGTTCGGCTCGGTGCCGCTATAGCGCACGTCCACACGGCCCAGGCCGTCGAAGGTGGCCAGGGTTTCTTCGACGAGTGCCTGCAAACCCGTGACCTGTTCCAGCGGGGCGCGATGATTGAGATGCGCGGAGGCAATCACCTGAGGATGCCGGGGCGCTTCTGCTGCGATGCGGTCCAGGACGTCTTTCTCTTGGGCGACCAGGGAAGCCACCAGCAGGCCAATGTGCAGCCCGTCGCCCGTTGTATGTTCACCGTCCAGCAGGATCACATGCCCGGCCTGCTCGCCGCCGAGTATGTAGCCGCGCTCCCGCATTCGGGCCAGCACATAGCGGTCGCCGACTCTGGTTCGTTCCAGCCGGATGCTCTGCTGCCGCAGGTAATGTTCCAGGCCGCTGTTGCTCATGGTCGTGGCGACCACCGTCGCCTCGGCCAGTTTTCCCTGTCTGTGCAAATGGCCCGCCAGCAGTGCCAGCGTGTGATCACCGTCGATGAGGGTTCCGGCAGGGGTGAGGAACACCACGCGGTCGGCGTCGCCGTCGAATGCGATGCCCAGGTCGGCGCTGCCGGCCTGTATCGCGGCCAGCAGATCGGCGCGATGACGGCGCACATACTCGCTGCCGCTGCGCACGTTAATATTGTCTCCGGTGGGGCTGGCGCCCAGCGCCGTGACGGCGGCGCCCAGGCGTGCAAAGGCCGCTGGGCCGAGCGCGTAGGCCGCGCCGTTGGCGCAGTCGAGGACCACTGCGAGGCCGCGCAGCGCATCTGGGGCATATCCGGCCAGCAGGTGATCGAGGTAGCGCTCGCGCAGTTGGTCCGCCCGGCGAGTCGGCGCAAAACCTGCGGCAGGCAGATGTGCACCGTCCAGCATGGCGGCAATGGCTGCTTCGATGTCGGCCTCGTCCGCGTCGCTCAGCTTGAATCCGTCTGGCCCGATCAGCTTGATACCGTTCTGTTCCGCCGGGTTGTGGCTGGCGGAGATGACGAGGCCCAGCCCATAGCCGAATGCGCGGGTGAGGTAGGCCACGCCGGGCGTTGTGAGGATGCCTGTGTCGTCAACCGTGACGCCTTCGGCAGTCAGTCCGGCAGTTAGGGTATGAGCAATGTGCGGGCCGCTGGGACGTGTATCTCGCCCGATCAGGACGGTCGGTCGACTCGTTCTGCCGCGCAGCCAGCTGCCCACTGCCCGGCCTATCGCCAGGATGGTTGCCGGTGCAAGGGGATATTCCCCGGCGATACCACGAATACCATCGGTGCCGAAACGGATCGGGTCGGACATGAGGGTTCCTTGTAGAGCAGGGCTGTTGTTCACTGAGTGGCAAAAAACCGCAAGTAGTCCGGTGCGTGTTCGCTCCAATAGGTCCAGTCGTGGACGCCCGGCCAGACGTGCGCCTGGAAGTCGCGGACCCGCGTTGTGAGCAGCGCGCCGAACAGGTCGTACACGCCCCGTATCAGGTGGTCGCCGTTGCCGATGTCTACCCACAGCCGCATATCTTCTGGCCAGCCGTCGCGTGTGATGAGGGTGAGCACGTCGCGTTCTGAGAAGAGTTCCCAGTTATTCCCGTATAACCAGGGAGGCACGTCGTCGCGGCGTTGCAAAATGGCCGGGCTGTGCGCCCCGATGGCGCTGAACCGGTCCGGGTGACGCAGGCCCAGATACAGCGCCCCATAGCCGCCCATGCTTAGCCCACCGATATAACGGGTCTCGCGCGTGGCGGCGGTGGGGAAGGCTTCATCGACAGCGTTCACCAGCTCTTCTACAATGTAGGTTTCGTAATCGCCGTCTGGCCCCGGCACGTAGAAGCTGTCATCGCCATCCGGCATGAGGATGATCAGCGGCGCGATCTCGTCGGCCAGGATCAGCTCATCGGCGGTCGCGTCGAGGTGGCCTGAGTTCACCCAGTCGGCATAGTCGCCGCCCCAGCCATGTAACATGACCAGCAGGGGCAGGTCTTGCAGGTTGCACCAATCGGGGGGGAGATAGAGATTGTAGGATTTTTCTCGTCCCAGCGCCGCGCTCTCGATTCGGCGCGTGACAACCGTACCGGAATTCGGCAGGCATTCTGGTTCGACCTGGGCGTCTGCGGGAAAGATCGGCAGGAGCGTGAAGATCAGGAACAAGATGACCATCAGTTTTCGTTTCATCGTGGCTGCATAAATCCTTTTGTTCTGCGCTACTCTTCTTCCGCCGTTTCTATGCCCGCGTAAAAGCGCAGGTAGTCCGGCACATGCGCACCCCAGTAATTCCAGTCGTGCGCGCCCGGCCAAAGGTGTCCCTCGAAATCGATCTGCCCTGACGTATTCGCCAGCCCGGCGAGCAGGTAGCCTGTGTCGCTCAATAACGGATCGGATATGCCGATGTCTGTGTATAACCGCAGTCCCTCAGGCCAGCCGCCGCGTACCAGGATCGTCACCGGGTCGCGTTCCGCGTAAAGTTCTCCGCGTACCCCGAACATCCAGGCCGGGGCGCCGCCGATGACCTCGTTGGGCGTGTAAAGTGCCGGACTGTGCGCACCGATGGCGCTGAATACGTCTGGATGGCGCAGTCCCAGGTACAGCGCCCCGAAGCCGCCCATGCTCAGCCCGCCGACGAAGCGGGTCTCGCGCGTGGCGGCAGTGGGAAAAGCTGCATCGACGGCGCTCACGAGTTCTTCCACGATGTAGGTTTCGTAGTCGCCGCCCGGTCCCGGCATGTAAAAGCTGTTATCGGCGTCCGGCATGAGAATGATCAGCGGTTTGATCTCACCGGCCAGGATGAGCTCATCGGCGACCGCGTCGATGTGGCCGTCGTCTACCCAATCAGTATTGTCGCCGGTCATGCCGTGCAGCATCACCAGCACCGGCAGGTCTTCCAGGTGGCACCAGTTTGGCGGCAGGTAGAGGGTGTATGGTTTTTCCCGCCCGCCCAGCGCCTCGCTTTCGATCTCAAGCGTGATGACCGTACCGGAGTCCGGGGAACATGCCGGCTCACCCTGGGCAAGCACCGGCAACGTCGGGAGAACCATCACGGCCAGGAGCATGATCGTCAGCATGTTGCGCCGTTTCATTGCTGCCACCCCTTTCATTGTTTTCGCTCAGGTCATGGTGTGCAAACGCATTTTCCCCTGCCTGCTGATGCTATTCCTCTTTGGTGCCCAGCTTGAGCGCGGCCCTGCGGTAAAGATCACGGCAGGCGTCCAACAGAGTCGCGCCCTGTCCGCCGACGGTTGGCGCATTGCTGTGACTGATCAGGCGCGCCTGCGAGCGCGATTCTGGGCTGCCGAGCGGATGGTAGGCGATCACCAGCGTGGCCGATGGGTCATAGCGGTCTACGGCCAACCGCATCAGCCGATCCATGATGGCGTGTTCGGCCTCCTGAAACCAGTAATCGGGTGGATAGCCGCGCGGCGCGTGCCCGGCGTCGGATTGGCTCTCGAAGATGGCGTAGCCGGTCTCGATCTGCTGCCACAGTGCAACCAGCGCCTCACCAGGACTGGCATGACCACTTGCGAACTCATTGTTGTTGGCCCAGGTAAACTGGGCCATCCAGGGTGCGTTCGGCCCTGCTGCGTTCCAGGTCAGGCTGACGGCCACGTCCTGGTGGATATGGCGGGCCACATACCCGGCGGTGCGTTCCCAGGCGCGCCAGAGGTCTGGGGCGCGCGGGCCACCGGGGCGAATGGCATGGGTATCGCTCGACATGATTCGGAACTCCCCAAAATAGCTGCCAGCCGTCAGTCATTCCCTTTGGCGCTCAGCTGAAGGCTTGTTCACATCAAACGCTGACGGTTGACTGCATCTTACGACTTGAACACCAAGCCTTTTTTGGTCGCGTCCACCATCACCGTCGCACCGGGGGCCGGCGCTTTTTCCAGCAGGAAGTCGGCCAGCGGCTCGCGCACGTAACGCTGAATGATGCGGCGCAAGGGGCGCGCACCCCATTCGGGATGATCGTTCTGCTTCAGCATCCAGTCGCGGGCCTTCTGGGTGAACTCCAGCTTGAGGCCCTGTTCGCCTGCTAACTTGCTCTCTTTCTTCAAGAGCAGGTCCAGGATTTGCCTGAGGTCATTATCGTCCAGCGGGTGGAAGATCACGATCTCGTCCAGGCGGTTGAGAAACTCCGGGCGGAAGTGGCCGTTTACCGCCTCCATCACGCAGTCGCGCACCTCGTCGGTAATGGTTGCCTCGGTCAGACATTCATCGCCCAGGTTGCTGGTCATGATGATCACCGTCTCGCTGAAGCTGACCGGGTTGCCGCGCCCATCGGTCAGGCGGCCCTCCTCCAGCATTTGCAGCAGAATATCCAGTACGCGCGGGTGGGCCTTTTCTACCTCATCGAAGAGTACGATCAGGTAGGGCTGCTGTTTGACGCGCTCGGTGAGTTGCCCGCCGGACTCGCTGTCCACGTAGCCGGAGGGCGATCCCAGCAGGCGATTGACGGTGGATTCGTTCTGGAACTCGCTCATGTCGAGCTGTAGCATGGCGTCTTCACTGCCGAACATGAACTCGGCCAGCGCCTTTGCCAGTTCGGTCTTGCCGACGCCGGTCGGACCGAGGAAGAGAAAGCCGCCGATGGGCCGCTTTTTGTCCTTGAGGCCGACGCGCGCCGTCTTGACCGCACGACTGACGGCCATCACGGCCTCGTCTTGCCCGACGATGCGCTCGTGCAGGTGTTCGACCATGCTGGCGTACTTGGTGCGCTCGTTCTGGCCCAGTTTGCTGACGGGGATGCCGGTCATCTGGCTGGCGGCCAGGGTCACGTCCTCAGCGTCGAGGGCGTTATCGGGCATTTCCGGTTTGAAGGCCAGGTGTTGCTGCGTGCTCATCTTCACCAGCGCCGCCGCGCGGTGCAGCAGCACTTCGGCGCTGCGGGGCAGGGGCGTTGCGGTAAGGTAGCGCGTGGCGAGGGAGGTGGCAATCGGCAGCGCCTCGTCCTTGACCTCGATGCCATAGGTGGTTTGAAGCTGCGGCTTGAGCAGCGTGAGCATGTCCACTGTTTCTTCGCTTGTGGCGGGCGGCACGCGCATCAGGGTGCTGTTGTCGCGCACGGCGCTTACGGGGACGATACGCTCGTTGTACTCCGTCTCGCCTGTTGTGCCGATGATCACCGGATCGCCGGCCAGGAAGGCTTTTTGCAGTTCTGGTGCGGCCTTCGGGAACTCGGCCTTGAGCGGCCCACCGAAGAATCGCTCGATGTGCGGCAGGAAGAGGATACCGCCCTGGGCGCGGCTTAACCCACCCCGCACCGCCTGCACCGGGTTGTCCAGCAGCGCGGCCTCGTCGATCTGCACCAGGCTTTTCACGTTCGACGGGCCTTTGCCGTCGGCCATCAGCAGGGCCAGGCTGTAAACCAGCGTGCGTTTGCCCACGCCCTCCTGCCCGACCAGGATGATGTGGCGGTTGACCTGCTGCGAAAGCGTGTTGATCAGATCGCGCAGCAGGCTCTCGCGGAAGGTCACAACCCGCCGCTGCCCGGCTTTGGCCGCTGCGACGTGGTCGATAAACGCGCCGCCCGTCGTGGGGACCGTGGCGGGGCGCGTCCCGCCGGCGCTTCCGGCAGGCGTGACCGGGATCGAGACGGACGACCCGAAGCCGTCCACCGGCCCGACCAGCGCGCTCGGCGTGATGCCGTACTGTCGCAGGATGCCGCCGGTGCTCAGCGTGGATTGGCTCAGCGCCGCCAGCAGATGATCTGTGCCGATCCAGACCTCGTTCTTGGATTGGGCGATGGTCAGGGCGTCGTCGAGGGCGATGATCATCTGGCGGGAAAGCTCCACCTGGCGGTTGTCGCGGCTGATCCAATAGAGATCGCCGGCCTGATCACGGCGGCTTTCGGCGGCGAGCCGCGCCTGGCGTTCCAGCCGGGCCAGGTCTGTGCCGTTCGCCTGGGCGAACGATTCCAGTGCCCGGCGGCCTGCCGACTCCCTGGCCTGGAGCAGCGCCACCAGCGCCAGTTCTGGGAACAGGTTCTTTTTACGGAGTGCATTCATCAGGTCCGCCGCACTATGGAGCACGGCAGCGGTGTCTTTGGCAAGCAGGTTGGGGTTCAGGGTATTGCTCATGATTTGGCGTCCAAACGTCCAGGCATCGAGGCGTCCAAGCGAGAGGCACGCCAAGTCGGATGCGGTGCGGGCCGGATCGCCCCGCCGTTCGCTTCGATGCTTTGGCGCTTCGACGCCTGGACACATCTAAAGGTAGCGCGAAACGGGGCAGGGGGCAACAAACGGCCTTAGTTCACGCAGCAGCGCAATCGAAGAATACGCCCACACGACGCACCTCCCTTAAGGATTTAGGATCACCTCAATATTATCTTTGTCTTGAATAAATGAACACTCGTGCTATAATAATAGCATGGTCCCCTATGGAGGTAATTGAGGCGCATGAGTGCCCAACAACAACGCTCTCGTGAAGTGAACCGCGTTTACTCCCTCTCGCTGGCGGCAAACGTGGTTATGTTGACCCTGAAATTCGTGGTCGGTTTCCTGACCGGCTCGCTGGTCATGATCGCCGATGGCATGGACTCATCCCTGGATGCCATTGCCAATACTATTGCTATGATTGTCACCCGTATCGCAGGAAATCCTCCCGATGAGGATCATCCCTACGGCCATCGCCGTTATGAAACGTTGGCGGCGATGATGATCGGCGGCTTTCTGCTGCTCACGGCCAGCGAGATTGTCAAGAGCAGCATCGAGCGCCTGACGACGGGCGCTGTGCCGGAACTGACCCTGGCAAACTTTGTGGTGATGGCGTTGGCGTTCGGCATTAACCTGGCGCTGTTTTTCTTGCAGCGGCGTGCGGGTGAGCGGCTGCATTCCGAAGTGCTAATCGCCAGTTCGGAGGATAAGCGCAGCGACATCATGGTCTCGATAGTCGTGTTGTTTTCCCTGGTGACGGTGGCGCTTGGCCTGGGCTGGATCGACGCGGTGGCGGCCCTGTTCGTGGTGGCACTTATCGCGCGCAACGCCTTTCGTATCGTCGGGCGTTCAGCGGCGATTTTGGTGGACCGCGCCCCGCTTAACCCCCAGGAAGTCCGGCAGGTGGTGGTTGCCGTGCCGGGCGTCTATGACGTGACGCGCGTGCGCAGCCGGGGTTCCGAAGACGACGTTCACCTGGACCTGGCGGTCAATGTCGCGCCGCCTACGACCATCGATGACAGCGTGGCTATCGCGGGCGAAATCCGCGCGAGGCTGCGCACGCGCTTTGAGGGGTTGACCGACATCGACGTGAACTTTGAACCGGCGCGCGACCGGCCACCGGACTATGCACTGCTGGCCCGTTCCGAGGCCACCGCGCTGGGGCTGGGTGCGCATGAGATTGTGGCGGCGCAGGTCGATGGCGATCTGGTGCTCGACATGCATGTCGAAGTGCTGGCGCAGCAAACCATCGGCGAGGCGCACGATGTCGTTTCGCTCTTTGAGCAGCGTCTGATGGAGGCTATCCCTGAACTGGCTTATGTGGTGACGCACATCGAACCGACTTACGGCGTCAAAACCTGCTGCGATCATGACGAAACGGGACACAGCCTGGCGCGGCAGGCGTTGCGCATTGCCACTCAGTTGTTCCCCGATAGCCAGTGGCACGATCTCAACGTGCGGGCCGAGCCGGACGGCAGTTATTCGCTCAGCTTGCACTGCCAGATTGACGGGGCGACCTCGGTAGCAGAGGCGCACCATCTGGCCGAAATGGTCGAAACACGGTTGCGTTCCGCATTGCCGTCGTTGGGCCGTGTGACTATCCACACTGAGCCGGTTGAAGAGCGCGTAGGCCTGGCTGACAGCGTGTAAGCGGCAAAGCGGAAATCGAACCGTCAGATTGCCGGGAGCGCCAAGAGAAAAAGAGCAAAATCTTGACTTGGTGCTCTCGGCATCTTGGCGGTTGGCATGAAGCGGGGCGTCGGTCAGAGGTATAATCCCCTCATGCCGCTCCTGAATCGCTTTCTGCGTGACCTGGATCGCCTGGACCTGCGTGCTGCTGTAAGCGGTCGGCCTGTCGTGGTGGGTGTCTCCGGCGGCGCGGACTCGCTGTGTCTGCTTCATCTGCTGTGTCGCGCCGCCGACACGTTAACCATCACCCTGTTCGTTGCCACGCTCGATCATGGACTGCGCGGTCAGATCGGGGCGGAAGATGCCGCCTTTGTGGAGCAGATCGCGCAGGCATGGGGGCTGCCGGTGCGCCGCGAACGGCAAGATGTTATTGCCCTGGCCCGCGAGCACGGCCTGGGAATTGAGGATGCAGCTCGCCGTGCGCGTTATACCTTTCTGGCGCAGGTCGCACAGGATACAGGCGCGGCAGTGATTGCCGTCGCGCACAACGCCGACGATCAGGCCGAAACGGTGTTGATGCGCGTCATCCGGGGGAGTGGCTTGGCCGGGCTGCGGGGGATGCTGCCGCTTTCGCCGCTCAGCGCCGATCATCTGTTGCCCGGCGTGCCGCCGGTCGAAGGGTTGTTGCTGGCCCGTCCTCTGCTGGATGTGCCTCGTGCCGACATCGATGCCTACTGCGCCGCGCACGATCTGTATCCCCGTCAGGATGCGACCAACGAAGCGCGAACCTACTTACGCAACCGTGTGCGCCACGACCTGCTGCCACAGATCGTGGCGTTGAATCCGGGCGTGCGCGCCGCGCTGGGGCGGATGGCCCGCCTGCTGGCAGCGGATTACGCCCAGCTTCAGGCGGCGGTGGCAATGGCATTCGACGCACTGCTGCTGGAGCAAACGCCTGGCGGCCTTCGATTGGATCGGGAGCGTTTTTGCACGCTCTCTCTTTCGCTCCGGCGCGGCGTGATCCGTGAGGCTGCCCGGCGGTTGAGGCCCGACCTGCGGGAGGTCAGTTTTGCTACCGTCGAACAGGCCGTACAGGTGGCGACTTCCGGCAAGGCTGGCGGCGCGGCAGTTCTACCCGGCGGGATGACGTTGCGGGTAGAGGGCGGCGCACTGGTTCTTGCCCGCCCAGACGCCGTTCTGCCCGTCCCGAACCTGCCCCGCTTGCCCATCGGGGCAGAACTGGCGGTGAGCGTGCCGGGGGTGGTTTCTCCGGCGGATTCCAACTGGGTGTTTTGCACCCGTTGGCTTGCACCGGGAGAAAACCCCGCTGATTTTTATGGGCGTTTCCTCACCGCCGTGTTGGCTGTGCCGGAGGGGGCCTCTCTGGCGCTGCGGACGCGCCGCCGGGGAGATCGATTTGCTCCCCAGGGCATGGGCGGCCACACCCAAAAGCTGAGCGATCTGTTGATCAACACCCGTGTGCCTGCTGCTGAGCGCGATACCCTGCCGTTGCTGACCGTCAACGGCGCTATTGGCTGGGTGGCGTGGAGAGCAGGCCGCGTTGCGGAGCCGTTTGTGGTTAACCCTACATCCAGATGGATATTACTGGCTTCATGGGAATACGATCCGATAGTGTAGCAGTGGATTTAATCGAAGAAAAAACTTGCTATTATACGAAGTCTCAAGTAAAGTTGAGATAACATTGGTGACATTCTTGAAAACGGTGGACGAGCGCAATGGATAAAAACCCCGAAACCGCACACGTGTTGGTCGTTGATGACGAAAGCGCCATCCGTTACTCCATCACCAAGACGTTGCAGCGCGTCGGCTACGAAGTGGATACGGCCTCCAGTGGCGAGGAGGCTCTGCAGATGATGACCGGCAAGCAGTACGAAGTTGTCCTGACGGACATTCGGATGCCGGGGTTGAGCGGCGTCGAATTGCTGGCCCGCATCAAGGAGCAATCTCCCGATGTCATCGTGATTCTGCTGACTGCCTATCCCAGTCTGGATACCGCTGTGGAAAGTCTGCGGCTGGGTGCGCATGACTACCTGATCAAGCCCAGCTCTAGCCAGGACATCCGTGACCGGGTAGCGCGCGGCGTAGAGCGGGCGCACAACCTGCGCCGTCGGCGTGCCCTGTTGGAAGCCATTCAGACGAATGTGCAGGAACTCTCCACTGCCACCGAGACGGCGACTCCGCCCGTGCCGTCAGGTCAGGTCACTGCCGCAGCCGAGGGCGGCGCGCCGATTGCGACCCCGGTGGATACGATGATCCTGGGTCCGCTGACGATTTATCCGGGCCGCTATCAGATTTCCGTCGGCGGCCAGGAGATCGACCTGACGCCGACCGAGTTCGACCTGCTGCTGTACCTGGCTGTGCACCGGGGGCGTGTGGTGCCCTGCCACGAACTGGTGCGCGAAGTGCGGGGGTATACCATCGACGAGCCGGAAGCGCGTGAGGTCATCCGCCCGCACATTTCCAACCTCCGGCGCAAACTCAAGCAGTCCGGTCAGAACCCCAACCTGATCGTCAATGTGCGCGGCATCGGTTATCGCCTTTCTGATCAACCTTCTGTGCGCGGGCAGGACTGATCGTCAACCGTTCGCCTGTAGCGGATGGGCCGAAAGACGGGGCTTGTAGCGGCGGAACGCATTCCGCCGCTACAATGTTTGCGTTCGTCGGCATTATCTGGCTGAAAGCGAACGGGCTATGACTGCTAAGATCAAAGTGGGGCGTGTCCTGCCCTGGTTATGGGCGAGCGCGTTGCTGTTTTTCTCCATATTCCCTTCTCCAGCTGTCGCAGGTTTCTTGCGCCAGAGCACGGCGGAGCGCGTCGAACGCCTGCTGGCGCAGATGACCGTGCGCCAGCAGGTTGGCCAGTTGTTCATGGTCAGCCTGTGGGGACCCGTGCTCACGGAAATAGGGCGGGATTTTGTGCTGGCCTATGCTCCTGGTGGCATGATCCTGTTCGACGACAATACCGGCCCGCCGGAAGACATCACCGCGCTCACCAACGCCATGCAACAAACCAGCCTGTCCGTCCCGAATGGTGTTCCGCTCTGGATCGCCATCGACCAGGAGGGCGGGGTGGTCAGCCGCCTGTCCGAAGCAGATGGCTTCACGACCTTTCCGGCGGGGATGGCCGTCGCAGCAACGGGCGATCCGGCGGTTGCTTACGCCGTCGGGCAGGCGGTGGCCGAAGAACTACGCGCCGTTGGCATCAACATGAACCTCGCGCCCGTCGCCGACCTGGAAACGAATCCTGATAACCCCGTGATCGCCCGGCGCGCGTTTGGCTCTGACCCACAGGTGGTCGGGCCGATCATCGCTGCCCTGATCGAGGGAATGCAGTCCGGCGGTGTGCTGGCGACGGCCAAGCACTTTCCCGGTCACGGCGACACAGGCGACGACTCCCATCTCGGTTTGCCTGTTGTGCCGCTGGACCGGGCGCGCCTGGAGGCGGTGGAACTGGCCCCTTTCCGCAGTGCGATCCGGGCCGGGGTCGGGGCGATCATGGCGGCGCATGTATCTTACCCGGCGCTGGACCCCACGCCCGATACGCCCGCCAGCCTGTCTGCCCCTATCCTGACCGATCTGCTGCGCCGGGAGATGGGCTTCGGTGGGCTGATCATGACCGACGCGCTGGACATGGACGCCATCGACCGGACCTACAGCCTGGCGCAGGCGGCGGTGCTGGCGATCCAGGCCGGGGCGGACCTGATTACACCGGGGCCGCACGCCGGGCTAGAAGCGCAGCGCGCGGCGATAGAGGCGGTGATCGCCGCCGTTGAGAATGGGGCGATCCCTCCAGCGCGCATCACGGAGTCGGCGCGGCGCGTGCTGACCCTCAAGGCCGAGTACGGCGTGCTGGATTGGACGCCGCTCGACCCTTCTGGCGCGGCGGCACGGGTGAACCACGCGGCCCATGCGACCCTGGTGGCGGATGTGCTGGCCCGCGCGGTGACGCTGGTCTACGACCGGGGAAACTTCGTTCCCCTGGATGCGCGCCGCCCGCTGGCGCTGATCTATCCGGCCACGCACCCCAGCTTGGCCTTCGCGTGCCAGGGTTACGATCCCGATCTGCGGCTGGTGGGTGTCTCGGAATGGCCGACGGCGGAGGAGGTTGCCTGGGCGGTGGGCGCAGCGGCGCGGGCCGAAGTGACGGTGGCGTTCACCAGCGACGCCGACGACAACCCGGCGCAGCAGGCCCTGGTGAACGCCCTGCCGCCGGAAACGACGGTCGTGGCAGCATTGCGCTCCCCCTATGACTGGCTGTCCTTCCCGTGCGTGGCTGCTTACCTGACCGCGTATACCCTGCTGCCCCCAACCATCCCGGCGGTGTGCGCGGCGCTGTTCGGCGCGCAGCCGATCTCCGGCGCGCTGCCTGTGTCGCTGGGGGAGGCGATCCCGGCGGGCGCGGGTGTGCGCAGGCCGTGAGGAGCCTCGAAGCGGGGAAGCCACAGCCAGGAAATTCATTCCCTGGCGAACGTGCGAAAGTGCATAACACGCTCTAGACGCTTTGTCGCTTCGACGCCTCGACGCCCTCTTCCGCCCCCGCTTCCTCCACCATGATCACCGGGTACTGGTCCTCCTGCGCTTTCGGCCAGCGCCCGTAGAGGCGGGTCATCTCGGCCAGGCGGGCGCGCCAGTCGCCGTCCAGCCCATCCGGTGTGACGCGCCAGGTCCAGTTGCCGGAGGACGTGCCGGGGGTGTTCATGCGCGCTTCCGCCCCTAGACCAAGCAGGTCTTGCAGCGGCATGATCAGCGTGTGCGCCACCGACATCATACCCAGGCGGATGACCTCCCAGTTCGGCTCGGCGATGTCGCTCTTGCCTACATAACGTCGTAGGAAGTCGCGCTCAGCATCGCTAGATTCGTGTTCCCACCAGCCCAGCATGGTGTTGTTGTCGTGTGTGCCGGTGTAGACGATGGCATTCTGACGGTGGTAGTGCGGCAGAAAGCGTCCCTCGTTGACGAACGCGAACTGCAACACGTTCATGCCCGGCAGCCCCAGGTTGTCGCGCAGGTCCATCACCGAGCGCGTGATCACGCCCAGGTCTTCCGCGATGATCAGGTCGTCCAGATTCTTCCCTACCGAGTCGCGGATGGCGCGCGCCAGTGCGTCGAAGAAATCGTAAGCTGGGCCGCGCACCCAGCGACCTTTTTCGGCGGTGGCCTCGCTGGCGGGAATCTCGTAGTAGGCGTCGAAGCCCCGGAAGTGGTCGATGCGCACCATGTCCACCAGCGTGATCGCTGCCCGCACGCGGCGAATCCACCAGGTGTAATCTGGCTTCATGCGTTCCCAGCGGTAGAGCGGGTTGCCCCAACGCTGCCCGGTCGGGCTGAAGTAGTCCGGCGGCACGCCCGCGATCACGGTGGGACTACCGTGTCTGTCCAGGTAAAACAGGTCTGGATTGGCCCACACGTCGGCGCTGTCATGCGCGACGAAGATGGGAATATCCCCTACGATGCGGATGCCCTTGCCATTGGCGTAGGCTTTGAGCTTGAGCCACTGGGTGAAAAACACCCACTGGCGGAAGCCGTGTTCCGCGACGCGGCGGGCATGCTTCTCCCTGGCGGTCCGGAGCGCGTCCGGCTGGCGCAGGGCTTCGCCGACGGGCCACTCTGTCCAGGGACGCAGGGCATGGGATTCCTTGAGCGCGGCAAACAGGGCGAAATCGTCCAGCCAGTAGGCGTTGCGCTCGCGCCACAGGTCGAACGCCTGCCGCTGCCCGCCGTCCGCCTGGGCCTCGAAGCGGTCGTAAGCGCGGGACAGCAGCCGGTTGTGGTAGTCGATCACCGGGCCGTAATCGACGCGCTCCGCCGGAAAGTCCGGCGCATCGGCCAGGTCGGCGCGCGTCAGCCAGCCGTCATCGACCAGCGCATCCAGGCTGATCAGGTTGGTGTTTCCGGCGAAGGTGGAAAGCGACTGGTACGGCGAGTCGGCGTAGCCGGTCGGGTTAAGCGGAAGTACCTGCCAGACAGTTTGCCCGGCGGCTTCCAGCAGATCGACGAAGCGGTAGGCCCACTCGCCCAGGTCGCCGATGCCGTAGCGGCCCGGCAGGGAGGTGGGGTGCAGCAGAATGCCGCTGCAACGGGAATAGGAGGAGGCCATCGTCTTTTTGTCCTGGTCGTACAAAGCGGATGAATCACACGGATGCTTGCAATCATATCCGGCGTTGGGTCGGGATGCCAGGGGGCGCGCGGCGGGCCGATTCCTGGCGGCATCGGGGCGAGCAGAGTATAATAAAACAGGTTTTTATGTGTATAAAGGATGATAATCAATGAATAAAGTGCATTTTGTCAGATCGCTTGCGGTCATGCTCCTGCTTTTCGGCGGATTGGCCTTATCCGGCGCGGTGGTCCAGGCAGGCAGTGACGGCAGCGCCGATGTGCTCCTGGAATCGCTCTGCGACGAGATCATTCACGGCAACGACATCCTGAGCGATTCCGGCGGCGATGACAATGCCATGCTGGTCGGCGGCAATGAGAACACCGCTGGCGGAACCGGCGACGATGGCAGCGATACGCTCAACGATGGCGGTGGGTATCCCGACCTGCTATACGGCGGCAACCGGAACGCTTACGGCGGGATAGGGAATGACAATGTGGACGGCGGCGTCGATACGCTGAATTCGCTCGACGGGTCGCTGCCGGGGCCGGCGCTAAACCACGACACTTTATACGGCGACAACGATAATTACAGCACGCCGAATCCGCTGCCGCAGCCGCCCGGTACGGGCACGGGTTCGTCCGCCAACGTGCTGAACTGCGATCCGGCAGATGCCTGTTTCCAGGGAAATGTGACGACTCCGCCGCGTTTACGCGGCGGCTTCTCGGAGCACGCAGGACCCAGCGGTCTACGTTACGCTCCGAAGGCC
>CAZGXI010000001.1:234220-262878 GCA_964529715.1 uncultured Anaerolineae bacterium | reverse complement strand
CTTAGGCCGCCCGTCCGGCTGGTAGAGCAGATTGCGCACGTCCAGCGGCTCGCCGTTGATCCACGACTGGAACGACGGCGCGGCGATGATGTGGTTGAGTTCCATCGCCAGTTTGAAGCGTTCCTTCTCCGGGAAGAAGGTATCTACGTCGAACACGCCCAACTTGGCGAAGGGCGGCTGCTGCACCTGGATGATCACGTCTTCCAGGGTCAGGCTCTGGCCCTGCCGCCAGGCGTACTCGAAGATGTTCGCAATCAGCACGTGCTCGCGGTCCTTGACCGGCTCGACCTGCCGCCCGATCAGGCCGAGTAGCGCCGTGACGATGCCGGAGATGCGCTCGCGGTGCGCTTCCTCGAAGCCGGCCCAGCCTTCTGCTGGGGCGTCGAGGATGCTGATCGGCAGGCCGGAATCCGAGCCGGGCGTGTAGATGCTGTACTGCGCGGCGCGCTTGAGCCAGCGCAGGCGGTCCGGCACGATGCCCCACGCTTGCAACCCCTCACGCCAGCGGGCGGCCACGTCGGCAGCATACTCGTTCATCTCCATCCCGGCGCGCAGGGCGTCGTCCGGGTTGATCCAGGGAGCGAAGTCCTCCGGGCGCAGGTCGGGGAAGGTCAGCAGCAGGTTGGTGATGTCGCCCTTCGGGTCGATGACGATGGCCGGGATATTGTCCAGAATCGCCTCTTCCAGCAGGTTGATGCACAGCCCGGTCTTGCCGGAGCCGGTCATGCCGACGACGACAGCGTGGGTGGTCAGGTCGCGGGAATCGTAATAGACGACCTCGTTCACCAGCCGTTGGGTGGCGGGGTCGTAGCGGCGTCCCAGGTAAAAGGTGGTCGGAGCTTCGATAAAGGGCATGGTCGCCTGCCTTGTCACACTACCAGTAGCACGAATTTTCTAGCGATATATGATAGTCCATGTTGCCCGGCTTGACCAGTGCAGGGCCGGGCCAAAGTTTTTCCCAGGGCAGGCCATGCTACAATGCGCATAGCGGTTGGGGAATCCCGCTCCCCGGCGTCGGCGGCCACGATCTGAATTCGATGCCGTTCACCTGTGATCCCAAAACGAATATTTAGGTTTAGGAGAGTGTTCCATGCCCGTCGAATTACCTCAACAGGATGATCTGGAAAAGAAAGCAGCGGAGTCGATCCTGGGCGACGCCAGCCTGCGCGACGAACTGACCGACGACGAGGCCCAACCGCTGATCGATTGGGGGCTGGCCCAGGTCGCCCAGATCGCGCGCCGCGCTTCCCTGATGGCTTCTACCGAGGCGGTGGAGGCGGCGCTGGACGACGTGCGCCGGCTGATGAAGCGCGTGAACCGCGTGGTTCGCCACCGCGCCCTGGGCGACGCCGAAGCGGTACGCAGCGACCTGGAGCGGCTGGGCGCGCTTAGCGCGCGGCTGTTCGGCGACGCGGTGCCGCGCGCGGCCCTGTCGCAGGTGGACACCTTCATGGCCGAGCAGGGGAATCTATCCAACGGGCAGGTGGTCAAACGGCTGTTGGGGATGTTCGCCCCGCCGCTGAGCCTGGCATCTCAGGTCACCGGGCCTGAAGCGCAGCCGCCGCCTGCCGCGCCACAGACACCCCCACAGTTTGGCGCGCTGCCCGTGAATCATCAGTTGACTGCCCCCCAATCACCAGATTTGCTTTCCAACGGAGAGGAAAAAGAAGCATGACTCGCAAAAGCTCCCGTCCCAGCAGTTCTGCCTCCCAGAGCGGTGGCGGATCGTCCCGCCGCAATGCGCCCCTGACGTTAGGCGGGCTGATCACCACCGTGCTGCTGGTGATCGCCGCCGCCATTATTTCCCAGTTAACCGGGGGCGCGGGCGCGCCGACCCCCACGCCGACCACGCGGCCCATCGTTTCAACCGTTACGCCGACCGTTGCGGGCGCGGCGACTGCCTCGCCCGGTCAGCCGGGGACGGCCGTCGCTGCGGCAGCGAACTGGTTTTCTTACGTCTTTACCGCCCCCACCGGCAGCAGCGATTTCAACACCTACGTCAACGGGCCGGATACGGTCGTCGCGGCGGCGATTCGCGGGGCGCGGCAGTCGGTGGACGTGGCCGCTTTCGAGTTGAATTCCCCGGCCATTGCTAATGCGCTGCTGGATCGCCATGCGCAGGGCGTGCGTGTGCGCATCGTGACCGACGACGAACACGGTCTGGACGTGGAGATGTATGAGCAGTGGCGCGCCGCCGATGAGGATGGGCGCGAGGACATCGAAGACCAAATGGAAACGCCGCCGGATGACACCCGCCTGGACGAGCTGTACGAGGCCGGGATTCCTATCGTCGATGACGACCGGCGCGACCTGATGCACAACAAGTTCATCATCCTCGACGGCGAAACGGTCTGGACCGGCAGCATGAACCTGACGATTAACGACTCCTACCGCAACAACAACAGCTTCTTTAGCATCCGGTCCCAGCGCATGGTGCAGGACTACCAGGCCGAGTTCAACGAGATGTTCGTCGATCAACGTTTTGGCCCGCGTTCGCCGCGCAACACGCCGTTCCCGCAGTTCAGCGTAGACGGCACACAGGTTGCGGTGTACTTCGCACCGGAGGATGCCGTCGTGCCGGCCATCGTGGCAGAAATCCAGGCGGCGCAGCGGAGCATCCGCTTTCTGGCGTTTTCGTTCACGTCCGATCCCATCGGCGACGCCATGATCGCGCGTGGGAACGCAGGTGTGATCGTGCAGGGGGTCTTCGAGCGGACCGGCAGCCAGACCCAGCACAGTGAAATGCAGCGGCTGTTTTGCGCCGGTTACGACGTGCGCCAGGACGGCAACCGCTACATCTTGCATCACAAGGTCATCATCGTGGACGATGCGACGGTGATGGTGGGGTCGTTTAACTTTTCCGCCAGCGCCACCGACGCCAATGACGAGAACTTGGTGATCCTTCATAACGCCGACATCGCGGCCCGCTACGTGCAGGAATTCAACGCCCGCTACGCCGAGGCCACGCCGCCAACGATCACCTGTCCGTGAGGTCAGACGTGACTTGTAGGCAGGTTTTAATCGGTACGCGGACGACACGGATAGCGCGGATGTTCGCGGAAGGTGGTTTCATGTAGGCGACGCAGAAGTTGTTACATCCGTGTCCGATTGGAATCTGCCTCCGCAGACTCCAGCCAGAAAACAAGCGGGGCGCAGTGTTGGCTGCGCCCCTGCACAGTTGCTATTGGGAAGGAACTACTGCCCGGTTGTCACGCCGCGCAGGGTCGGATCGCTGACCCAAATCTCGTTGGCGTAGAGGGTGGCGCTTTGCAGGATGTAGCGATTGTTATAACCGTAGGGCAGTTCAAACACCGGATACGGCCCGACCACGCTGATGATCGGCAGCGGGACGTTCGTGGTGGAGTCGTAGATGTTTTGCACCGGTTCGCAGCCGATCCCTGCGCCGCCCTGGCATAGGTCGATCCGTACCCGCACGGTGTTAGTTTCAGGCCGGTCCTGATCGTAGTAGACGATAACCTGATTCCAGGGCACCAGCACCAGATTGCCGCCGCCGGGCGGCGGGCCGCCGGGGGCCGCGCCGGGGGTCGGGGTAGGCGCCCGTCCGGTCGGTGTGGGTGTCGGGCCGGGGCCGACGCACCACATCGCCAGGCAGTACGTCTCCGGGATGATGCCTTCCAGCGTTTGCAGGCGATAGAAGGCTTCTTCCGGCAGGGTGGTCCAGCGCCGCGACACATACACGGCGAAGTCTTCGCCCACGACGTACATCATATCACTCTCGCCAAAGTTGCGGTACCACGCTTCAAACGGCGTACCGAGCGGCATCGTGCCCATGTATTGCAACGCAGACACGTCCAGATAGGCGAAGGCATAGTCTGAGAGGGCAATCGGCCTGCCCGAAGCGCCCAATGCCACGCCGCCGACGACCGTCTGCACCTCTTCCGGGTCGGTTTCGGCGTAAGTATTGGCGTCGGTTTCCAGCGCCGCGCAGAACGCTGCCGTGTCTTCTGCGGCGAGCTCTGGCTGTACGTAGCCGTAGGTGGCGGTCAGCAGCACGACAAGTCCCTGCACCGCGCCGCCGCACAAGGGAAGCTGACCAATGCCTTCGGTGCCGAGCCAGCCGGTGGGACGCCCCTCCGCCAGTTCGCGCCCGACCAGCGTCAGGTCGGCCAGCAGTTCCAGGTCACGACGCAGGTTGCTGGCAGCGACGCTGGGATTGGCGCCGGTACTGCCGATCCACTCGCTAGGGCGTTGCTCCTCGCCCAGATGTTGATCGGCCAGCAGTTCCAGGTCGTGCAGCAGGTCGGCGGCCATCTGGGTGCTATCCAGGCTGATGGTACGCCGCCAGCCGGGCGGGCGCACGCCCAGGCCGTTAAGTTCATCGGCCAGCCGTTCCAGGTCGCCGCGAATGTTCTCCAACAACTGCGGCACGTTTTCCTCGAACACCAGCAGCCCTTGATTGGCAAGCCGGTCCAGCGCCTCGCCGGTCACAGCGCGGCAGTAGTCAAGCACACCTTCGGGCGTAGTGGGGGCAAAGCCGGAGTCGCGCGCCATCAGGTCAAGCAGATTTTGCTCGGTGCGGTCGCAGCTGAAGATGCGTGGCGCGCCGAGCCAGCCGTCGGGCCGTTGGCCAGAGCCGAAGGCGGTGTTTGCCAGCAGTTCCAGGTCATGGCGCAGGTTACGCGCCAGGCGGGCCGCCGTGCGGCTGCTGGCCCCGATCCAGCCCACCGGGCGCACGCCGGGCGAGAGGGCCATCAGATCGGCCTGTGACTCCAGGTCGAGCCAGATGTCTGCCAGGATCGAGGGACTGGCCGGGTCGATGCTGCCGTTCCAGGTAGCAGGCCGGACGCGCGGGCCGTTGACCTCGTCGGCCAGGCGTTCCAGGTCCAGGCGAACGTTGACGACGAACGTTCCAAAGTCGCTGGTCGGCGTGACGGGTTGTTGCTGGCCACCTTGCTGACGGGACGGCCCGGCCTGGACGCTGTTCAATGTGACGGCGAGCAGCGGCGCAGCCAGCAGAGATGCCAGAATCAGAATGTGAAGCGTGCGGCGCACGGTGCAGCTCCTTCATACTCGACGCACGGACTCTCCCCTTGCCCACACTCATTATACACGACCCTGCTCGGCAGGCTACCGGGGCAGGGTGAGCGTCGGCACGCCCAATGCGAGCGCCGGGAGCGGCGTTCTCCCGGCGCTAATCCTGCTCTCTCCTCCCAGACAGGTGGTTTAGGAAGCCTGTTCTTCCGTCGGCTGGCGCGAACGGATGATGGCCGCCTTCAGGGTGTCCAGGTCGTCGAAGGGGCCTTCGCCGTCGTGAATCTGCCCGATCAGCAGCTTGAGGCTACTGGCTTCCATAGCCTGGCGGGCTTTGTCGCGGTCCTTGAGCGGATAGAAATACTCCATCGACTGACGGATGCGGATTTCGATGCGCTCCCGGATGGACGCGATCTTGTCTTTGGAAGAGATAATGATGAAGTCGTGCTGGTCGAGATGGCCGATGAAGTCTTCGTCGCTGCCCACTTCGCGGACGGCATTGCTCATCATCAGGCTGACGGCGCGCAGCACATCATCGGAGGCCACGAAGCCGTAGAGTTCGCGGAACTGGTCCAGGCCCTGGATCGTGATCAGCAGGATACCCCACTCTTCCTCGTAGAGCAGCTTGTTCAACCGCTCGTCCACCAGCAGCCCCTCGGCCATGCTGGTGACGGGGTTGATGAGCGGCTGCTGGGTGGCACGTTGCAAAGCGTTGCGCACGCGCAGGCGTAGCTCCTGAATGTCGAACGGCTTGGTGATGTAATCGACCACGCCCAGTTCCAGACCTTGGAGCTTATCGACCCGGTCGCGCTTTTCAGTGAGGAAGATGATGGGGATGTCTTGGGTGCGGCGGTGGGTCCGCAGGCGACGACAGACTTCGTAGCCGTCGATGTCGGGCAGGCGGATGTCCAGCACGATCAGGTTTGGGGTATTCTCGTGGCTGAAGCGGACCGCATCTTCGCCCCAGGCGGCAGTCGAGACCTCATAGCCCTGAACGCGGAAGTAAGCGTTGAGCATTTCCGCCAGGTCGAGATCATCCTCAACGATCAGAATCTGTGGTTTATCGGCCAAGGTCATCCCTCGCGGCCTCGCAGGAAAGGCGCAGATAGGCGGCGCGCCTAGCCGATGGGTTCTTTGTAGATTACAAAGACACAGTGCTTGTCGCCCTTGGCGATACAGTCGCTCTCGAAGACGCGGAACTCGTGCCCGCCGCTCACCCAGCGCAGTCCTTCTTGCAACAGGCCGACCGCCGTATGGCAGATGGGTTTATCGACATGGCGGTTAAAGCAGACCGGGCAGGTGTCGCGGATGTAGTACTTGAAGTGATCGTCGTACTCTTCCACGTCGCTCTTCTGGTCGCTGAACTGGGTGAAGATGGCCGCCATAGCGGGGATGCCCATCTTGAGTTTGGCCTGGAGAGGCAGCACTTTAAACGCCATGTCTCCGACCCCCGCCAGCGCCCCGAAGTTCTTCAAGCCCTGGCTGAAGCAGGCGCGACCGGCGCGCAATGCCAGCCCACGTCCTCCGCGCGGCCCGTACATTTCTTCCAACCCGATGTTGAGAGCGGTGAACTCGGCAAAGTCGTATTCCTTGTTCAGGTTATCGGGTGGATAGTTGCCGATATACTTGCCCAGGCCGGCCAGGTTGAGAACTGCGTTCAGGCCGTTTGCCCCCATCACATCTTCCATCGCCTCGATGTAGATGCGGGCGATTTTATTCGGGTAGTATAGGCCGCTCATCTGTTCAATCGGCACGCCAGCCTCCTTCGCTCCAAGTCGCAGAGATGAGAAATATGAGACCTTAGACGAGCTTTTCCAGTTCGCTGACGGTACGGTTCATGTCCAGGAAGATCAGGCCGAGTTTGGCCTGCTGGCGGGCCAGCACGGTCAACACAGCCTCGTCGCCGACGGCCATCAGGATCACATAGCCGTGTTCCCCCTTCACATAAACCTGGTCCAACCTCCCTCGGCCCAGCTCACTGGCGATGCGCTCACCCAGCGACAGCATAGCCGCCGACATCGCCGAGACGCGGTCCTCTTCGATGTTGGCTGGCAAGGAGGACGCCATGCTTAACCCGTCTACGCTGACGACTGCCGCCGCCTCGACATCCGCCGAACTGGCTTGCAGGTCACGCAAACGTTCCCCCAGTTGTTCGGTGCGTGTCTTGCCCAAGGTTTGGCCTCCTCAAACAGTGTACACGAGAACCGGGCCGTTGGTCGCCCCTGTTTTCCCGGCCTCGCCCTACACGGGATCGTGATAGGCAAGGGGCTTGATTGCAATATCCAACCCGGCTTGCGGCATTAGTGTTGCCCCATGCTCAGGTTATGCTATTCAGGTCCATCGCTCAGACTTTACGGGCGGCTTCTTGCTCATACGAATTATACTCTACTGCAACTTTCGCAATGGTGCAAGTGCAGGCAGGCACAAGCAGGCGTGTATTTTGCCAGCCTTCCCGGTTTCGAGTATTCTGGTAAACCATGACCCGACGACGGTTTTTCTGCCTGTTGATCCTGTCCGGCGCGCTGCTGGCTGGCTGTGGGGCCAGCCTGGATCCGGTGATTCCGACGGCGATCCCCACGCTCACGCTCACGCCGACCGGGCAGCCTTCTGCAACGGCGGTGGCCCTGGTGGCATCTCCGTCTAGTCCCACGCCTACCCCGCCGCGTCCCACCGCGACGGGCGGCCCCAGCCCAACCTCCATCGTCGGGCCGACGCGCACCCCGCCGCCCGTCACCCAGTCGGCCACGCCGCGCCCCAATCCTAACGCGCCGCGCATCGAGTACTTCACCGCCGACCTGGCCTACATCTATCCTGGCGACTCGGTGACGTTGTTCTGGTCGGTGCGGGGGGCAGACCGTGCCGCGATTTACCGCCTGGATGACCTGGGCCAGCGTAACCAGCTCTGGAACGTCGCGTCTAGCGGGTCGCTGGTAGTGCCGACCCGGCGCGACGACCGGGGTATGGCCGAGTTCCTGCTGACAGTAGATAACGGCCAGTTTTATGTCGAGCAGGTGTTGGCGATCCCGCTGCTGTGCGCCGATGCATGGTTTTTTGAGCCGGCACCCGTGCCCTGTGCGGCCGGCCCGGCTACCAGCACTCGCCAGATCGAGCAGCTTTTCGAGGGCGGGCGGATGATCTACGTTGAGGCGCAAGACCTGGTTTATGTCCTGTTCGCCGACGGCCTGTCTCCGGCGTGGACGGCCTTCGAGAACCGCTACGTGGGCGGGCGGACGCCCGACGAGGACCCGAACTTTGTTCCTCCGCCAGACCGCTACGAGCCAGAACGCATCCTGGGCGTGATCTGGCGCTCCAGCGACCCGGTCCGCAACCGCCTGCGGCTGGGCCTGGCCCCGGAGGTCGTCTACGAGGGCTTTTTGCAATCAGACGCCGAACCCACCGGCGCGACCACCTACCTCAGCAGTGCCGACGGCGGCGTGATCCAGCTTTCTCCGGCGGGCACAAACTGGACCGTCCTCGCCCCGCCGTAACGTTTTGAAAAACGGCGGCGGACATTGTCTGACGCCGATCAACGCCATTGTGCCGATTGTGCCGATGTGCTTGCGTGTTCCGCCGCTTCCCCGGCGCGCGGCGGACGCTGCCGCAGGATGATCCGCACGGAGCGATCAAACGTCAGGTAATTCCACACCCAGTTCACCAGCACGTTCAGGCGGTTGCGGAAGCCCATCAGCCAGATCAGGTGCAGCAGCAGCCAGGCGATCCAGGCCAGGTAGCCGGAAAGCTGCACACGGTAGAACAGCCACGCCACCGCCCGGCTGCGCCCGATGGTTGCCATGATGCCCCGATCCCGGTAATGGAACGGCTGCGGCGGCTGCCCCGCGATCTGCCGCAGGATGTTTCCTGCTGCCGTCTGGCCCTGCTGCACGGCGACGGGGGCCAGCATCGGCAACGCCTGGCCCGGCGCAGCTTCCAGATAAGCCATGTCTCCCACCACGTAAATGCGATCCAGGCCCACCGCTTCCAGCGTCGGTTCGACGGGCACACGTCCCCCGCGCTGGAGCGGCACACCCAGCATCGCCGCCAGCGGCGACCCCTGCACGCCCGCTAGCCAGATCACCGTGTGGGTCGGGATCACCTGTCCGTCTGCCAGGCGGACATGATCGGCAGTCACGTCTTGCACCGGGCTGTTCAGCCAGATTTCTACGCCGAGCGACCGCAACTGGCGCAGCGCCGACTCTTGCAAGCCCGGCGGATAGGCTTGCAGCAGCCGGTCGGTCGCCTCGACCAGCATCACGCGCGCCCGGATACCCTCGGCTTGGCCGAACTCGCGTTCCAACACGTGGTTATAAAGCTCATGAAGCGCGCCCGCTGTTTCCAGCCCGGTGGGGCCGCCGCCGACCACGACCAGCGTCGTGAGCGCCTGGCGGCAGGCCGGGTCGTCGGTCCAGGCGGCGCGCTCGAACAGGCTCAGGATGTGGTTACGTAGGGAGGTGGCGTCGGCGAGCGATTTGAGTTCAAACGTATGTGCGGCCAGGTCGTCGTTGCCGAAATAGGCGGTTACGCTGCCTGCTGCGACGATCAGGAAATCATAAGACTCCCAACGGGAGGTGCCGTTTGTCCTGACCGTGACGGTTTGCCCGGCGGGGTCGATGCCTTGCACCTCGCCCAGCATGAAGCGCACGTTCGACCCGCCGCGAAAGACGCCGCGCACAGGCTGCGCGATCTCGCTAGGATCCAGGGCGCAGGTCGCCACCTGATAGAGCAGGGGGGTGAACAGGTGGAAGTTGTTGCGGTCGATCAGCAACACATCGACGGGGTGGTTTGCCAGGGTGCGCGCCGCCGCCAGGCCGCCGAACCCCGCGCCGATGATGATCACTTTGGGACGTTGTTGGGTGGTCATTGTGCAAGCCTCTAAAATGACTCTTTTACGATTAAGTATACCATATTTGTGAAATTTGTCACGACAAATTGAAAAGTTCACGATACATTCATGTGGCATTCGGCAGACAGAAAAAGGGCGTTCGCCCGAACGCCCTCAGCGTGACCGTCTGCCCTGTTTACGCGCCTGGCCCGTTCACCCTTGCCAGCGCCGCACGGGAGATGTCCACCAGCGCGGCGTGGATCAGGCCGTTGCTTGCCAGCAGGCCACCCTGCCGCAGCGACCACGCCCCGCCATCCGGCAGCGTGACCGTCCCGCCGGCCTCGCGGATCAGCAGCACGCCTGCCGCGCAGTCCCAGGGGCTGAGCGTCAGGTGGAAGTAGCCATCTACCCAGCCCGCCGCCACATAAGCCAGGGCCAGCGCCGCCGATCCCAGCGAACGCACCGTGCGGCAGTCGGTCGCCAGTGCCTGATAGAGGGCCAGGGAATAGCGTCGTTGCTCCCGCCCGCGCGCCAACCCGCTGTCCAGGATCGCGTCGGCGGGATCGGCCTGCGGCGAGACGTGCATTGGCGCGCTGTTGAAGGTCGCACCCTGGCCCTGCGCGGCGGCGAACAGGTGATCGCGCACCGGATCATAGATCGCTCCGGCGATGATCGTTTCGCCTTGCAGCGCCGCGACTGAGACACAGTAGTGCGGTATCTTGTGGCTGAAGTTGCTTGTCCCGTCCAGGGGGTCCACCACCCACCACAGGCCCGCTGGGGGAGTCCAGGCGCTCAGGTCGCCGGCCTGTTCCTCGCTGACGATGGGCCAGTCGGGGTGATGGGTGCGCAGGGCGGCGAAGATGGCTTCTTGGGCGGCATAATCCGCATCGGTCACGTCATCCCGGAAGCCCTTATGCGTGATCGCGCGTGGGCGGTCGGCGACGGCGCGAATGGCCTCGCCACCGCGCCGGGCGGCCTCGGCGGCAAGCTGGGCAATCAGGTCGCTCATCTTTATGTCTATCCCTTGAGGCCGGTCGTGGCGATGCCCTGCACGAACTGCTTTTGGGCGAAGAAATAGACGATCAGCACCGGGATCAGCGTGATCACCGCCCCGGCCATCAGCAGGTTGAACTCGACGTTGACTTCTTGCTGGAAGCTGTACAGGCCGTAGGAGATAGGTCGCCAGGTTTTGTCCTGGGTGATCAACAGCGGCCATTCCAGCGAGTTCCACGTGCCGATGAAGGTGAATAGCACCACCGTTACAATCGCCGCCCGCGAGATCGGCACACATACCTGGAACAGGAAGCGCACGTGTCCTGCCCCGTCGATGCGCGCCGCGTCGTACAGCTCATCGGGAATCTGGCGGAAGAACTGGCGCAGCAAGAAGATGCCGAACGTGCTCGCCAGGAAGGGCACGGTGAGGCCGAACCAGCCGTTGATCCAGCGCAGGCCCAGCGACCGGGCGATGTCCGTTATGCCGATCTGGGCGTAAAAGGCGTCGAAGATGCTGTTTAGGTTAGAGACGGTCAGATAATTGGGGATCAGCGTGATCGTTGCCGGGATGAACAGCCGTGCCAGGAACAGCGCGAACAGCAGTTCGCGTCCGGGAAACTCGATGCGGGCAAAGGCGTAAGCCGCCAGGATCGAGAACAACGTCTGCCCGACTACCGTCAGGAACGTCATGATCACGCTGTTAAAGAAATAGCGCCCGAAGTTGGCGCGATCCCAGGCACGCAGGTAATTGACCAGCCCACCGCGCAGCACGGTGTTCCCGACGATCCAGTAGTCGTCATGGGTGTCGGCGTATTCGCGCGCCGTCTGTTCAAGTTCGTTCCGGTCGAGCGCGTCGGTCGCTTTGACATAGCTGGGGACGGTCACATTGAGGGGGGTGTTCAGTTCCGCGTCGGTATAGGTGAAGGCTTCTAGCAGGCCCTGGCCGGTGATCATCCGCCCGGCCTGCGACTCGCCGCCGGACAGCAGGGACACGCTGATCATCCAGAGGAAAGGAATGATGAAGACGAATGCGCCAACGGTCATCAGTACATATGCCAGGGCGCGCGGAATATCTACGTAGATGCGTGGCCCGGCCAGACGGGGTTGCGCTTTGGTATGCGCCTGGGCGGGGGAGGTGGTCTGTGCCGTCTCAGCCATAGAACACGCGCTCCTTCGAGACCTCATTCTGTACCAGCGTCATGAGGAGGATGATCCCGAACAAGACAAAAGCCATCGCCGAGGCATAGCCCCACTGGTTGTAGGTCCAGAACTGGACGAAAATGTGCACCGTCGCGGTGTCGGCAGTTCCCTGCGCTTCGGCTTTGCGCAGCACGTAAATATGGTTGAACGCCTGGAACGTGCCGATGGTTCCCAGGATGATCAAGAAAAAGGTGGTCGGCGAGAGCAACGGCAGCGTGATTTTGCGAAACGCCTGCCAGCGGCCAGCGCCATCTACTTTGGCTGCCTCGTACAGTTCGGCAGGGATCGATCCCAGCCCAGCCAGGAAGATCACGGCGTTGTAACCGCTGAAAACCCACGTGCCGTATAGGATGACCGAGAGCAACGCCAGGCTCGGCCCGACCAGGAAGGAGGGCAGGTCTGCCCGTGTCCCGGCAATGGCGTTGGCGATCAGTTGGAATATGCCTTTGGATTCGGATAGCCACGCCTGAGGAGGGATGTTCAGCAAGCCTATTACCTGGTTTGCCAGGCTGGTGTCGCGCCGCGAGAAGATAATTACGAAGACGGTGGCGGTGGCAACGGTCGGCGCGACGTAGGGCATGAAGTAAATCATGCGGTACAGCGATCTGCCGATGCGAATCTCGTAAAACAGAATGTAGGCGATCAGCAGCCCCAGCCCGATCTGAACCGGCACCGTGCCGGCGGCATAGGCCACCGTGACGATCAGTGACTTGTAATAATCAGCATCGCCGACGGCCATCGCCTGCGGCAGTTCTCCGAGCAACAGCCAGCCGCCGATGGCCGCCAACACGGTCAGCAGCAGAAAAGCGGTGGTCTCCATGCCGCCTTCGCTGCGGCTTGCCCTCCGCCAGACGCGATAAGCGCCGTACAGCAGCAGCAGCCCGGCCAGGATCAGGACGACCTGTGGCCAGGCGACCAGCGCAGCAGCCACCCCATCACCATTGATCGAGCCATAGGTGGCGCGGAATGCTTGCCGTTCCAGGCCGGTGACGGCCATCCCGGCGGCCTCGACCTCGCTCCGTTCCAGGCTACGCACAGCCTGCGCGGCAGTATGGTCGTAGGTGATCGCGGCGGCGAAATAGAAGAACAGGATCACCAGGATCAGCCCCAGCACGATGATGATGGCTTGCAGCAGCCCGGCCAGGCGTTCGTGATCCTGTTCGGCAGCTTGCAGACGCCGCCGCCCCCACGCCGCCGCCGCAATGCCCAGCAGCGCCAGCGCCGCGCCCCCGCCGGCGGCCATCTGCTGCACGAGCGGTGGCACATACAGAGTCGGAAACTGGTAGGTAATGATGTCGAAAAACAGGCGGGCGTTGGCCTCGAATTCGATCAGGGTGAAGAGGAGCAGTCCCAACGCCAGCAGCCACAGGGCGCTCATCTGCACGGCCAGCGCGGCGAAGCGTCCCCATGCGGCCACGTGCTGCTGTCGTCGCACCGTCCAGGCCAGCACGACGATGCCCGCCAGCACCACGCCCACGCTGAGCAACGTCAGCGGTGGCGATTCGGCCAGCAGGCCGCCCGCCAGTAGCACCAGTCCCAAAGCCAGTACTGTACCCGGCAGCACGAAGGGATAAAAGCTGCCGTGTCCGGTCTGCATGTCGGCACGGGCACTCCGAAGGGCGCGATAGCCACCGTAGAGGAACAGGCCGCCCAGGAGCAGAGCCAGCACGTAGGCCGTGTTGCCTAACGCGCGGACGTAGTTATCCAGGCCGAGAAAGGTATGGGTGCTGGGTCGCCACTGGTGCAGGCTGACGAAAAAGCCGAAGATCACCGGCCAGAGGCCAAAGACAAACGTTACAAGTGCCGCCGGGAGTACGAACAGCAGGCCCAGGACTGCCTCGCGGCGGTGGCGTTGCCGCTTGCCTGCAATCAGTTCCCGCTGCACCTGGTTTGCCGGAGCGGTAGTGGTTGTCATAAGTTCTTGTCCTGGTGGAGGTTCGCCGTCTCCCCCATTGTAAACGGGATACGCCGACTCGCCAAACAAATCCTGGCTCAAAGTTAAGAACAGATTAAACACCCAACGTAGCCGAAATCCCCCGGCACGGATTTGCGAATCCGCCCTGGACGGTGTACGCTCCCCAGCATGGCTGCAAAAGAGACACGCGCGACAATTGAACGTGTTCGTCGGATTTCTGCCCGCTTTCAGCGCCTGGAATTGGGTGTAGACGAAAGTCTGGCCCGTCTTAAGCCGGGGCAGGCGGTATTGGCCCGGCTTTCCGACGAGACGTGGGACCCCTATCTGCCGGAACTCTGGACGCCCGTCGCGGTTGATGGCGGCACGGTCACGGTCGAGCGCCCGACCGGCGCTCTATATGCGCCGGGGCAGGCTGTGACGCTGTTGGGGCCAGTGGGCGCGCCGTTCCCTATGCGCTCCGTGCTGCGCAACCTGCTGCTGATCGCGCTGGACACGCCTCCGACGCCGCTGGTTTTTCTGGCTACGATGGCGATTCGCTCTAAAATTGCCGTGACGATGGTCCTGGGCGGTGCGGCAGTGGAGTATCCCCTGGATGTGCTGCCGCCGGAAGTGGAGGTGTTGGAAGGCGATCTGGAACGCGGCTGGCCCAACCAGGTGACGACGGTCGGTTGGGCCGATCAGGTGATCGCGGTGGCGAACCCGGCCTACCGCGAGGCGGTCTATCTCCGCCTGATGAAGCGGGTGCGTGAGCTGCGCGCCGATGTGCCAGCGCGCTATCTGCTGGGTATCTTCGACATGCCTATGCCGTGTGGGGTGGGGGCCTGTCAGGGTTGTCGCGTCTCTTGCAAGGGCGAGGATCGGCTCACCTGCCAGGATGGCCCGGCTATCGATCTGGATCAGGTGATGTTCTGATGCGTATTCAGAACGTGTTGGGCTTGTTTGCCCATCCTGACGACGAGACGGTTTTCTGCGGTGGCACGCTGGCGATGCTCCACGCACAGGGGGTGCAGACGCATCTGGTCTGCGCCACACGCGGCGAGGGCGGTGAGGCCGGCGAGCCGCCCGTCGTAACGAACCGCAGCGACCTCGGCATGGCACGGGAAGCCGAATTGCGCTGCGCGGCGGCGGCGCTCGGCGTGACATCGCTGGTTTTTCTGGACTACCGCGATCCTGAAGTCGGGCCAGATAACGCCCTCAGCCCTTTCACCGACGATTTCGAGACCCTCGCGGCGCAGTTTGCCCGCTTGATCGCCATAACCCATGCCGATGTCGTCCTGACACATGGGCCAGATGGCGAATACGGCCATCCGGCGCACCGGCTGATCCATCGAGCCGCGCTGGCGGCGATCCGGCGGCGCGCGCCGGCGACGCTGGGCTATTCCCTGGCGGCAACAGTGCCCGGCATCGAGGATCATATCTGGAACAGCAGTCGTTTGGCGCACCTGACGCTGGACATCACGCCCTGGGCCGAAGCGAAGATCGCAGCGATGGAGTGTCACGTCTCGCAACATGCGCTGTTCAAGCGGCGGCGGCAGTTGCAAACGGTGCGCGAGGCTTTGCGGGTGATCGAATCGTTTTACCGCGAATGGCCCGTTGTTGGCCCCGGCCTGCCCGACGATGCTTTTGCTGCCCTGCTCCGCGCGGCAGGGGCGCAGGAAATCCCGCGCACCTGATCAATAAGTCTGTGTCGATTCCAGGTAGGGGATGCGACGAGCGATGGGAACCATTCAGGGAAGCAGCGCTGACATTTCACGCCCACGTCGTCCATATGGCCTGACCAATCAGGAACTCGCCATCCTTGTGGCTATGTATTTTACGGGCCTGTTGAACCATCGCATCGGCGATTTGGTGGATAAGGATCGTGACGCTGCGCAGACCCTCGCCGCTCTGGGGATGCTTCAGCAGCGCGGGCTGGTGTGGATGGATCGGCTCAATGTCTATCACCTGACCGAGGCGGGGACACGCAAAATCCTGGAACTGCCGGACAGTGAACTGGAAGACCTGCTGGGCGCGACAACCGTCACTTTTGATGCATCTGGCGAGTCGATGGTGTCCAGGCCGATTCGGGTGCGGGGCTGCGCGATGGCGCTGCTACTGTTCTTCCTGTGGTTCAGTGCCACCTGGGGTGTGTCGGCCCTGTTGGATCAGCTGGCGAGCGCGCTGTTCGGCCCACCGACCGACGCGCTGCGCATCGGGTTTATCATCGCCGGCGCGGTGCTCAGTATCGTATTGTTGGCTGTCCTGATCGTCGCTGCCTCCTCCGGCGGCCAGGGCAGAAGCAATTCGGAGGAGGTGCCACCACAAGGACATTCTACTAGCGTATGACCGACAAACTCAGCCAGATTCGCCGCCAGATGCCGGTGTTGGAGCAGTTCGCTTTCCTCAACACGGGATCGTGCGGCCCGCTTCCCGAACCCACTGCCCAGGCTGTTGCCCGCGTGACGGAACAGGAATATCTTCGGGGCCGCGCCGATGTGGCCCGCTTCCGCGACGTGATGGTGGACCGGGAGGCTGTGCGCATCCGTCTGAGCCGGCTGTTCAACGCGCCGCCGGAATGCTTCGCCCTGACCCACCACACGACCGACGGCATGAACATCGTGACATTGGGGTTCAATTGGCAGGCCGGCGACGAGGCCGCTACCACGACCATCGAGCACGAGGCCGGGCTGTATCCGCTATACCTTGTCCAGACGCGCTACGGGGTGAAGATCAACTTCGCGGACGTGGGCCTGGGGGAGGACCCGCTGCCCGCCATCGAAGCCGCCTTGACGCCGCGCACACGCCTGCTGTCGATCAGCCATGTTTCGTATAGCAGCGGGGCGCGCTTCCCGCTGGAAGACGTCATCGCCCTGGCGCACCGCCGGGGAGTCCCTGTGCTGGTGGACGCGGCGCAGTCGGCGGGGGTATTTCCCATCGACCTGACGGCGCTGGAGGTGGATTACTTCGCCCTGCCGGCGCAGAAGTGGCTGTGCGGGCCGGATGGCGTCGGCGCGCTGTACGTGCGCCCGGATCGTGTGAACGATCTGTGGCCTACCTTCGTCAGTTACGGCTCGTTCGCCAGCCAGGATTGGCGCGGTGGCTACACCCTGGCGCCCGGCGCAGCGCGCTACGAGACGGGCATGTTGTACCCGGCGACGGTGTCGGGCTGGCTCGCCAGCCTGGACTGGCTGCTGGACACGGTCGGGCCGGACTGGGCCTACGCGCGCATTGCCGACCTCAGCGCCTACGCCCGCCGCAAGCTCGAGGCGCTGGACGGCGTGCGTGTGCTGACCCCGGCCCAGCGGCAGGCGTCGCTGGTGAACTTCTTGCCCGTCGGCTGGTCCCCGGCGCGGATGGCCGGATTGGTCAAGCTGTTGGGGGATGCGGGCTACGTCATCCGCAGCATTCCGCACGCGCCGTATTGCGTGCGCGTTTCGTGCGGCTTCTACAACACCGAGGCCGAGATCGACGGCCTGTGCGCCTGCCTGGCGGACTTGCTCAAGCGCGACCCGCGCACGGTCGAAGTGCCGCAGTGGGCCATCGACTACGCGCTGCCGGACGAGCCGGTGGGATGATGCATTGAAGGTAGGGATAAGGAAGTGACTCACGATCTAGCGGCTGACTTCCGAAAACTGGAAAGCATTCCAGTGGGTCCCCAGGATGTGATCTGGCCTGATTTAGAGCCGTCTTTCCACCGCAGATGTATTGCGAGCTTGGCTGCCCTTACAGAAATCTGCAAATCCTCTACCGGGAGTAAGCTGTCTTTTTATGTCGGCGCGGGAATTTCTCGGCGAGAGGTCTTCGATGGCGATCACCGAGTAGGTCTTGACCAAAGCGGACGTTGTCTTGTGCCAGAAGTCGCGGCGCTGATTGGCGACGTGCTCGTGCAGCCGCGCCACGCGGAGAGCCGCTTTGCGCGCCTTGCGTACCAGCACCACATGCTTGATGACTGCGCCTTTGGGCAAGGGGCGGTGGTTCTTGATCTTGATCTCGCCCACGTGCTGCACGTAGAGCAAGGCTCGCCCGTTCTTCTCGAAAGGAACTTATCAATCGAATTCACGACAGTTCCCTTAGAGCGAGCCTGCTGAGCGCCCTTTCTCCCGGTGGACAACAAGGCGAAAGTTTAGCAGACACGCATGGCTGATGACCTTCACACCGAAATCGAACGCCTCGAAGTCGAGCGCGCCCGGCTGGAGACGCTCCTGGCCGACCTGGAAGCCGAGGTGCTGGACCTGCGGCGCGAACTGCTGGAGTTCAAGCAGGTTTACGACCGCGTGGTGCAGTCCGTCGCCACCCGGCTCGACGCCGTCCGGGCGGCGATTGCCGACCTGGAGCAGCGCCGCGCCGCCGAGGTGTTGGGCGACTATAACCCCCTGCCATCCGCCTGGACGCCGCCGCCCGGTTACGTGCCGGTCGAGGAGCAGTTCCGCCGGACGTGGCGCGTCACACCGGACGAAGCCGAAGCGCCGACCATCGTCGCCCGCGCGCGCCAGACGACGGCCAGCCTGGACGACCGCGAAATCTGCCTCAAGCGGCTGTATCGCCAGCTTGCCCGCCGCTATCACCCCGACCTGGCGACCGATCCCGACGAGCGGGAGCGCCGCACGCCGATCATGGCGCGCATCAACGAGGCGTATGCGGCCCGCAACCTCGACGCGCTGCAAACGTTGGCCGATCAGCCGGAACAGGCTGCCGTCGAAGCGCCGCTGGCCGCGCTGCGCCTGCACGACCTGCGGCAGATCAATGCACAGTTGGCGCGGCGGCTGGCGCAATTGGAACGCGAGCGGGCGGACCTGCTGAACAGCGACCTGATGGCGTTGAAGATCGACGACCGGCTGGCTCGCCGCCAGGGACGTGATATTTTGCGCGAGATGGCTGCCCGCATGGAGCAGGAATACGCCGCCTGCCTGCTGCGGCTGGATCAACTCCGCCGCCGCTGATGTAGGGACGCAACATGTTGCGCCCCTACGACCGCACGCCCCACATCACCGGGTCATACGTCCCGTAGGCCGGATAGATGCCGTCGGTGATTTCGGTAAACGTGCCGCTCTGCGTATCCAGCGCCAGCAGCAGCGCGCCCTTGCCGTCGCCGGGTGTATCGGCCCCGAAGGCGATGTAGCGCCCGTCCGGCGACCAGATCAGCGCGGGCGGGTTGGGCGTGATCTGGGTCGTGCCGTAACCGCAGTAGGCCGTCGTCTGGCCCGTCGTCGCGTCCAGCACATGCAGCACTGCCTGGCCCACGTTGGCAGCCACATCCGGCCCGGTGATCTCCATCACCCAGAAGGCCAGCCGGGTTCCGTCCGGCGACCAGCTTACAGCGCGTTCCTCCTGCATCCCGGCGATGCGCGCCGCGCCGTAGGCGGCGGTCAGGTCGGTGAGGCGAACTGCTGCCGCCTCGCCGGGCCGGATGAGGAACAGTTCCGCGCCCGCAAAGCCCAGCGTCCGGTCGCGCTCTCCCTGGCCGAGGTAGACCAGCCGCGAACCGTCCGGCGACCAGTACGCCCCGCCGAAATAAGGTCGCCAGTCTGCCAGCGCCACCGCGTTGCCCGTCTGGGTATCGACCAGTTCCAGCACCGGCCAGGGATCGTCCGAACGCAGACGCAGGCCATAAAAGCCGCCCGGCTGCACCGAGAACACGTCGTAATCGCCCAATGGCGTGCGCTCGCCTGAACCGACGGCTTGCAAATAGGGCGGCGCGACGGCGGGCCAGATCAGCCAGTGGGCGGCGTCCCACCACTCGACGGCGGTCACGTAGTAAGGCGTCACCTGCTCCCGGCCCGTGCCGTCCAGGTTCATCAGCCAGTAGGTGTACGTCTCCGGCGACACGTAGAGCAGGCGGCGGCGGTCCGGGGAAGGCAGGCAGTTTGGCCCGCACGGGCGCGTATCGGGCAGCGGGTAGCGCGCGCCGCGATCCAGGTCCACCACCCACAGCGCATCGCGCGAAAAGACGGTGACGATGAAACCCGTCCCGGCGAAGTCTGGCCCGCGCGGCTGGACGCCCTGCCCGCACATCTGCACGATCTCGCCATAGTGTGGCAGGTCGGCTTGCGGCGGCAGGGTGGGGGGAGGGGGCGGCGTTAGTGTCGCCTGGCCTTGTGCGTCTGCACCTTTGGGAAAAGGCCACAGCGCCAGCAGCAGTCCCGTGCAAAGCAACACGGCCAGGAATATGCGGTGTTGGCGTTGTCTTGGTGGTTCAGTTCTCATGCTGGCGTCGGACACTCCTCGCGGTAGATTTCGACGACGTGATTTTGCACCTCGAAATGCTGACATACCTGAAACACATGCCTTTCTAGGTAGCTTTGCAGACCGGGATCGAAGTGCATGTGGTTTTGCACATTGACGATAACGGTCGGCTGCACCCGCTCCCACACTTCGACCGGGTCCTGAAGTCCCCAACGGTCCAGGGCGGTGAGTTCTGCACCGAAGTGGATCAGGTGACGGTGATTGGGCAAGGTCCAGAGGAGTTGCACTGTGCTGACGATCACGTCATCGTCGCGGATATGGGGCGCAAGGATGGGCTGTAGTTCCTCATACAAGGTAGGCGGTAGACGGCCCGTTCTAAGCCACTCGGCAGTGGCAGCCCAGTTGATGAACACGCCTGCCGACTGACCGACCAACATGCCGATTAGACCGGCTGCTGCCAGAACAGTTTGCCGGTTGGTGCCCGGCGCGATCCCCCGACGGGCAAAGCCGCCTACCAGCAGCGCGCCGATGGGCACAGCATAGGCGGCGCTGAATGTGCTCTGGTAGCCGGGCCGGTCGAACAGAACGATCCCGATCAGAATGCAGGCCAGCATTGCCAGAAAGAGGCGGTCTGGGGCGCTGCGCCGCCACAGCAGGTAGGCCAGCCCGCCCCAGACGGGCACACTCTCGAACAGCAGCAGCGTTCGGTCATATTGAATGTAATTCCACTTCAAAAAGGGGAACGCCTCGAACGTCAGCCCGCGTGTGCGGCTTAAGAAGTCTAGGTAAGGGCCGACCCCGCCGACGGGCAGGATATTAAAGACGTAATAGAGGCTCGTCCCCAACCCCGCGCCCAATCCGAACCACAGCAGCGGCTTCCAGGCCGGTAGACGGCGCAGGCGGTAGGCGCTCAGGGCGAACTCCGCCAGGTAAAACAGCGCCAGTCCGAAAGCGAAGACGATCCCGGCGGCGTGAAGCTCTAAGGAGAGGGTCGCCATCAGGCCGGCCAACAAGTGCCATCCTGCGCGTGCGGCGGGCCGTTTGCTGTAACGCGCCTGGATGGCGGCGAAGAGAATCGCCATACCGGCGGCGGGAAGTTGGTGATCGGGACGGTAGTCCAGAATCGGGATGAAAGCCCGGCTGAGGGCGGCAAAAGCCACGCTGATAACCGCTGCCTGGCGCCCGTACAGCCGGGCCGTTACAGCACCGATCCCGACGAACGCCAGCAGGTAGCCGCTGAAGTTCCACAGGCGACCGACGCGCATGTTGAAAGCGACCTGTTGCAGCAACCAGCCATAGGCAGCCGAACTCCAACCGAGGCCGGGCGAGACGACGACCGGCGCTTGCAGCCAGGTACGCGCATAGACGCCACCGGCCACGTAAGGCGAAGTGGCGATGTCTGCCCACATCGCTTCATCTGGGCTGAACGGAAAGCCCGTCAGCACGGTGATCAGGATAGGCAGCGTCAGCAGAGCCAGCAGCCCGATCAGCCCCCAGGCCCACCGATGCGGCTTTGTCGGCCCATCTGGGCCGGTGCGAATGAGGAGCAGTCCTGCCAGCAGCCAGTGGATCGCCAGGGCTTCGCGCAGGATGAGTTCTATCGGCAGAAACCACACGCCGAACACGGCTAGGCCGGAGACAGCAAGCAGGCCATAACGCAGGGACATGGGCAGACCGACCAGCCAGCGGATCGCGCGGCTGCGGGCCAGGAACAGCACCAGCCAGCTCAGCAGCAGGATTATCTCCAGACCCAGCGCCGCCGCATAGCGCGTGCTGTAGCGCCCCAGGATGTTGCCACTGTCGCTGGTATGGCTCCATAGCGCCGGAAGAATCAGCGCCTGGACAATCAGGCTGATACCGATCAGGTGTTCAGGCTGAAGTGCCGAATGTTGAGTTTTGGGTTGGGTGTCTAGGAGCGATGTCTGCATCGGACCTCGTTTTGTGTTGCAGAACAGCAGCGCAAAGCACAGTGCTCAAGTCTTGGCGTTTCCGGTAGCCCAGTCGCGGGCATAAAAGCGCAGGTAGTCCGCTACATGATCCATCCAGTATGCGCCGTCGTGCTCGCCCGGCGACAGGTGATAGTCGTGCGCGATGCCTCGCTCGAATAGCACACGGTGCAGGTCTTCTACCGCGTCACGCAGCGAGTCCTGCCAGCCGCAGTCGATCCAGATACGCGGCTGGTTCTGCGGCGTCAGGCGGGCAGCGAGCTGGATCGGGTCGCGCGCGGCGAAGGCCGCCGGATCGTTCAGGCCGAAAATCCAGGGGATGCCGACTTCTGACGGACGGAATACTGCCGGGGAATGCAGGCCGATGGCGCAGAACAGCGATGGGTCGGTGAAGACATGCACCGCCGCGCCCGCCGCGCCCTGACTCAGCCCGCCGATGGCCCGACCCGCCCGGTCTGTGCGGACGGGGTAAGCGCGCTCGACGAAAGGGATCGCCTCGTTGAGCAGGTAGTCGCCGTAATTGCCGTAGCCTTGCAGCGCCCGGCGGTAGAATTCCGTCTCATTCCAGTAAGGCGTCTGCGTCCAATCGATGCCGGGCGGGTCGGCAGCGTTGATATAGAAGCTCTTGTCGCCCTCCGGCATGGCGAGGATCAGCGGCGGCAGCGTCCCGGCGGCGATGCCCTCTTCCAGCCGCAGGTGAACCGCCAGCCGGTCGGTCCAGTAGCGTTCGTTGCGCCCCCACAGGTGCAACAGGTAGATCACCGGGTAGGGCTGCGGCGGGACCGGGTCGTAATCCGGCGGCGTCACCACGCGGATGCGCATCCGCTTGCCGATGGCCTTGCTCATGATAGAACGGTCGTGCAGGGTGGACTCGGACATGGGGTTCTCAATTCTCAGTTCGCCGTGCTCAGTTTTCAGTGCCCGGTTGGTGGGTCTCAGAGTGTGTTTAAAAACCTACGCATCAGCCAGCGATGGCATTGGGCAACAACGGCTGTAATCCTCACCCCAACCCCTTTCCCTCAGGGCGAGGGGCTTGAGCAGCCAGTGTTTTCCCCTCTTCCTCATGGAGAGGGGAGGGGGCAGGGGGGTAGGGCCATTGGAGCACCCTGTCCATGTGGCAGGTTCTTAAACACTTGCTAAACGCTTACCTGCAACCGGTCGAAGGCGAACGCCACATTGCCCAACTCCTTGCGTTCGGTCATCAGCTTGCGCTGGAGCTTCAGCAGGTCGTCGTAGCTGGCCCCGTCCGCTTCTTCGATGTGGGTGAGGATGGTGCGCGGCGCGCCCAACTGCCGCACGATCTCCAGTGTTTGCTCGAATGTCGCCTCGGATTGCAGCACGGGATGTTCCGCCGGGATGATGCGCTCCCCGGTCAGGGGATCGAACTCGAACAGGCCCGCCGGGAGGATCGCCAGGTCCAGCGGCCCCAGGTCCGGCGGCGTCCAGCCGACCAGTTCGTCCGGCGCGATCAGCACGCGCGCCGCGCCATCGTCGAGGAGGAAGGCGTAGACGTTGGCCTCGCTGATGGCCAGCGCATTGGGCAGGAGGATCGGCTGGATGGTGGCGTCGCCCACCGTGAAGGACTCGCCTTCCGGCACGATCACCTGTTTCACCACGCGCAGGCGCTTTTCCAGATAATCCAGTTTTTCGGCCAGGCCCTGCCAGCGGTCGAAGTCTTCCTTGACCTTCTGCGGCAGGTAAATCGTCGTGACCAGGTTCTTGGGCGGCCAATCCCACAGCCGCAAGTTGAGCGATTCCCACACGCGGATGCCCGCTGTGTGGTCGGGGTGCCAGTGGCTGTACGTGGCCGCCTTGACCTGCCGGATGTTGGCCCGGTTGAGCGCGTGGACGATGTCTTCCGGTGTGTCGATCAGCAGGTCTGGCCCGTGCACGAACAGCGACGGCCCCATCCGGCTGTACGGTACGCCGCGCGCCCGCGCCTGCGCGCACACCCGGCAGTCACAGCCGGGGCGCGGGGTGGGGATCGCGCCGCCGCTGCCCAGGAATTCGATTCGCATTGGAGAAGCGCCTCCTTGAGTTGTCGGCTGACGGCATTATAGCCCGGTTGCGCCGCCGGATACCACCGCGCATCCCGGAGTATGATAGGATCAGCAAGGGGGCTTTTGCACATGGAAAGGCGGAGAGAAAACCCATGCGTCTCAAGCTGTTGGCTATACTGTGCGCGCTCCTGATGCTACCCGATGTGCTGCTGGCCGCGCCGCTGCGCCAGGAAAGCGGCCACGACGCCCCGCTGCTCGGCCTGAACTATGGCCCGTTCCGCGAGGGGCAGGGGCCAGGCGGCGAAGCGCCATCGGCGGAACAGCTCCGCGAGGACCTGGCGCTGCTTGCGGAGAAGGTGAACGTCATCCGCCTTTACAGTTCGACCGGCGTGGCAGAGACGATCATCGCCGAGGCCGAGGCGGTGGGCGTGCAGGTGGTGGCCCAGGCATGGATCGGTAGTTCTTCTGCCGCCAATGAGCAGGAGATTGCCGCCGCCATCGCACTGGCGAACGCCTATCCGAACGTGATCGGCGTGCTGGTCGGCTCGGAGGTGTTGCTGCGCGGCGACCTGGGCCAGGACGCCGAGTCGATCCTGATCGGCTACGTCGAGCAGGTACGGGAAGCCGTGTCTGTGCCGGTTGGCTACGCCGACAACGTGGCGATGTGGCAGACGCATCCCGACCTGCTGGCGGCGGTGGATTGGGTCGGTGTGCACAGTTACGGCTTCTGGGGGTGCAGCCGGGTCGAAGAGGCGGCCCAGTATGCGGTGAACGAGTGGCGCTTTCTGGCACAGATGCCCGCCCTGGCCGATCAGCGCGTGATCCTGTTCGAGACGGGCTGGCCGAGCGCCAACGCCAACGAGTCATGCGCAGACGCCACCGCCGGGAGCGAAGATGCGCAGCGCATCTTTGTGCAGAGTATGCTCGACCTGGCGAACGTCGAGGGCATCGACCTCTTCCTGTTCGAGTTCGCCGACGAACCCTGGAAGTGCGAGGGCGGTGTGGAAGCACTGGTCGGCTGCCACTGGGGGTTGGTCAACGTGGACCGCACGCCCAGGCCCGCCTGGGACCTGCTGAGTCCGGCGTTCGCCAGCCGCCAGAACGCGACCGTGCTGGTGGCTGATCCGGGGGCAAACTGCCGCGCCGAGCCGTCGGCGGATGCTGCTGTGATCGCCGTCGTGCCGAATTGTACGGATGTGATGGTGCTGCAAGACGACGGCAACACGCCACCGGAATGGATGCAGGTGTACGGCAGAGGGGGGCGCTGCTGGATCGGCGCGGCCCTGCTGCGCCCAGAGACTCCGCCGTTGTGCGCCTTCGGCACGGTCTTGCAGGCCCCCACGCCCGTCCCGACGGCTCTGCCGGAGGGCGTGCGTTTGTTGTGTGTTCAGGCCGACCCGGAGGCGTGCAATGCCGTAGACCCGGCCAGCACATCGAGCGTGACGGTGGCGGGCTGGCAAGCGTTGGGGAACGAGGACTGGGCGATGGCGCTCAACTGCGCCTGCCGCGCCGACGCGCTGGCCCATGAGAATTGGTGCAGGGGACTGTCGCCTCACTTGCCCAGTACGCAAGTGCTGGGTTAGGCGACAGGGGAATGCGCCTTGCTCCCTTCACGAAATCCTTGACAGACGAACGTATGGGCAATAGACTAAGATTACTCTCAGCAATGTTCAATGCAGTGATCCCGGCATGATCCGTACCTACCAGTACCGCTTGTACCTGACCAATGCCCAGGAACGCATGGCGGTGTTTGTGCTGGCGCAGGCGCGGGGGGTGTACAACGCGGCGCTGGAACAGCGCATCACGACCTACCGGGAAACTGGAAAAAGCGTCACGTACCAGCAGCAGTGGGTGTACTTCCGCGACCTGCGGCGGGCGAACCCGGCGACGCTGGGGTTGCTGAACGCCAGCAGCCTGCAACATGCCCTGCGGCGACTGGACAAGGCGTATCAGGGGGCGTTCCGGCGGATCAAGGCCGGAGAGAAGGCAGGCTTTCCACGCTTCAAGGGGGCGAACCGCTTCCACCGTAGGGGCGTTCAATTGAACGCCCCTACTTACGGCGACGGGTGCAAGCTGCGCTTGGAGAAGAACGGGCGAGCCTTGCTCTACGTGCAGAACGTGGGGGAGATCAAGGTCAAGCTCCAGCGTCCGTTGCCGAAAGGCGCAGTCATCAAGCCCGCTCGGACGGAGCGGCCAAGGCGTAACGTCGGCCAGTGGGTCAGGCGCACCCTGGGAAGCCGTCGCCTTTAGGCGGCGGAGTCGTCACTGGCGCTATCCTTTTCCACGTGCTGACAGGAAAACCCGCATGGCCCGCCTCTACCACGCCCTGACCGATCCCCGGATCACGTGGATTGCTGCTGTTGCTGCTGCGGTGCTGTTGGTGCTTTTGTGGGCGCTGGCGGGGGCGTCGGGCGGCGGGATGTCGGTGATCGGCCTGCAACTGGCCTTCACGCCGGAGAACTTCCTGGCGGTGGTGGAAGGGTGGGGGGCGGCGGGCGTGGCGCAGTTCCAGCAGACGATCTGGCTGGACTACCTGTTTCCCGTCGCTTACGCCGTCTTGCTGGCGAGTCTGCTCGCCCGGTTAACTGCCTGGCCCGACCGCCCGCCAGACCGCGCGCGCCTGATCCTGTTCGCTCTGCCGTTCGTCGCTGCACTGTGCGATTATCTCGAAAACGCCCTGCACCTGATCCTGCTGTCTGATCCGCCGGTTTTTCCGGCGGGGACGGTGCTGCTGGCGTCGGTCGCGGCGGCGATCAAGTGGGTGCTGATCGGGCTTTCGGCTGTTGTCATCGTGTTACTGCTCATCCGCCGCCGAAGAACGTTGGCTGTTTACGGTTGAATTGCTGTCCGCAACCACTTGCGCAGCAAGGAAGTGGTGGTATATTTATTTTAGGCTAACCTAAAAAATTATATAGGGTCTCCGAGAACAGTCGGGCTGAAGTGTTGTTGTTGCAGAGCAGGACAGCGATTACAATAGAAAATAAAGAGTAACCAGACTTTAGAACCAATTTCTTTTGCCGTTCACTTTCACGCTTTTTTAGTGACGGTTGTCACTTGGAAGCGAAGGCATTTTTAGCGCATAGTCTGTGTAGTTGCGAACGATTCGCAATTATGAGGGTCACTACAGGGGGAACGATGTCGCGGATGTGCACGCTCGATCAACTGGAAGCCGGCCAGCGGGCCACCGTCCGGCATATTCGTGTGCATGGGCCTTTTCGCCGACGGGTCATGGACATGGGGCTGGTCGTCGGGGTGGAGATCGAGATGGTCAAGGCCGCGCCGCTTGGCGACCCGGTGGAATACAAATTACTCGGTTATCATCTATCGCTGCGCCGCGCCGATGCGCGCGCTATCGAGGTCGAATATGATGATTCTCACCCCTGCCGACGCGAGCACCAACGTCGCCACCGTCACGGTCGCGCTCGCGGGTAATCCTAACGCGGGCAAAAGCACCGTCTTTAATGCGCTCACCGGCGCGCGCCAGCATGTCGGCAACTGGCCGGGCAAAACCGTCGATAAAAAAGAGGGGCGCGTGCGCCTGGGCGGGCAGGAGATTGTCGTGGTAGACCTGCCCGGCGCGTACAGCCTCACCGCCTATTCGGTCGAGGAGATCATCACGCGCGATTTCCTGCTGGACGAGCACCCCGACGCAGTGATCGCCGTGCTGGACGCCGCTAACCTGGAGCGCAACCTGTACCTGGTCGTGCAGCTTATCGAACTTGGCGCACCAGTGATCGTCGTGTTGAACATGATGGACGTGGCCGAGGGCCTCGCCATGCGCATCGACCGGGAGGCGCTCTCGGCGGCGCTAGGCGGCGCGCCAGTCGTCGCCACCATTGCTCGCACGGGCGTCGGACTGGAGGCGCTCAAAGCGGCGTTGGCGCAGGTGCTGGCTCAGCACAACGGGGAGCGTCCACGCCCTTACCGGTTGGACTATGGAGAGGTGTTGGAGCGCGAGATCGCCGCGCTAGAAAGCCGCATTGCGCAGACGGCCCTGGCGCAGATGTATCCTGCGCGCTGGCTGGCGGTGAAGCTGTTGGAAGGCGAAGCGGACATTGCGGAGCGTATTCGTAATCCTATCCTGCTGGACGCAGCGCGACAGGCTGCCGGGCGGATCGCCGATGCGTGCGGCGAAGACACCGAGACGTTGATCGTGGACCGGCGCTACGCCTTTATCGCGGACGTGGCGCGTCACGCTGTGGCACGCCCGACGGAAGACATCCTTACGCCCTCCGACCGAATCGACGCCGTGCTGACCCATCGCTGGTTGGGCCTGCCGATCTTTTTGGTATTGATGTGGGCGGTGTTCCAACTGGTCGCCAACGTCAGTGCGCCGCTGGTGGATTGGGTAGATGCCACGATCAATGGCCCGATAGCCGGATGGCTGGCAGCGGTGTTAGGGGTGTTAGGATTGCACGGCACCTGGGTCGAGGCGCTGCTTGTAGAGGGGGTGCTGGTTGGGGTCGGGGGGGTGTTGGTCTTTCTGCCGGTGCTGTTTTTGCTCTATACCGCCATCGGTCTGTTGGAAGACACGGGGTATATGGCGCGGGCGGCCTTTGTGATGGACCGCTTTATGCACGCGCTGGGGCTGCACGGCAAAAGTTTTCTGCCGCTGATGATCGGCTTTGGCT
>CAZGXI010000001.1:0-234210 GCA_964529715.1 uncultured Anaerolineae bacterium | reverse complement strand
GCGATTTACGCCACGCGCGCGCTGGACAGCGTCGAGGATCGCAAGCTGACCGCCTTCCTGACGACCTTCATGAGCTGTGGAGCACGTCTACCGGTCTACGTGATCTTCGGCTCGGCCTTCTTCGGCGCGTCGGCAGGCAACCTGATCTTTGCTCTATACCTGGTCGGCATCGGGGTGGCGGTGCTGACGGGGCTGCTGCTGCGGCAGACGGTCTTCAAGACCAAGCGCACGCCGCCTTTCGTGATGGAACTGCCGCCCTACCGGATGCCGACCTTCAAAAGTCTGTGGGCGCAGGTGCGGGAGCGCAGCGCGAACTTTGTGCGCACGGTATGGACGACCATCCTGGCAGCGTCGGTGGTGCTGTGGTTCCTGCTGGCGATCCCAGTGGGGGCGGGGGCGTTTCGCCATGTGTCCCCTGCCGACAGCCTGTTTGGCTCACTGAGCCGCGTGATTTCGCCGGTCTTTGCGCCGGCAGGCTTCGGTAACTGGGAAGCTGCCGGGTCGCTGGTGAGCGGGCTGGTCGCCAAAGAGGTCGTGATCTCAACCCTGAGTCAGATTTACGTCGGGGCGGAGTCTGAGCCGCCCGCTGACCCGACGACGACCCTGGGCGAAGACCTGGTAGGTATGGCGCGCGGGTTGGGCGAGGCAATCCTGCTGACTGGACAGGAGTTGGTGAATATTGTGCCGCGCACGGTGAATCTGATCCCCGGCGTCGCCATGCCAGAGGCGGATTTCCTGGGCGCAGGGGCAGCGGAGGAAACGAGCGATACGGCGTTGGCGACGGCGCTACGGGAGCGTTTCTCGCCGCTGGCGGCGGTAGCTTTTAACGTCTTCATTCTGTTATACGTGCCATGCATGTCTTCGACGGCGGTGATGCGCCGCGAGTTCGGCGGGCGTTGGACGCTATTCCAGCTTGCCTATACGTTGATCGTCGCCTGGGGCGCAGCCACGCTGGTCTATCAGGTTGGCCTGCTGCTGGGATTGGGGTAGCGCATCGGTGGGAGGGACACGGCGCGCCGTGTCCTGTTTTGGCGGAGTGCAATCAAAATCATGACAACGATGCTGCGACAGGTGTTAACGATGTTTGAGCAGGCGTCTGTGCCGCTGTCATTGGGACAGGTGGCGCGCGAACTGGGCGTTGAGCGCGGGACGCTGGAGGGCATGATCGAGCACTGGGTGCGCAAGGGGAAGCTACGCGCTGTGAGCGATGAGCAGATGTGCAGTTCGTGCGACGGCGCGCGGGGATGTCCTTTCGTCGCGCGACTGCCCCGGCGTTATGAACTGGCGCCAGAAAGTGAAACGGCGGCGGAGTTTATTCCAGGTTGTGCCAGTTGTAATATATTCCATAAGACCGGGATTGATGTATAATTGGAATATGTTCCCGTCTCTGGAAGGACGATGGTTGACCGCCGTGAGTCATCCTATATCTATTCTCGTTATTGAGTCGGACCGTTACCTGCGCGGTTGTCTTGTCGATCTGTTGACGATGGCCGGGTATCGGGTGTTGGAAGCAGATACCGCTCAGCGTGGGCTGCGGTTGGCGCTATCGCACCTCCCTGATCTGATCACCACCACCTACAGGCTGCCCGATCTGGATGGCTGCGAAGTATGCCGACGGTTGCACGCCGATCCCAGCACGGCCTCGATCCCGATCATTGCCATCTCGGCCACACCAGAAAAACGCCATGCCCTGTTGGCCGCAGGCGCCAGCCTGTTTTTGCCTAAGCCGGTGGACCCCGACGAATTGCTGGACATCCTGGCCGGTTGGAATACGCGCGCCTTTGTCTGAGAGCAGTGGGCCGGCCCCAGACATTGCCCAACGGAATCCGCAAAAGGTGGTATGGTAGAGGGCGCTCAGTCGAACGCCCCGGTGGGGTTTGGGTTGGAAGGGGAGAGCAGGCATGAAGCGCATTGCAGTGTTGACCAGCGGCGGCGACGCCCCAGGGATGAACGCGGCCATTCGCGCCGTCGTACGGACGGGAATCGAGAAGGGCTGGGAGGTGTTTGGGGTCGAACATGGCTATGCCGGGTTGATCAACGGCAACTTCGTTCCCCTGCGCCGCCGCAATGTGAGCAACATCATTCAGCGAGGCGGCACCATGTTGGGCAGCGCGCGCTGCCCGGAGTTCAAAGAAGAGGCCGGGCGCATGAAGGCCCTGCGCGAGTTGAACCAGCAGGAGATCGAGGGGCTGGTGGTTATCGGCGGCAACGGCTCGCAGACCGGCGCGCACGCCCTGTCGCAAATGGGCTATCCGGTAGTCGGTGTGGCCTCGACCATCGACAACGACCTGTTCGGCTCAGACATCACCATCGGCGTCGATACGGCGCTCAACATCGCCCTGGAAGCCATCGACCGGCTCAAAGTTACGGCGGAATCGCATCAGCGCGCGTTTCTGGTGGAGGTGATGGGCCGCAACTGTGGCTACCTGGCGCTGATGGCCGGGATCGCCGGGGGCGCGGAGTTCATCGTCATCCCAGAGGTGAAAACCGATCCCCAAACGATGGCCGCCGAACTGCGCGACGCCTACGAGCGCGGCAAGGCGCACGCGATTGCCGTCGTGGCCGAAGGGGCCGAGTATGACGCCGACAGACTGACGGCTTATTTCCAGACACGGCGCGATGAGGTGGGCTTCGACCTGCGCGTGACCAAGCTGGGGCACGTCCAGCGCGGCGGCGCGCCGACGGCTTTCGACCGCCTGCTGGCGACGCGCCTGGCTGCGGGCGCGACTGCCTGCCTGGAACGGGGCGAGCATGGCGTGCTGGTTGGGTTGTTGGGCGACCGCATCACCCCGACGCCGCTGGCGGAGGTGGTTGCCAACAAGAAGAGCCTGGACCTGGACTTGTGGGAGCTGGCGCGCGTGCTGGCGAAATAGGGCAGTCAGCCGTCAGCAATCAGCATATGCAATGCTTCCTCTATAGCGCGTCGGGCTTCTTCAGACGCGCCTGAGGGTGTACCAGGCGGCGGGGACGGCGGTGTTGGTTGCTTCCTGGCCGTGATCGGCGTGGACGAGGGTAAACGCCGGGGCGAAGGCGGCTGCTGCGTCCTCCTGATCCAGCCCGGCCAGGTGTCCGTCCCGCTCGTGCCGCCCCCAGGCGTAGATCAGCAATATTCCGCCCGGCGCGACCAGCCGCGTTGCGTGCGCGGCGTAAACGGCGCGCGCTTCCGGCGAAAAGCCATGCACGCAGCCCACGTCCAGCCACAGCGACACGGGCGGGTGATCCGGCAGGGCGTCCGGCGCGGTCAGGTCGGCGCGCACAAAACGGACCTGCTCCTCGCTCAGCCCGGCCTGCGCGGCCCGCGCGCGCGCCTTTTCGAGCGCCGCCTCGATCCAGTCTGAGCCTGTCACCTGCCAGCCATGCGAAGCGAGATACACCGAACTGACGCCCGTCCCGCAGCCGGCATCGAAGGCGCGGCCTGGCGGTAGCGGAGAATCGCCTTCCACCAGAGCGCGCACTTCCGGCGGCACGATGCCCGAATCCCAGGGCGGTGGCGCGTCGGCGCTGTAGGCGGCCAGGTAGCGTTCGTAGGGCGGGAGAGGGGGCGTGTCGGTCATGCGGGCTTCCGTGCGATGATCACGGCGTGTTCGGCGCTTAGCTCACCCATCTGCGTATAGTGCTCCTCCAACCGGCACAGCAGGTCCAGCGTGGCCCGGTGCACGGGATTGTTGGCGTCGTAGCAGTCGTAGAAGCGGTTGTCCAGCGCGTAGGCCAGGATGGCCCCGCCATAGGGATGCACTTCCACGTCAGCAAAGGCGCTGCGGATGAGCGGCAGGATGTCGGCGGAGCGGACGCACTCGGACGGGTCGCTGCGTAGAAAGCGTGGCTTGGGCGTGTCGTGCAGGATGCCGAACCGGAACGGCGCTGCCTGACCGCCCCGCCGCCGGCGCGCCAGAGAGCGCAGCACAGACGCCAGCCGTTTTCGCTTGCCCGACCAGCCGGGCCGCTCCTGCGGATCGGGAATCCAGACGTCGCCCCGCAGGATGTAATACAACTGGTGAATCCAGAACAGCAGCCGATGGGAATGGCGGAACGGCGTCCCGATTCTGCCGCGCAGTTCAGGGGGCACCAAATAGGCCGCCGCATTGATCAGTTCCAACTGGCGCGGCGGGTAATCCTGGTACGAAGCGCCGACGTGTTCGTTGGCGTACAGGATGCCGCCGGGCTTGAGCGTGGCTTTGATGCCCGCGATCACGTTCTCCAGGTTCGCCAGGTGGTGCAACGCGCCGTTGGCGATAACGAGGTCGTACTTTTCCACCTCCCAGGGATAGTGATTCAGGTCCGCCTGGATGTAGCGGATGGTGCGATCCATCCCGGCGTCTTTGGCGTGCTGACGGGCGGTTTCCAGCGCGCCGGGAGCGAGGTCAACCGCAAGGCAGGTCTGGATGCCGGGCATCTGGCTGACGAACCGCCGCTCGACTTCGCCGAAGCCGCAGCACAGGCTGAGCACCGCTTCGACAGGGCGGTTGCGCAGATATTCCGTGATGAAGATGTCCTCGGCCCAGTAGGGGTTATCCCGGTGCGTCTCGGCCAGACGTTCCCCGAACGCCCATTTGATCTGGTATGGCCGCAGCGGTGGAAAGCCGAAGAAACACCGCTCCACGTCCGGCGCTACCTCCGACCAGTGGCGGGCGATCTTTTCCCGGCTCTTGTCAACGGTTTGAACAGGTTCCACGGCTTTACTCCAATGACTTCTTGCTGCGTGTCTTTTGCAGGCCGTTGTCGGGGATGCGGCGGTTGAGCAGGTCCAGGGAGATTTCGATGGACTCGCACGCCTCATCCGGCGTGGTCGCGCCGATGGTGACCATGTCCTGGTCGCGGATGGTGTTCCACACGAAGGCCAGCCCCACCACCGGCAGCAGCCGCCCCGCCGCCAGCGGCTTGATCGTCATGATCGGCTTTTTGGCGTTGGCGATAATGCGCATCACCCAGTCGGCCTCGACCTGCATCAAGAAGCCCGCCGCGTTGTAAAGCTGGATGTAGGTCTCCACGTCGGCGTTCATCCGGTCCGCGATGACCACCGTTTCTGGCATGTGGGTGGAGAGGCCGGGGATCATGCCGCGCGCGCGGATCAGGCGCGTGTACCTGTTCAGGTCGCGGATCGTGCCGGTCATGCGGTCCAGCAGCGCGTCGGTGACACACTGATGCGGCAGGCAAAAGGTCGCGCCGAGTTCCACGCAGCGATCCAGCACAATTTCCGGCTCTTCGCTGGCCGGGCCGCCGGGCGCGATGTTGAAGGCAGGCGTGAGGATGCGGATCATGCGCTGCCCTGTCCGAAGGCTAGCAGGTTGCCGTCCGGGTCTTTCACGACGAAGCGGTATGTTCCCCAGGACGTCTTTTCGAGCGGGCAGACCACCTCGGCTCGGTCCCGAACCTGCTCCCACAGGGCCTCTACGGCGGAGACGGTGAAGGAGATTTCGTCGGTCGAGCCGGGCGCTTCGCCAATTGCAAAGAACACGCCCTCCTGCGCTTTGTAGGACTGCCAGCGCGTCGGCCCGTAGAAGCTGTCCGGCTCGAAGCCCAACACGTCCTCGCAGAACCGCTTCGACGCTTCCAGATCGGACGTGACGCGGGTGACACCCAGGAGTTTGACCACCGGCCTAAATCCTTTCGAGGTTCGCTTTGGTGCGCTCGTCCTGCACGTTGCCCGTGTTGAGCGTGGACTTCGGCTCGAACAGGACGACGTGCGCCTCTTCCGCCGCGACGGGGCGGTGTTCCACCCCGGCGGGGATCACGATGAACTCGCCCTCATCCAGCACCACGTCGCCGTCGCGGAACTGGATCGTCAACTGCCCCTTGACCACGAGGAACAGCTCATCCTCGACCTCGTGGTGGTGCCACACGAACTCGCCCTTGAGCCTGGCGAGTTTGACGTACTGGCCGTTTAACTCGGCGGCGATCTTCGGACTCCAGGTGTCGCTGAACAGGCTGAATTTCTGCGCCAGGTTGATTTTTTGCATGATCGGTTTTCTCGCTCAGCTTTTCAGAAGCGCGATCCCGCTGTCCAGCGCGGCCTGCCAGCCCGCCGACGCGCGGACGGCGTCCAGAGGCAGCGGCGGGGCGGGGGGATCGGCGCGGTCATCGCGCAGGGAACGCTGCCACCAGCCCACGTCGTGCCACGCGCCCAGCTTGTAGCCCGCCTGCCGATACACGCCGGAAAAGTGGAAGCCCAGCGACTCGTGCAGGCCCACGCTGGCCGGGTTGGGCAGGGCGATCCCGGCGTAGGCATTATAGTAACCTTGCAGCGTCAGGATGGCGAACAGCGCCGTATACAGTGCGCGCGCGATCCCCATCCGGCGACAATCGGCGCGCACATAAGCGGACACCTCAACGGACCAGCAGTAAGCCGCACGCGACCGGAATGGGCGGGCGTAGACGTAGCCGAGCACATCCCCGCCGTTCGCGCAGACCAGCCAGGGCAGTTGGGCCAGGGTTTCGCGGATGCGCGAACGCATCTCTTCGAGCGTCGGCGGCTCCAGCTCGAAGGAGATAACCGTCTCACGCACGATGGGCGCGTAGATCGCCAGGACCGCGTCGGCGTCGGTTTCGGTGGCCAGGCGAAGGGCGGGGGGCGTCATGAAAGGTACTCCTCATCATCCCCGAACAGCCCCGCGATGAACTCCTCAAACGGGTTCCACCGCTCGCCCTGGTCCGCCTCCGGCGGCGCGGAGCGGTTGTCCGCCAGATCGTCGGGCAGAGCAGGGGCGCGGTCGCTGCTGGGGGTGAATTCCGATGCGGCGTTCTGCGCGTCTTGCAACCGCTGCCACCACAGCGGGATCGGCAGGCGATGCGGCTGGTATTCCTCGTCCAACTGCTGCACGGTCGCCAGCAGCCGCCGGTTGAACTCGCGCCAGTCGTTCAGGTCCAAACCGTCGGCTACCTGATACATGGCCGTCTTGGCGCGCACATACACCTCGATCACGCGCGGATCGGTTCCCTGGGGAAAGCTCACTTCCACGTCGTCACGCGCGGCCAGCCGGATCATCTGGGTGAACGACCCCACGTCCAACTGCGAAACCAGGGTGCGGAAGGGGTAAGGGTCTTCCAGCGGGGCGTCCTCCGGCGCGGGTGGCAGGCCGATGATGTAGCGCGGCTGATCTTCGACCGGGATGCCCAGCCGCCGCTTGATGTGGTTCCTGACCGGCTTCCAGGCGCCGATGGTGAACTCGATCATCCAGGTATCTTCCACGCCCATCAGGGTGACGAACCCGGCCAAGTACATTGCCATTTCCACCAGGGCATCGACGAACGTCATCGGGTCGCGGGAAAAGAGCACCAGTTCGTCAGTCTGGATGTTGAAGGTGAAGTGATCGACCAGGGGATTATCGACCAGTTGCAGGGCGGTGGCCTCGTCTACGTAGAGCAGCACCGGACGCGGGTACAGCGCCAGGATGCGCCGCAACATCGGCAGCGCCGCATCATCCAGATCGTAGACTTGCTGAAGCTGGCGCAGCGATTCTTCCGGGTCGTGCGGGTCCAGGTAAACCCGATCGTGTTTGGCGTCGGACACAGTGGTTCCCTCAGAATCAGATTTCTGCCACCCTGATCATAACTCTTAACTACCAAAACGCCAAGATTTCTTGCCTGCCGCTTACAGCTTCGCGCCGCTGAGGTAGCGGTAGAGCAAATCTTTGCGCACGAACAGGAAGATCAGCAGCCCACCGAAGAACCCCGCCAGGTGCGCCACGAAGTCGGTCGTATAACCGGGGTCGCTGCCCTGGACGATCTGGAGCGTGGGGACGATCTGCTGGGCCAGCCACCATACCAGGTAGATAAGGGCCGGGATCGGGATGCGGATCGGGATGGGGATGACGCCGATCAGGATCACGGTGGTGATGATCGTGCCGGGGAACAGCACCAGGAAGGCGCCCATCACGCCCGCAATGGCGCCGCTGGCCCCGATGCCGGGGATGAACCGGTCTACCGCGCCGCCGCCCCGGATGAACACGCTGGCCGCGCTGGCGATCAGCCCGGCCAACAGGTAGAACAGCAAAAAGCGCGCCGGCCCGCAGGCGTCTTCGATGCGCCGCCCGAAGGCCCACAGAAACACCATGTTGCCGAAGATGTGCAGAATGCCCGGCGCGTGCATGAAGGTCGCCGTGATGGTGCTCAGCGCGCCGATGCCCTGCTGCGTCTGCACGGCGTAGGGGACCGTGCCGAACAGCAGGCGGGCCACGACGCCATCGTTGAAAGATTCGCCCGGCCAGAGCAGGGTCGTTCGCCAGCTCAGAATGACGTTGACGTAGAACCACACCAGGACGTTGATTACGATCAGCAGCACCGTGATCAGCGGAAAGCTCCGGTAGCGGACGCGGGTCGTATCACCGACGGGTAGGGGATACATGGGGTACTCCGGGGAGGGTGGCCATCAGGGGCCGAAGATGCGCGACAGTTGATCCATCAGGTCGAGCACCACGTCGGGCACGCGCCCCTGGTTGACGGTTCCGAGGGCAGCCTGTGTGCTTGCCAGGCTATGTTGCAATACCAGCGTCGCCGCCAGGATCAGCAGCAACCCGCCGACCACGCCCATCAGCACGCGCACCGGTATGGGTAGCATGGGCAACGGCTCATCTTCTACCGTAGACAGCGAGGGCGGCGCACTGCCGCGCGCGCGCCGGGGCCGATCTTCCCGCTTGGCTTTGCCTGGCTCCCGCAGCAGCGGTGCAAAAATGCCCTGCGCCGGGGAGGACGTGGCCGTCACCGCCAGGTAGCCGCCCAGCACGCTTATCCCGACGCCGATCCACCCTGCCGCGTCGATGCGGGCGAAGTTCAGCCCGGCGTCTAGCGCCGCCAGCAGCAGAAAGAGGATCGCCACGCCCAGCACTTCGCGCAGGGCGTAGGCCAGATGCGTCTGCACGAAGCGCGGGATGTAGGGCGCTTCTTCTAGTAGAATGTCCTGGGCTGTTTTGCCTGCCTCCGAGCGCGCACCCAGGTCCACCGTGCGCTGAAAATAAGTGCGGGCGCGGTCCTCCTGGCCGGTCTCGCGGTAGAGTTCGGCCAGCCGCAGCAGCGTGGGCTGGTGGCGAGGATCGCGCTGTTCGGCCTCATGCAGCGTGGCGAAGGCGGCCCCATCCTGGCCGTACTTCCAGTAGAGATTAGCGGCGCGCAGCAGTTGAGCGGCTTTGACGTCCGGCATGGCGCGCAGGTCTGCCAGCAGACCCCAGGGATTGCCGCTGCGGATGTGCAGTTGCAGTTCCGCCAGGGAGATCAGCGCGCCGGGGTCGCGGTTGCCTGCGATGAGGCTGCCTTCCAGCACCTCAATCGCCTCGATCACCTGTTTGCGGCGGGAAAAAATCTGCACGGCCTCAGCGGTGGCTTCCTGCTGGGCGGGGTCTTCGCGCAGGATGTCCAGGTAGATGCGCAGCGCAGCCTCTTCGTCGTTCTTCTTGCGCAGCCGGGCGGCCTGGCGCAGCGCCTCGGACGTGTCCAGGCTGCGGATCGGCTTGCGGGTGGGCAGGGCCGGGGCGAAGGGATCGGCGGCGGGCGCGGCGCGGCGGTCTGCGGCGGCGCGCAATTTTTCCGCCGGGGACGCGACTTCCGGCAACGGGCGCTCCTGCGCCTGGGGAAAGCGCGCCTTGATCTCCCGGTAGCTCTCCTGCACGCGCTGATCCCCCGGCAGCAGCACGCCGGCGCGGTGCAGGCAGTAGAGCTGCTCGCCGGGGTCGGTGGCGACCGTCACCAGCGCAAGCCAGGCCTGGGCGTGGCGCGGGTCAAGGCGGACGGCCTGGCCGCCGGCGGCGCGGGCGCGGCGGGTGTCGCCGTGTTTGAAGGCGTCGATCCCGGCGCGGTACTGCTTTTCGGCGGGAGAAAGGGGAGTGCTCATGCGTGTTCTGTCTCGTTGCTGCACTACCTTTTGAGTATATTCACGTTGAAAGATGAGACAAGCCGCCGTCTCCGCTATAATCATCCCTGGTGTTCCGCGCCGACAGCATAGCCCCGGAGGCGGTTTTCCCGATGGATTTCACCTTTTCCGAAGAACAGATCGCCGCGCGGCAGGTGGCCCGCGACTTCGCGCGCCGCGAGGTGTATCCCACGCTCAAGGAGTGGGATCGTAGCCAACAGTTGAACCCCCGCGTGCTGCCGCGCATGGCAGAACTGGGCTTGCTCGGTCTGTGCCTGCCGGTGCGCTACGGTGGCCAGGGCTTCGATTACCTGACGCTCGGCCTGGTGTGCGAAGAACTGGAGCGTGTGGACAGCTACCTGCGCGTGATCCTGTCGGTGCACGTGGCGCTCAACAGCCTGGCGATCTTCCAGTGGGGCACGGAGGATCAGAAGCGACGCTGGCTTGCGCCGCAGGCGCGCGGTGAGAAGATCGCCGCCTTCGCACAGACCGAGCCGGACGTGGGCAGCGATGTGGCCGCCATGAAGGCCACCGCCCGCCGTGCCGGAGACGTGTATGTGCTCAACGGCGAAAAGACCTGGATCAGCCTCGCCAGCAAGGCCGATCACTTCCTGGTGATCGCTAAGCACGACCCACACGCCGATCCGCCCCACCGGGGGATGAGCGCCTTCCTGGTGGCGCGAGAGGCCAAAGGCGTCACGACGGGCGATCTACACGGCAAGCTGGGCGTGCGCGCCGGTTCGACCGGGTGGGTGCACTTCGCCGATGTGGAAGTGCCGGTCGAAGATCGGCTGGGCGAAGAGGGCGAGGGCTTTTACATCGGCATGAGCGCACTGGACAACGGGCGCTACACGGTCGGTTTTGGCGCGGCGGGCCTGATCCGCGCCTGCCTGGAGGACAGCGTGAAGTATGCCCAGGAGCGGCAGGCATTCGGCAAGCCGATTGCCGGGCATCAGTTGGTGCAGCAGAAGATCGCCCTGATGCAGCAGGGCTACGACGCCGCGTTTTTGCTCGGCTGCCGGGTCGGCTGGCTGAAGAACCGGGGTATCCGTAACACGCGCGAGACGAGCCTGTTCAAGTGGTTCGCCACTGATCACGCCATGCAGGCGGCGCTGGACGCGGTGCAGATTTACGGCGCTTATGGCTACACAGACGAGTACGACGTGGAACGCTACCTGCGCAACGCCAAAGGCGAAGTGATCTACGAGGGCACGAGCGAGATTCACCAGCTCATCCAGGCGGGTTATGCCTTCGGCTGGCGACAGGATAAGCCGCTGCGCTGCGAGCTGCCCGCCTACGACGAGGATGATTGGCTGGCGGAGGGATGAAACGCGGGGCGCGGCCTCTGCGTAAAAGGGATTGGACCAGACATCACGAGGAGGCGATCACATGGCGGCAGCGATTCCCGACGAATTTCTCGACCTGCTGTGCGGCAAGACCTGCGCCGCGCTGACGACCGTCATGCCTGATGGCCAGCCGCAGACGACGGTCGTCTGGGTGGATTACGATGGGACTTACGTCCTGGTGAACACCATGCGGGGCTTTCGTAAAGAGCGCAACATGCGCGCCAACCCGAAGGTTACACTGTTGGCCTTCGACGTGCGGGAGCCGCTGCGCTCGCTCGAAGTGCGCGGCACGGTGGTGGAGATGACTGAGGTCGGGGCGCTGGAACATCTGGACCGGCTCTCGGAGCGGTACACTGGCGCGTCGCCGTACTTCGGCGCGTGTGTGCCCGCCGAACTCAAGGAGCGCGAGGTGCCGGTCATCTGTAAGATTTTGCCGACGCGCGTCGTGACGCTGGACGCGCGCTGAGAAAGGGGCGCTGGCGATGGTGACGATCCCGGATTCGCACCGCGATCTGTTGGAAAAGCCGATTCCCGGCGTGTTGACCACGCTGATGCCCGACGGACAGCCGCAGTCCAGCCTGGTGTGGTGCGATCTCGACGGCGACTGCGTGCGGGTGAACACCACGCGGGAGCGGCAGAAGGGCAGGAACATGCAGGCCAACCCCAAAGTATCTCTGCTGGTGATCGATCCGCAGGACGTGGGCCGCTGGATCGAAATCCGGGGCGAGGTCGAGATCACGGAGGAGGGCGCGTTGGAACACCTGGATCAGATCACGCGGCAGTACACGCGCCATCCGGCCTATTACGGATACGTCTTTCCCGCCGAAAAGCGGTTCCGGGAGACGCGCATCATCTGCAAGATCGTTCCCCACAAGATCACGCTGGACGCGATCCACAAATGAGCGCGCGCTGCTGTTAGTGGCGCGGCACTTTTTGCTGCGGAAGGATAACTGTGATGTCGGAAAGCCTTCTCTTGGATACCAATGCGGCTATTGCCTTCATGGAAGGCGATTCTGAGGTTCTGCAGCGCCTTACGGGGAGTTATGTTACGATTTCAAGTATTGTTTTGGGCGAGCTTTGTTACGGCGCCCGCAAATCGGGTCGTGTGTCGGTCAATCTGGCACGTGTAGATGCTTTTGCAGCCAAATGCACGGTTCTTTCCTGTGATGTGGAAACGGCACAGTATTACGGAGAGATCAAGCAGGTGTTGGAAGCAAAAGGCCGTCCGATGCCTGATAATGATATGTGGATTGCAGCGACGGCAGTTCAATACACGCTACCCGTGCTATCACGTGACAAGCACTTTAAAATTATGTCAAAACTCGTCGAGGGGTTGTGGGTCGAGGTGTGGTAGCGATTTTAGCTTTGTAAGGGAGCAGCCAGATGGTGAAGTCAATTCAAGAGCAGATTCTCCAGGAACTGGATAAATTACCCCCTCAAAAGCAGCGGGTTGCCCTGTATTTTGTGCGCGCGTTGGTCGGGGAATCCCCCATCGGCGTTTCTGCCGATGAGCTGATGGACCTGGCAGGCAGCCTTGATCCTGAAGATGCGCGGCAAATGCGGGATGCTGTCGAGGCAGGCTGTGAACAGGTTGACCCGGACTCATGGAACATTCAATTGCCATGAAGTCTGACCTTGGAGTTATTGCCATGACTTCGGGCGTGGAACAAAATGACCTGACCATCCGCCTCGGCCTGCCGGAAGATCAGCGGCGGCGCGCGGCGGAGATTTTTTATGCGGCCTTTGCGCCCAAGTTCCGCTTCCTCATGGACCGGGAGCGCGGCGTCGCCATTCTGGAAAGCGTCTTCGATCCCGGCTGCGCCATTGTCGCGCTGATCGGCGGGCAGGTGGTGGGGATCGCGGGCTTCAATCAGGGGCGACGGCGGCTGACCCGCTGGGCCTACGGCCCGTTCATCCGTGCATTCGGGCTGCCGCGGGGGCTGATCAAGGGAACGCTTATCCGGTTTGATCATCGCGTGCAGACGCCTGGCCAACTGCTGATGGACGGCCTGGCGGTGGACGCGGCCTATCGCGGCCAGGGGATCGGCACGGCGTTGCTGGAGGCTGTCTGCGCCTACGCGCGTGAGCATGGGTATACATCCGTGCGGCTGGATGTGGTGGACACCAATCCCCGCGCGCGGGCGCTGTACGAGCGGTTCGGCTTCGCGCCGACCAGGACGCACAACGTCGAGGTGGCGCGGCGCTTCATCGGCTTCGGCAGGTATACCACGATGGTCAAGGGGGTGTGATTTGATGAGTGTTGCCGTACAACCGGCAGAGAAGTTGCGCGAGCAGGTCATCGCTGAATTAGATGGGTTGGCGCTGTCCAGCGCGGACTCTAAGGCTGCCTATCGATCTTTACATGCTCTGGCAGTAAGGGATCAAATTGAACGGAGTCAGAATTGGATTTGCGCTAAATACCCGAAGTATGCTCATTACTTCGCAAATGGTGAGGAAATAGACGTTAAGGCAATTGACCCTGCTCTGGTTGAAGTAACAGAAGGATGGCATGCTGATTTATTTAGATTGTCGAGATTAACATGGTCACTTCCATATACACGAGGGTACGGACGACGGTTGCGCTTTTTGATTTTGGATCGATCAAATAATAAACTCATAGGAATCTTAGGACTGCAATCTCCCCCCATCGATTTTCCTGCGAGAGATCGTTTATTTCGCTATCCTGAAGGGCGAAAAATAGAATTGGTTAATCAAACGATGGATGTTTTTACATTAGGGGCCATTCCGCCATATAATTATTTATTGGGTGGAAAGTTAGTGGCTCTAGCAGCGGCGGCGAACGAGGTTCGGCAGGCCTATGAGCGTAGATATGCTTGCCGCATTACGCAGATGGAAAAACGCCAACTGCCGCCATATCTGGTGGCCTTGACGACCACCAGCGCGTTTGGCCGGAGCAGTATCTATAATCGTTTAAAATATGAGGGGGCTTTCATTGCCTGTCCGATTGGTTATACCGAAGGGTTTGGCAGCTTCCACCTGGCAAGACTTTACCCCCTTTTGTGCGAGTTTTTGAAGCAACAAGGGGTCCCGGTGAAGCGCGGTGGGTTTGGAGTGGGGCCGCGCATCGTATGGCAGGTTTGTGTACGGGCGCTTCGGGAACTTGGGCTGTCAAAGAAATTGCTCAAACATGGACTTAAGCGAGAGATCTTTCTTTTTCCTTTGATCGCTAACCTGACAGACTATATGGAGGGGCGTACCGACCAGCCATTGTTCTATGACCGTCCTTTTGAGCAGTTACAGGCATGGTGGCGGGAACGTTGGTTGTTACCGCGCGCTGAAAGAGTCGATAGCTGGCAGCATTGGAGCCGAATTGAAATCGAGCGAATGCTCGTGATTTCAGCGGAGGTAGCGCATGACGACAAATGCTGAAAGGCCATTTGCTGATCTTCCCGCTGCGCTTGTCCAGGAAGTGTTGGATCGTACTCAGGATATAGGAAATGTTCTTTTAGACTCGTTTGAGACTTTAAGGGCGCACAGGGCCATATGGCGCCAACAATTGAGCCAGACAAATCTTATTGCACGGGAAGCGGATTTAGAATATGTGCCCATACCGACGACGTGTGGCGTAGACGGTTCCTATGCTGTGGAACGCCTGTTAGCGACAGATTTGGTTGCTGCCGCCGCGGTAGCCATGGAAGGAGTCACGCCCCCTTCGGAGAAACGCTTTTGGCCAGATCCGCGCCATGAAGTTTGGATCGGGCCTGAGGCCCATCATGAAAGCACAGGAGCAATAGTCCGTGCGGTAGCAATGGGAATGGAGCTTTCCCTGGCTGTTAATGCGCCGCACGAGGTTGTTTTTATTGATGGCTCGCTGACTACACCCATTATCTTTTTTAACCAAGCGATGAACAGCCTGCCAGATGCAGTGGATTTGCATGTTTCAAAGTATTTACTCTCACGCGCCAGGGAATTCCTGCTTGCTTACAAAACAATTCTAAAAGCGTACAGATCAGATAGGGGCTGGGTAGCGGTCCCCAAATACACAGTGAAGCGAGAGATTGGACAGAGGTTGGGTTGGCCCGACACGATTGACGATCGTGCAATGCTGACGAGTGTATTGCAACCGGGGGAAATGACACGCCCACTTGCGCTTCAGCAACCTGCTAAGCCCTGGCATCTTGAAATCGGACCTATCAATGCCGGTGAATCCAAAGAGGTCGCTGAAACTGTCAACCAGATCACGGAATATCTGCAAGATATTCGTGTTGTGTATTATCGTCCATATCCCTGGCTTCCTGCTCTACGTTTAGAAGTCAGTCGTTCGATGGCTGAAACCCCAGGACGCTTGGCGGGGGTTATCCATGCGGTCAAGCATCAGTGTGGAGCGGCAGCAATGATGGAACCATATCCGCTCTATATGGCAGATCGGATGGTGAAGTCGTTAGCCAGGGCTATTCCCACGTTTAGACAGGTGACCAGTCAGCGGATGGCTGAAGCCTATCAGGGCGATGCCACTGATATTTTTCTCGGTTTACACGGTTACCGGACCGAATCAGGGAGGTCGTGATGGACTCACAGATGAGCAAAGTCAAGCAATTGATTGATAACGCTGAACGTATCGGAGTAATTGGCTCTCCCTCTTCAACCAGCGAGTTATCGCTGGATATTTTAGCGCAAGCGGTGAATAAGAAGCTCGTTGGTGAATTGGCCCTCTTCTGTTATCAGCAGGATGGCAGCGAACACTACGCGCTGGGGCAAATTACCGAGGTGGCGCTGCGCAATGTCTGGCACGAAGACCCAACGATGCGCAGCCTGATACGCCAGCGAGGGCAAGTCGATGCTGTGAGTGGGCGGCAAGACACCCATCTGGGGGAGATGATTGTCAGCGCGGTTTTTTGCAATACTGCCAAGGGGTATCGCCCAAGTTTATTGGGCACGGTCCCTGCTACAGGTACAACGATCCATCTGGTAGACGATCACGTACTTAATGAAATACTTCTTCCTTACAAAGAGCACCTGTTTTACCTTGGTCATGTCTATGGTTCTACGCCCCAATTGCCGATGTGGTTCAAGCACTTCGACAGCGGGCCAAATGGCGCAGGCGAAGCCTATCATATCGGCGTTTTTGGCAAGACTGGATCGGGTAAGTCTGTTCTTGCCAAGATGATTCTGCTGGCTTATGCCCGGTACAAGAACATGGGGCTTTTGGTAATTGATCCTCAAGGGGAATTCGCTAAAGAGGCGCGGGGAGAAACCGTGCCGGGCGAATTCCGGCTGCCCACAAAGGATATTCTTACGAAGAAACTAAACAGGAATCTTAAGGTGTTCGGTGTGAGGGACCTGGTACTAGATCGTTGGGAGCTGTTTGCGCAGATTCTCTACGAGTCTTCTTTCTTCGAGCAATTGAGTATACCTCATGGCGAAAATCGCCAGCTTGCATGTAATACACTTGCTGGTCGTCTGCAAAAGAGTCATATGACTCTGAGCAAGCTACATGAGCGTGCATCTTTTGACAAGGCATGGGAATTGTTAGGCACAGAACAAGTGCAGAAGATATTTTATCGTTCTGAAGGATCGCGTGATCGCTTTCAGTCAGTCTATAATGAATCGGACCGTGACCAATTCTATCAGCAGTACTGGCGACCCATCGCTGAACTATTCCGCCAGGATCGCGCAGGTGCACAGCAAGTCGAAAAGATACTGAACGACCTATTCAATCTGGAACAGGGTCAGCGCCCGATCATCATTGTTGATTTATCTGCCGAGCAGCAAGCGTCCGCCGGGCAGCAAGCGAATCTGCTGCTGCCTGGACTTGAAGGGGAACCGGCTTCTGGCAACAAGGATACTTCCATTTTTTGGAATGAGACCATCCAGGCGTTGGTTATCAAACGGCTTTTGGATGGCATTCGGTACAGTGCCGAGCAGTCCTACCAGCAGAATCGGAGTCTCAATACGCTGGTGCTGATCGACGAGGCGCATCGGCTTGCGCCGCGTGAAAACCCCGAAAACGAAGAGCTTAAGTCTGTGCGAGACACGTTCATTGATGCCGTCCGCACCACTCGTAAGCAGGGACTAGGTTGGATGTTTATCAGCCAGACCCTTTCCAGTCTCCACAGGGAGATTATCGGACAGTTACGGATTTTCTTCCTCGGATTTGGACTGGGGATGGGGATGGAGTTGCAGGCGCTAAGCGAGTTGGTCGGCGCGCGCAGCAAGGCTCTTGATCTGTATAAGCTGTTCCGCGATCCCCATTCTTCCTTTGACACTGCATCACGTGAGTACTCGTTTATGACCATTGGGCCAGTGTCGCCGCTGTCCTTTGCGGGTACGCCGTTGTTTTTCAACGCATTCAACACGCCAGAGATGTTTTTAGATGTTAATCATTTAATGAGATAGGAGGGTCCTGCCTTGCACATCGTGGTCGGTACGCGCAGCACGCCCGACACGGCGGCCAGGCTCGAAGCCGCCGCCGATGGGTCGGTGAGGTTCGGGGATGCGCCAATGGTGATCAACCCCTGGGACGAGTTTGCCGTCGAGGAGGCGCTGGCGCAGGCCAAAGCGCACAACGGCAGCGTGACCGTCGTGGCTGTCGGGCCGGAGGTGCACAACGAGGCGCTCAAACACGCCCTGGCGATGGGCGCAGACGCGGCGGTCCGGCTGTGGGACGAGGCATGGGCCGGCCTGGACAGCCTGGGTTACGCGGCGGTCTTTGCTGCGGCGGTGCAGAAGATGGGCGACGTGGACCTGGTTCTGTTCGGCAAAGAGGCCGCCGACGAAGCCACCGACCAGCATATCTTCCAGGCGGCGCGCAAGCTCGGCTGGACGGCGCTCGGCTTCGTCTCGAAGATCGTTGCCCTTGACCCGGCAGGCCGGACGATCCGCGTGGAGCGGATGGTGGAGCAGGGCAGGGAGACGCTCTCTGGCAGGCTGCCTGCCGTGATCAACGTGCTGAAAGAGATCAACACGCCGCGCTATCCCTCGTTCATGGGCATCCGCAAGGCGACCAAAGCGACGATCCCTGTGTGGGGCGCGGCGGACCTGGGCGTCAGCGTGCCCACCCCGAAGGTTCGCGTGGCCGCTTATCAGAATTTGCCCATCCGCGCGGGGACGGTGCAGTTGATCGAAGGCGCGACCGTCGAGGAGCAGGCGCGCGTCCTGGTAGATCGGCTGCTGGCGGAAAAGGTGGTCTGACTATGTGCGCGGTTTACGTGTGGGTTGAACAATTCAAGGGGCAGGCCGTCCCGGCGGCGTGGGAAGCGTTGGGCAAGGGCCGTGAGATCGCGGACGCGCTGGACGCCGAACTGACGGCCCTGGTCTTCGGGCGGGGCGTGGAGGCGCTGGCGCAGGAAGCGATCCAGCGTGGGGCGGACCGTGTGCTGCTCGCCGACGATCCGACGCTGGCCGATTACCGCCTGGAGCCTTACGCTGCCCTGCTGACTCGCCTGGCCCAGGAGAACAGGCCACAGGCCGTGCTGGCCGGGGCGACCAGCCGGGGGCGGGAGCTGCTGGCCGCGTCGGCGGCGGACACCGACTCGCCGCTGCTGGCGGACGTGCTTGCGCTGGCGATGCAGGGCGACGCGCTCAAGGCGACGCGCTCGGTCTATGGCGGCAAGCTGCTGGCCGAGGTCGAGGTTGCCGCTGGGGAAACATGGTTCGCCACGCTGCGCAGCCGCGCCTTCAAGCCGCCGTCGGTGGACGTGGGCCACCAGGGGGAGATCACCCGTGTCCGACCTGTTCTGGCCGAGAGCGACATCCCGATCCGCAGTGAGAATCTGGCAGAGGCCGGCGGCGAAGTGAACCTCACCGACGCGGCCATCATTGTCTCCGGCGGGCGCGCGGTGGGCAGCGCCGAGGGCTTTGCGCCGATCCGCGAACTGGCTGCCGTGTTGGGCGCGGCGGTCGGGGCCAGCCGCGCCGCCGTCGATGCGGGGTACATTCCTTACGCGCATCAGGTCGGGCAGACGGGCAAGGTCGTCAGCCCGGACCTGTATATTGCATGTGGCATTTCCGGCGCGATCCAGCACCAGGCGGGGATGCGTACAGCCAAAGTGATCGTCGCCATCAACAAGGACCCCGAGGCGCCGATCTTTAAGCTGGCGCATTACGGCATTGTCGGTGATATGTTCCAGGTGCTGCCCGCGCTGACGGCGGAATTCCGGCGGCGGCTGGGGAAGTAACGCAGCAGAGAACGCCTACGACGGGGCGGCCCAGGCGGTCGCCCTGTTTGTTTGTGCCGCGTCCGATATGCCCTTTGTTCCCTTCCCCAGACTATCCCAGCAGTGGTATCTTTACTCGCCAGATTGACCCTACCCGCTGAGACGGAATATTGAATGACCACGCCGACGACCGATTTACCTTCGCCTGCGCCGCACGAAAACGCCAACTTCCGCCACCTGATCTGGGACGTGGTCTGGTTTGGTCTGGCGGCCCAGGCAATCTGGCGCTTTCTCGGTGTGTACGCCGTGCGCATCGACATGACGCCCATCGAATTGGGGCTGTTGTCGTCGTTGCCGTCGGTAGCGTTCATGGTGGCGGCGTCGCTCAGCACGTGGTGGCGGCGCAAATACCGGGATTCGGTTCGGGCGATGTTCTGGCCAACGCTGCTGGCCCGGCTCAAGTTTCTGCTGCCGGCCTTCACGCCCTTTTTCCCGCCGGAATGGCAGCCGTTCTGGCTGATCACGACGGCGGCGCTGACCGCGCTGCCGGACGGGGTGGCCTCGACGATCTTCGTCGTGCTGCTGCGCGAGGCGGTCCATATCGACCGGCTGGCGACGCTGGTCAGCCGCCGCAACATCGCCTTGAACGTCGGGCTGGCGATCAGCGCGCTGGCGCTGGGCTTCTGGCTCAAGGAAGCACCGTTTCCGGGCAATTACCAGGTCATGTTCGCCGTCTCGTTCGTGTTCGTGCTGCTCAGCCAGCGCGAGGTGATGCGCGTCCGTGTGCCGGAGTCGGTCCCCCCTTCGGCGCAGACCGCGACGACGGTGTCGCCCTGGCGCTCGTCGTCCTTTCATCGTGTAGCGGCGGTGGCGATCCTGATGCATCTGCCGGTGTTCTTTCTGTCGGCCATCTTCAACCTGCGCCTGATCAATGAGATGGGGGCGGATGAGGCGTTTATGTCTATTTCAGCGCTGGTCGAACTGGCTGCCGGGGCGTTGGTGTCTGCCTTTGCCGACCGGCTGGTAAAGCGGCTGGGCAACCTGCCAGTGATTGCTCTGATCATGGTCGGCATGAGCGCCTCCGCGCTGATCGTGGCGCTGTCGCCGAGCCTGGCAATGGCGTTGGTATCGGCAGCGGTCGGTGGGGCATCGTGGGCGTTAGGCGGGATCGGACTGTTCGGCTACTTCACCCAGATCACACCCATCGAGGACATGACGCGCTACAGCACGGCCTACCACCAGGTGATCTTCCTGTCGGTGTTTGTGGCGCCGCTGTTGGGCAGTGCGTTGGTCAACGCAGGGGTAAGCCTGGCGGGGGCGATCTTCGTGGGCGGAGTGCTGCGCCTGGCCGGGGCGGGTCTGGTCGGCTGGTTGGGCAGTCTGGCGCGGCGGCAAACGGCGTAAAACGGCGGCGTCTGGTCCTGAGATCGGATCAATCCTGGCAAACACTTGACAGAACGTGGTTTTGGACCGAAAATATGAACGAACGACCGTTCACTTTTTGAGTGGAGGAGCAATGCCGCAGCAGCGCGGGGAGGAACGGCGGGAGCAAATCCTGGCGGCGGCGGAACGCCTGTTTCGTCGCCAGGGATACGCGGCGACCAGTATGCGTCAGATCGCGGCGGAGGCGGGCTTCGGGCGCGCCGTGAGCGGCCTGTATAACCACTTCCCCAGCAAGGAAGCTATCTTCACCGCGCTGCTGGCAAGCCGCAGCCCTTACCCTCATCTGCTGGCGGCGCTGGAACAGGTCCAGGGCGAAACGCTGGAGGAGGTGCTATACAACTGGTTGGACACGATGTGGTCGGTCATGCAGCACCGCCTGGACTTTTTCCAACTGGTGCTCATCGACTTTCAGGAGTTTGAGGGACGCACGCTGGCAACCTTTGTTGCGCAGGTCATTCCCGGCTTCTTCCAATTGTTTAGTCGTATCCTGGCCTTTCCTGAAGTGCGCCGCGACCTGCCCGCGCCGGTGCTGGCGCGCATGTTCGTCAGCCAGATGGTCGGCTTTATGATTACCGAATTGATCCTGCGTCAATTAAATCTGGACAGCCTGCCGTTTATCCCGGCGGCGGGGAAAACCTGGCTAAACGGGTTGGTGAGCATCATGGTGCGTGGGCTGTCTGCGCCGGAAACGGCAGGGCAGTGACGATGAGCCTCAACCCACTGATTCAGCAAGGACGATTGACTATGGCCGATGTGGTTGTCGTTGAAAATGTGAGCAAAGCGTTCGGCAGTATTCACGCCGTGCGTGGGCTGTCGCTGCGCGTGCCCACTGGACTGGTTTACGGTCTGCTCGGTCCGAACGGCGCCGGCAAGACGACGCTAATCCGCCTGATCGCCGGGCTGCTGCGCGCCGACAGCGGTACGGTGCGCGTGCTGGATGCGCCGATGCCGGATAAGGCGGTGCTGGCCCAGGTGGGCTACATGACCCAGGCGCACGCCCTTTACAATGACTTGACCGTGCGGGAGAACGTAGGCTTCTTCGGCGCGATGGCGGGCGGCGTGACTCAGGCGCGGATAGACGAGGTGATTGCGCTGGTGGACCTTTCCGAACGGGCTGACAGCTTGGTGGGGACGCTTTCCGGCGGCATGAAACAGCGCGTTTCGCTGGCCTGTGCCCTGGTGCACCGTCCTCGTCTGCTGCTGTTAGACGAGCCGACGGTCGGTGTTGATCCGCAGCTTCGGGTGCAGTTCTGGCAGCATTTCCGGCGTCTGACTGCCGAGGGGGTGACGATTGTCGTCTCCAGCCATGTGATGGATGAGGCCGAACGCTGCGACCGCCTGGGCTTTGTCCGGCAGGGGCGATTGTTGGCCGAGGGCAGCAGCGCGGAACTCCGGCAGCGCGCCGGGACGACCACCTTAGAAGATGCTTTCTTGTGTTTTGCAGAAGGAGCCGCCTAGTGAACGCCAATCCCAGCAACCGCACGCTGACCCTGGCCGGACGGGTAATCCGGCAGATCGCGCGTGACCGCCGCACGGTCGCGCTTTTTCTGGTCGCGCCGATGCTGGTCCTGGCGTTAGGGGCGCTGTTGCTGCGTTCTGAGGCCGGGGCCGTCCCGCTGGGCGTGGTCAACCAAGACGAGGGTGTGGACGTGCTGCTGGTCGGGCATGTCTCCCTGGCGGAACGGATCGTGGCGGCGCTGGAAGAGGGCGAAGGTGTGATCGTCGTTCCCCTGAGCGCCCCAGAAGCCGAGGAAGCCTTGCGTGGCGGGCGGGTGCGCGGCGTGGCAACCTTCCCGCCGGAATTTTCCGCCGGGTTTGCCCAGGCGCGCCGGGCAACCATCCCGCTGCACCTGGAAGGGGCGAACCCAACAGACGCCCTGTCACTGAAAGGCAATCTGACCCGCGCCGCGATTCAGGCGTTGGCCGGGCTGGCGTCACTGAGCGGGATGCCTGCCATCAACATGCACGACCTGCCGATCACCGTCGAGGCGACTTACCTTTACGGCGGGGCGGAATACGACTTGCTGGACTTCTTCGCACCGGTCTACATCGGGTTGATCGTGTTCTTCTTTGTCTTTTTGCTCACCACCGTGTCTTTTTTGCGCGAGCGGTCGCAGGGAACGATGGAGCGCCTGCTGGCGACGCCGGCCAATCGCCTGGAGATCGCCGCCGGGTATATGCTTGGCTTCCTGGTTTTTGCGCTGGCACAGGCGGGATTGTTGCTGCTGTTCGTCGTGATCGTGGTGGGCATTCATTATGCGGGCAGCCTGTTGCTCGTCTTTTTGGTGCTGGCGCTGGTGGTGGTGACGGCGGTGAACCTGGGCATTTTTCTCTCTACCTTCGCCCGCAACGAGTTCCAGGTGTTGCAGTTCATCCCGCTGGTGATCTTCCCGATGGTGCTGCTGTCGGGGCTGATCTGGCCGGTGGGCGACCTGCCGGGTGTGCTGCGGCCTTTCGCCTACGTGTTGCCGCTGACTTACGCCAACGAAGCCTTGCGCGCAGTGATGATCAAGGGCTGGGGGCTGGGCGAGATCGCGCCGCTGCTGGGCGTGTTGATCCTGTTCGGCGTGGGGATGCTGGCGCTGGCGACCGTGACCATCCGGCGGGAAGTTGTGTAGTGAGGAAGGGCAGGCGGCAGACGGCCTTCTCGACTGGGCGTCATCGGCGGGGATGACCTGTTTTAGCCTGTCACATCCAGCACCTGCGTTCTGGGCAAGTGAGTTACGCGGCTTTAGCCGTTGTAGAGTGTCACATACGCCGGGTAGAATAGAGTGGACCATGTCTTGGCCCTGTTCTCGTGATCGGAGGAAGGCGTGGTTATTGTACGGCGCGCAAGCCCGGCTGATGCCCCCGGCATCGCACGGGTGAAGGCGGCAGCCTGGCCGGAGGAATCGCTGCCCGATCCGGATCACATCGCCCGCGTGCTGGCGCAGCCGGAACACGCCGCGCATGTCGCCCTGGATGGCGACGGCAGCGTGCTCGGCTTCGTGGACGGTTTCGTGACTCTGTCGCCGACGGACGCGCTCCGCTGGGAAGTAGACCTGCTGGCCGTGCATCCCGACTGTCAGGGCAGGGGGATCGGCAGGGCGCTGGTCGAGGTCAGCACCGCCGCCGGGCAAGAGATGGGCGTTTCCTTCGCCCGTGCGCTGATCCGGGTGGATAACGTCGGCAGCCAGCGCGCCTTTGCCCGCTGTGGCTACCGGCTGGACGGGGCGGTGTGTGCCCTGTATATCAGCCAACCGGTAGTAGAGACACGGCAGGCCGTGTCCCTACCGCACATTCCGACAGGCGAAGCCCACTTCGTCTCCGTGACCACGTTCACCTATCGCGGGCTGTGGCTGGAAGGCGGCCTGGGGGCGGAGGCTTTTCAGGCGGCGCAGGCGATCCGCGATCACAACGGCTGGGACGTGGCCGGGGCGGTCATCCCACCGGCACAGCCAGAGGCCATCCGTGCGGCAGAGGCAGCAGGATATACCCTGGTTGGGCCATACCAGTGGTGGATTCGGGCGTGTTGAATGCAGCGACGGAGCAAATCCGCCGCTGCAACGACTATTCCGTCGCCGCGAAGCGATAGATGCCGCCCCCGTAGTCCACAAGATACAATTCGCCTATCTCGTCTTCCCCGAACGAACTGATCGCGTGGCCTGTGTTCGGCCAAAAGAGGCTATTTTGCCACTCTCCGGCCTCATTGCGCCACAGCGCCCAGACGTTGCCGCTGCACCAGTCGCCATAGAAGTAGACCCCTTGCAGGTCCGGCAGCGCCTCGCCACGGTAGACGTAGCCGCCTGTGATCGAGCAGCCCTGGTTGTGCTCGTAGGTGGCAACCGGCGTCACGTAACGGGGTGAGTCTGCGCCGCCCTCGTAGCTGTAAATCCCTTCCCGGCGATTCCAGCCGTAATTTTGCCCACCGGAGGCGTCGGCAGGCTGGAAGTTCACCTCTTCCATTACATCCTGCCCCACGTCGGCGATGTACAGGTCGCCGGTGGCGCGATCGAAGCTGAAGCGCCAGGGATTGCGCAGGCCGTAGGCCCAGATTTCCCCCGCTCCCAACCCGCTGGTGAATGGATTGTCGGGGGGAGTCAGGTAGGGTGCTTCGTCGCCGTTCACATCGAGGCGCAGAATTTTGCCCAGCAGCGTCCAGGTGTTCTGGGCGTTGCCCTGCGGATCGCCGCCAGAGCCGCCGTCGCCCAGACCGATGTACAGGTAGCCATCCGGCCCAAAGGCGATCTGCCCGCCGTTGTGATTCGGATAGGGCTGTTCGGCGGTCAGCAAGATTTGCCCGCTGCCGGGATCGGCGCGGTCGGGGTCATCCGCGGAGACACGGTATTCGGCGATGGCGGTGTTCCCTCTGCGGTCGGTGTAGTTGACGAAGAACCTGCCGTTGTCGGCGTAGTCCGGGTGAAAAGCCAGTCCTAGCAGTCCCTGCTCAGAATAGCCCTGGCCGACATCCGTCACGACGTTCGAGAGGTCCAGAAACGGCTCCGGCACTCGCGCGCCGTCCTGTACGATCCAGATGCGCCCGGTCTGCTCAACCACGAACAGGCGGTCCGAGCCATCCCCGGCGTGGGTCGCATACAGCGGGCGCGTGAAGCCGCCCGCCGCTTCCACCAGGCGAACCTGCGCCGGGTCGGGGGGCGCGCTGCGCGTAGTGATCGGCTCATTGCCCTGGGCGGAGACGGTCATAGAGAACGCCACGAGCAGCAAAAGAACGGCGAAAACAACCCCTTTTTTCATTGCTACTAACCTCACCTATTATATCGGTGTTTGGTAGGGGCAATGGTAACATGCGTAGGCTCAATCTACAAGTTTTGTGTTTGAAAATGCGGGACAGTCATGTTGCGGTTAGTTGAAGATGTTATAATAAACGCAGGCAATTTGCCCATTTCTACTCTGGAGGTCCCATGCGTACTGTCCTTGACATTCCCGACGCCGCCCTGCTGTCTTCGACGGAGTGGTCGTTAGACGATCTGATCAACATGTTCTGTACCCAGGTCGGCGTCAATGCGCCTGACGTGATCTGCCTCCCGTTGTGGGACGAAGGCGGGTCGCAGATCGACTCGCCCTATGCCCAACGTAGCACATCGCCCTGGTCGGCGAATTACCGTCTCGACGAGACAATTGAATTGGTGCGTAAGCAGTATCCTGAGTGCCAGGTCTATCTGTCCATCATGCCTGACCTGCCGCCGACGAAGATCGGGTTTCTGACGACGCGCTCGCAGTACGACAACGAGAAACCCGGCACCTGTCTGGTCAATCCCTACGTCCAGGATTTGCTGGTCGATTACGTCAACGATGCACGTAAACAGTTGGGGCCGGACGGAATTGTCTGGGATACGGTGGACATCCAGGGGCAGAGCGCGGAACAGGGCATTGTCGAAGTCACGTGCTTTTGTTACCACTGCCGCGAAGCGTTGAAGATGCGCGGTTTTGACCCTGACGTGTTCAAGCCGCCCCGCAATCCCCTCAATCTCGTCCTCCAGGAGACGGGCACCGGCATCCGCCCGGTCAACATCAAATCGCGCATGGGCGCCAAAGACTTGCAGCTTCTTGCCAGCGTCCAGCACATGTACGACACGAAGGCGGTGAACGAAGAAGAGGCGTTAAGATGGGCGCAGATCATCCTGGACTACGCTCGCTACCGCAGCAAAATCACCGGTGATGCTATCGGCAGCATCGGCAAGCGGCTCAAGGCAGAGGGGGCCATTCGGACCGTCGCCATCCTCAACTTCCCGCATTTCGACTGGACCGGCGGCGCTGACCTGAAGGGCATGGAAGGGAACGTGGACGAGGTCTGGATGGACATCGACGACTTGCAGCCGCACGAGATTTCCGATCGCGTGGAAGTTTACCACTACATGGCGGACCGCTCGCGCTACGCGATGGACAACTACTTTGAGACGGTTTCCAGGGCCGGCTTTATCGATACCTATGTCCGTCGCGGCGCGCGGGAGCCGGTCGATGCGCTGGTCCGGGCGCGCCAGTCGCGCATGATGGCGGCGCAAAACATCGGCGTGGAGGCCATTCAGGCGGTCCGGCATCACCCGAAAATCGCGGGCGTCGTCGGGGCGCCGTTGGACCCGAAGCACGTTGACCAGATCACCCGCCGGGCGCTCGAATACGCCCGCGCCTTACCGGATCAGGGTGCCCAGGAGCAGGGGATTTCTCAGGAGCAGTTCAAGAGTTATATCAGCAACCTGATCTATTTCAATGAAGAGCAGAAAGTGGAGATCAACCGTCAGACGCTGATCCAGCTTGCGCGCCAGATGGGATTGCTCAATGACTAGAACACCGCTGATCTCGAACGTCTTCGATTTCACGACGCCCATGCTGGCCGAGCACGGCGCGCGGGCGTATGCGGAGCGCCCGACGCTTCTCCGTCAGGTCGAGCAGAAATTGTGTGGGCGCGGCGTGCTGCCGATTGCCGGCTATTCCGGCGTCGGCAAGACGACCATCACGAACAAGGCGCTCGGCCTGCGGGCAGACTACTCGATCAGCAACCCGTATTTCGTGGGGCGCGTGAACTATGATCGGGTGGTGGCCGTCGATGTATCTGCCGCCGGCAGTCGCCCACTCGAAGAGGTCCTCTACGGCAAACTGGAAAGCATTTTACCTGCCGGGCAGAAACCCGGCAGCAAGAAAGAGATCAACACCGACCGTCTGGCGGAGTGGATCCGCCTGATGCGTTGCGTGTTGATCCTCGATAACGCGCACGCGCTGAATCGCCCTGAACTGCGGGACGCAGCCGAGAAAACCCGCGCCTTTTTGCGCTTTTGGGCCGAGCAGACGGGGGGAGAGGATTATCCCCAGAGCAAGATTGTGTTGGTCGGCTCCGGGCACGAAGAGAGCGCCTTTGCCTGGCTGAGCCATCGAGACGTTACCCTGCGGGCCAATCCCTTCAGCGTTGTGCCCTGGAGCGGCGACGAGTTGGAGCAAATCCTGGACGCCGGCTGTGAGCACATCCCGCAGCTCACGTTCGCAGAAGATGCCAGGGAAGCCCTGATCCGGCTGTCGTGCGGGCTGGCCTCGACCTTCACCCTGTTGACGCAGTTTGCTGCCCAAAACGCCGCCGGCGGGGACGAGGTTCCCGCCGATGGGCGGCAGGTGTCCATAGTCCATGTGGAGCGCCTGATCCAGGATTCGGGGAGAATCGTCCGGGCGGTCGGCAGCAGCCTGGAAATGGTCGAACGGGTGGACCGCCGCCGGTCGCTGCCCGAACTGGTGCTGCTGGCGCTGGCCGGCAGGCAGGGGGGCTACGTCGAACTGGAACAGGCGCAGGATTTCCTGCGCCAGCATGGGTTAGGCCCGGCGGCAGGCCAGGTGAAAGACACTGCCGTACAGCTTGCAGACCTGGGCCTGGCGCATTCAGATGAGGATAATCTGATTCTGTCTGAACTGCTGATCGGCTCGCTCGCCATGCTCGAAATCCTGGCCGGGGGATTCAGGCACAGGGCCGAACTCAACCTCCGTAAGGACATTTTCGACGCGGTGATGGCGTGGCCTGACGACGGGCACGGCGCGCCTGCCGGAGAGGTATTTGCGCCTGCCCTGGCAACAGGCGGATCGCCAGCACGGACTACCGGATACGTCTTTCTCAGTTACGCGCATAAAGATGGGGCGGACTACGTCCGGCAGTTGGCTACCGACTTGCAGGCCCAGGGCTTCGATCCCTGGTGGGATGAAAAAATCTTACCGGGTGAGCGTTGGAACGAGGCGATCCAGGCGGCGATTGAGCAGTCCAGCGTGATGGTCGTCCTGCTGACGAAGCGCGCGGCTGCTTCGACCGAGATCGAGGATGAGTGGAATTATGCGCGGCAGCGCGGCCTGCTCCTCATCCCGGTGTTGTATCCCGGCATTAAACCGGAGGCCATCCCGATCCGGCTGCGCGGGTTTCAATGGCTGGACGCACGGACGGATTATGCAGAGGCGCTGCGTCGCCTGGTCGAGACGTTGCGCGCGCCGAAACCGTGATCGTGCAGGGCTATTTCACATACCGCCGGACGATGCTGTCCACCTGCCCGGCGTAGCCGCCGCCGAACAGGTTCATGTGCACCAGCACGTAGTAAAGCTGGTAGAGGGCGCGGCGGTCGTCGTAGCCGGGATCGAGGGGATAGGCTTCGTGGTAGGCGGCGTAGAAGCGCGCCGGAAAGCCGCCGAACAACTGCGTCATGGCGAGGTCCACCTCGCGGTGACCGTAGTAGACCGCCGGATCGATCAGCACCGGCTCGCCGCCCGCTGCCACCATATAGTTCCCGCCCCACAGGTCGCCGTGCAGCAGGGAAGGCGGCATGGCCGCGTCGTCCAGCAGCGTGTCCAGGCGGTTTTGCAGGCGGACCAGCGCGGCCTCGCGGGTGCGGGGAAGCATTCCCTCCCGCCGGGCGATCTCCATCTGCGCGCCGATGCGCCATTCCCGGTAGAAGGCGGTCCAACTGGCGGAAGGCGTGTTGGGCTGCGGCAGCGCCCCGATGTAGTTGTCCCGGTCCAACCCGTGCATCTCAGCTGTGCAGCGGTGCAGCGCGGCGAGTCCATGCCCCAGCCGTTCGGCCATGCGTTCGCTGTCAGCGGCGGGGTGTTCCTGATCGATCCATTCCAGCGCCAGGAAAGGCGGCTCACTGCCGACCGCCAGCACGCCCGGCACACGGATCGCCTCTGCCCCGGCCAGGAGGCGCAAACCATGCGCTTCTGCCAGGAAGAAATCCGCGCCTACGCCGCGTTTCCACTTGAGCAGCAGCGCGTCCCCGCTGCGCAGGGTCACGTGCGCCGCCTGGTTGATGTCGCCGCCGTGAATGGGATGGGCGTCTGCAACGGTGTCACCGAGCGCGCTCTCCAGCGCGCTCCGCACGTCTGCTGGGATCGTCATAGGCCGTGTTTCTCCCGCAAGTAGGCCAGGAACTTTTCGACCGCCGTTCGCACCAGCGCGTAAACCTTGTCGAAGCTGCCATCGTAGTAGGGGTCGGGCACCTCGCTGACGCCGAGTTCAGGTGCGAAATCCATCAGCAGGCGGATGTCTGCGTCCGTCGCCCCGTTGAGGCGGGCGCGGATGTCCGCGAGGTTTTCCGCGTCCATCGCCAGGATATAGTCGAAGCGGGCGAAGTCGGCGCGGGTGAACTGCCGGGCACGCCCATCGTAAGCAATACCGTGTTCTTGAAGCACCCGGCGTGTACCGGCATGGGCCGGTTCTCCGACATGCCAGGGGCCGATGCCCGCCGAGTCGGCGGCGATCTGATTGCCTAATCCTGCCTCATTCACAAGGTGCTGAAAGATGCCCTCCGCCATCGGCGAGCGGCAGATATTTCCCAGGCAGACAAACAAGACGCGAATCATCTCCATGTTCTCCAGGTCGCCTATCGGCAGCGAAATATACCCTTGTGTTGCACATTTGGCGACCTCTGGCGCATCGGGCCGTTTGTGAAATCGGTGTGAAATTTTCGCGCCGGACCGACCGGGGTCGCCGACCTGCTGCTATAGTAAAAATAAGGGAAGAGAGGAGCATCGACGTGGGCGGAGCAATCACACCTATCTATAAGGTGGTTTTTGCCGGCGATGGTAACGTCGGCAAGACAAGTTTGATTCGCCGCTACTGCGAGGGAAAATTCGAGCAGTCGCGCGTCATGACGATTGGTGTGGATTTTCAGACGAAGGTCGTGGCGCTCGATGACTGCCTGGTCAAGCTCTCGATTTGGGACGTGGCCGGACAGGATCGTTTCGACAGCTTCCGTGACATGTTCTACCGAGGCGCGCGGGCGGCGGTATTGGTTTACGACGTGACGGCGCCGGAAAGTTTCGCCAACCTGGCTCGCTGGCGCGATGAAATCCGGCGGGTCGCGCCAATGATCCCCCTGGCGGTGATTGCCAACAAGATCGACCTGGCGCCTGCCTACAACACGGCTGAAGCCGAACACTGGGCCAGGGCGCAGCACATGGCTTTTTTGCAGACGAGCGCGGCTACCGGACTGAACGTCGAGCAGCTCTTTTGGGGGCTGGCGCGGCTGGCAGTTCGGGCGTGAGTGGAAAAATGGCGAGGGCGGCTCATCACCGCCCTCGTTTGATTCGGCGGGGTTGCATCAGGCTGTTTTTGGGTTAACATGATGAAAAAATATTGTCGTTGCGAGTGTTACATTGGAAACCCACGACGATTTTGTCCAGCCGCGCACCCCGAACTCAGGTGGCCAGTTGCCTGCCGAAGAATCGGTGGCAGCACCGGCAGATGACCTGTCGGCGGGGATGCTGTCGCCGATCCGTCCGGCCCAACTTTCTGGCGATGATCTTCCTAAACCACACCTGATCCCGGCCAAGCCGGATACCGGCGCGCTGGCCGAGCAGAGGAGCCAGGAAGGTTCACCGCCTTCTGAAAAGCCTTCCATTAACTCCCAGGAAGTGTTGGATCAACTGCGCAGCAAAATGGCCCAGGCGGCGCGCGAGTTTGCTGAGGGTAAGCTCAACCGTGCCCAGTTCTATGCGATCTACGCGCGTTATAGCGAGCAGCGCACGATTGTGGAACGTCTGCTCGCCCGTGACCCGGAGTCCCAGGCGTGGCAGCAGGCGGCGCGTCCCGGCCATACTGCTTTTTTGCGCCAACATTTCGCGGCGCGTATCCTCTCTTTTGCCATCTATGATCTGGGGCAGACGACGGCCATCGTCCGGCGCGACACTTCCCCGCCCAGGCCGGAGGATGTGCTGCCGATTCTGCGCGCCCTGCCGGGCCTGATCCGGCAGCGGGGGCCGCTCGGCCCGGCGCGCAAGCAGGTGAGCGGCGGGCGCTGGCTGGTCGTTGTGCCGGGGCGGTACACGGTGAGCGTTGTCCTGTACTCGCTGGAGCCGTCTGCACAACAGATCGCCCAGATCGCCGATCTGCACCGTGACTTCGAGCGGGCCAATATTCACGCCCTGGAACGCGGCGACCGTTCGCACGAGCGGCTGGTTTTTCCCCAACGGGCCTTGTTCGAGGGGCAGGCGTTCGCGTAGCTGGCCCTCAGAATTCGGACGCCTGACTGACGGCGTCGAGCGCATCGGCGGCGCGGTCTAGGGCGGCGCGCGCCCCGGCTGCTGCGCCCGGCGCGATCCCGGTCTGCCCGCTCTGACAGGCGGCGGTCCAGGCGTCGGCAGCGGCGTGCAGATTGCTGATGGCGGCGTTCAGGCGGTCGGCCTGTTCTGCCAGCGCCGGATAAGCAGCCCGTTCGGAGTCGCGCCACGCCAGGAAGTAGGGGCGTGTCACCGCCACATCGCCGCACCGGATCGCTTCCCCGGCTTCCAGGCGACCCCACAACGCGCTTAAGGATTGCCATGTACTGCGCGCCTCTTCCAGCCGGGCGTTCAGGGCGTTGCGGAGCGTGGTTTCGTCGGCAGGAGGCAGCACCCGATTGACGACGACGGCAACTAGCAGGCTCACGCAGAGGCATAGGACCAACCCCACGCCCGGCAGCACGCAGCACCGCCAGTGGCGAAGTAGACCAGGGGCCGGCGGTTCTGGGGGCGGGTTCACAACCCACTCCTGGTAACATCTGCCTGTAACTGATCCAGCAGTTGAGCTGCCTGGTTAAAGGCGTTGGCCGCCCCCTGGATGCGCTGCTCGCCGACCGAGAGCAGGATGCTGAAGTCGCGCGTGGTGCAGCCCTGCTGAAAGTTTGCCAGCGAGTCGCGCGTCAGGGCAAAGCCGATGTTCAGGCGGGACTGGATTTCCATCAGGCGCGGTTCGAGCGCCGCCACATCCGCGCCGACGGCGTTGTAGTCGGTCAATTCCTGCACGTTGAAGGGCTGGCTGCACCCGAACGATTGTCCGGTGGTGCGCACGTCGGCCCAATACTGCGTCAGCAACGTGACCGTCCCGCGTGCGCTCATCATGTTGTCAACCCGGCTGCGCATGTCCAGAATGTACGTGCGATAGGTCTCGATGCTCAGGGCCAGCGGTGTGGTGATGGGAGGGGTGTCTGGCGGAGGGGGCGGCGTCTCTAGCGTTTCCTCGCCTGCCGGGGGAACAGTCGGCTGGGCATCGGGCGGTGTAGTTGGGTTCGCCGGCAGCGCGCTCGCGGCAGCCTGATCCAGCCAGGCGCGTGCCTGCACCACTTGCTGTGCGGCCTGGTCCACGAGGGTTAGGTTCTCCTCCGCCGGCGGGGTGAGTTCGGGCCGGTTACAGCCGAGCACCCAGTTATTCGCGGCGAGCGTCAGGCGCGTGGCAGCTTCGGCCAGGGCCAAGTTGGCCTGATAGAGCAGCGGGAAGGCGTTCGGGTCGATCATCAATGCGGGCAAGGTGGTCGAGACGGGCGCGGGCAGGTCGCACTTGAGCTGCCCTGTTGCGGCCAACTGCATCCAGGCCAGACGTTGATTCTGCACGTCGGCGTTGGTCTGGGCGTAGCGCCGTTCGAGTTCGACCCGCAGGTCGTCGCTGTTCGGCCCGGCGGCAACGGGCGTTCCACCGCCCGCCGGCGCCAGCACGGCCACCACTGCATTGACCACCCACAGCAAGACCATCAGCACGGTCAGGATGCTCAGCAGCCGCTTGAGCGTCTCCGGCGAAAAGCGCGGCTCTTTGACGGTCGCAGGGTCCGGGATTTCGACGTTTTCGTTGCGCGCCAGGGCTTCTTGCATAGCACGGAAGACCCCCAGCGCCTCGGCAGCGGCCTTGCGCACGGCGGGCGTCTCTTCCTCATTGCGGTAGACGTTGCTCAGCGCAGGGATGGTGCTCGGATCGGCCAGAGCGCCCAGCCGCCGCACGGCCCGCAGGCGGACACGGGGATTTTCGTCTTCCAGTTGATCGGCCAGATTTTGCAGCAGCTCGTAACTCATGCAGCTGTCCCTCTCACCACACCGTCGCGCCCGGCGCGCGCCCTGCGCTTATGATACGGCAAGTTGGTGTTTGAGAAAAGCAGCCGCGCGGGAGACATTTTCGTGTTGTAAAAACAAAAACCGCTTCACTGCAAAGGGCGCAAGGAAGCGTGGCGAATTTGCCGGGTTGGGCATTCTTTGCCAATCACCTATCGTTACCAAGGGTGGCCCCAGAAATTTCCACCGGCAGGCGGCCTTGCGCCCCCAGCTGACCGTACAGCACGCGCGCCAGGGCGTCCAGCGCATAGTCGTTGCCGCTATAGGTCAACAGGTAGGCATTCACGCCGGGAAAAGCCAGCACGTCGAACGGCGAGCGGATCGCGGCGACGACCGTTCGTCCGGCAGGTAGGGCGCGGACCAGTTCACCCTGGCCGGGGAAGCGGCTCACGTCGAGGGTCAGCATCACGATCTGCTCGCCTTCCTCGGCGGCGGCCAGGGCCTGGCTGCGCTCCGCCTGGGAGACGGCGTAGGTGACACCGATGGCGCGCACATCGGGATCGTACACGCGGAAGATGTCTGGCACGCCGAAGAAATCTAACGGGTAGATTACCGTCACCGCCCGATTGGGATCGAGCGGCAGCAGACCCGCCTGATCGCGCAGCAGCGTGACGGCATAGGCCGCTGCCTCGTAGCTCAAGGTCTGGTGCGCGCTCAGGTGGAAGGCGATTCCCTGTGGGGCGATAGGCTCCCAGGCCAGCAGGCCGTAGCGTTCCTTGAGGCTGAGGATGCGCCGTGCGGAGGCGTCGATGCGCGCCGGGCTGATCTCGCCTGCCTCGACCAGCGTAACGACATGCTGTACGGCGGCGGCCTGCTGCTCCGCCGAGATGTTCTGGCTGAGGATGAGCATGTCCGCGCCCGCCAGGATCGCCCGCTGCGCTGCCTCTTCGACGCTGTACTGCTCCAACACGGCATCCATGCCCGGCGCGTCGGAGACGATCACGCCCTGAAATCCAAGCTGTCCGCGTAGCAGATCGGTGGCGATGGTCGGGCTGAAGGTGGCGGGCAGCCCGTCATCGCTCAGCGCGGGATAGACCACGTGCGCCAGCAGCACGGCGTCTATCCCGTCGGCGATCAGGGCGGCGAACGGGGCCAGCGTCGCGTCGATCTCGGCGCGCGAACGAGCATCGACGGGCCGGGTGGTGCGGCTGTCTTGGGCGACGGAGCCGTGTCCGGGGAAGTGCTCGGCGACGGCGATCACGCCCATGCTGTGAAAGCCGCGCAGTGTGGCCTGTCCGAAGGCCGCCACTGCGCCGGGGTTGGAGCCGAACGACCGCACGCCGATCACGGTGTTGGCCGGGTTGTCCACCACGTCTACCACCGGGGCGAGGTTCATGCTGATCCCCACCGCGCGCAGTTCTTCGGCGATGCCCGCCCCGACTCGCTCCGCTATGTCCAGGTTGCCCGTCGCAGCGACGGCCATCGCATTTGGCCAGTAGGTGAAACCACGCCGCAGTTGCGCCACGACGCCGCCCTCCTGATCGGTAGCGACGAGCAGGGGGATGCCCGTTGCTTCCAACGCGGCTGCTTGCAAGCGGTTGACCAGGGCGGCTGTCTCCTGGGGCGTGCCCACGTTTTGCTCGAACAGCACAACACCGCCCGCGCGAGTGCGTTCGACCAGGGCGGCGGGGTCGGGTTCGCCGGCGGTGAAGCCGACCATAAACATCTGCCCCACGCGCTCTAGCGGGGTCAGATGCGCCAGGATCGCCTCGACCTGCGCCGAGGCGGTTTGAATGGCTACCTCAGTATCGGTGGGTGCCACCGTTACAGGAGTGACCGAAGGAGGTAGCGGGGTCTGGGTGGGCGCAAAATTACACGCGGCCAGGGCCAGCAGGGCGAGCAGGGTCAGGGCAGGGCGAAACATCGCGTCAGCCTGTCTTGGTTGGGGGATTTCACGCGCTCAGGCGTGCGGTGCGATGGCGGCCCGCTGGCGGAAGTAACCCAGCGTCGCCATGATAATCAGCGTTGCCCACACGCCCGCTGCCGTCGCCAGGTGCAGCACGCGCCAGAAGGTCGCCAGATGCGTCCAGATTTTCACCGCGCCGATGCCCGCCTGCGCCAGAAAGAGCACACCCAGCAGCAGCGCCCAGCGATACAGGCCCGGCATCTCGCGCCGCGCGTATACGGCATGGACTATCGCCAGCGCCAGTACCAGCCCGCTAACGATCACGGTGTAGCGGTGCAGCAGGTGCAGGATCACCGGTAGGGGGGCATCTGCTGGCGGGAACAGGCTGCCGTTGCACAGCGGCCAGTCTGGGCAGGAAAACGACGCGCCTTCGCCCACCACAATCGCGCCGGTTGTCACCAGCAGGAACAGCACCACTGCGCCCGCGACCAGCAGGCGTAAAAAATGCGGCGGCAGGGTATCGCCCGCCAGTCCAGCAGGACGGTAAGCCGCCACCACGACGGCCAGCGCGCAGGCGAAGATCAACAGCGCCATGCCCAGGTGTATGGCCACCGACAGCGGCTCCAGTTCCGTGAGCACGACCACCGCGCCCAGCGGCACCTGGATCGCCAGCAGGACGATCACGGCCAGCGCCGGAACGCTGATCCAGCGGATGCGGCGGTAGTCGCGCCAGGCGTAGAAGGCGGTCGCCAGGATGAACAGCCCGCCTACGCCCGCCACGAAGCGATGGCTGAACTCGATGATCGCCTCGATCTCAGGTGGCGGCAGCACCTGCCCGTAGCACAGCGGCCAGTCCGGGCAGCCCAGCCCTGACCCCGTGACGCGCACGATCCCGCCCACGACGATGAGCAGGTAGATCAGCGCGGCGGTCACGGCGGCCAGGCGGCGAAAACCGGGACGCACAGAATCGGCAGCGGACATGGTCTTTTCCCCTCACGGATGACGATCTGCTCGGATAACAGAAGTATAAGCCCGATCCTGTGTGGCTACAAAATCCTGGCCGAGAGTGCGCTTGTCGGGGGAAGGCAGTGGTGCTATCTTATGCTCTGGGGGGCGACGGAACAGTCGCCCCTGTGTTTTGGCTGGCGCAATCCGACGAGGCTGCCCGTGAATCGCCGCTTTGGGCTGTTGTTGGTGCTATTCATGCTGGGGATGCTGATCCATCAGGCCGTTTTGCCGCCGCTGGAATTCCCCGAAGAACACTTGCACCTCAACTACGTGGAACTGCTCCGGGCCGAAAACCGCCTGCCAGACCGGGCGGCCTTTCTCACCAACAGCACCCAGCGCGAAAGCGGCCAGCCGCCGCTGGTGTACTGGCTGGCGGGCCTGCCGCTGCGCCTGTTGAACCTGCCGCCGCTGGACGGCGACGCGGTGACACGCTATCTGGAAAGCGTGAAAAATCCCTGGTACACAGCGGCAAACCTGTGGAACCGCGCCGACAACATGAACTTCTATCTGCACGGCGCAGATGAACGCGGCCTTTCCCGCGCAGACATCATCAACGCCGTGCGCGTGCTGCGGCTGACGATGATCGCCTGGGGCGCGCTGGCGGTGATCGGCGCTTACGGCGCGGCGCGGGAGGTTTTTTCCAGCGAGAAGTGGGCGCTGGCGGCGACGGCTTTGTTCGCCTTCACGCCGACGATGATCCACATCCACGCCTATTTTAACAACGACGCGGCGTGTGTGGCTTTGGCGACCCTGGCCCTGTGGCAAAGTCTCGTCCTGCTGCGGCGCGGTGCGACTCCGGCCCGGCTGCTTGTGGTCGGGGTGCTGCTGGCGCTGGCCGGGCTGGCGAAGGTGAGCGCGCTGCTGGTCGCGCCGGGGGTGGGGGTGGCGGTGCTACTGGATGCCCATCGCCGCCGCCTGCCGTTCAGACGGCTGATCCTCAACGGGCTGTGGGTCGGCCTGCCGATGATCTTGCTGTTCGGTCCCTGGGCGCTTTACGGCGCAGCTAACTACGACGACCCGTTCGGCTTTGGCACACACCACATCCCCGGCTTTTACCACGATCCTCTGCTCACCCCGGCGGAATTCATCCCCTGGCTGCCCTGGGTCTACCTGACTTACTGGGGACTGCTGGGCACGTTGGTGCTGCTGAACCCGCTTACGTACACGTTATTGGGGAGCATCCTGCTGCTGGCGGCGGGCGGGTATGCTGCCAGCCTTCAGCGCAAAGCACGCGAAGGACGCCAGGAAAAAGCCCTCGAATCTTTGCGATCTTCGCGTCCTTTGCGGTTAAGCGGCTTTTCCGGCAGCCGGGTCGAGCAGGCGATTGTGCTGGTCGCGGTTATCCTGCCGCTGTTGGCCGGGCTGATCCGCTGGCTGCAAGAAATCCTGTTCATTCCGGGGCGGTTGCTGTACCCGGCGCACGCGGCGCTGGTGATCGCGGTGACGGGCGGGCTGTGGCTGCTGGCGCGGCGTTTCCCCTGGCTGGATCGCCCGATCCGGCTGTACGCGGTCGGGCTGGCGCTGTGCGCCGGGCTGATCCTGGCCCCAGTGGCCATCGTGCAAGCCTACGCACCGCCGCGCTTGCTGTCTTCGGACGACCTGCCTGCGCTGCAAGGTGAACCGCTCAATTTCGACGACACCATCCGCCTGCTGGGCTATCGCCAGCCTGATGTCGCCATCCGTGCGGGCGGCCTGCATCGGATCACGTTGTGCTGGGAAGTGCTCCAGCCGACGGACCGCCTGGCCGCGTACTCAGTCAAGCTGGTGCGGGATGGGGCGATCCTGGCAGATCGGACGAGTGTGCATGGGCTGGGACATTATGACAGCAGCCAGTGGCGGGCGGGGGATCGCTGGTGCGAGGACGTGGACATCCGCATTGAACAGACCCCGCTGTCGGGGCAAGTGTATGACGTGCTGGTGGCGCTGCTGGATGCGCGCACGCAGGACTTCGACTGGCAGGCGACACGGCCAGATGGGACGATGGTGGCATTCCCGTTTATCGCTCAAGTTGTCAGTCCGGCGGGGGATATGGCGAACATGGTCGCGGGTGAACTTGCTCCGGCAGACATCACCTTTCCTGGCTTCGCGGACCTGGCAGGCTACGCCGTGCAGGGAACATTGGCAGCCGGGGAGACGGTTCGCCTGGACCTGTTGTGGGATGTGACGGGGGAAACGCCTGACGACTGGACGCAGTTCGTGCACCTGATCGGCCCGTCTTCGGCGGCGGCGCTGGCGGATGGCGTGCCACGTGCGGGAGGCTATCCGACCTGGGCATGGTCGGTGAGGGAGCGGGTGGCGGATTCGTGGACCTTCACCCTGCCTGCCGACCTGCTGCCGGGGGAATACACGCTTGCGCTGGGCTTTTATCGCCAGGATAGCGGCGAACGGATGCCGGTGCAGGTAGGTGGGCAACCTGCGCCTGATAGAACGGCGGCTCTGCTGCGCTTTGCCATCGAATGAGGCTATCGAGCCAGTGGGCCGAAATGTTGCTTATTTTTGCGTATTTTGTCGTTAAAATAAGGGATGAGAAATCATTCCCGCAGCCTTTAACGATAGCGATTTTGACCGGAAGAGTATGCAACACAAGGAGGGCTATCATGCGTTATATCCACAGAAGCCGTTTCATCCTGATCGGGGGCGCGCTGTTGGCGCTCGTGCTGCTGGCTGCTGGCCTGTTGCCGGCTCCGACGGCGCTGGCCCAGGGCGGTGTGATCGGCTACGGCCAGACGGTGGTAGACAGCATCAGCGCCCAGACGCCGTTCGTCATCTACGGCTTTAGCGGCGCCGAAGGCGATGTGATCACGGTCCATACCATTGCTATTGACCCAGATATGGCGCTGAGCGTGAGTCTGTTGGGTCCGCAGCAGGAGCCGTTGATTGCCGGTGCGTCGGATCCCTTTGGCGGTGAGGATGTCGGCGAGGTGCGCCTGTCATACCGGCTGCCACAGAATGGGCTGTATTCGTTATTGATCACGGAATCCAACGGCACGCCGGGCGAGTTTGTATTGCGCCTGAACGGGCGTGCGGCGGTAGAGGGGCCGGTGTTGACGCCAGGCATTCCCATGACGGCGGACTTGCTGCCAGGCGATCCCGCGCAGGTCTTCTTCTTCGACGGCAGCCCGACCGCTCCGACCACCTTGGTTGTTTCGGCGCTGGAGCCAGTCGATCCCGCCTTCGTCTTCCTGGCGCAGGTTTACGATGGCGCAGGCGCATTGCTGGCAACGGTCGGCGGCGATGGTGTTGAGGTCGCCAGCCTGACAGTTGCCCCCACCGATTCCCTTTACGAAGTGCTGCTGGTGGCCCCCGGCGAGGGCGCGGAGGGAACGGTTTCGCTGCTGATCAGTCAGGGTGTGGCGCAACAAGCCCAGCCACCGGCCCAGGTGCAGCCGACACTGCCGGCGCCGGCGGTCGTGACTGCCACGCCTGCCACATGCCTCGTCACCAGCGGGACGCAGGCGAACGTCCGGCGCGGCCCCGGCACGGTCTATGACATCGTGGGCGCGTTGCCGCGTGGCTCGTCGGCCCCGGTGGTCGGGCGCAGTGCCGACGGCTCGTGGTTCGTGATCGACCTCAACGGTCGTCAGGGCTGGATTTCGGCCAGCGTGGTGCAAGCGAGTGGCCCGTGTAGCAGCCTGACCATCTTCCCGGCCCCGCCCACACCCACGCCGATAGCCACCGCCACGCCGCTGCCCACGCCCACGCCCGCCACATCGATCTCGTTCACGGCGGATCGTTACACCATCAACCTGGGCGAGTGCGCCACGCTGTTCTGGAATGTGCAGGGCGTCAGCGCCGTGTACTATCAGGGCCAGGGAGTGGCGGGCACCGGCTCGCAGCAAGTGTGTCCGTCTGTGACCACGACCTATAACCTGACCGTCACGCTGATGAACGGCCAGAGCACCACCCAAACGGTGACGATCACCGTCATTGGCGGCTACCGCATCTCCTTCACCACGACGGCGAACTCCATCACGGCGGGGCAATGCGTCACGTTATCTTGGGCGGTCGAGGGGGTCAGTGCGGTGTACTACCAGGGAGTGGGCGTCACGGGGACCGGCTCGCAGCAGGAGTGCCCGGCGGCTACCACGACCTATGTGCTGCGCGTGGTGACGACCAACAACCAGACCATCGACACCCCGATCACGGTTACGGTTAACCCGTAGCGTAGCTCTACAGCTCTGTAGGGGCGAGGCGCGCCTCGCCCCTCTTACAGCGCGGGCGTGGCGGGATAGCGGTGTCTGCCTAACTGCGTCAGGATGGCCGCGCCCATCCCCCAACTGCCCAACAGCGTCAGCACGCCGCAGGCCAGCAGCCCGCCGACATCGCTGATGCATAACAGGCCCAGCAACAGGGTCAGCAGCGTGGTGCCGATGGCCGTCGCCGCCATCGGGCTGGCGCGCCGGACACCGAAACGTGCCAGCAGCCACGTCCCGGCGGGCAGGCCAAGCGCCGTCCAGCCGATCAACAGCAGGGCGAGCAGCGTCAGCCACAGCAGCGCCGCCAGCGGCACAAAGATTACGGTGACGATCAGGATCAGCGAGACGGCGATCACACCGCTGATCACGACGGTCAGGATCAGCGCCAGCAGCCCCACGGCCCCGGAGGCGACAGGCGCGCTCAAGGCGGCATCGCTGATGCGGCGCAAGGACTGCGGGAAGATCAGCGCATACAGGCTTGCCAGCGCCCCAATGCCCAACGCCCAGGCGATTCCCAGGCCGAGTCGCTGCGCCGGTGAAACCTGGGGCGGCTGGATGTCCTCCATCCACTGGAAACGGCTCAGGTCCCAGGCGGCAGGGTCGAAGTTATTCCACGTCCAGCGATTGGGGTCGAAGGCCAGCGGAGCCACCTCGCTCATCAGGTCGCCCATGTGGGCGCAGCTTGCGCTGTAAACACCGCCGATCACGGCCCGGTCGTCGCGTCGGACGTTGTCGGCGCACAGAGAGACGTCGCTGCCGATGGACGCGCTGGCTCCCAGACTCACGGAATCGGCCAGTGCAGCCAGGCTGCCGTCGATCTGTCCCTGGACGGTTACAGTTTCGCCTAACAGGACCACATTGCCCGTCACGCGGCTGCCGGCCTGCAAGACGATCTCCGGAGCAGCGATCAGCAAATCGCCCTCAACGACCTGCCCCTCGCCCAGCACATAGTAGTCGGTCAACACGACGCCGGAACCGCCCTGGGCGCGGACCAGTGTGGGCAGCAACAGGGCCAGTGTGACAAACGTCAGCGCGACCGGCAGGAACCTCTTCATAATAAAGCGCCCTCCTAAGCGGCGCGGACTGGGATCACCACCGTTGCTGGGCGTTCCCGCTGGCGCAAAAACCAGACCAGCCAGCCCCACAGCATCACCATCGGAATGGCGGTGAGCAGCAGGGCTGGCGCCATGGGGTAGGCGGCCAGCAGGTCGCCCAAGAAACGGAGTATCTGTTCTGCTGCGCTGCTTGCCAGGCCCATCACGCGGATCAGCCCTTGCAGCAGCACGATCAGCGCGCTCGGTCCCAGGATAGTTTGCACCAGGGTCAGCAGGGCTGTTCCCAGCAGAGGTAGGGCGATCAAAGCACCCAGTCCCAAAGCCAGGGCCAGCACCGGCCCGGCTGTGCGCGGCTGCTGGGCGTACACCAGATGCTGCTCACGGCGGATGGCGAGCATCACGTTTGTGGCGAAGTCCAGTGGCGCGGCGACCATCGGCGGGTCGCGCAGGATGCGGTCAACCAGTTCCAGTTCCTCATAAAGCTGCGCTTCCTGCGGGTTGTCAGCCAAGTAGGCGTACCACTCGGCACTCAATGCCTCGTCCAGTAGGCCGTCGAGGGCGCGGTTCATCTGGTCATGTCGTGGGTTCAATGCCATGTTAAAAACCCTCCATTGCCGGTCGCATCGCCAGGGACCCTGCCGACGCCGGTTCATCCCCCAGCAGTTGCGCCAGGGTTTGCCGCGCGCGGAACAGACGGCTCTTGATCGCCGATTCGCTGGTGTGTAGGGTGGCGGCGATCTCCTCGTAGCTCATATCAAACCAGTAGCGTAACACGACAACAGCACGGTAATCGGGCGGGATACGGTCCAAGAGTGCCTGGATCAGGGCCGAACGCTCGCTGTTGGCATAGCTTTCTTCGGGGCCAGGCTCGCTACTGTAAAGCGCAGGATGGGGCGGCAGAGCTTCATCTTCAATAGATAGCCAGGTCAGCCGCCGCTTGCGCAGGCGATCAATGCAGTGGTTAGATGCAATCGACAGCAGCCAGGTTTTAAACGGGCGGTCGGTGTCGTAGCGATCCAGGTTGGCATAGGCCCGTAAAAAAGCCTCCTGCGCCGCATCTTCCGCTTCCTGGGCATTGCCCAACAGACGATAGGCCAGGTTGTATACCGCGTGCTGGTGTGTGCTCACCAGGTTGCCAAAGGCTTCCTGGTCGCCCTGCAGCGCGGCCCTCGCCCACTCGCGGATGATGGGGGCTTCTTCAGCCACGGTAAAAACTCTCCTAAACAGGCGCCTCTATTCACCCCTCTATACGCACGCCCGGCACGAGGGTTGCGCCAGTATAGCAATGTCGGACGCCAGCGGTGGCTAGCACCGCTCTAAGACACATTCTAATGCCGTTCTAATGAAACGCAGTGACATTTTTTACATCTAATGCAGTAGCATGTAATTGACGCTGCCTGAAAAGCCGCTATACTACAAGATGGTGAGTTTCAGCACGTGCATGAGGTGAGTTGGTATGCCAGTCTATACGTATCAATGCGCAGAATGCGGAGTTCGGTTCGACGTCAGACAGAAGTTTACCGACCAACCGATCACGGTCTGCCCGGAATGTCACGGTGAAACGCACCGCGTGATTACGCCCGTCGGGGTAGTGTTTAAAGGGTCCGGCTTTTACGTCACTGACAGCCGTTCTAGCCGTTCTAATCTGACCGGTTCTTCCAGGAAGGACAAAGAGGGCGACTCGGCAAGCAGCAGCAAGACCGAAACCAAGAGCAGCCACGACTGAGGTTACACCGGGTTTTCGGCGACCACAAAAAGTCAAGGCGACCCGCGTTTATCTGGGGGGCGCCTTTTTGTTTGTGTTGGTGGGGGGCTATAACTGAAAGCCCGGCGACGCACGGATGATCTTCTGGGTGTAATTGCTCACGTAAGCCAGCAGCCGTTCGTGCAGCTCTTGCCATTCCTCGCTTTTGAGGATGCTGCGCATGGTGGGCAAATCGTCGGTCACGGCGGCGGTGGTGATCTGCGGGCAGTCGCCGTAGACGGTGTACCATGCTTCGCGCGGTTGCAACCCCAGGCGGGTGATGCCCGGAATCCACTCGCGCACCTGGAACTCAAAGTATTGCTGATCGTAGCCCGGTTTGATGTCCCAGGACATCATCAGTTTGTATTCCACGTTGCCTCGCTTCCCTTGCCCTGAGCCGGCTCAGCTTTCCAGCGCCTGCTGCTGGGGTTCCAGGATGACGATCTGGGTCTGTTCCGGCGCTTCGCCCGGCGTCACGCGCAGCGTTTCTTGCGTCTGCACCTTGCTGATTCCCATCACTTTTAGAAAACGGTCTACACCGTCCAGCGGAAGGGTCGTCTGTGGGGTTTTGTAATGCATCGGCACGACCGTGTGCGGCTCGATCAGGTTGATCACTTCGGCAGCCTGGGCCGCGTTCAGGGCGTTGCCACCGCCGACGGGGACCAGCGCCACGTTGACCTCGCCCAGGGCGTCTACCTCCGATTGGCTGGGGACGAAGTCCAGGTCGCCCAGGTGCACGACATTCACGCCGTCGAAATCCAGCAGGAAGACGATGTTTTCTCTGGGCTGGCTGGCTTCTGGGTTATGCATAGCGATGCCGATGATGAACACACCACCGATCTCGTACTCGCCAGGGCGGGTGATCACGCGCGTGGTGCGCGGCCACAGGCTGGTGTTGGCGTGGCCGGGCGCCTCGTGGCTGATCGTCACCACGTCGGCGCGCAATCTGGGCAGGCGGTAGCCGATGTCGTCTCCATAAGGGTCGGTGACAATGGCAGCTTTGCCGCGCTCCATCAGACGAAAACAACTATGACCGTACCAGGTAATGTCCAACTTGTCCGCTTCCCTGTTGGTAATCCGAACACACGAGCTTAAAGGATTATACCCGATTGAGGAGAGGGTTGCTACAAAAGGACCGGGCGGTCTTTGTACGGCGCTTAGCTACTCTTGCACTACCTGACAAGTAACCGGCAGGCGCTTTTGCGCGAACATCTGCGCGTGCGTATAATCCCCTGTTGAAGGGTGAGAGGGACGCCCCATGTCTGTCACTGAAGAAATCAAAGCGCGCCTGGACCTGGTGGCCTACATTTCTGAGAGCGTCTCGCTTAAGAAGGCAGGACGCAACTACAAAGCCAACTGTCCGTTCCACCAGGAACGCACGCCGTCGTTTATCGTCTTTCCCGATACCCAGACCTGGCGCTGTTTCGGCGCGTGTGGCGAAGGCGGCGATATTTTTGCCTTCGCTATGAAAATGCACGGCTGGGACTTCGGCGAGGCGTTGCGCAATCTTGCTCAGCGGGCGGGTGTCGAACTGGCCCCTGGCACGCCGGAGCAGACCGAGCGCGAAGCGGCCTTCGACCGTTTGCTAGGCCTGCTGGACCAGACGGCCCGCTTTTTTCACGATCAACTGCTCCACGCGCCTGCCGCCGAGGGTGCGCGCGCCTACGTTCAGAAGCGCGGCCTGAGCGACGCGACGGTGCAGACCTTTCTGCTCGGCTATGCGCCGGGCGGCTGGCATGCATTGCTGAATCACCTGGGCGGTTTGGGCTACGCGCAGGACGATCTGATCGCGGCGGGCGTTGCCATCCGCAACGACGAAGGGCGCGTCTACGACCGCTTCCGCGAGCGGCTGGTCATCCCCATCCGGGATGGGCGCGGGCGGGTGGTTGGTTTCGGCGCGCGGGCGCTCAAACCGGGCGACGAACCTAAGTATCTCAATTCGCCGCAGACGCCGCTGTTCGATAAATCCAGCACGCTCTTTGCCCTGGACCTGGCCCGCCGCGAAATCCGCGAGCGCGAGACGGCAGTAATTGTCGAGGGCTACATGGACGCCATGCAGGCGCATCAGGCGGGCTTCCGTAATGTGGTGGCGCAGATGGGCACGGCCCTCACCGAGCCGCAGCTTCAAACCCTGCGCAAGTACGCCAGTCGCCTGATCCTGGCGCTCGACCCGGACGCGGCAGGGGTTAGCGCGACTATGCGCGGCCTGGATGTGGCGCGCCAAACCCTGGATGAAGGCGGCGCAGCGTTGTTCGGCCCAGACGGCTCAATGCGCAAAGCTGCACGCCTGGGCATCGACTTGCGCGTGATCTCGCTGCCCGAAGGCCAGGACCCCGACGACCTGATCCGCGAGAACCCGGAGGCGTGGCGGCAGTTGTGTGAGCACGCCGAGCCGGTGGCCGATTATGTAATCCGCGTGGGCACGGCGAATCTGGACCCGCGCGCGGCTTCTAGCTTTGACAAAGAAAAGATTGCCCGCGCGCTGCTGCCGATCCTGATGGCGACGGAGAGCGATCTGCACAAAGAGGCCAACGTGCAAAAGCTGGCGCTGGCCCTGCATCTTTCCGAAAAGCGGCTGATGGAGATCGCACTGGAAAGCCGCGCCGCCACCGCACGCCCGCAGCCGACCAGCGCGCGCATCCGGCAGAAGCGCCGCACGGCGGCGATGGATCAGGCCGCCCAGGAGCGCCAGAAACACCCAGCTCCGACTCCGCCACAGGCGCAGCCTGCCCCACCGCCGACATGGGATGACGAGCCGCCGCCTTTCGACGACAACCTTCCTCCGCCGCCAGAGGACTTTGCCGAGGCAGACGCGCTGCCGACAGCGGCGCGTGCCCGTCCGCGCCCCGTTCTGGCGAGCGCACAGGAGCGTTACTGTCTGAGCGCGCTGTTGCGGCAACCGGAGTTGATCTACCAGGCAAACCGGGCGCTGCGCCAGGTAGCCGATGAAGCGGCCCAGGTCGTGCCGGATCAACAGCGTCAGGCGGCGGTTCGTGTGGCGTTGGGGCCGCTGGAGCCGCAGGATTTCTGCGATGCAGCCTCCCAGGTCATTGTGCGAGCATTGTTGGCGGCGTTGGCGCAGGACGACGTGGATCCGCTGGAACACGTGCGGGCCTCGCTGGGGGAGCCATTGTGCCGTCAGGTAGATGAATTGCGGGCGACGACGCCGCAAGATGCTTTTCAGGCGGCGCTGCCAGGACCGCTGCGGGCGGAGTGGGCGTCGGTGCTCAAGCAGCAGCAACGCGAGGGGCGTCCGTTAGCCGGACCAGAAACGGACTTTGTGGAGAAGGTGCTCTATCTGCGGCGCGAACGCCTGCGCCGCGCCAACGAGGAACTTTACTTTTTGTTGCAAGAAGTTCACGATTTGACAGAAAATGCGTATCAGGCCACATTACACGCGAATAACAGTGTGGCTATTTTCCACCTAGACCGCGAATTACAGCGCCGGGCGCAACTGGTGCACGACCGTTGACGGTTCTTTTTCGGGGGTAAGCCGTTGAACTGCATCCTTTGTTTTTGATCTGCTCCCAGGGTCGGGTGAGCAGCTTCTACACAGTATTGTTGTGCTCTATGCGGCGCCTTACGCTGGGGGACTGTACGATGGCGAAACAGAACAAAAAGACACGAAAACCGCGCGCCAAACTGGAGGAAGTCCTGGCAAAGGGACGCCGTGATAAACAATTAACCGAGTCAGAAGTTCTGGCCCTGTTTGACGATCCGCATGGCGAGGAAAGCCAGGCGTTTTTAGAAAAATTGGCTTCCCTGGGCGTGGAGATCATTCCTGACGACCACGAGGACCACGAGCCGGGCGACCTGAACGACCTGGAACTCCTGGAAGCTGACGACCAAGACCTGGGCGATCTGGAACTGGAAGGCGAGGAGGAAGATGAGGAAGGCGAAGTTACCCTCTACGAAGGCCTCGGCTCGCTGACCGACGACCCGGTGCGGATGTACCTGAAAGAGATCGGGCAGGTGCAACTGCTCGATCCCTGCCGCGAGATGTGGCTGGCTGCGCAGATGGCCGCCTCGCAAATGCTGGATGAGATCGCTTCGGAGGCAGAAGAGCAGGGTCGCAACCAGACTACCGACGTGGCGCTGGCGCTGATTGAGCTGGCCCGCCAGTCGTGGGAGCGGCTTTGCCAGACCTGCACGCGCGATTTCAAGATCGCGCCGCCCGACCTGCGTGCGATCTTCGACGAGGCCCAGCTGCTCCGCGAGAATTGGAATAACCGGGAGGCTGTTTCGACCATCCGGGATTATCTGCGCCAGCGCGACTGGGGGCATGACGAAGCCTGGACTTCGCTGGCGCGCTATCTGTTTGAAACATTTCAGGCCATCTATCTGCTGCCTGCCGAGGTCCAGGAGCGGTTGAGGGCGGCGAATGCCCTTGCCCCGGAGATCGTGCGCGCCTGGATAGCTGAGACGCCAGACGCCGCCGACCGCCTGTTGGACGAATTCGATCTGGTGCGTCGCCGTGCCAAAGAGGCGGCTGAGGCTCTCACGCGGGCCAACCTGCGATTGGTGGTGTCGGTCGCCAAGCGGTATATGGGTCGGGGCATCAACTTCCTGGACCTGATCCAAGAGGGCAACATTGGCCTGTTGCGCGCTGTCGATAAGTTCGACCACACGCGCGGCTACAAGTTCAGCACCTATGCTACCTGGTGGATCCGCCAGGCCATCAGCCGCGCTATCGCCGACCAGGCGCGCACCATTCGCATCCCGGTGCACATGGTCGAGACGATCAATCGCCTGATGCGTATCGAGCGCGAGTTGTTACAGGAATTAGGCACTGAGCCGAGTGCTGAACAGATCGCCCTGGAAATGGACTTTTTGCCCCCGGAGGAAGCGGAGGCGATCCGGGGGGCGCTGGATCGCGGCGAACAGCCCAGTGCGGCTCTGCAACGGCGGCTACGCCGCGCGGCAAACAAGGTCCGGCGCATCATGCGCATCAGTCAGGAGCCGATGAGCCTGGAAATGCCGGTGGGCCAGGAGGACTCGTCTTCGTTGGGCGATTTCATCGAGGATGACAAGACGCCCGGTCCGGTCGAGGCCGCCAGCAGGCAGCTTCTCAAAGAACAGATTCGTGGCGCGCTGCAAATCCTCAACGAGCGCGAGCGCGAGGTGCTGGAACTGCGCTTCGGGCTGGTGGACGGGCAGTACCACACGCTGGAAGAGGTGGGCAAGCACTTTGGCGTGACGCGCGAGCGCATCCGCCAGATCGAGGCGAAGGCGCTGCGCAAGCTCCGCCACCCCACGCGCTCCCGTCCGCTCAGGTATCACCTGGAATTGTAGGGGAGGCGTAGGGGAATAGTACACAGATGACACAGATCGGGACTGCTTTTCACAGATAAAATCAAGGAGAGCGATGGGTTTAGATGAGCGTGGTAAACATAGCGATCTAACCCGGAAAATCATCGGCCTGTTCTACGAGACCTACACCGTGCTTGGGTATGGATAACGCCCGCAAGCTGCATCATCGGAATCGTTGAACTATCTGTGAGAATCGAACGTCATCTGTGTTATCTGTGCACCGCTTTTTTCGCCGCCACCGCCGCCTGAGCCTGCTCCTGGGCATCCTATTGCTGGCCCTGGGGATCGGCGCGGGCTGGCTGATCGCAGCCCTGTTCACCGACCTGCCGGACATCGCCAACCTGGAAGCAGGAATGGCCCTGCCTTCGACGCGCATCCTCGACCGGCAGGGGCGGCTGCTCTACGAGATCGTCGATCCCGAAGGCGGGCGCAACCGCGCCGTCACGCTGGATCGCATCCCGCAGCACTGCATCGACGCGACCATCGCCACCGAGGACGCCAATTTTTATAGCAACATCGGCGTGGATGCCGAGGGCATCTTGCGCGCGCTGCGCATCAATCTCGAAGGTGGCGAGGTACTGGCGGGGGGCAGCACGATCACGCAGCAGGTGGCGCGTAACCTGCTCTTTGATCCCGAACAACGCGCCGAACGGACGCTCCTGCGCAAGCTGCGTGAGACGATCCTGGCCCTGCGGCTGGCCTCGGTCTATTCCAAAGATGATATCCTGACGCTTTACCTCAACCAGACCTACTACGGCAACCTGGCCTACGGCATCGAGGCGGCAGCGCGGTCGTATTTCGGCGTGGGCGTGGAGACGCTCGACCTGGCGCAGTGTGCCATGCTAGCTGGATTGCCGCAGTCGCCGGGGATTTACGATCCGCTGGAAAACCCCGGTCCCGCCGAGGAGCGGCAGGCGGTGGTCCTGGGCCTTATGGCGCAACACGGCTACATTACCGAAGCCGAGGCCGAGCGCGCTGCCGAGGAACCTTTACAGTACGCCGCCGTGCGTTTTCCCATCGAAGCGCCGCATTTCGTGATGGCCGTGTGGGAGCAGTTGGGGCGCGATTATCCTGAGGCGCTGTACCAGGGCGGGCTGACCGTCACCACGACGCTCGATCTAGACTGGCAGCACGCTGCCGAGCGGATCGCGCAGCGCCACCTGAACCGTCTCAACACGCCTGGGCCGGGCGAGCAGGGGCACAACGTCAACAACGCCGCGCTGGTGGCGCTGGACCCCTATACCGGGCATGTGTTGGCGATGCTCGGCAGCCCAGACTACTTCAATGAGCGCATCAGCGGCGCATACAACGCCGCCTTGGCACCGCGTCAGCCGGGCAGCGCGCTCAAGCCGTTCACCTATGCCGCCGCTTTTGATCCTACGCGGCCCGATCCCTGGACGCCCGCAACGATGATCCTGGACGTGGAGACGCCCTTCATCACCCGGCGGCTGGAAAGCTACACCCCGGCCAACTTCGGGCTGGTGGAGCATGGCCCGGTATTGGTCCGTGAGGCACTGGCCTCGTCCTACAACATCCCTGCCGTCGTGGCGCTGGAACACGTCGGCGTGGACACGCTGGTGCAACTGCTCACCCGCCTGGGTGTGACCACGCTGATCGGCAACGACCGGATCGACCTGGCCGTGACGCTGGGCGGTGGGGAGGTCCGGCTGCTGGAACTGACCGGCGCTTACGCGGCGCTGGCGAACGGCGGCTACGCCATCCATCCGGTGATGATCACGCGCGTGGAAGACGCCGCCGGGAACGTCCTGTTCACCTGGGAATCCCGCCCGTTGAGCGACCGCGTGCTCGACGAGCGCGTGGCCTGGCTGATCACGGACATCCTCAGCGACAACAACGCGCGCATCCCTTCGTTCGGCCCGAACTCGGTGCTGCAAATCGGGCGACCTGCCGCTGCCAAGACCGGCACCACCACCGATTACCGCGACAACTGGACGCTCGGCTACACGCCGAATCTCGTGGTGGGGGTGTGGGTGGGCAACGCTGACAACACGCCGATGGCGAATACGACCGGCGTCAGCGGCGCGGGGCCGATCTGGCACGAGTTTATGCGCGAAGTGCTGCGTGGCCAGCCGGAGTTGAGTTTCCAGCGGCCCGAAGGGCTGGTGCAGGCAGAAGTGTGCGCCCTGAGCGGCCTGCTGCCCACCGACGCCTGTCCGCGCCGTATCCGCGAGTGGTTCATCGAGGGCACCGCGCCGACCGCGCCGGACACGTTCCACCAGGTCTTCACGATTGACCGGCGTACGGGCCTGCTCGCCGACGAGAACACGCCGGAAGAAGATCGCGTCACCCAGGTCTATCTCGTGTTGCCGCAGGAGGCGCGCGACTGGGCTATTCGCCAGGGCATCCCTGCGCCGCCCCTCGGTGCGTCGCTGATCCCGCCGGATGCGGATGCGGGCCTGCGCCTGCTGGAACCCGATCCGTACACCACCTTTCGCCTGTCGCCTATGCTGCCGCCGGAAGCGCAGCGGTTGCGCCTGACGGTCGGTGCGCCGCCGGAGACCCGCCGCGTGACCTACTTCATGGACGGGCAGGCGATCGGCAGCGCGGTGGAATCGCCCTGGGTGGTGTGGTGGGTGTTGGAGGTAGGCCACCACGAACTGACCGCCGTCGCGGAACTGGCCGACGGTTCGACGCAGGAGGCCAGGCCGGTGCCCTTCACGGTGGCCGAGTATGTCCCGCCGGACCAGCGCCCACCGGGTGGGGAGGGGCCGTAGGGGACGATGTACACCAACATCATCTTTCGTACCCACATCGTATATAGTGTCAAATAATTGATATTCTGTTCTAAGGAAGGGGTTGTTTCTCTTGATCCACATCAAGTTCCTCGCCGCCCCCAGGCGCTATGCTGAGACTGGGGGCGTTGTGTTTCCCTACCGATCTGTGCGATACTGATCTGGTAAGGAGATGGCTATGGCGTCTCCAATAGCAGGCGACACTTATCGGCTTTCTCTGTCTGAAAAGGGGGATTCGCTTATGCAGAGTCAGCGTGTGTTGATCGTCGCCGCCGTCGTCACCATCGTGTTTATCGGCCTGGTGCTGGTGATCGCCGTCGTGTTCCGGCCCGCCGCCGGGACGGCGGGAATCGCCGGGGAAACGGGCGAGGTTCGCACCGTCGCGCAGCGGACGAACGTCCTGGTGAACAGCACCAACGCCTGCGTGGCGTGCCACCGCACCGCCACGCCGGGCATCGTGCAGCAGTATGGCGTGAGCACGATGGCCGCCGCCGACGTGATGTGTGAAGCCTGCCATGTCGTTGCGCAGGATTATCCCGGCGCCATCGAGCACGAGGGGACGTGGGTCATCAATTCGCCCACGCCCGCCATGTGTGACGACTGTCATGCCGCCGAGGTGGCGCAGTATAACCAGAGCCGGCACGGCATCGCCGCTTACGTGGCCGTCGCCGGGGCGCAGGACCTTGCGCCGGAGCACCTGGCGCTGTATACCGCCGTGCCGGAGGCGCAGGCCAACCCCGACCTCTCGCGCAACATCATCGCCGCGATGGAAGGGGAAGACCTGACGCGCTTTACCTGCTACGGCTGCCACAACATCGGGCGTCCGCACGAAGACGGCACGGCGGGCGAGTGTCAGATGTGCCACCTGCGCCACGAATTCAGTCTGGAACAGGCCCGCAAGCCGGAAACCTGCAACTTCTGCCACATCGGGCCAGACCACCCACAGTACGAAATCTATGAGGAGTCGCCGCACGGCATCGCCTATCACACCGGCGGGGAACGCTGGAACTGGGAAGCCGAACCCGGCACATTGACGGTCGAGGACTTCCCCGCGCCCACATGCGCCATCTGCCACATGAGTGGCTTCGGCACGACCGGCACGACGCACGACGTGGGCGACCGCCTCACCTGGTTCCTGTTCCCGGCGATTTCACAGCGTCGCCCCGGCTACCAGGACAACCTGGTGCGGATGCAGGGGGTGTGCCTGGAATGCCACAATCCGAACTTTGTGAACGACTTCTACTCCGCCGCCGACGCTGCGGTCGAGCGGACCAACGAACTGACCCAGGAAGGGCAGGACATCGTCGCGCAACTGCGCGAGGCAGGCGCGCTGACGCCGGAGCAGTTCGACGAACCCATCGAGTACACCATCTTTGAGCTGTGGCATCACTGGGGCCGCACGACCAAGTTCGGCGTGTGGATGCAGGGGCCGGACTACTCGCAGTGGCACGGCGCTTACGAGCTGTTGAGCGACCTGGCCGAACTGCGCGAATACGCTGCCGAGCACCTCGAAGCTGCCGTCGATGACAGCGGAGGGTAGGGCGATGATCGCCGTGACCTCACAGGGGTTTGTCATCGCCGGGCGGCGTATCCCCATCACGCGCGACCAGATCATGCTGCTGATGGTTGCGGTCAACGAGGCCTTTCTCGGCCTGGACATCTACATGGCGCACGGCATGAACGGCACAATCCGCCCGTATGAGTGGATTCCGATCATCTTCGGGCCGGTGGCGGGGTTGCTGCTGCTGGTGGCGGGGGTGATCGCGTTGCGGCGGCGGCGAGAAGCCGTGCTGCTGGCCTTTGCTGTTTTCGCCGCCAGCATCGTCGTTGGCCTGCTGGGGGCCTACTTTCACGTGCAGCGCGCCATCCCGCCGAGCGGACCGGGCGCGCCGGGCCGGGCGCTGGACCTGGCCGTATTCGCGCCGCCGATTATCGGGCCGCTGACCTTCTCGCTGATCGGTGTGCTGGGCGTGATCGCTGCCGTCTACGAAGACCCGCCCGGTAGCGGGCGGATGGTCGCGCCGGGGCTGTTCACCTGGCGTGTGCCGTTCAGCAAGACGCGCCAATATCTGATCTGGGTCGGCCTGGGCATTCTGGCGACGCTGCTGAGCAGTGTGCTAGATCACGGGCGTTTTAACTTCGCCAACGCGCTGGTGTGGATTCCGACGGTGGTAGGGGTGTTCGCCACTGCCGCCACGATCATGCTTGGTCTGATCGCAAAACCCAGCCGGGGGGATCGGATCACCGTGTTGGTGAGCATGATCGCGCTGATCGTGGTTGGCCTGATCGGACTGTACCTGCATACCCGAAGCGGTCTGGTGCGGGGGACAAACATCGTACCGGAACGCTTCCTGCGCGGCGCGCCGCTGCTGGCCCCGATGCTCTTTGCCGACATGGGCACGCTCGGCCTGATCGCGCTACTGCCGTCGGGGGAGGAGAGTGAGGAAGAGGCAGTGTAGACACCCGTCAGGCGACTTGCATATGTTCTGAGGAGATGGGGGCACGTCATGGCGTGCCCCTACACGTGTCCCGCGAAAGAACTTGCAACCCTGCCCGATCCCACCACGTATATTCAGCAAGAGACTTGAATGCTTGTGGAAGGAGTATCTCGCGTGGAACCGATAGCCAAAGAAAAGCGCAAAAACGATGACCTGACCGCCGTCCCGATGGCAGAACTCACCACCGACGACCGAGGGTGGGCGGCGCTGTGCTGGCTACAGATTGTGGGCTTATGGCCCTGGGTCAGCCTCCTGCTGCTGATCGCGCCGCAGACGAAGGATCGTCCCTTTGTCCGCTACAACGCCATCCTCTCCCTGGTGACGGCGGTCGCGCTGGTCCCGGTCACGTGTGTGACGCTGGGCCTGGGGGCGTTGGCCTACCTGCTGTTTTTCCTGTGGGCCTATCAGGCGTACCGGGGTGAGTGGGTGAACGTGCCTGTCATTTCGGCGTGGGTGCAGTAGCAGTTTCCGTCCCCCTAGACCACCCGTTCCGGCGCGACGCGCTGGCCCATCTGCGCCGAACGCAGCATGGCCTCGATGATTGCCACATCTTGCAGCGCCTGCTGCGGCGTGTTGCGGTGAGGGCGTCCCTGGCGGATGGCGGCGGCGAAGGCGGCCAGTTCGGCCTGCACACCGTTTACCTCGTCGAAGGGGATGATGTGGCTGCCGCCGCTGCCGGTGATCTCGATCTCGTGAAGCTGGATGCGCAGCGCGCCGCTTTCCCCAGCGATGTAGAGCGCAGGCGGCCAGGGCGCCCCGGTGGCATAGGTAATCACGTAAGCGCCCACCGTCCCACGCTCGAACTGTAAGGCCGCGCTCAGCGTATCGACCGGGGCTAGGTCCGCGTGGAACAGGGTTGACGCGGCATTGACGCCTGCCACTTCGCCCAGAATCAGGCGCAGTACGGCGATATGGTGCACGCCGCCGTCCAGGATAAAGCCGCCGGGGAAGGTCCCGGCGCGCCGCCATGCGGTGCGGTAGTATTTGTTGTCCACATTCATCGGTACGTGAATCGCCCAATGACAGGCCAGCGGTTTGCCGATCTCGCCGCTGCGGACGATCTCGGCGGCGCGCACGAATGCGGCCTCGTAGCGCCAGTTTTCCGCCACCATCCACACCTGGCCGTCCCGGCGCGCGTGACTTTCTAACAGCCGCCGCCCGGTTGCCACATCCGGGGCTACCGGCTTCTCGCTGATGATGTGCTTCCCGGCGGTCAGAGCCATCTCGACTACCTGCGGCATCTGGTCAATCGGCAGGATAATGCTCACCGCCTCCACGTCGCCCCGTGCCAGCAAGGCGGCGATGTCGTTTTCGACGGCGACTGGGCCGGGTAACTGGGCAGCCAGCGCGGCGGCGGAGTCGCCGGAACGGCTGCACACGGCCACAACCTCGAAAGCTCCTTCCAGCGCCTTGAGCGCCGGGACGTGCGCTTCCCTGGCGAAGATTCCCGCGCCGATCAGGCCCAGGCGGATCGGTTGTTGAGCGGACACAGGCGCCTCCCCTGATGTTCTCGTAAATGTCCGGCAGTCAATTGGTGGACCGTAGTTTAACCCGAAGCGGCGGAATGGGGGACAACAAAATGCGCACTGGTCATGATAAGGCAGGGCTAGCGGCCCTGAGTTTTAGGAACGGTGGCAAAAGCCGGTCAGACCGGTATGAGACCGAACAGATCAGGCAAGGACACGGCTGCCCCGTGTCCTTACTGTACGGGCTGCTGCGTGGCGATCACGGCGGCGAGGTAGGTCTGATCGGGCACGAGTGCGATCAATGACTCGTGCGCCCCAGACCACAGACATAGCGTTTCGTCGGCATACCAGCAGGTGCTGTAGGGGCCTGTCCGCACACCGGGATCGCCGAAGCGGGTTGCGCCGTAGCTGCGATAGGCGGCGGTGAACTCGGCGGCATCTTGCGGGCTGTCCCAGGCGATGCGCAAGATCAGCGCCGTCTCCTGTGTGAGGTCATTGAAGTACAGGCGATAGCGGTCGCCGCGCCATCCGGCAGCGGCATTGCCGGCGGTGAGCTGGGAGATGGCCGTGCGCAGATACTCCCGCAGGTAAAACTCGCCCAGCGTCCGGTCGTAGACCAGCCGCCAGCCGTCGCTCAATGCCGCGTCCAGCGGTTCCACTGTCACCTCTACCGCCTCCCGGTCTGCGACGTATAATTCTGGGTGAAGAATCTGCGCGGTTGTGGTGGGCGGATCGGCGTAGATGCTGTCGAAGTTCCAGCCGTTTTGCGCCATGAAGAGCGTATAGACGAAGTTCCGTCCCTCGATGTAAGGGAACGTCAACTCCGCCTGCAAGATCGGCGGCGCGGCAAACAGCGCCTCGGTTTGCAGGAACAGGGCCTCTCCCAACACATTGAGCATTGCCACCGGGTTCGACCGGACCAACCAGTTCTCGAAGCCCTCGGTCAGCAGCATGGCATCGCCCTCGACCAACGCCTGTACGGCCAGCAGTTCGTCTGGCGCGCCGATGCTGTTCTCCGTCCCCAGGCCCAGCGCGTTCAGGTCGTAGTGCTGGTCTTGCAGGGCATGGGTGAATTCGTGGGCGTAAAGAATCTGGTTCAGCGGGTCCATCTCGGCGTTTTCGCTGATGACGAACATGGCGTCCAGGTCGGGGTCATAGAAGCCGCCGACTTGCTCGGTCAGCACGGCCAGTTGGATCGCCCGCAGGTCGGTATCCAGGTCCATCCAGCCAAAGGCGTGGTAGAAAATGACATCATCACGGGCGCGCTCCGGCGGATATTCGTGGTCCAGCAGGCCGACCAGGTAGTCCAGCAGTTCTTCGCGCGAGAGGAAGGCGCGCGTCACCTCTGCACGCGGCGCGAGATCGCGCAGGATGCTGACGGCCTGTTCGACATAGTCCATTGCGGCGTTTAAGTCGGGATCGGTGTTGATCTGATAAAATGGGGTCGCCGTCGGCGCGGCCTGGGCGAACACACGCGGTTCGGCTTGCGACGCGGCCAGGATCAGGCTCAGCCCGGCGATTCCCAGCAGCAGACAGACCAGCCACTCTGTACGGCGCATGAGATAGACTCCTATCGATGTGGCGCCTGATTGTAGCGACAGCTTTTGTCGCGTGCTACTCTCTTGCGCGCGCCAGTCTTGTGATGCGCTCCCCCGTATGCTAACATCTGATCTACTGTCCAAAGACATCTGTGCATGGTAGCCATGTTTTGCTGTAGGAGGAACATCCATGGTGGCAGAAGTGACCTACGATCTCAAAACCGCTGTCACGCCGCGTCCCGCGCTGTGGGCCGACGTGTCTGATGAGCAATGGAACGACTGGCGCTGGCAAATGAGCCACCGCCTGAACTCGGTCGATGAACTCGCCCAAGTGCTTAACCTGACTGCGGAGGAGCGCGCGGGCCTGCAGGCCAGCGGCAAGTTCCGCGTGGACATCACGCCCTACTTCGCCAGCCTGATCGATCCCGATGACCCGAACGATCCGATTCGCCTCCAGGTCATTCCCAAAGGGATGGAACTGGAAGGCTTCGACGCGATGATGGCCGACTCGCTTTCTGAAGACGCCCATTCGCCGGTGCCGGGACTGGTGCACCGCTACCCAGACCGCGTGCTGATGCTGGTGACAACCGAGTGCGCATCCTACTGCCGCTACTGCACCCGCTCGCGCATCGTGGGCGATCCGTCGGCCAATTTCAGCCGCTCAGACAACGATGCCCAGATCGATTACATCGCCCGCACGCCCCAGGTGCGTGACGTGCTGCTTTCGGGTGGCGACCCGCTGACGATGCCGCAGAACCGCTTGGAGAACATCCTGGCGCGCCTGCGCGCGATTCCGCATGTGGAGATCATCCGCATCGGCTCGCGTGTGCCGGTCTTTTTGCCGCAGCGCATCACCGACGATTTGGTAGAGATGCTGCGCAAGTACCACCCGTTCTGGATGAACATCCACGTCAATCATGCCAAAGAGATTACGCCGGAACTCAGCCGCGCCCTGGCGAAGCTGGCCGATGCGGGCATCCCGCTGGGCAACCAGTCGGTGCTGCTGCGCGGCGTGAACGACAGCCCTGAAGTGCAGATGGAACTGGTGCACAAGCTCGTCCGCAACCGCGTGCGCCCATATTATCTCTATCAATGCGACCTGGTACAGGGCGCGGGGCACTTCCGCACGCCGGTATCGGTGGGCATCGAGATCATCGAGGCGCTGCGCGGACATACCTCCGGCTATGCCGTGCCGACTTATGTGATCGACGCGCCGGGCGGCGGCGGCAAGATTCCCGTGATGCCGAACTATGTGCTTAGCCAATCGCCGCACAAGATCGTGCTGCGTAACTATGAGGGCTTCATTACCACTTACTACGAACCGGAAGACGCCTACACGCGTGGCCCACTGCTGCTAGAGAATCCGGGACGCGAGGAAGGGATGCAAAAGGGTGTGGCGGCGCTCAACGCGGGCGAGCGCCTGACGATCAAGCCAGAACAGTTCGACGAAACGCATCGGCGCGGGCGCGCCGGCGAGGCCGAGAAGCGCGGCAAGCGCAACTTCTGGGACGATTACAGCTAGGCCGATGGTTTGCCTGAAATGTCTGTCGGGGCGACGCACCTGTCGTCAGGGGATGCGTCGCCTCTGCGTGATCTGCGTATCTGTGAGGTCAGGATGTCAACCGTTCGGTAGACGAGAAAGGGGCAAGGCGCATTCCTCTGCCGCCTCAATGCCGTGATCATGGCATAAAGGCGACGATCTTCTGCGCTAATTCTTATGAAGAGTGGGGTGTGTCCAAAGTGTGGATCGACCGAAGTCTATTCGGGCGCACATATTTCCAACAAGCGGGGTGGCTACTACGCAAATACGATTCCGCTGGGCGGCTATTGGGCGCAGGGCGTCGCGCTGGATAATTACGTCTGCGTGAACTGCGGCTATGTCGAGAGCTACATTTCTGACGAAAAGGCTCTGCAGGAGATCACTCGAAAGTGGCCGCATGTGGGCGAGGCCAAGCGAAAGCGGGATGAGGGTTTTTAGCAAGGGGCCGATTTCAGCGCCCCCTATCCGGCGTGAGATTGGAAAATCAAAATGGCGATCTGGCCGAAAAACCCGCTCCTCTACGAGATCAACACCTGCGCCTGGCTGCACGACCTGAGCCGCCGCTACCGACGTGAAGTCACGCTGGCGGACGTTCCCCCGCAGGTCTGGGATGGGTTGACCGACCTGGGCATAGACGCGGTCTGGCTGATGGGCGTATGGGAGCGTAGCCCTGCCGGCGCACGTATTGCCCGCGCGCATCCCGGCCTGCAGGCAGATTACCGCCGTGCTCTGCCTGACTTCACGCCGGAGGATGTGATCGGCTCGCCGTACTGCGTTCACCGCTACACGGTAGACTCGCGCTTCGGTGGGGACGATGGCCTGGTCGCCGCGCGTGGGGCGCTGGCCGTGCGGGGGATACGCCTGCTGCTGGATTTTGTGCCCAACCATGTGGCGCGGGATCACCCCTGGACCTACGAGTGCCCCGACTACCTGATCCAGGGAGACAGCTTCGATCTGGCGCAGCAGCCGGAGAGCTTTTTCGAGGGCGCGCGGCGGGTCTTCGCGCACGGGCGCGATCCCCACTTTCCGTCCTGGACCGACACAGTGCAGGTGAACGCCTTTCATCCGGGGCTGCGTCGGGCAACGGTCGCCGTGCTCAAAGACATCGCCCGCCGCTGCGACGGCGTCCGCGTAGACATGGCGATGCTGGTGGTGAACCGCATTTTTCAACAAACGTGGGGCGCGCGCGCCGGGGATCGGCCCGGCCTGGAATTTTGGCCACAGGTGATCGGCGCGGTGCGGGAGACAGTTCCCGAATTCCTGTTCCTGGCAGAAGCCTATTGGGATATGGAATGGGAGCTTCAGCAGCAGGGATTCGATTATTGCTACGATAAACGGCTGTACGACCGGTTGGTGCACGCAAATGCCGACTCCGTGCGTGCCCATCTGCGCGCCGACCCGGATTACCAAGGGCGGCTGGTCCGTTTTATCGAAAACCACGATGAGGAGCGCGCTGCCGCTGTGTTCGGGCCGGGCAAAGAGCGCGCCGCTGCCGTGATCGCCGCCACACTGCCCGGCGCGAAGCTGTTTCACGAGGGACAGTTGGAAGGCTGGCGCGTCAAGCTGCCGGTGCAGTTGGGCCGCCGCCCTGCTGAACCGGTGGACGTGAACCTGCGCGCATTCTACCACGCTCTACTGCACGAGATCGGCGCGGACGTGTTCCGCAGTGGGACGTGGCAGCTTTGCGACACAACCGGCTGGCCGGATAACGATAGCCACAAGAACCTGCTGGCGTGGTGCTGGCGGGCCGGGGAGGCGCGCCGGATTGTGGTGGTCAATCTGTCGGGGCAGGGGGCGCAGGGCGTGATCCGCATCCCCTGGGACGACCTGGGCGAGCGTGTCTGGCGGCTGAAGGATGCCTTTACCGGCGACGTGTTCATGCGCGGCGGCGGTGAGTTGCGCGATCCGGGCCTGTATGTGGGTCTGGAGGCGTGGGGAGTACATTTGTTGGGGGTGGAGTAACTTCGAGTGGGGCGCGTTATCTCAGCCGGTTGACAAAAGGCCAAAACGTTTTTACACTGTGAAGCGTGTGAACAAATGAACGAACTTGTCTGGCGGCATGGAGGATCGCCGCCTGTTCTTTTTAGGGGACAGGGGAAACGCTTTGCTGGGAAAAGTGTTCTGAGGATTAGAGAAAACAAAACCAGGTTACATGACCTGGCTGGCGGTGTGCCCCGTAAGGGATTCGAACCCTTGTTTTGGCCTTGAGAGGGCCACGTCCTGGGCCTCTAGACGAACGGGGCGATTGGGCAGCATTGTAGCAGGGGGATGGACGTTCGTCAAGCTGATTTGTCGTCGCCTTTTGCCGGGCTGCCTTTGGGAGCGCTCCCGTATCCGGCCTTGCGTGGCCCGGACAATGCGGGGATAATTTGTTTTTGTGCGAAATGCCTAAATTGCCGAATTTGATGTACAATAAGTGGCAGAGTACCGATCACGCAACGTGGAATTTACCGATGGCAGAATCGACAACCGCCATAACCGTAGAAGAAGTCCGTAAACTAGCGCTGCCCCTCGGCACGACGATCCTGACTGGCAGCGAGGCGATGGGGCGCACGGTTTCCTGGACGGCGCTGATCTACCCGCAGGAGATCGGCCCCAAGCCGCTCAACCGGGGCGAACTGGTCTTTCTGGCCCCGCTGGAGCGCAACCTGTCGATCCCGAACCGGGATGCGACGGTGGTGCGTCAGGCTGCCGAAGCGCAGGCTGCTGCCGTTGTCTTGGCAGAACACCCATCGGACCTGGCGCTGCAAGAAGCCGCCAATGGGGGGATTCCGCTGCTGCTGTTGCCGCCGAACAACGCCGTGCGGGATGTGGAGCGCACGGTGATCGCGCTGCTGCTGGACCGCCGCGCGCAGTTGGAGCGGCGCGGTACGCAGATTTACCGCCAGCTCACGCAGATTTCCTCGCGCAATGAGGGCATGGCCGAGATCGTCAACGCGATCTCGCGCCTGACGGGCAAGTCGGTGGTGGTTCACGACAAGCGCCTACAAATCGTGGAGAGCGTCGTCTTGCCCGATCTGGTAGATGTCTGGGACAGGCTGGAAGACTTTACGGGCCAACCTTCCAATCTACCGGATCGCCTGCGCAACCGCCATCAGGTTGTTAATCTGGAGAACCCCGTTTTGCGCCAGAAGCTCCCCGCGCCCGGCCTGATCCGCCTGATCGCGCCCATCGTGACCAAAGAGGTGGGGCGCGGCTACCTGTCGATCATCGGGCGGGAAGACGCCATCGACGAGGTGGACCTACTGGTAGCCGAGCACGGCGCAGAAGCCTGCGCGCTGGAGATGGCGAAGGCCAAAGCCATCAGCGAGACGGAAAAACGTCTGCGCGGCACATTCCTGGATCGCCTGCTGATCGGCGACGTGAACCAGCAGGAGGCTGTCCGCCAGGGCGACCGCTTCAAGCATGACATGGCCGCGCCGCACATCGCCATGGTGCTGGCCTGGCAGGGCACCGAAACACCCTCGTTGCGGCGCCTGGAAACGCTGATCAACGGCATCGTCTCGACCCGGCGAGAACAGGCGCTCGTCTGGCAGCGCGACGACCATGTGGTGATTTTCCACGCTACCGACGAACACGACCCGATTGACTCGTCGCTGGCGCTGGCCGAGGCGATCCGGCAGGAGGCGCGCCGCCAGCAGCCGCAGCACCGCGTCGCTATCGGCTTGGGGCAGAAGGCAGCGCATGTCAACCAGTGGCGCGACAGTTACCAGGACGCGCAGCAGGCGGTTGAGCTGGCGCATCGGCTGGAAACGGACGAACCGCTGTACATCGGCGACCTGGGGGTATATCAGTTATTGCTGCGCTTGAGCGACCGTGAAGCTCTGCTGACCTTCGCTCAGCAAACGCTCGGCCCGTTGCTGGACTACGACGAGCGCAACCGCGCCGATCTGGTCAAGACGCTGGAGGCGTTCTTTGCCTGTCACGGCAACCTGAGCCAGACGGCGGAAAAGCTGATCGTGCACCGCAACACATTGCTCTACCGCATGAACCGCATCAGCGAGATCGCCAACATGGACCTGGATCGCCCGGAGACGCGCCTGGGCGTCCACCTGGCCCTGGTGATCCGGCAATTGTTGTACTACAGCAAGTAACCCGCGATAAGCAGGAATCTGTAGGGGCGACCGTCCAGTCGCCCCTACGTGTTTCTGTTGAGAACTGGCGGCTGCCAGACTATCGGTTGGCGAAGCGGTAGCCCACGCCGCGCGAGGTGAGGATGTACTGTGGGCGCTGCGGGTCCTGCTCGATCTTCTGGCGCAGGTAGTGGATATATAGCTTCAGGCTGTCGATAGCGTCGGCGTATTCCGGCCCCCAGGCTTCCGTTACCAGTTCGGTGCGGGTGATCACACGCCCGGCCTTGCGCACCAACACACCGAGCAGGTTGAATTCCTTCGGCGTCAGGTGTACCGTCCGGCCTCGCACGCGCACTTCGCGGTTGAGGAAGTTCACGCGCAAATCGCCGCCGTCGAAGACCAGTTCTTCTGAGATCGACGGGGCCGGGGCGCGGCGCAGGTGAGCACGCACGCGGGCGACCAGCTCATCGTTGTCGTAAGGTTTGACGACATAGTCGTCGGCCCCCATTTCCAGGCCCTTCACCACGTCGCGGATCTCGCTGCGGGCCGTCAGGAAGATGATCGGCACATCTGAAAGCTCGCGCAGGCGGCGGCAGACTTCCCAGCCGTCCATTTCTGGCATCATGATGTCCAGTAGCACCAAGTCAGGGTGGCTGCGATAGGCCTTGCGCAATCCATCCTCAGCGCGATAAGCCTTGATGACCTCGTAGCCGCGCCGTTCCAGCAAGATCGAGATCAGCTGCACGGTGGTTTCTTCGTCATCGATGACCAGAATCTTTTCGGCCATAGAGCAGACCTCTCTGAAGCAAGAATAAAAACGCACGGGACAGGCGCAAGGCGCATGATCGCACAGCTACCTTAACTGTATCACGGGCCGATACATCCTGCAAATAGTACTAAAGTTTGAAAAGATGCGTGTTTTTGTGGCATGGATTTGCAAATGATGTTGCAAACCTGCTTTGCAGACGGCCCTTTGCGTTCTGCCCTTAACCCGGAACAACGACCCACCGCCAGAGGAAAAAATCAGCATCCCGAACCCGATGGTGTAAAGCAGGCGTTTTTTCCACCACGCGATGCAGACGGCGGCGACGCCGCCGACGAGGTAGGCGCCGTAGATGATTCCGAAAGGCAGTGCGCCCAGGATCAGCGGCAGGGTGTCGCGCGCGCCGTTGAGGAGTTCACGTTTGGGGGAAGACGGATTGTGCATAGGTGGTATCGCTGTGTGACAGACGGGTAGCGCCGGTTGATTATACCCAGCGCGCCCGGCAAAACGCCCTCCGAGAAAGGCTCCCCGGAGGGCGTGCCCTGGATCGCGTGGCGCTGCGATTAAGTGTTTTCCCGGAGCATGTTCCGCAGCACGGTTTGCAGGATGCCGCCGTTGCGGTAGTACTCCACGTCAATGGGTGTGTCCAGGCAGGCGATGACCGGGAAGGTAAACTCTGTGTCGTCCTCGCGCCGTACCTGTACGGTCAGCTTTTCGCGCGGCCGGATGCCGTCGCCGATGCCAGCAATGTGGTAGACTTCGCGCCCGGTGAGGCCCAGCGATTCAGCGTTGTGGCCTTCCAGATATTGCAGCGGCAACACGCCCATACCGACCAGGTTGCTGCGATGGATGCGCTCGTAGCTCTCGGCGATGACGGCCTTCACGCCCAGCAATAGGGTGCCTTTGGCTGCCCAGTCGCGCGACGACCCTGTGCCGTACTCCTTGCCTGCCAGCACGATCAGCGGCGTGCTGTCTTGCTGATAGCGCATGGCGGCGTTGTAGATGGGCATCTGCTCTCCGCTGGGAAAGTAGATCGTCACGCCGCCCTCGACGCCCGGCACGAGCAGGTTCTTAAGGCGGATATTGGCGAACGTACCGCGCGTCATCACCCGGTCATTGCCGCGCCGGGCGCCATAGGAGTTGAAGTCGCGCGGCTCCACTCCCTGCGCGATCAGGTATTGCCCGGCGGGGCTGGTGGCGGGGATCGTGCCGGCGGGCGAGATGTGGTCTGTCGTCACCGAGTCGCCCAACATAACCAGCACGCGCGCGCCACGAATATCGGTCAGGGCGGGCGGCTGCGGCGGAAAATCCAGGAAGTACGGTGGCTCTTGGATGTAGGTCGAGGCCGGGTTCCACTCGTAGACCTCCCCGCCGGGGCAGACGATCTCGTTCCAGGTCGCGTTGCCCTGAAAGACGTTGGCGTATGCCTGAGCGAACATCTCCGGTCGGATCGAGTCCGCGACCGCATCGGCGATCTCCTGCTGCGTCGGCCAGACGTCCTTGAGGTAAACTGGCGCGCCGTCCTGAGTGTAGCCGAGCGGCTCACGGGCGAAGTCGATGTCCACGCGGCCCGCCAGAGCATAAGCCACCACCAGCGGCGGAGAAGCCAGGTAATTTGCCCGGACGTGGGGATTGATGCGTCCCTCGAAGTTGCGGTTGCCGCTGAGGACACCCGCTGCCACTAGGTTGTATTCCTGGATCGCCTGGGCGATGGGCGCTGCCAGCGGCCCGCTATTGCCGATGCAGGTGGTGCAGCCATAGCCAACCACATGGAAGCCCAACTGTTCCAGGTAAGGCAGCAGGCCCGTTGCGGCCAGGTAATCGGTCACGACGCGCGACCCCGGCGCCAGGCTAGTCTTGACGTGGGGCGGTGTGCGCAGTCCGCGCTCGACGGCGTGCTTTGCCAGCAGCCCTGCGCCCAGCATCACCGACGGGTTGCTGGTGTTGGTGCAGCTTGTGATGGCCGCGATGACCACCGAGCCGTGCTGTAGTTCGATCCGGTCGCCGTTGCGCTGGACGGCGGCCTTGCTCCCCAGGGCGTCGTGATCCAGCCCGAAACCGCGTTGGGCGACCGGCGCACGCAGCGCGTCGTGGAAGGCGTTCTTCATGTCGGCCAGCCGGACGCGGTCTTGGGGGCGCTTGGGGCCGGCTACGCTCGGCTCAACCGTACCCAAGTCCAGTTCTAGCGTGTCGGAGAAGACCGGGTCGGGCGTGTCGTCTGTGCGGAACAGGCCTTGTTCCTTGCAATAGCGTTCCACCAGGTCGATCAGTTCAGGGTTGCGCCCGGTGCGTTCCAGGTAACGTAGCGTTTCCGCGTCCACCGGAAAAAAGCCCATCGTCGCGCCATATTCGGGCGCCATATTGGCAATCGTGGCGCGGTCCGGCAGGCTCATGCTGCTCAGGCCGCTGCCGTAGAATTCCACGAACTTGTTGACCACACCTTTCTTGCGGAGCATCTGGACCACCGTCAGGGTCAAGTCGGTGGCGGTGACACCTTCCGGCAGATGGCCGTATAGCTTAAAGCCGATCACCTCTGGCGTCGTCATGTAGTAGGGCTGGCCAAGCATCACCGCTTCGGCCTCGATGCCGCCGACGCCCCAGCCCAACACGCCCAGACCGTTGATCATCGTCGTGTGCGAGTCCGTGCCGACCAATGTATCTGGCATGGCGACCCCGTTCCGCGTCAGCACGACCCGCGCCAGGTATTCCAGGTTGACCTGGTGCACGATGCCGGTGGCAGGCGGGACGACGGTGAAGTTGCGGAAGGCTTTTTGGCCCCAGCGCAGGAATTCGTAGCGTTCCCGGTTGCGCTGAAACTCGATCTCGGCGTTGAGACGCAGCGCATCCGGGATGCCGGCCACATCCACCTGGACCGAGTGATCGATCACCAGGTCTACCGGGATCAGCGGGTTGATGCGCGCCGGGTCGCCACCCAGACGGGCCATCGCCGAGCGCAGCGCCGCCAGGTCCACCACCGCCGGGACGCCGGTGAAGTCTTGCAGCAGCACCCGCGCTGGCAGGAAAGGCAGTTCGCGCAGGGCAGCCGCCTGGGGCAGCCAGCAGGCCAGGGCCGTCACATCTTCGGCAGCGATGATGCGGTCGTCCTCGTTGCGCAGCAGCGATTCCAACAGCACTTTCAAGGAGAAGGGCAGGCGGCTGACGGGCGCGACACCGCTCTCTTCTAATCGATGAAGTCGATAATAAGTCAGTGTCCCGTCTGCTGCCTGAAGCGTGGCCCGTGCGCCAAAGGTGTCTTTTGTCATGTTCTTTCCCATCATTTGTCAGGTAAAGGCCCGATAGAGGCAATCATACCACAAAAAAGTACCCCAAAAGCTCTGCTAAGGGCTTGACACTACCCTTATAATGGTAGTTATGGGTGTGAAAACACCGGCAAGCCGAGTGTTGGGAAATTGCGACCGTTTGTGTGGGAAACTCTCATTAAACGTTAACATCACCTACTTCAAATCGCACTATACTTGTGTTATAATGCACAAAGTTTACCTGTTGCCAGAGTCCTTTTTCCCTCCGGCTAAGGGACGTTGTGCAGCCGGGCACAGTGATCAGGAGGCAATACTCGCCTGTGATTCAAGAATTGATGAACCGCGCAGACCAGCAGGGCTATGTCACCTTTGAGGATGTACTGGAAATTCTGGGTGAGGATGGAGATGACATTGCTGCGATTGAGGCCGTGCTGGACGAGTTGGACGAGCTGGGCATTGAACTCCGGCAGCATGAAGATCACCATTTTGGCAGCCCCGCCGAGAGCGAAGACGAGTTTGAGGCCGAGGAATCGTTGAGCGATCCGAACGTCGGCGACATCAATGCCGTGTCGGCAGACGATCCGGTGGGACTGTACTTCCGCCAGATGGCCCAGGAGCCGCTACTGACGGCTCAGGAAGAGATCGAGCTTGCCAAGCGTATCGAGCGCGGCAAGGATGCCAGAGAAAAGATGCTGCGGCTGGGCAAAAGCGCCAATCCGACGCTGCGCCGTGAATTCGCCGCCCTGCTCGAAGATGGGCAGGCGGCCCGTGAACACCTGGGACGCGCCAACACGCGGCTGGTCGTCTCTATCGCCAAGCGTTACATGGGGCAGGGCCTGCCTTTCCCGGACCTGATCCAGGAAGGCAACGTCGGCCTGATGCGCGCCGTCGATAAGTACGATTACAAGCGCGGCAACCGCTTCAGCACTTACGCAACTTGGTGGATTCGCCAGGCCATCACGCGCGCCCTGGCCCAGAAGACCCGTACCATCCGCATCCCGCTCCACATGACCGAGCGCATCCGCCAGATGTACCGCACCGCGCAGGTCCTGGAGCAAAACCTGGGCCGTCGCCCGACGCCGGAAGAGATCGCGGCGGAAATGGACCTGCCTGCCGACGCCGTGCGCGGCATGATGGACGCCAGCCAGCACGCCATCGCCCTGGAACGCCCCGTCGGTGACGACGGCGATAGCGAGTTCGGGGATTTCATCGAAGATCAGGATACGCCCAGCCCGCTCGAATCGGCCACGCAGCACCTGTTGCAGGAGACCATCGAGGAAGTGCTGGCCGAACTGACCCCGCGCCAGAGCCACATCCTGCGCCTGCGCTTCGGCCTGGGTGGGGGCGAGCCGCACACGTTGGAGGAGATCGCCAACAAGTTCGGCCTCAGCCGTGAGCGCATCCGCCAGCTTGAAAAAGAAGCCCTGCGTCGCCTGCGGCATCCTAAGCTGGCGCACAACCTGCGGGATTATCTGAGCTGATCCCGCCGAGCTTCATCACCCCGAAAAACACACCGGGCCGCCAGGCCCGGTGTTGTTATGTGCTCCCGCGCGTCTATAGTTCGGGCAGAACCCGGCCTACGAAGGAGTCGCCGGTAGATCGGCCCTCAACGCACCGATGAAGATCATGTCTCTATCCCTGCCCTTCGTCGGCGCGAGTGCGGTATAATAAAAATACCCAACCGTTTCTCTCAGAGGAGGTCTGGCAGTGCCCACGTTACCCAAGTATGCCTTCTTTGAAGGCAAAGTCGTCCCCTTTGAAAACGCCAAGGTGAGCGTGGCAACCCACGCCCTGCATTATGGCACGGGGGCGTTCGGCGGTCTGCGGGGCTACTGGAATGCGAAAGAAGAGGAACTGTTTGTCTTTCGCCCCGTCGATCACTTTACCCGGCTGCTTCAATCCGCCAAAATGTTGCGCATGGAGTTGCCGTACACCCCCCAACGGCTGACGGAAGTGCTGGTGGAACTGATGCGCGCCGAAGGACTGCGCGAAGACTGCTATATTCGCCCGCTGATCTATAAGTCCACGCCGACCATCGGCGTGCGGTTGCACGACCTGGACGACGACATCACGATGTTCACCATCCCCTTCGGACGGTATCTTAAGAAGGAAGAAGGGCTGCACCTGACGTTTTCGTCCTGGCGGCGCATCGACGACAACTCGATTCCCGCGCGTGGCAAGATCACCGGCGCTTACGCCAACTCGGCCCTCATCTATACCGATGCCGTCCTGGCCGGCTTCGACGACGCCCTGGTGCTCAACCAGGATGGCCACATCGCGGAGGCCAGCGCCGCCAACTTCTTCCTGATCCGCAACGGTGTGGCCTACACCTCGCCCATCTCTGCCAATATTTTGGAAGGCATCACCCGCCGCACAGTCATGCACCTGTTGCGTGAGGAACTGAACGTCGAGGTGATGGAGCGTGAGCTGGACCGGACCGAGATCTTTATCGCCGACGAGGCGTTCTTGTGTGGGACGGGCGTGCAGCTTGCTGCCGTGACCCGCATCGACAATCGATCTATCGGCGACGGACAGATGGGGCCGATCACGCAGCGCCTGCGCGACCTGTATTTCGCGGTGGTGCGCGGCGAAGTGCCCGCCTACCGGCATTGGAACCAGCCGATCTACGCCGAGACAGCTATTACCGAGCCGGGCGACTAGTGCGGCCCTGGAAAAGACTGCCAAACGAAGGGGGCGACCAACGCGGTCGCCCCTCTTTTTTGTGTTCAGACCCTCAGCAGCCCACGTCGCGCGGCGTGCACGGGCAGGTGACGCTGTTCAGTTCAAGCGCCCACAGGATAAAGGTGTAGAAGAGCGCCAAGCCCACCGTAATAAGGGCAGGCGCGCGCGCCTTTGGATTCTGCGTGATGCCCGCTGTGATCAGGGGGCCAAGGAACATGACGATCCGAATGAGCAGCACTTCCAACCCACACAGACCAAACAACTGGATTTTATCCACGAATACCGCGATGATGACGGCGGCCATCATCAGCGTGACGTTAAACGACCCCTCCGGCTGCATCGCCATGACGATGATGGCGAATAACAGGATCAGATACAGGATGATGTCCCAAATCGGCCGATTCATACAGCCGGGGATTAATAGGCGAAGAACTTCCTGAAATGTGTCCAGGTTAGCGCCTTGCGGGCACATAAGAGGCATCCTTTCCCAGGCGGGGAGCGTTGAGTACAGCCGCGCATTGTACACTAGCGCGCGCTGCTGCACCATTGGCAGACCGGGTCGTCTTGTAACCTGCCTCTCAGAACAGTGGCGGTTGCCAGTGCTCCAGTACGGTGGCCTCGGTATCGCCGAGCGCGCGCAGCAGCCCACGCAGATCGGTCGGCGCGCCCAGCCACAGTTCGGGGATCAACGTCGATAGGCTGGCAGGTGTGTCCTCGAACAGCGCCGCCAGCCCTTGCTCCGGGTAGAGCAGGGCCAGCCGGTCGCGGCCCGGCAGGTGGATGCTGGCGCGAATCTGGGCAACAGCAGGTGGGTTGCCGTAGCGGGCCAGCAGATCGCCCAGGGAGAAGTAGGGGCTGAGTTCAGCGGTCTGGACGTAAGTGGTTCCCACTGTCAGCAGCAGCACGCAGCCGCGATCCTCGAAGCGGTAGCGCGGTGGCCTGCCGCTGACGCTGAGGAGCGGCCCGAACGCGGCGACGGCCTGTTCGACGGTGGTGTTGCCCAGGGCGACGGTCAGCACGGCGTCCGGTGGGTAGATGTCGGCGCAGTCCAGGGATGGAGGTGGCGTTTCTGCCACGCGCATTGGTAGAGGAAACAGCAGCGTGCCGCTGGGAGGAAGCGGCGTTATGCCAGGCAGGCTGACCAGCCAGGACGTCGGCGTCTCGGCCAGGGTCGGCACGCGCGGGATCGCCTGGCTGGCGTAAGGCGTAACGGTCGGCCCTGCCGTTGGCGCGGGTGTTGTGGGCGGCGCGAGCGCGGCGGGAGTCGGGGGTGTCGGTGCCGGTGCGCAGCCCGCCAGGATCAGGAACAAAACCGGGATAACTTCTCGGTGAACGATCATCGATAGCCATTGCTGCATGGCCGGGAAGTATACCCGAAACACCGTCGCGGCGGAGGAAATCCGCCGCGACCACAGTGTTACGCGAGAGAGAATGGCCTCTAAAGCGTCTGTGTGCTCAGTTCCTGCCCGGCGCGTAACTCTTTTTCGTAGGTCAGATATTCGCGGATGACGCGCATCCCGGCTTTTTCGTAAAGGCGCGTTGCGCCGGTCAGACTGCTGGCATCCACGCCCAGGCCTACGCGCCGCTGACCACGCCGGTAGAGTTCCACGAACGCATGCTGGAGCAGGGCCATGCCGAGTCCCTGCCGCCGCCAGGGGCGGCGCACGCCCAGGGTGCCGACCCAGCCCATCGCCGGGTCGTCGTAGACGTATGGCCTGCACAGCGAGATTCCGGCGATCTCGTCGCCGTCGATTGCCAGGAACCACAGCGATGGGTCGAAGGTGTCGTCCATACTAAAGTGCCGCCACCGCGCGAATCCTTCTTCAAACGGGCGGCGCACGTAGCCCCAGTGATCCTGAAAGGCGTCCTCCATCGCCAGGTACGTCGCCTCATCGTCTACGCCGGGCATGAATGTCCGCACCGTCACGCCCGCTGGCCACTGCGGCGCAGCAGGCGGTGTATCCAGGTCGATGGCCATGCGGTACGAGCGGCGGACCAGGGTGAACCCTGCCGACTGGAACAGGTCGCGGGCGGTCTGATTGTTGCTCAATGCGCCGATCTGCATGGACACGCGCGCCCCCGCCGGGGCTTTGGCGACAGCCTGCCGGGCGCGCTCTTCGGCCCAGTGGAGCAGACGCGCGCCGATGCCTTGTCCTCGGTAATCCGGGTGAGTGCAGCCCCACAGCCAGACGCGCACGTGCGGCACGGTATCCCACACTTCGATGTAGCCGACCATCTGGCCGGCAGGCGTGGTCACGATGCGGATGTCCGTCGCCGGGTCGAAACCGGGCGATACCCATTCGTTGCGGACATCTTCAACGGTGAAACCCGCTGCGCCGGCATCCGCCAGGTCGCAGGTGTTGAACAGTTCGACGGCGGCTTCGACGTCGTCCAGCACTGCCGGGCGGACCAGGAATTCTTGGGTGGCAACGGCGATTGCCATAATCAAGTCCTTTCGTCAGGGGGCAGCGGCGGCATACACGCCGCCGCTGCGCCGATCGCATCAATCGTTGGGGAACGAGGTGAGCGGCAGCAGGTCGGGGGACGGCTGTCGCTCTGGGACGGGCTGTGACAGGTTCAGGAGCAGGCGTCCGCCGTGCAGCAGGCCGAATCCCAGGGCGCGCAGCAGGGTGCGCCACACGAACCGGGCCGCTTTTTCCAACACAGGCGGCTGTTGCACCAGACGCTGCAACTGCTCCCGATGTTGATCGTCCAATTGTTTTCCCGTCAGGGAATGGTGCGATAACATCATGGCCTCCAATACTTCAGGCATAAACCCGCTCTTACGGGTAGTCATTAGTTTCCAAAGATGCACAGCGCCGCGCGTGCATCCATATGCGGGACGACGCGCATACCGATCTGCTCGTATAGGGAAGCCGCGCAGGCCAATGCCTGGGCCGCAACCCGCATTGCCAGGCGTCGCTGCCCACGCCGATAAATCTGGCCGCAGGCATGGCGCAGCAACGCTGCGCTCAGACCGCGTTCCTGCCAGCCGGGCCGGACGCCCCACTGCACCACCCAGTCCATCTCCGGGCCGGGCGTATTTTGCAGGCGGCACAGCACCGCGCCGACAATCGCGCCGCTGCGGTCCATTGCCAGGAACCACAGCGAGTTCCCGTCATCACGGCCATTGGCGCGCCAGTCCATCCACTGCTCAAATGGCAGCGGCAGGTAGCCCCAGTGATCGGCAAAGGCCGCTGCCATCAGCTCATAAACGCCCCGGTCATCCTGGCCAGGAACGTGCGTCCACAAGGTCACGCCGACCGGCCACTGTGGGGCAGGCGGCGATTCGTCCATCTCGACTGTCATCCATGCCGTAGTCATTGCAGTCCGTTCCTTGTCCCGGTTGCCCAGGAAGGGGGTAAGCGGAGCGCCGGCGGCGGATTGCTGACAGCTTGCTTACCCGACTCGTTTCAACTTACCATGCTTCTTGGCGTAGGTTTCCGCCTGGCGGAAGGCCCACACCCCCAGCGGCAACCCGATGGCGCCCATCACCAGCAGCGGCACGATGTAACCCCACAGGTCCGCCGTCGGCGCGCCGTCCAGGATGGCCGCGCGGATGCCACTCAACACGTAGGAGGCGGGCGAGAGCTTGGCCACCAGTTGCAGCGCCTCCGGCAGCACTTCAATCGGGTAGTACACGCCCGATACCAGCAGCAGGAACGCCTGCACAATGTTGGTCATCTGCGCGCCGCGCTCCGGGTACAGCAGCGGCAGGATGCTCGCCACCGCGCCGATGCCGACGAACGACAGACTTCCCGCCAGCAGCACCAGGATCGTGCCGGGCAGATTGGCGTTGCTCATGTCCAGCGAGAAGAAGCTGATCACAATCGCGCCAATCGCCATGGTGAACAGCAGGCTGTAGCTTACGGCGAAACTGGCCTGCCCGATGATCTGGGTGAAGCGTCGCACCGGGGCCATGAAGGTGTACTCGATGGTTCCTTCCCAGCGTTCCCACTGGATCATCTCGCTGATGTTGTGGAAGATGCCGGACAGGAAGTGCCACACCAGCGTCCCGATCAGCAGGTAGATGGTGAAGAAGCGCGTGTCGATGTTCTCCTGGCCGGTAATCATGGCTGATCCCGCGCCGATGAACGCCACCGCCAGTGCATTGGCCGATGTATAGGCCAGCCACACTACTTCCCAACCCCAGTAGCGTTTGACCAGGTTGAAGTTACGCGCTACGAAGGCGTAACCCTGTGTTGTTTCCAGCTTCAGATCGACATTTTTCAACATTGCGTCGTTTTCCTCGTTGCCCCCCTCTCCATGTGGGAGAGGGGGGTAGGGGGTGAAGGCCTATGCCTCAACCGGCTCCACCGTTTCGGGATCGACCAGCTTCTTGCCAGTCAGTTCCATGAACACGTCTTCCAGGGTCGGCTCGTGGCCGTTGCGCCGGATCAGGGTCTTGAGGCCCGATGGCGTGTCTTCGGCCACGATGCGCCCGTCATCCAGGATGGCGATGCGGTCGCACATGGTGTCGGCCTCGCCCATGTCATGCGTGGTGATCAGGATCGTCGCATCGTGCACGTCGCGCAGTTCGTTGACGAAGTCCTGCACTTCGTGCTTGGAACGTGGGTCGAGGCCGGTCGTCGGCTCGTCCAACAGCAGCAAGATCGGCTGCGTCAGAAAGGCGCGGGCGATGGCGACCTTCTGCTGCATGCCGCGCGACATCTCTTCCATCGGCTGCGTGTAGCTGCGCGACGGCAGGCCGAGCCGGGTCATGATCTCCACCGACCGCTGATAGGCCTCGCGCCCGCTCATGCCGTACAGCCGCGCGCCGTAGAGCAGGTTTTCCAGCGGACTCAGCTTCTTAAAGAAGGCCGCGTCCACCGACACGCGGTTGATCAGGCGCTTGACTTCCATCTCGTGCCGGGTGATGTCCAGCCCGAAGACGCGCACCTCGCCCTCGTCCGGGACGAGCAGGGTAGACAGCAACCGCACCAGGGTGGACTTGCCCGACCCGTTCGGCCCCAGGATGCCGTAGATTTCCCGACGGTGAACATCCAGCGTGACGTGATCGACGGCGACCACCAGCCGCTTCTCGGTCGCCTTGGGGGCGTGGCCGTTGGCGCTGGCGCCGTTCTCGGTCCGTTTCTGGAAGAAGCGCTCCCAGAAGGGCGGCTTTTCGACGTGGAACCGCTTGACGACATCCCGTACATTCAGGGCGTCCTGGTCTTTCGGTATAGTCAGCATTGCCTGCATTTTTCTCCTTCTGAAGCCGCGATCCGATGAAGGAAGCGACCAGTATAGCACATATGTTCTAAAAACCCAACGCTGCGTGGGGCGGTTTATTCGCCTGGTCCTTGCCGTTTTGGCCTGCGGCGACAACAAAAAAGAGCCGCAGGGTTCTCCCCACGGCTCTCCCCAAACGGGATGAGGGCAACAAAAAGGCCGTGGGGTTGCGCCCACGGCCCTCGGTGTTCTGCCTGAGTGTTGTCTAGGCGACCGGGCAGCAGGCGCAATACGACAAGGAACCAGCAACATCGCCGCCGATGGTGTTGTTGCTGAAACGCATCATTTTACTGATGTGCGCCATGAGCGCCTGCTCCTTTCTTCAGAGTACCTTGTTCAGTCTACAACGATGTTGAGGCCGTGTCAATCCCCCAAAATGAGAATCATTGAGGTGATTTGGGTGAATACTGGAGCGGGTGATTGTCCCGGCGCGGCGAAAATGATACGATACGCATATCCGTTCGCACCAGGATTTGTATTGTTACGACGCGAGCCGCCATGACCACCCACCACATTGCACCCTCACACGCTCCCACCCGCGAATCCACTGCGCTGGACGACACACAGCCGATCCGCGCCGTGCGCGAATCTGTCGGCTGGCGGACCTGGCTGGCGCGTCTGGCGCTGCTGACCGCCACCGGGCTGATCCTGCTGGCCCTGTTGGTCGGGTTGTTCGTGGCGGCGCACCAGATTCAATACGCGGCCCGCATCTACCCCGGTGTCTCGACCTACGGCGTCAGCCTGGGCGGGCTGACCCGCGACGAGGCCGCCCGCGTGCTCGATGCCCGTTTTGTCTACGACGATCAGGCGGTGTTCACCTTCCGCGACCGCGACGACTTCTGGCAGGTGACGGCGGGCGAGCTGGGCGTCTCCTTCGACGTGACCGGCACGGTCGATGCGGCGATGCAGTTGGGCCGCAGCGAAGGTCTGTTTGCCAATCTGGTTACGCAGGCCGAGATGTGGTTCAACGGGCGGTCGATTTCCCCGATCATCCTCTACGACCAGACTGTCGCCGAACGCCTGCTGCGGCAGATCGCCCGCGAGATCGACCGGCCCGCCGTCGATGCCAGCCTGGTGCTGGCCGGGACGGACGTGCTGGCGACCGAAAGCCAGATCGGGCGCGCGGTGAACATTCCTGCCACGCTGGACCTGCTGCGCGCGGAAATCCTGCGGCTCGATTCCGGCGCGGAGATTCCGCTGGTTATTGAGGAAACGCTGCCCGCTGTTGTATCCGTCGAAGAAGCAGCGGCGCAGGCGCGCGCGGCGCTCTCATCCCCGCTGGCGCTTTACGCCGACGCCGAATCGGGCGGGGAGGCCGGCCCCTGGGTCGCCGCGCCGGAGACCATCGCCACGATGCTGTCTGCTGAGCGCGTGACGGGCGAAGATGGAAGGGCCAGTTACGCGCTTCGGCTGGACCCGGAACAGTTCGTCAGCTTCTTGAACGGCGTCGCGCCGCAGTTGGCGACGCAGCCGCAGGACGCGCGCTTTATCTTCAACGATGAAACGCGCCAGTTGGAGGTTATCCAGGACAGCGTTGATGGGCGCGAACTGGATGTGGAGGCGACGCTGGCGCGCATCGAGGAAGCCCTGTTCACGCCCGCCGAAGACCCGTCAACTCCGCGCCGCGTGCCATTGGCTTTTCGCCGCGTGGTGCCGGCATTGCACGGCGGGCTGACCGCCGCCGACCTGGGCATCACCGAACTGGTTTCTCAGGCGACCACCTACTTCCTCGGCTCGACGGCCTCCCGGCAGGCGAACATCGCTCAGGCGGCTGCGCGCTTTCACGGCATCGTCATCCCGCCGGGGCAGGAGTTCTCGTTCAATCACTGGCTGGGGGATGTCAGCGCGGAGTCGGGTTTCGAGGAAGGGCTGATCATCTTTGGCGGGCGGACCATTCGGGGGGTCGGGGGCGGGGTGTGCCAGGTGAGCACCACCGCTTTCCAGGCGGCTTTCTACGCGGGTTATCCCATTTTGGAACGCTACCCCCATGGCTATCGCGTGGGGTACTACGAATACGGCGAGGGCGTGGGCATGGATGCGACCGTCTACTCGCCGCTGGTAGACTTCCGCTTTTTGAACGACACGCCGTACCACCTGTTGATCGAGACTTACGTCAACCGCGACAACGCTACCGTCACGTTTAAGTTCTACAGTACCAGCGTCGGGCGCGAGGTGGTCAAGATCGGCCCACGTGTGACCAACATCGTGCCCTACGGCCCGACTGTCTACGAGGAAAGCGCCGATCTCGCCCCCGGCCAGACGCGCCAGGTCGATTGGGCGGTGGATGGCGCGGACGTGACCGTGACGCGCCAGGTGTTCCGCAACGGGCAACTGGAATTCGAGGATCACTTTTTCAGCCACTACCTGCCCTGGCGGGCCGTTATCCAGGTCGCGCCGGGGGAAATCCCGGTGGAAGGTGGCCCGGCGGGCGCAGCAGACCCCAACGCCGTTCCTTTGCCGCCCGCCGATCAGGGCAATGGGTGAGCCGCATCGCAGGTAGGCGATAGAGAAGAGAGAGGAAGGACCATGTCTCGCCGAACGGTGGGATGGTTGCTGGTGTTGGGTCTGTTGCTGTCTCTATCGCCGGTGCCGGGAATCCGTGCTCAAGGTGATGGTGAGGAAGTGTGTTCGGCGCTGGTGGAAGCGGCACTCCAGACTGTCGAGGAATCGTGCGTCGGCTTAGGAAATAACGAGGCCTGCTACGGCTACAATCGCGTAGACGCGGAGTTCTGGCAACCGCGCGACGACCTGGTGTTCAGCGCGCCTGCCGACCGCGCGCCTCTCCTGGACTTGCGGCGGGTGAGCACGGCGCCGCTGGATATGGACAGCGCGCAATGGGAGATACGACGCTAGAAAACGCCGTTCCACCGGAAGAAGCCACTTCAGCGGTGACGCCCGTCGCGGCTGTCGTCACTGCCGGGGCGAACCTGCGCAGCCGTCCGACCACTGCTGCCAACGTGGTAACGAGCGCCCCGGCGGCGACGACGGTGCAGTTGGTCGGCGTCAACGCGGCGGGCGACTGGTATGAGGTCAGCCTTGAGGATGGCGGCAGCGCCTGGATTTGGGGCGAACTCGTCGTTGCCGATGATACGGCTGCACTAGCGTCTCTGCCCATTATTATAGACAGCAGCGTGCCACGTTATGGGCCTATGCAGGCATTTTATCTGACGACGGGCCTGGGCGAGCCAGGCTGTCGGGAGGCGCCCAACGCGCTCGTTGTGCAAAGCCCCCAAGAGGTGGAAGTCACCCTCAACGTCAACGGTCTGGAAGTCGCGCTCGGCTCGACGTTGATCCTGGCCCGTGTGTCTATCGGCGACGGAGATGCCACGGCGCTGGTGATTGTGCTGCTGCAAGGCCACCTGGAGATAACCGTCGGCAGGGTCAATGTCCGGCTGGATCAGCCGCGCTATGCTATCGCCGAGGCGTTTCCGGCTTTCGCTGTGACTCTGAACGCCGCAGGCCGGGTCGATGCGGTGTCGCAAATTGTCGATCCGCCGGGGAGCGCGATGGCGGCGCTGGTCGAGTCGGCCTGTCACCATGCGGGTCGGGCCGGGTTCCGCGACCTGGATTGGACCGGTTGTAACGCTCCTCTCCGGCCATACCGTCCCGCCTCATCGGGGGGCGGCGGCGGTGGGGCGCAGCCGTCTGCGCCAACTTCGCCAGGTGGGGGCCAACCCAGCCGGGTCGATCTGATGTGGCACAACAATAACTGCGAGTACGTGCCAGCCCTGCCGCTGGCAAACCCGGTTGGCTTCGGCTGGGGGCTTGGTTGTTTCGACACCGAGGAAAGCGGCAAGGCGCATCCCTATCCGGCGACTTACCAGCTTTATCTGGACGGCGCACCGCTGGATATGGGCGCGCTGGTGCAGAGCGGCCCTCATCAGCACGATCCTATCTGCCCCTGGGGATACAACTACTATCTGCCGCCGCAACCGTTGCCGTCCGGCGAACACACGCTTACCCTTGTCCAGACCATCCTTGACGGCTGGCAGGATGTATCGGGCGGACATGTGACGGGGGAAGTCTCGACGATGAGTTGTTCGATCAGCATCGCACTGTGACCTGTGAAAACGGGGAAAAAGCTTGAGTGTGTTTAGGAGGGGTGAGGGGTGGCTCGCATTGACAAAATCCGGGTGGGCCTGATCCTGCTGGCACTGCTGTTGGCCGCAGGAACGGCCCTGGCGCAGGGTATCCGCATCGGTTATGGTGATTCGGTGGAGGGGGCGATCAGCGACACGGTCCCGCTGATCGCTTACGAATTTGAAGGGCACATGGGCGAGGTGATCGCCGTCGAGATGACGCGCACTTCCGGCGACCTCGACTGCGTGCTGGAAGTGGTCGGGCCGAACGGCCAGGTGATCGCCTCCAACGACGATATCGACAGCGGCAATCGCAACTCACGCATTGCCGCCGCCACGCTGCCCGCCGACGGCCTGTACACCATCCGCGCCACACGCTACAACGGCGCGAATGGCATCAGCGTGGGGGGCTTTCGCCTGACCCTGACACTGGTCTCGTCTGCGGGCGGCGGACAGGGGAATGCTACCGGTGCGGGCGCGCCGCCGACGCTGGGCGTGCCTTATCAACAGATCGCCTATGAGCAGACGGTGACAGGCCAGATTGGCGACGACGCGACACCCCGTTACTATCTGTTCGCCGGGACGCAGGGCGATCTCGTGAGCGCCCATCTGACCCCGACGGGCGGCGGGATCGTGCCGGTGGTGCGCTTCTATGACACAGACCTGAACGAACTCAGCCGGAGTGTGACCAACGACGACGGCAGTGCCAGCGTATATCTGGCCGTCACCACGACAGGCTGGTATCTGGTCGAGGCGGCCAGCCAGGGCGGCGGCGGATCGTACAGTCTGTGGCTGCATGGCTTTTCGGGCCGGCTGGCTGCTTACGGCGATACGCTTGCCGGCCAGGTGACAAACACAACCGACGGCTGGTATGTCTTTCAGGCTCGGCACGGCGACACGGTTTCGGCCCAGATGACCGCCACCAGTGGCAATCTGAGTCCTTACATCGTGCTGGCGGATGTGAACCTGAACGACCTGGCCTATAGCACCGTTGGCCAGAATCCGGCTACCCTGACTTACACCATCCCGCGCACGGGGACTTACGTGCTGCTGGCCTCGCGCGAGGGCCTGCGTGATGGCACGACAACCGGCGCGTTTACCCTGATTTTCAACGGGACGCCGATCAACCCGGCGACGCTCAATGTCCAGCCGCTTGGCTACGGCAGAACGGTGCAGGGCAATATCGACGACGCGCAGCCGATTGCTTATTACACTTTTCAGGGTAAGGACGGCGACATCGTGACGATCACCATGTCAGCCGCCGACCCTGCCCGGCTTGACCCTTATCTGATCCTGACCGACGCGGCGTTCAACGAGCTAATGTTCAACGATAACACCTCTGCCGACAACAGCGCGCAGATTTTTCAGTACACCCTGCCCGCCAATGGCCTGTATTACATCTTTGCCACACGGCCCAACCTGCGCGATGGGACGGGCAGCGGGGGGTTTACGCTTGAGCTGATTGAGGGAGAGGTGCAACTGACGGCGGGCGCGGTCGAGGCGACGGTGCGTTGGGATCATACCGGCGATGTGGACCTGTTCGTACAGGACCCCAACGGCGACGTTGTCGGCTGGGATACGCCGCATGTTGCCAGCGGCGGTACGCTAGAAGTGGATACCAACAGCAACTGCGTCACGGTCACGTCTCTGCCAGTAGAGCATGTCTACTGGCCGCAAGGCGTGAACCTGCCCGGTGTTTACCGGTTCTATGTCTGGTATCAACTGGACTGTGAGAATCGCGGCGCGACGACCTTCGACCTGACGGTGCTCGTAGGCGGGCAGCAGGTCGCGCATGTCACCGACCAGTTGGAACGCGGCCAGCGTTACGAGATGAGTGTAACCGTCAACCCCGACGGCTCGGCGTACAGCAACAACGATGGCCAGGTAGTCACGCCGCAGCAAACTGCTCAAGACATCGCCATCAGCTACGGGCAGACAGTTACAGGGACGATCACCAACGATCGATTCGTCGTGTACTACCGCTTCAGCGGGCAGGCCGGAGATCGCATCCTGGTGACGGCCAACCGCGTCAGTGGCGACCTGGACCCGCTGGTGGCACTGTTGGATGCGCAGGACGAGGTGGTTGCCAGCGACGACGACAGTGGCGGCAACCGCAACGCCCGGCTGGAGTTCACGCTGCCAGCAGCAGGCGAGTACGTGATCGCCGTAACGCGCTACCAGGTGCGCGATGGCACGACAACCGGCGACTTTACGATGTCGTTAAGCCGGACGAACTGATCGCGGGCGCGCTTCCTGCCCTCTGTTTCAACACTGGAGAAGGGAAGGAGCCGATTCTTTCAAAGGACCATCGAACCGCCATGACGCTGGGTTCTGATTCTGCTCCTCTTGGCGAACCCGGCGTTTTGGCGGTTGGGATGTCGCTGCTTTTGAGAGAGGAGTCCAGTTTTCCCAATATTGACCTTTTTGCTATACTCAAAATATCATCTTTTCCGCCTCAGGAGTGAATACGCCGATGAAGTGCATTCATGGCGATGGCAATGACGCGGTGGCAATCTGCCGCTTCTGTGGTCGGGCCGTATGTAAAGATCATATCCGCAGCATGAATTACATCATTACCGTGTACGTGGGCAGCAAGAAGGTGCCCAAATCGCTGGTGGTCGCCGACGCCGTGTGGTGCGGCGTCTGCAAGCCACAGCCTGAGCCGCTTGAAATGCCTTATCTTGATTGAGAGCAATGAACGACGAATCTGCCCTGGCAAAAATCACCTGGCAGGACCCCAAGACCGGCGAAATCCGTGAATATGTGCTGATGGAAGGCGCGACGGCGATGATTGGCCGTTCGCCAGGCAATGACATCTGTGTGCCGGAGCGCCACGTTTCGCGCAAGCACGCCGTCATCAACTACCGCGACGGCATCTTCATGATCACCGACCTGGGCAGCGCCAACGGAACCTATGTCAACGATCAAAAGCTGACTGATCCCTTTCCGCTGGCCGGAGGCGACGTGATCCGGTTGTTCGTGCCAGTGTTGCACTTTTCTGCCGTTGTGACCGAAGAGGAGCAGACGCAGGCGTCGCTCAAGGGCACCTTGATTGTCCCCATCGGCGCGGGTGGGCGACCCAAGTTATTTGTTACGTCTGGGCCGCAGGAAGGCGCGGAGTTTCCCCTGGTATCGGATTCCATCACGGTGGGCCGGGCCACCGTCAACGCCAGTTTCGATATTTCCCTGCAAGATCGCGCCGTGTCGCGCCCGCACGCCCGTCTGGAACACGATCCCGCTACGGATGAGTGGCGCATTTTTGACGCCTCGAGCGTCAACGGCACGTTTGTCAACGGCGTGACGGTCAACAGCGTCGAGGGGCGCGTGTTAAAAGACGGCGATGTGCTCACCCTTGGCGAAACCACACTATTGTTCCGTTCCGGCTAGATCGGAGCTGGAGGAAACGATGCAAGGGCGGGCCAAACTGGTTGTCATCGCTGGACCGCACGAAGGCACGGAATATCCATTGTTTGCCGGGCCAGTGATCATCGGGCGGAACACCCAAAGCGCCACCTGGGACATCTGCCTGCAAGATCGCTCGGTCTCCCGCCCTCACGCTCGCCTGGAATGCGACGCCGCAACCGGCGTGTGGCGGATCGCCGATCTGGGCAGCGCCAATGGGACACTGTTGAACGACGAACTTGTGACCGACCCCACAGGTCAGGCGCTCCAAGATGGCGACGTGGTTTGCATCGGCGAGACGGAGTTGCTTTTTTCCACTGTCGAAAACGGTTGAACAAAACAAACAAGGGGAGAGCATGTCCGACCTGGAAAAACCCAAGCGCGGCGAGTCGCCGACTGAAAACCCCCAGGCGCGCTCGATTGGGGCATTGGTCCTGATCGTGTTGGGCGTCCTGTTCTTTTTGGGCGAATTCGACGTGTTTGACCTTAGCGGTAACTGGTGGGCCATTTTCATCCTTGCGCCGGGGTTATACCTGCTCTGGCGCGCTTACCAGACCTACAGCGAGACGGGCGTGCTGGCCGGGCAGGCCGCCTCACAGGTGGGCGGTGGCGCGGTGCTGACCATCATCGGCCTGATCTTTTTGCTCGATCTGGACTGGGGGCGCTTCTGGCCGCTGATCCTGATTGTTGTCGGCGTGGCGGCGCTGTTGGGCGCAGGGCGCGGGCGCGAATAGAGGCGGAGTATGCCCAACTTGTGGAAGGATGCCGTCGTCGGGGCGGATACCGGCGGCATCTGGAATCGGCTGGAGCGTAGCTTGGAGCAGACCACCGGGCCGGGTGAGGCAGGCGGTGGGCTGTGGGGCCAAATCATCGTCGCGCGAGCCGACGGCCTGTGGGCCAACGCCAACCGGGAGACGATGATCCTGACGCGGCCCGACGGCAGTCGCCGCAACCTGTGGGATGAGGTCGCCGACGAAACGCTGGCGTTGCCGCGCGAAGGGTTGCTGTCGATCTGGGAGGCCGTGCTGGCCCGCGCCGATTCCGACGGGGCCATCGACTTGGGCAGCACGATCCAGATGCACCGCCCTGAGCTGGGCGAGGATATTTGGAACCGCGCTCAGGCCGAGACGATGGTGCTCTCTCGTCCCGGCACGGGTGATGTGTTCCGCGTCGAAGCGACATCGCGCAACCTGACCACCTGGAAGCCGCGTCGCCAGGCGGGCGGCTATGCCCTCAAAAAACTGACTGACCATGCCGGGCAGGAATACTGGATTCTCAAGAACCTGCGCAACGATACCTACGTGCGTCTCAGTGAGGAGCAGGTGTTCGTCTGGGATGAACTGGACGGCGATGCCTCCGTGCAAGACATCGCCATGGCCTACATGATCAGGTACGGCAAGCTGGCGATCAACTCGCTGGTGCTGCTGCTGGATCAGCTTCAACAAAAGGGGTTTCTCGAAGACCCGCTACTCAATGTCTACGGCGCGGTGGACGAGACGGTAGCCCATCGCCGGGCGAATGTCTGGTGGCGGCGGTTGCTGCGCGCCTTTCTCAACAAGGAGTTCGCCGTTCAGGGCATCGATGGGCTGATCGCGCGCACCTACCGCTGGGGCGGACGGCTGCTCTTCACTCGCCCATGCCAGGTGATGTTCTTGCTGGTGGCGCTGATCGGGGTGGGGGCGTTCTTTGCGCATATCCGGGGCGGGGAATACAGCGTGTTCACCGGATCGGGCGACGCCCTGCTCGTCGGCATTGTTGCCCTGTATGTGCTGCAATTCCTCACACTGATTATTCACGAGTGGGCACACGCCATCACAACCAAGCATTTCGGGCGCGAAGTGCGCAAGGGCGGCTTTCTGCTCTATCTGGGAATGCCCGCCGCCTTTGTGGATACCACCGACATCTGGATGTCGCCGCGCCGACCGCGCATCCTGGTCAGTTGGGCCGGGCCGTACTCCGGCTTCGTGCTGGGCGGGCTGGCCTCGCTGCTGATCGTGGCCGTACAGGAACGGTTTGTGCAGGGCGTGTTATTCCAGTTTGCCTTTCTCACCTACCTGACTTCGTTTACCAACCTGAACCCGCTGCTTAAGCTGGACGGGTACTACATTCTCATGGACTGGCTGGAGATTCCGCGCCTGCGGGAAAAGAGCCTGGCGTTCGTGTCGGGCAAGCTGTTGTCTAAGTTGCGCAGGCGGGAACGGTTCAGCCGCGACGAGCGTATCTTCGCCGTGTTTGGGCTGCTGGCGGGAGCGTGGACGCTGTTCGCGCTGTTCCTGGCGGTGCAGTTGTGGGGTGGGGCGCTGCTGGACCTGATCCGCAGCCTGAGCAGTACGCCCGCCGGCGTGGCCTTGCTGGTGGGAATTGCCCTGGCGGTTCTTTTTCTCCTCTTCCGGCGACGTATCGGGCATCTGCTGCGGCGTGGGCGCGCCGCGGCCTGATCGCTTTGGAGGGCTGCTGAGGAGTCAACTCCCTACGGCGGCCTGATAGCTTGCGAATAATTCTTTGCGCTGATGCTCAAAGATCGCCCCGGCCCAGCCATGTGGTCCGGTGTAACGCCAGAAGTCCGCGCGCGTCGGATCGGTAAAGCGCGCCAGGGCGATGCCGGGTGTCCAGGGAGAGCCGTCTGGCAGGATGGTGTGTTCGTCGAACATGCTGTCGGTCAGGTCCGCGCCGGTGAGTTCGGCTCCGCACAGATTGGTCCCGCCCAGCTGCGCTTTGCGCAGCACTGCCGCCTGGAGATCGGCGCGTTGCAAATCCGCCCCACGTAGATCGGCCTCTTCCAGGATCGCTTCGTGTAAGTAAGCGGCCCGAAGCTGTGCGCCCCGGAGATCGGTGTTGCCCAGGTGGGCACCATGCAGATCGGCGAAGTTGAGCAAGGCCCCTTGCAGGCACGCGCCCAGCAAGAATGCCCCCGGCAGGCGCACCCGCGTGAGATTGGCTTCCTGGAGATTGGCGGCGATCAAGCTGGCCTGCGCCAGGTCGGCCTCCACGAAGCGGGTTTTGTAGAGGTTAGCCCACGCCAACACCGCGCCGCGCAGATGGGCTTCTGTCAGGTCGGCCCCGCGCAGGTCGGCGCTGTCGAAGACGACGCCGGAGAGGTGGGCGCGGATCAGCTTGGCTGCACGCAGCGACCCATCTTCCAGCCAGCCGCGCTGACGCAGCGCCTCGGAGGCGGCCAGGGCGACTTCCTTATCACGGCTTGCCAGTTGCGCGATCAGGTCGGCTTTGAGATGGGCGCGTTCGTGGCGTTTCTGGCGTAGATAGGCCAGCAGTTCGATCACCAGGACGGTGACGCCGAGCCGCAGGGCTTCTTTGAATAAGGCAGTGAGATAGCGATTCTTCTCCGACACCGGCGTTCTCTCCCAGACCTGAGTTTCTCCGCCTAAATTTAACCTTGCCCGCTGACGGCGTCAATGGAGAAGAGGTCGGGCGCTAGAGGGCCGTCATTGCGCAGGCCGGGAGCGCCAGTCGGGGGGATGGTTACGCAGTCGCCACACCCAGCCGACTGGATAGCCGACCATTTTCGCCACATCGCCCACCACGCGGATGAGTGGGATCAGCAGCCACAGCGTCAGCCGTTCCCAGGCGCGCGGCGCGCGCTCCGGCGCATAGGCCTGCCAGTTGAAAGCCAGGCGGCGGTAGGGCGCGCGCAGGTAGATCGCGCCACCCACCAGATACAGCCCCCACCACAGCGGCCCCCACGCCGCGCCCAGCAGTAAGATCAGCGGCGCGGCCACGCCGTAGGTCAGGTAACGGGCGGCATGGCGTTTGCGCCACAGGTCGGCCTTGCCGTCCCCGCGCGCGTAGCGGTAGTACTGCCGCCAGAAGGCGCGCAGGTCCGGGCGTGGGCGAAAGGCTGCCGCCGCCTGGGGAACCCACGCGAACGGCGCACAGCAGGCTTGCAGCCGCAGGTCGAACACCAAATCCTCGCAATAATCCAGCCAGTCTGGGTAGCCGCCGACCGCCTCCCAGGCTGTCTTGCGAAAGGCCACGCTCCGGCTGGAAGGTAGAAACTTCGCCGGGTCGATTTCCGCTTCCAGCGGCAGGGTGGTCGCTCCCAGTGCCACTTCAAACAGGCTGTGCGGATCGGGGTGGAAAAAGCCCGCCGCCACCTGCACGCCCGGATCGGACTCGAACGGCGCGGTCAGATGCGCCAGCCAGTCCGGTGGCAGGCGCACCCCGGCATCGGCGACGGCGATCACGTCGCCCGACGCGGCGCGGATGGCGCTGTTGCGTCCCTGGGCGATGTTGCAGCCGGGCGACTCGATCAGGCGCAGCGGTAAGCTGCCCGCGTGTTGCCGGAGTGTCTCAACCGTGCCGTCGGTCGAGCCGCCGTCCACGATCACGATCTCGTCCGGCGGGCGGGTCTGCGCGCGCAGGGAGTCGAGCAGCGCGCGGATTGTCGCGGCTTCGTTGTAGACGGTGGCGATAAGGGAAATGCAGAGTTGTGAGTTGTGGGTTGTGAGTTGATCCGGCACAGGTCGTGTTTGGTTCCTGAGGTGCGCTGGCAGCGGCCCAACGGCGGGCCGCTGATAGGTCGATTATAGCGCGGCGGGCGTTTCTGGGTGAGAATCCTTTGCGGTCTTTGCGCCCTTTGCGATGAACTCCTGTTTTTCGGGCAGAATGTATTCTGCCGCTGCCTGGGCTATACTTTTTCAAAAAGAGAGAGGAACAACGCATGACCGACGAACGAATCGATCTGCGCCTGACGGCCATGGCGCACGGCGGCTATGCGCTGGGCAAACAGGCCGGGCGAACCGTCTTCGCGCCTTACACCCTTCCCGGCGAGTGGATCACGGCGCGCATCACGGAGGACAGGGGGCGTTTTGCCTACGCGGAGATGGTTAGCATCGTGGAAGCGTCGCCTCAGCGAGTCATGCCGCGCTGCCCGCACTTCGGGCCGGGGCGCTGTGGCGGCTGCCAGTGGCAGCACATCGCCTACCCGGCGCAACTCATCTACAAACGCGACATCGTGCTGGATCAACTCAAGCGCATCGGCGGCATCACGGACGTGCCGGTGTACGAAACCGTTCCCAGCCCACAGCCCTGGTACTACCGCGCGCGCGCGGCTTTTCACGTGGCCACAGAAGGGCAATTGGGCTTTGTCAGCACCGACCCAACGCGCATCGAGCCGGTCGAAGTGTGTCATATCGTCCAGCCGGAGGTGCTGAACCTGGCGCTGGCGCTGGTGTTGGACGACGAGAACGTGGAACGGGTGCAGGCCCTGGTCGGTGAAGATGAACAGGGAATGTTGATCCTGAGCACACGCGACGACCTGGCCCCAGAACTGGAAGTCGATTTTCCGGTCAGCATCAATCTGCTGCTCAGCGATAATGAGCCGGTCAACCTGATCGGTGCGTCGCACGTCTATCATGCCATCCGAGGGCGGCGCTTCCGCGTGACGGCGGGTAGCTTTTTCCAGGTGAATCTGCCGGTGGCCGAAATCCTGGTGGACGTGGTGCTGCAAGGCTTAAATCTGGAAGGCGGCGAGGCAGTGCTGGACCTCTACGCCGGCGTGGGGTTGTTCTCGGCTTTTCTGGCCGAGCGTGCATCGCTTGTGACGCTGGTGGAGAGCTACCCGCCCGCCGTGACCGACGCCGACGAGAACCTGGCCGGCTTCGAGCACGTGGACCTGTTCGAGGGCGGGGTGGGGCCGGTGCTGCGCGGCCTGTTGGACGAGGGCGCCGGGCCGTATGATGCCGCTGTCGTCGATCCGCCGCGCACCGGCCTGGAGGCGGATGTGATCGAGGCGCTGGAAGAGCTGGCCGTGCAAAAGCTGATCTATGTGAGTTGCGACCCGGCCACCCTTGCCCGCGACGCCCGACAGCTCCAGGGGCGTGGCTACCGCCTGATCGACGTGCAGCCGGTGGACATGTTCCCGCAGACCTATCACATCGAGTGTGTGGCGCGCTTCGCCGGGCGTGGTTGAGCCAGCCGGACTGGTATTCTTCGGCCATATGTGCTATACTTTTTCCCCGTTTGCAGGAGAAAAGGCTGCTGCGGCCCTTTTTGACCTGCCAACGTCAGCTTCCTGTCAGGATCAACCGACGCGCTGGGAACAGAATGGTAAGGAGAGGTTCCCCGTCTTGCCGCAGGAAGAAAGGGGGAAAGCCGTGTTTAATGTCAAGGTTGCCGTGTTGGATACGGACTTCTATGCGCTCCAGGCGATTGCAGGCTACCTGGCCCTGGATCGCCGCACCCGCGTGATCCACACCAGCGAAACGCAGCAGGACTTGTTTGACTTTCTAGACAATGCCGCCGAGGCGGCGCTGCCGGGGGTTATCTTGTTCGACGCCGATCACGTCGGCACGACCGCCGACTTAGAGGCGCTGATCATCCGGCTGCGCACCTGCGCGCCGCGCGCTGTCGTGATCTGCCTGGCGCAGGCCATCGATCTGGCGCTATTGCGGGTGGCCCAACGCGCGGGTGCACGCGGCTACTTTCTCAAGCGCGATCTGCGGTTGCAGATCGGCTGGGCCATCATCTTCGCGTTAGAGCACGAGTTCGTGGTGACGCACACTGTCTACACGGCGATGGAGCGCGCGGGGGACGTTTACCTCAGCCGGACGACGGCCTTGCCCGCGCCACGCGCTTATCCCGAATTGACCGACCGTATCCGCCAGGCGATCCGCTTGTGCGTGATCGAGGGGATGCCCGCGCACCTGGCCGCTGACGAAATGGGTATCAGCCCGCACACGGTGCGCAGCTACATCAAGGAGGCCTATCGCATTCTGGAGAGCCGCGACGACCTGGAGTTTCCGGTCGATATGACCGCGCAGGAGCGGGCGTTCTACCGGCTCACCGCGCCGGAGGGCTGGCGTGGCAATCACCTGTTCTAAAATCCTGGCGCCGTCGTTGGCGTGAGGTTCGGGGATGCGGCCTTTCCGTCCGAGGCAGCGTCCCCGTTTTGTTGTCAGGTGGCGTGGCGCGGCGATCCCTAAGGGGTGGGGTCCGGTGGATGCTGCTGTTTTTCCATGAGTGCGACAATCTGGCGGTGGGCAGGGACGGTCATCAGGTAGCGGGCGTGCCGTTCAGTATCTGTGATCTGTGCGGCGCGTGCCATCAGCAAGTCGTAAGCCTGCTGCAATATGGCCCGCGCCTGGCTGTGCTCGCCGCAGGCGGTGAGAATTTCGTAGCAACTCAGGCTGACCTGAAAGGGTTCGTCCAGTCGTGCCAGACCACCGTGTTTTTCGATGGTGTTCATGGCCGTGTGGGTGTAGAACTGGGCGGTGGTCAGGTCGCCCAGCCGGAGTGCCAGTTGCCCCCAGGCGGCAAAGACGCTGGCGACCTGGGCCGACTTGCCGAGGTCCTGATCGGCGGCCAGGGCGTCGCCGAAGCTGGTCTCAGCCTCTTCTGGATGGCCTAACGCCACTTCCACCAACCCCAGATTGATCAGGGAATCCCGGATACCTTCCCGGTCGCCGATAGCGCGGCGGATTTCCAGCGCGTGGGTGAAGCAGGAACGCGCTGCGGCGTAGTCGCCGCGCTGGTAGGCCAATCTGCCGATGCCGTTAGTGGTGAGCGCCTCACCGTTCCGGTCGTCGATCATCTCGAAAATCACGCGGGCCTGTTCAAAATCGTGCTGCGCCGTCTCGTAGTCCCCGATATGCAGGGCCAACAAGCCGAGGTTGTAAAAGGTGGTCGCTACCCCTTGACGGTCGCCCATCGACAGACGGATCGCTATTGCTTCTTCGTGGCAGCGAATCGCCTGTTCGTACTGGCTCATCCGGGCGTAGTTGTCGCCCAGGTTGCTGAATGTTTGCGCGATGCCCGCGCGGTCGGCGGCGGCGCGGCTGTATTCCAGCGCCTCCTCGAAGGCCGTCTGCGCCGCAGCATGTTCGCCCTGGGCCGACAGGCTGCTGCCCAGGATGTTCAGCCGCTGTGCTTCAATGGCATTATCCTGTTCGGCGATGCTGGTTGAAAGGCGGGCCTGCGCCTCCTGATAGCGGGCTAGGTCCACCAGGGCCAGTCCCCAGTAGACGTTACTCAGGCCCATCAGTCGGTGGCTGCCGGCCTGTTCGGCGGCGGCGTAGGCCGCCTGGGCTGCTTCCAGGCTACGTTCGTATTCCGCTATACTTTCGTAGTGTCGCGCCCACAGCACGCCGGATTCGGCCTGCCAGAGGGCGTGGTGCTGTCCGTTAGCCAGGGCGGTGAGGCCGATCAGCGCCAGGCGCTGTTTGACGCGCTCAGCGCGCAGGTGGTAGATGCTTTCAAGTTGAAGCAGGATTTCGTAAAGGGCTGCCGGCTCGTCGCCCGGCGTCAGTTCCAGGGCGCGCTCCAGGTAAGCGGCGGCGTCATCGTTCATGTATTGCGCAGCAGACTGGGCGCCTGCCAGCCGACAGTAGTGGCGCTCCCGGTCCGCATCTTCGGCCAGACGCCAGTGGTGAACCAGCACCGGGTAGTACAGCGCCAGGTGTTCCTGATGTTCTTGTTCCAGCCACTGGGCAACGGCGCGGTGAAGTTGCCGCCGCTGGGAAAACGCCAGCATCCCATAGGCGACTTCGCGGGTGGTGATGTTGTGGAACGTGTAGGCGGTGTCGCCGTTGAGCGTATCGGTGTGTCGGATGCCGACGGTAGCCAGGGCCTCCAGGTTAGCGCGCAGGTCCGCGTCGCTCAGGTTAAGCGGTTGCACGCCGCACAGGGCACGATAAGTGAACTGCGGCCCGATCACCGCTGCGACCTTGAGGAGTATTTGCTGGTCTGGCGGCAGGCGGTCGATGCGGCTGCGCACGATGTCTTGCACGGTGTTTGGTAGATGCAGGGTTTCCAGGCTGCCTTCCAATACCACCTGGCCCTTGACGATGCGCACCATGCCGCTATCGCGCAGCACAGAAACGATCTCCTGAATGAAGAAGGGATTGCCGCCGGCCTTTTCTACGATCAACTGGGCGAGTGAGTCGGGCAGCGTTTCCACACCCAGGTGTTCTGCCGCCATCGCCAGGGTGTCGGCCACACTGAGTGGGGCCAGCCAGAACTGGCGCACATAGGGCAGGTCTTCGAGCAGTTGTAATGCCCTGGGCGGTTCGTCTTCCAGGGGGCGCATGGCGACCAGGACGACCAGCGGATGGTTCTTCAGGTTGAGCATGGCCTCAAACAGCACTTCCCAGGAGAGCGGGTCCAGCCAATGCGCCTCGTCGATGGTCAGCGCCAGTGGTTCCTCCTCTAGCCAGGCGCGCAGCAGGGCCACCAGCAGGAGGGTCAGCATTCGGTGGCGTTGATCGGGCTTGAGGAAAGAGGTCCAGTTGTTTTCCGGCAGGTGCAGGAGCAACACATCGTTCAGCAAGGGAGCCTGAAAGACGGCATCTTCGGAAATCTGCGCCAGCCGCGCCCGGACCTGTTCCTGCCTGGCTGGGAGCGAAGTGTGGCGGTCCAGCTCGAAGTAGCGGGTGAAGATGTCGCGCCAGGGGCGGTAAGGGACCTGCCGTTCGGTGCTGCGCCCGGCGCCGGAGAGCCAGGTGAGGCCGCGATCCCGGACCATCGCCACGAACTCCTGCATCAGGTGGCTTTTGCCCAGGCCGGCTTCCCCTTTGAGCAGCAGCGCACGCGCCTGGCCGTCGCGGCTGCCTTCCAGCGCCCAGGCCAGCGCGCGCAGTTCGTTCACGCGCCCCATGAAGACGCCGATAGGCCGCACCGGGCGGGTGATCTCGGCCAGGCCCAATAGACGATGCACACTCACCGGCGCGACCCGGCCCTTGATACGCATTGGAGGCAGAGCCTCCCAGGCGCAATCGCTCACTGCTTGCGGCGTCCGGGCATCCGCCAGGATTTCGTCCGGCCCGGCCAGGCTCATCAGCCGGGCGGCCAGAATCACGCTGCCGCCGATGGCGGCGTAGGCGCGGCGCATCGGGCTGCCGACTGTCCCGGTGAAGACTTCGTCATTGGTCAGGCCACAGTGGACGCTACCGATATAAGGTAATTCCTCGCGCAGCGCCAGGGCACAATGAGCCGCCTGGACGGCCGGCGCTTCCAACGCGATTGGTGCGCCGAACAGTGCTACCAGCATATTCCCCTTATCGCCCGCGCCGACCTCGTTCAGATAGCCACCGTGCTGCATGATGATGCGTTGCGCCGTGCGGACCAGTTGATCTAGCTGCTCTTCTGCGGTCGGCAAATCGTAGTCCAGGCCACTGAAGCGCACGAACAACGTTGAGACCGTCCGCAGGTCGGTCACGTAAGCGCCGTGCCCGCTGACCAGGCGTTCATAGATCGGGGCCAGCAGGTAGGGACGGCACGCTTCGACCAATGACCAGGCCCGGTCCAGATGATCCAACCAGCGGATCGAAGGCCAGCGTTCGCTGCCCGGCGGGCGCGCGGCAAAGACGGTGACATCCAGTCGTTTGAAGCCATCCGGCAGCCATTCGCCGCCCAGGTTGTCCCCGATCTCGGCAGCGGCCTCCGGCGTCAGGATCACCTGACCTGGTTGGGCGCGTGCTTCTGCATCGATCATCTGCTCGACGGGCGGCCCGGCTAACACCTCGTACACGCCCAGGGCCGGGTCGCCGGGCCGGAAGCGCCGGGTCATGCCACTGCTGACGCCGATCTTCAGATGCAGGGCGGGCAGCGTGGCTGTGAGGGCCTTCATCATCGCCTGCATTGCCAGCCCGGCTGTCGCGGCGCGCAGCGTGGCAGCCTCGCCGGTGAACCATGCCGTCAGCGCGTCGCCACTGAAGCGGATGACGCTGCCATGATAGCGGTCCACGATGTCGATCAGGCCGATAAACGTTCGGTTGATGCGCTGATTTAACTCTTCTGCGCCGCGCTCCTGCCCCAGTTCCAGGGTCAATTGCTCTTCCAGGGCGGTGAAGCCGCTGATGTCGGCGAACAGGGCCGCGCCGAAGGTCATAGCGGGCAAGGGGGTGTTATTGAGCAGGGCATGCAGCCGATCAACAGGCAGAAAGGGGACCAGATCGTGCAGCAGGGCCAGTCCGTTGAGAGCGTTTTTATCCAGCAACTTCGGCGCTCACTCACTTGTCCAGCAGAAGACAAGAGAAAGCATAAAACATCCACTGCAATTACGCAAACGTTTGCGTTTGGTTCAATTGTTCAAACGGCGCCCTAAGGCCGCGCCGATGCTGTGCTTTTTGACTCTTTTCCTCAGCATGCGTAGACTCCCCTTTGAGCTAAGGGGAAGAATCTGCGATGAGCGATCTGATCGGCAAAACGTTCCGATCCTATGTTGTGACTACCGAACTGGGGCGCGGCGGGATGGCCGTCGTTTACCTGGCCCGGCAAACCTCAATGGATCGGCTGGTGGCAATCAAAGTGATCGCCACGGCGATGTCGCAGCAAGCGGACTTCCGGGCGCGCTTCGACCAGGAGGCGCGCACCATCGCCCGATTGGAACACCCGCATATTCTACCGGTGATCGACTATGGAGAAGAGGATTTCGGCGCGTTTCTGGTGATGCGCTACGTGGACGGCGGCACGTTGCAAGACCGCCTCCGGCGCGGGCCATTGTCCTTCAGCCAGGCGCATGAGATGCTGCACCAGATTGCCTCGGCGCTAGACTACGCGCACTCGCAGGGGGTGATTCACCGCGACTTAAAGCCGGCCAATATCCTGCTGGACGAGCGGGATAACCCCTACCTGACCGACTTCGGCATTGCCAAGCTGCTGCAAAGCACGCAAAAGCTCACCAACACCGGTGCGACGGTGGGCACGCCTGCCTATATGGCCCCGGAGCAGTGGAAGTCTGAGCCGCTGGGTCCGTATACGGACCTGTATGCCCTGGGCGTGATGCTGTACGAGATGGTGACAGGCGACCTGCCCTTCAAGGCCGACACCACCTACGGTTATATGCACAAGCATGTCTTCGAGCAGCCGGAGCCACCGCGCAAGGCGATGGCCGATCTGCCCGAAGCCGCCGAGCAGGTGATCCTCAAGGCATTGTCGAAGATGCCGGCCGGTCGGTACCCTTCCGGGCGGGCGCTGAGCGATGCGTTCGGCCTGGCGTTGGGGTTGGGTTACGTCGCCCCTACGCGGCCCGCCGGGGCGCTCGACCCCGACGCGACCAGCGTGATCGCGCCGGGCGCCGCCGATTCACCGGCGACCATCGACGTGGCTCCTGTGCCCACGCGCGAGGCCGGTTCGGCTGCGCCGCGCGACGCTGCCTTGCGACCTGCCACGACCCAGCTGGCTGCCTCTGCGCGCGCCGGGCGGCGTGGCCTATGGGTGATCGCGGTGCTGGGCGTGATCGCGCTAATTGCCGCCGTCATCCTGGGATCGGGTGTCCTGGGTGGGGTGATCGCGCCGACTGCAACCGCAACCCCCTCACCGACGCTGCCATTGGTTGTGGCCGCCAATCCCACCCTGATCGCAACGCCGTCCGACGTGCAGCCTGTCGCTCCGGCAGAGGAGATGTTCCAGGCGACGCCGGCCCCAACTGCGATGCCGACCGATACGGTTACATTCACCCCGCCACCGACCGATACGGCCACACCGTCGCCAACCGAGATGCCCTCCCTGACGCCGTCGAACACGCCCAGCGCCACGTGGACCGCTTCTGCCACCGCGACGCCGACCGCCACGCCTTCGGATACCTCCACGCCGACGCCTGACATCGAAGCCTCTGAAGCGGCAGCGCAGCAGGCGACGCTCCAGCGCGTCATCTACAATCTGACAGCCACTGCCAACGCGGCTATTATCGCCCTGGCGACTGATCAGGCGGCCCGCACCGGCACGGCTATCGTCATTGCCAGCATGACCGCCACACCGACGTTGACTTTCACACCGACCCCAACACCGACGTTGACTCTGACGTTGACGCCGACATTTACGCCGACCCCAACATTTACACCGACGTCCACCCCGACGCCGATCTTCACGTTGACTTCAACGCCGACGTTTACCCTGACGTTGACACCGACTCTGACTCCGACGTTCACGCCACTGCCCACCTACACACCCAGCTACACGCCTGTTCCGACCCGGACGCCACGTCCGTCGCCGACCTGGACACCCGTCCCGCCGAGCGCCACACCGACGGAAGGGATTCCATCCTGCCCTGGCCTGCTGCCCTCGCGCATCCGGCCCGGCGACACGGCCTTCGTCAGCGACCAGGACCCACGCCCGGTGAACGTGCGCGCCGGTCCCGGCCTGAGTCAGATGCGCATCGGCAATTTCCCCGTGCTCACGCGCTTCACCGTGCTGGAAGGCCCGGTCTGTCTGGACGGTTATCCCTGGTTCCGCGTGCAGGGCGTGGGGGCGGGTAATACGCTGATGGGCTGGCTCGCCGAATCCGGGGAGGGCGTGTATTACGTCGAGCCGGTCAACAGCATCCCCGCGGTACAGAATTGCCCCGGCGTGCTGCCGACCCGGCTGAACGTCGGTATGGCAGCGGTCGTGGATACCCCTACCGGGCTGCCGCTGCGCCTGCACGATACGCCGCTGTCGGCCTCGCCTGTGGTGGCGCTGATTCCTGACGGAACGCGCGTCACGATTCTGGAGGGGATCGTCTGCGCGGACGGCTATAGCTGGTGGCGCTATCAGACCGCCGACGGGTTCATTGGCTGGTCGTCGGAGGCGGACAACGACTCATACTTCCTTGCTCCCGCGCCGTAAAGCCTTCCACATAGGGGGAGTAAGTTGTGGGATATTTCCACACGTCTAAGGGTAACGGCAAGAGAGTGGAGGAAGGCAATGCAATTGCAATCGGTTATTCGCTGTCCAGAGTGTGGTTTCGCTAAAGAAGAAACCATGCCTGCGGATCGCTGCCAGATTCTCTATCGCTGTACGAACTGCCAGGCATTGCTGCGGCCTAAACCGACGGACTGCTGCGTTTTTTGTTCCTACGGCAGTGTGAAATGTCCACCGAAGCAGGCTGAAGACGCAGAGACCTGAGCGACTCGATAGCCGTAGATGAAAAAAGCTATTGTTCTCCCTGTCGCTCGGATGTCATTCGGGCGGGGGAAGGCAGGAAAGAGGGAACTGCGGACCGTCGGCGTCGTTCAGGCGTAGGCCCAGATACGGCGTCGGGTCGAGGGTGTTGCCGAACACGGATTCGTTGAGGTAATGCCCGTTGGCGTCGCTGCGCACGATGCTGAAGTGCAGGTGCAGCCCGATCCCGCCCGCGCCCGTCCCGCCATTGTAGACGCCCTGATAGCCCAGCAGGTCGCCCTGACTCACCATCACCTCGTGCGTTCCCGGCGGAAAAGCCGGCAGGATGTACGAGGTCGCGCCGGACCGGTCTGCCATGTGGGTGTAGTAGGTCCAGATCGTCTGGCCAGGGTGCAGCGGATCGTCGTGGCGGATGATCACAGCAGAAATCCAGTTCTCTTCGCGCGTGAGATAGCCGTCATAGGCGGCGCGGACGGGAACCGTGCCCGGCTGCCCGCGCCCGAAGATGTCGATGCCCGGATGCGGGTTAAGCATATTGTACGGCGCGTAAGGGGCATTGTAGGGCAGCCCACCGACCAGCCCCGACGAGGGGACGAGAAACGGGTAGCCGGGGCAGGGGGCGTCGAAGGCGCTGTAGAGCGTTTCCTGCGCGCCCGGTTCGCTGAACCAGCGGTTGATCGCCGTCATCGCCGCGCCTGTTGAACGGTGGAAAATACTCCGGTAGGCGTACCACACCAGAACTGCTTCGGCGGCCACAACAACTACCAGCAAGATCAAAACGCGCAGTCGCCGTCGGCGCGGATTCCGCTGCCGGGAGGTCAGGTCTGCCAACACGCCGCTCCGTTTCACTCGCCTGCCCGACCGTGGGAAATGATACTCGTCACGGGGAGATTGCGCCAGAGCAGCGTCTGACCAAAACGATGTACTATCTCCCTTCAGTTACGCATTTGTGTTATGATATAGGTAGTTCTACAGTTGCAAAAACACCCAGTCCGCTATTGCTCAGGAGGAGAAAGATGGCTGGCCTTTGGAGCGAATTCAAGCAGTTTATCGCGCGCGGAAGTGTGCTCGATTTGGCGGTCGGTATCATTATCGGCGCGGCGTTCAACGGTATCGTCAATTCGCTGGTCAACGATATCATCATGCCGCCTATCGGATATATCTTGGGACAGATCGACTTTTCCAACCTGTACATCAGTCTGTCCGGGACGAGCTACGCATCCCTGGCCGAAGCGCAGGCCGCTGGCGCCGCCACGATCAACTATGGTCTGTTCATCAACAGCGTGATCAACTTCCTCATTGTTGCCTTTGTCGTCTTCCTAATTGTGCGGCAATATAACCGGATGCTGCGTGCGCCCAAAGCGCCCGAAGCTAAACCGGAAATCCAGCAATGCCCGTACTGCCTGTCGGACATCCCGGCCAAAGCGACTCGCTGCCGCGAGTGCGCCGCCGACCTACCTGTCAGGTCCTGACATCTGTCATTTTATTTTGTGATAAATGTCACATTGCTTATCCAGGCGTGTATAAACCGGGCAGCCTCTCGCATCTAGAGTCCTGAGGTTGTCCCAGGTTTTAGATACTGATTAAGGAGGTCAGAGGTTCAATGAGTGGGTTAATCAAGTTCCTGGCAAGCGCCAACGGGCGCATCGTGCGGATTGCTGCCGGCGTGGTGATCATTTTGTTAGGGCTGCTGGCCGTGTGGCCGTCGAGCGCGGTCGGCGGGCTGGTGGTGGTGATCATCGGCGCGATCCCACTGCTGGCGGGCGCGTTCGACGTGTGTCTGTTCGCGCCGCTGGCCGGACTGCCGTTTAAAGGGACAGACATTCGCAAACAATCGTAGGTGAACCAGCGAGGTAGCGGCGGAACACCCTCCGCCGCTACGGTTTTTCGGTATCTTCGGCCTGTTGTGACAGCCACGTCTCCAGCGGACGGTCGGTGTGACCACCGGCTTCCTCATAGACTTCAGAGAAGAACAGCACGGCCAGTTCGGCAGCGCGCGACATCAGATGGCGACCGGCGGCCTGACCTGCTTCTGAGCGCAGCGCGGTGTCCAGCGCGGCGCGGTCTGCAAAGTACAGCTCCAACGTGCGATGATATTCCGACTCCCCCCCCGGTGCGCCAAAGACCAAATTCGCCTGGCGACGAACGACGCCCGGCAGACGCTCCATCAGGGCCAGGTTGTCGTTGTAAAATGCCTCGAATGCGTCCAGGTCGGCGGGTTTGCGGTACAAAATGGTCAGTTTGATCAGCATCGATGCCCATCCTTTAGGGTGCAGATTCAGCAGCGACCGGGCGAAACGCCGCCACGACCGCTCGATACAGGTCACGATAGCCGGCTTCGTAGAGCGATTCGGGCGCCCACTGGACAAGGCGGTAGGCCGTCCCATCGGCGGCGATCAGCGTCGTGACACGGTAGACCAGCCGTCCGCCGCTGTAAGGCACGACGTAAGTCGCGCTGAGGCCGTGCGCCTGGTCGCCGGCATTTTCCTCGACGCGCTGATCGCCGACCACGACCCCTGGAACGGCGTCTGACACTTCGGCCAGGAAGCTATTCAACAGGGCCGGCGCGGCGCTGTTCGGATCGTGGACCCCCTCTATCATACTGACGCTGATCCCCACCAGTAGAGTCGGGTCATTGGTGAGAAACGTCACCGAACCGTCGATGTTGTTGGTGGGCACCCACTTATCTGGGTAGCTGATCAGGAACGTGGCGGCACGGTAGGGTTCCGCGCCCAGGGTGGGAACGGCTGGCGTCGGGGTGGTGGTGGGTGCTGCTGCCGTTGCTGGCAGAGCGGGGGTATCCGTTGGAGTCGCTGGCGGCAGGGTAGGGGGTTCGTCGGGCGGTAGAGTGGACGTTGCGCCAGGCAGTGGGGTAGGGGTCTCGCTGGGCGGCGGAGTTTCGGTGGGTGTTGGCAAGAAGGTTGCCGTCGCTTCCGGTGTATAGAGTGGCGTGAACTCACGGACGGCGCGGGCAAAAGCATCGGCATAGCCCTCGGTGTCGTACACAACCAGGGGCGCCCACAGGCGTATCACGTAGGCGGCGGTGAAGTTGGCGACCACCGCCGTCACCTGCAAGCGGACCGGTGTCGTGCCAATCGTGCCCAGGAAATCGGCGGACCGCCCCGCCGCTTCTCCGGCGGCCAGTTCTTCGGCCCGGCGGATGGCGACTTCCTGCGGGGCCAACCCTTCCTGCCGCATGGCTTCCAGTTCGCTGTTGATCAGCGCGTCCAGCACGCTGAAGCTGTAACCGGTGCCTTCAAAGCGCACGCGGATACCGTATTCGGGCTGCTCCGCTGGGGTAAAGTTCTGTTCGTTCGGCAGATAGCCGCCGCTGACCTGCCAACCGACTGGATAAAGCGCCTGATACCAGCGGTCGATATGGGCGGTCAAAGTGATGCGCACTGGCGTAGCCGAGGTTGTCACCGTCAGTGTCGGGGTTTCCGATGCGATGGGCGGCAGGGTGGGCAGCACAGCGACAGTCGGAATGGCCTGCGGCGCGAACGGATTGGCGCAGGCCAACAACGCCAGCCCTAGCGTCAGGGGGAGCAGAAGTGGCAGGCGAACAGAACGAACAGCGGACATGATCTTGGTCGGCTCAGGAACGGACAACGCGCGGCGGGCGCGCGTTGTCATGAGGATCGCAAAACCCAGAAGGCCATTAGCTCCGGCGACCGCCGCCCAGCAGTAGCCCCAGAATCAGGCCGGTTACAAAGGCGATGCCGAGCGATTGCCAGATGTTTTGCTGGGCGGTGTGGGCCACATCCTCGCCGATCTGGTCCAGGCTGCGCGCATTGAGGTACGTTGCGGCGCGCTCTAGCCCGGCGGCGACTTGGTTGGCCCGCTGGATTGCTTCTGGGTCGCCGGCCTGCTGCGCCTCGGCCCGGATGCGCTCTGCCGCCAGGTTAAATTCTGCGGCGGCCCGGTTTTTGACGTCTGTTGCCCGCACTTTCAATTCCCGGCCAAGCTCGCGCATCCGCTGCTCGACCTCGGCCCGTGTTTCTTCGGTGGTAGCGCGCCCCCGGTCTTCTGTCGTCATCGTCTCCTCCTGAAATCCGATAGTATTCGCCTGTCCCACACCCTCATTATAACCTGAACTGCCCTTTACGGGCGGTCAGTTCCGGCGGATACGCTATAATTGCCGGTTATGTATACCTCAAAACATCCTCTTGTCCATCGATCTCGCCGTCTGTGGATCGCCAGCCTGGTCATCCTGGCGCTATTGGCCGGTCTTGTGGCAGACCTGGCGGCGCACGGCCTGGTGTGGCAGCAGGGGTGGTATCTCACCGGTGAGGAAGAGCCACTGGCCCAGGTGCGCGGGTTCGTGGAGTGGCTGGGCAACTTTACCCGCCGCCTGCCAGATACCCGCCCGGAGGTCGTGCCTGCGCTGGCACAGGTGAACCCCTACGGGATCAACACCTTTTTGCAGCAAGAAGTGGAACCGGAGAAGCGCGAGCGGCAGGTGCAGATGATCGCCGACGCGGGCATTCACTGGATTCGGCAGGAATTCCCCTGGGCCGACATCGAGATTCACGGGCGCGGCGACTTTGTGGATCGGCGCAACGACCCGAACGGCGTCGATGCCTGGGCCAAGTACGATCACATCGTCGGGCTGGCCGAGCAGTACGGGCTGGAAATTCAGGTGCGGCTGAGCAGCCCACCGGAATGGAGCCGCGCCGACGGCCATGCACGCGGGTACTTCGCCCCGCCGGATGACTTCGATGACTTCGCTCGCTTTGCCGCCACCGTCGCGGAACGCTATCGCGGTCGGCTGCGCATCTTTCAGGTGTGGAACGAGCCGAACATCTACCCCGAATGGGGCGAGCAACCGGTGAACCCAGAAGCGTATACCGACCTGCTGTGCCGCACCTACCGCGCCCTCAAGGCGGTGGACCCGGAGATCGTCGTGATCGCCGGGGCGCTGGCGCAGACGATCTCGCTGGACGGGCGCGACCTGAGCGACCTGATCTTTTTGCAGCGCATGTACGACGCCGGGGCGGCGGAGTGCTTCGATGTGATGAGCGTGCAGGCTTACGGCCTGTTCAGCGGTCCGACCGACCAGCGGATGCGCCCGACGACGATCAACATCGCGCGCCACCTGTGGATTCGGGACATCATGGTGCAGAACGGCGACGCCGACACGGCCATCTGGATCAGCGAGATGAACTGGAATCCCGTGCCGGGGCCGGAGCAAGCGCCAGACATCGCCAACCGCTTCAACTACGGCCAGGTGACGCTTGATCAGCAGGCGCGTTGGGTTCCCCTGGCTTACGAGCGCGCCCGGCAGGAATGGCCCTGGGTCGGCGTGATCAACTTCTGGTTCTTCAAGCGGGCCGACGACTCCGAACGCAACCAGAGCTGGGTTTACTTCCGCATGGTCGAGCCGGACTTCACGCCGCTGCCCGTCTACGACGCCCTGCGCGATTACATCGCGGCGCATCCGTACCCCGCTACAGAGGAGTGAGCCGAGGAGCGCGCTATGCCGGGCATCCCGCCGATTTTCGTCGTTTCCGGGGGGACCGGGGCCAGCGGTGAGCTGGTCGTTCGCACGGCCCTGGCGCAGTTCCGGGATGTCGAGGTGCCGGTGATTGTGGTGCCCAATGTGCGGCAGACCGCGCAACTCGTAGAGGTGGTCGAGCAGGCGGCTGCTCTGGGCGGAACGATTGTCTACACGCTTGTCACCGCCGGGCTGCGAAAAGACCTGATCCAGTTGGCGCATGAGAAAAACGTGACGGCCATCGATCTGATGGGACAACTGCTCAATCACCTGGCAGCGGTGCTGGGGCAGGAACCGCTTGGACAGCCGGGACTCTACCGGCAACTCCGCCAACTGTATTTCGAGCGCGTGGAAGCCATTGAGTTTACGGTGGCACATGACGACGGCAGGAATGTTCACGAACTGGACCGGGCCGAGATTATCCTTGTTGGCGTTTCGCGCGTCGGTAAAACCCCGCTGAGCATTTACCTTTCGGTACGAGGTTGGAAGGTCGCCAACGTGCCACTGATCCCCAACATTCCTCTACCACCGGAGTTATTCCAGGTCGATCCCTGTCGCGTCGTCGGGCTGACCATCCAACCGGCCCAACTGGTGGCGCACCGCCGTTGGCGTCAGCGCCGCATGGGGATGCCTGCCGCATCTACGTATACCGACCCCGCCGATCTGTACGCGGAACTGGAAGCCGCCGAGCAGTTGTTCCGGCGCAGCGGCTTCCACGTGGTAGACATCACCGACAAGCCGATGGAAGAAAGCGCCGAAGAAGTGATCACCCTGGTCACACGGGGCAGGCCGGGTTAGCCCTGCTTACGTTCCCGCACGTAGATGATGTAGTCCTGGCTGAACGTCGGCCCGCCCATCACGTGGATGATCTGGTTGCGCAGCGAGCCGCGGGAGAATTCCAGGTCGCGGGTGAACTGCTCCTCGCTCAACTGCATGATGCAGTCCCACAGTTTCCGGTCGGCCCAAAAGTTATATCCAAACAGAGTACGGAAATAGTCGGGGTTCATCACACGCCCTTTCCTGGTGAATGGCATGTAGGGGTCAGGATAGTACAGATGTTCGTGGCTGTCAAATCTTTCCTACGTCCATCCGGCGAGTTGTGCGGGTGGGCGATTGGGCAGGTAAACTATGGCGCAGTCCGTAATCCATCCCAGGAGTCGGGGCAAATGGCGATCAGGCAGGGTGTTGCGCGGACAGCGGTGGTGCTGATCATCTTGCTGGCGGCGGCGCTGCGCTTTCAGGGACTTGGCGCGCAGTCCTTGTGGAACGACGAAGGCGCGAGTGTGGTCATGGCGCACCGGACGCTGCCGGAGATTGCCATCCACGCCGCCGCCGACATCCACCCGCCGGGGTACTACGCGCTGCTGTCCGGCTGGGTTTTGTTAACCGGAGACAGTGAGCTTGCCCTGCGGATGCTTTCCGCGCTGGAAAGCGTGCTGACCGTTGCGCTGGTGTACGCATTGGGCAGGCGGCTGTTCGGCGTGGGGGCGGGGGGGATCGCGGCGCTGCTGCTGGCGGGCAACAGCTTTGCCATCTACTATGCCCAGGAAGCGCGCATGTACGCGCAGTTGGCCTTGCTCTCGGCGGCGGGGATGTGGGCGTTGCTGCTGTGGCTGTCGGCAGAAAACCATTCACCGCAGAGAACGCAGAGAAAAAACCTGAAAATCTTTGTGCCCTCTGCGGCGAAGTATCTTGCGGCGCTGGCGCTGATCAACGCGGCTGGGCTGTACACGCAGTATGCCTACCCGTTCAGCATGGTCGCGCAGGGGGCGATCTTTCTGGGATGGTGGCTGCGGCGGCGCGACGGGCGAACGTTGGGCCTCTATGTCGCAGCCAACCTAGGCACGTTGATCCTGTTCGCGCCCTGGGCCGGCACGGCCATCCGGCAGGTGATGGCCTGGCCGAATACCGGGATGGGGGCCGATCCGGTGCAGGCCGTCGGGACCTTGATCTTTGGCTGGACGGCGGCGGGTCAGGGGATCGGGTGGGCGGCGTGGATTGGCGCGGCGGCCCTGGCGATAAGTATATTCGGCATGGTGGTAAGGATACGGCATGCCGTGTCCCTATCGATTCCGATTCTCTGGGCGATCCTTCCCGTCGGCGCGTTCCTGGCGCTGCGGATGCAGCCGGACGATCTCAAGTCGGCGCTCACGGCGGTATCGGCGCTGGCGCTGTGGCTGGCGGGCGGCGCGTCGGCGCTGTGGAAACGGCAGGTGTTAGCCGGGGAGCGCCGGGGACTTAAGTCCCCGGCTAAAGATGAAAAGTCCACTGAGGTGGACTCTAAAGCCGGATTGCAGCCCTGGTCCACTTTAATGGACCTCTCCTCTTTAGCCAGCGATTTCAATCGCTGGCGGCTGCTGGCGATCCTGGCCGTTTTGAGCGTCTTTGCGCCGCTCTTTGCCAGCCTGCCTGCCCTCTACACCGATCCCGCCTATGCCCGCGACGATTACCGCGCGATGGCAGCGCGCGTTGCGGCAGAAGCCCACCCCGTCGACGCCGTGATCCTCGACGGGCCGGGGCAGGGCGAGGTGTGGTCGTACTACGATCCCGGCCTGCCGGTGTATCCTCTGCCGCGCGGATTGGGCGGCAACGACGCCGCCACGCGCGCCGAAGTGGAGCAAATCCTGCGCGATCACCGGCGGCTGTATGTCCTGTTCTGGGGCGAAACCGAACGCGACCCGAACGGTGTGGTGGAATCCACCCTCGATGTGCAGGCGTTTGAGGTCGAGTCGCGCTGGTACGGCGACGTGCGCTTCGTTGTCTATGCCGTGCCGGGCGAGACGGCAACCGAACCGTCGGTGCGGGTGGATGTCCGCTTCGGGGAGCATATCACCCTGATCGGCTACGCGCTGGACCGGGATAGTTATAGACCGGGCGACGTGCTGATGCTGACCCTGTTCTGGCAGACGGACGCATCCCTATCGGCACGATATAAGGTGTTTGTGCACCTCTACGCCGACCCCGACGCGCCGCCGCCCGCGCAGCACGATTCCGAGCCGGGCAGCGGGCTGTTTCCCACGACGGACTGGCAGGCGGGCGAAACGGTTATCGACCGGCACGGCATCCTGATTCCGCCGGACCTGCCGCTGGGAGAATACACGCTGGCGGTGGGCCTCTACGACGCCGCCGACCCGCTGGCGCGCCTCTCTGCTCCGCAGGGCGAGCGCCTATCCCTGGGAGTGGTGCACCTCGAACCGTAAAAAGCGAACTGCCAAGACGCGGAGAACGTCAGGAAAGAGCAACAACGACAACAGTCAAACTTGGCGCACTTGGCGTCTTGGTGGGCGGTTATTTCTTGCGCGGGCGGAGTAACAGCAGCCCGATCAGCAACCCCATGATCAGCGCCACAATGCCCCACACCCACACCAGGTCGCCTGGCTGTGGTTCGCCCGGTGCGGCGGGCGGTGCGCTTCCCGTCAGGCGAATGCGCACGATGGGGAAGTTCTTTACCACTTCCCGGATTGTGGAATCTGGCAGGGTGGCCGGGTCTTGCCGGAACCAGGCCCGTCCCGCTGGGCCGCTGTTGATAAGAATCTGCCGTGTCGGGGCGAACGCCGCCTCCGGGTCGGTGACGGTTTCGGCCTGGCCCACGCGCCGCAGATTGCCCATCCAGACTTCGATTTCTGGCGTGGCCTGTAAGTTCTGATACCACTGCGAGGAAGCGCCGCTGCCGGCCATACAGTACAGATCGCCGTCGATCATGGTGTAGTTGACGGGCGTGTAGCGTTTGAGGCCGCTTTTGCGTCCCTGGTGAACCAACACAATGAACTTGGGGTATTCCCATAGCCAGGGGGCGAAGCCGAGGCGGAACAGGGCCAGCGTGAACTTGTTGATCTGCTTGAACGTTTCTGGCGAAGGGAGGTTTTCCAGGGAAGGTAGGGTACTCATGGCAAAAACTCCTTTAGAAAATCGGACAGCGGTGCACTGCTGCCGCAGGGGAAAGCACACTTTTTGACACTAGGGTTAGACCGTCTGGCCCAGGCGGGCCTGAACGGTGGCCTGCAAGCGAAGGCGCACGCTATCGTCCGGGGTCAGGTCGGCGGCTTCCATCGCCAAGAGCACGGCCCCCACGACCGGCGGCGTGGTCAGGCGGACGATCTGCACGCGCGGCGCGACGGCCCGCACCTCTGCGCTCAAAGTATCCACCATCAGCGGATACGTCGCTTTGAACACGCTCCCGGCCAGCACGAGTTCAAATTCCTCATCGGCCATATCGAGCGCGCGGATCACGGCGTTGGTGCTGCGGGCCAGGTCCCGGCCTGCACGGATGAGGATGCTGCGTGCGGCGGCGTCGCCGGCGGCGGCGACCTCGAAGACCAGGGGCACGAAGTCGATGCGGTATTCGTGGGCGCGGGTGAGCTTTTCCATCAGCGCCGTCACGTCCGGCGCGCCAAAATGCTGGAGAATGGGTTCGGTGAGCGCCGTCGGCGGTTCGATGCCTTTGGCGGCGCAGGCGACTGCGCCGATGGCTGCCTGGGCGATGTCGCCGCCGCCGCCCCAGTCGCCCATGCTGGCAGCAAGGCCCCAGGTGCGAAAGGTTTCGCCCCGGCGGTTGCGCCCGGCTTTGGTCGAGCCGGAGCCGGAGATGCATACCACGCCGTAAGGCTTGCTCGTTCCGGCGCGCAGGCCGATCAGCGAGTCGTTGTCCAGAAAGCACGGCCCCGGCACACCCAGCGACTCGACCACCGGGCGCAGGCGGGCGTCGTCGCTGGGGAAGTCGTAGCCGGCCAGGCCGTATCCGGCGGCGCAGAGATCGGCGCGGCGCAACCCGGCCTCGGCCAGCGCGCCGTCCAACGCTTGCTGGTAAACGGCCCGTGCGCCGTCCAGCCCGATGCTTTCCCAGTTGCCGGGGCCAGCCGTATACAGCCCGACCGCCTGTCCGCGCGAATCGGCGATTAGGGCGTGCGTCTTGCTGTTCCCGGCGTCGATGCCGAGGTAATAGCCAGAGAAGCCATCAGCCATCAGCGTTCAGCCCTCAGCCTTTCTACAGTGCTTGTTGTATCTCCGAAGCAAACAACCTGTTTTCCACCTTGCCTGCTTCCCTCCGTACTCAGCCCTTGCTGAGAACTGACGGCTAACGGCTGAACTGCGGCAGATACGCGGCGTGTGTGCGGATCAGGTCGTCCAGCACGGCGGGCGCGCGGTCGGCGTCTGGGCCGAGCGGGTTGGCGATCAGGGCCAGCAGCGCCGCGTCCCGATCTCCGGTGATGGCAGCCTTTGCCGTCAGCAGTTCGTAGCTTTTGACCTGGTGTACCAGCCCGGCCATTGGTTCCGCCAGCGGTTCGGCGGGCAGCGGATGTACGCCCTGTGCATCGACGCGGCAGGGCAGTTCCAGCACCCAGTCTTCCGGCCAACCGGGAACCGCGCCCCGGTGCGGCACATTGACCTCGTGGATCGAGCCTTCGTCGTTGTGCATGGCGCGCAGCAGATGGACGGCGGCGGTGGAATAGTACGCGCCGCCGCGTTTTTCCAGTTCCGGCGGAGGCGTGGTGAGGGCGGGGTCGGCGTACTTCGCCAGCAGGTCCTTTTCCACCTCCATCACAGCCTCGGCGCGGCTGGGCGGCCAGTGTGCCTGTTCGGCCACGACGTGCGGCGTGCGGTAGAAGTAACGCAGGTAGTAGGTGGGGATCATGCCCTGCGCGCGCATCAGGTCGGCGGGGTAGGGCGGGTCGTTCTGAGCCTCGATCTCGGCCACCGCCGCCTGAAAAACGGTTGGCCACACGTCCTCGCCATCGACCTTCGCGCCGCGCACCCACATTAGGTGGTTCAGGCCGAGCAGGTCCAACTGCACGCGCTCCGGCCCGACGCCGAACTGTTTGGCGATGCGCATCCGGTAGCCGATGGGGCTGTTGCACAGGCCGACGCTGCGTATGTCCGGGGCGTAAAGGGAAAGGGCCTGCGTTACCAGCCCGGAGGGGTTGGTGAAGTTGATCAGCGGCGCGCCGGGGGCCAGTTCGCGCATGTCGGCGGCCAGGGCCAGCAGCACAGGGATGGTCCGCAGGGCCTTGGCGAACCCGCCGATGCCGGTCGTTTCCTGCCCGACCAGTCCCCACCGCCGGCCCAGGTATTCATCCTCGCGGCGGGCGGCCATCTGCCCGACGCGCATCTGCGTGGTGACGTAAGAGGCTCCCCGAACGGCGGCGCGGCGGTCGGTGTGGAGGGTGACGGTGAACGGATTCCCGGCGGCGGCGACCATGCGCTGCGCGAAGCCGCCCACGATCTCCAGCCGCTCTGCGTCGATGTCCATCAGGGCCAGCTCGGTGACGGGGAAGCTCTCGGTGTACCGGATGAAACCGGAGACGAGTTCCGGAGTGTAGGTGCTGCCCCCGCCAATGACGGCGACTTTCATGCTCACATCCTTCGTGCAATGTAAATGTGCATCCGGGTCTGTTTGCAGTTTATCATGAGCGCCTTGCCGAGCAAAGATTCTGTGTCAAAGAACATCCTGCCGCCGGGCGGGCAGTTCCGAACCGTTGACGGGCCTTGCATATATCTGTAGTGTGGAGCAGAAGCGGGCACGAAAGGAGTGTAGATTGGACGAGCGACGGGCCATTGCCCGGCTGAAACACGGCGACATCGCCGGGCAGCACGAATTGCAGGCGGCCATCGAGCGGGCGTTGTTGCAGCTTACCGCCGAACAGCGCGCCGTGATCGTCATGCGCTACTACCTCGATTACAGCGAGCAGAAAATCGCCGAGGAGCTGGATCGCCCGGCGGGGACGGTCAAATCGCGCCTCCACGCGGCGCGCAGGCAACTGCGCGGGCCGGAACCGCGCCGCCTGGGCGCTCCGTTGCGGCTCAACCGCGCCCTGGGGCTGACCGCGCTGATTCTCATGTTCGGCGTCGTCGTGCTCATGCAGGGTATCATCGACCTCGATCCCGGCCTGCGTGGGGAGCGGGCGGCGGAACTGGTCACGCCGCTCGGCGTCAGCCAGGAGCACGGCGGGATCACCGTCACGCTGGATTGGGCCTATGCGGACGCCAACCGGCTCGTGCTGTCGTATACGGTCGGCGGCGAGCGGATCACAGGCCCCTGGGTATTCGCCATCGACGTGCCGTAGCCGGTTCGAGCCTCTATCTTCATTGCCGCCGGGCGGGTACTATTGAACCCTGCTCGGCAATTTTTTGAGGCGAAGCCATGAGTTACTACGACATCACGCGCCGCGCGATCACCCTGAGCGGCGAAGCGTTGACTCTATGTATCAAAACGGGCATGGTTCCCTGGGAGGAGGCAGCGGCCTCGGCGCTGCTGCTTGCTCAGGAGGCCGACGTGCAGGAGGGGATGCGCGTGCTGAGCCTGGAAAACGGCGCGGGCGCGCTGGCGGTCTGGGCGGCGCAGCGGGGAGCGGAAGTTCACGCTTACGATCACAGTCTCGTCGCGGCGCGCGCGGCGCGGGCGACTGCCGAAGCTAACGGCGCGGGCGGCGTCACAGTCTACGACGCAGCCTACCCGGACCGCGCGCAGGATAATTCGTTCGACCTGGCACTGCTGATCATCCCCAAAGGGCGGACCTATGCCCGTGCGCTGCTGGCGGCGGCATACCGGGCGCTCAAACCGGGCGGGCGGCTGTACTTCGCCGGGCCGAACACCAGCGGCATCAAGCCCATCGTCGCCGACGCCGATGCCGTGTTCGGGCTGGCGGCGACCATCCGCTACAAGGCGCGCTGCCGCGTGGCCCTCGCCGTGAAAGACATGGAAAATCGTCCGCCGCGTGTGCTCCTGGATCATCCCGACTGGTCCGGCGAACCGCAGCCGTTCGATGCCTGGCGGCTGCGGCTGTTCGGCGCGCCGGGCGTCTTCAGCGCGGGCGAGGTGGACCTGGGCACGGCCATGTTGCTGCACACGCTGGACCAGGCGCTGTGCAGCGGCGCGCGCGTGCTGGATGTGGGCTGCGGCTGCGGCGTGATTGGGCTGTACACGGCAGCGTTGGGCGCGCAGGCCGACCTGGTCGACTCGAACTGGCTGGCGCTGGATTGCGCACAGCGGGCCATTGCCGCCAACCGCATCGAGTCGGCGCGCCCCTGGGCCAGCGACATCTATAGCGACGTGGGCGACGCGCCGTATGACCTGATCCTGTCCAATCCGCCGTTTCACGCTGGGCAGGGCGTGGATACCGAAGCGGCAGAGGAATTGATCGTCGGCGCGTGGGAACGGTTGTCGCCGGGCGGGTGGCTGCGCCTGGTGGCGAACCGCTTTTTGCCCTACGACCGCGCCATGCAGCCGGTGTTTGGCGCGAATCGCGTATCCGTCCTGACACAGGATCGCCGCTACCGCGTGCTGGAAGGGCGGCGCTGAGGGGCGTGCTGAGAAACTGCCAGGGCCGGGCGAGATGTTGGCCAGAGGGGACGACGCCGCTGACTACTGCCAGGGGTCTTGCTGCCGGATCAGCTCGGCGTCCAGGCCCTGCGCGCGAAACCAACCGGGCATCTGGTCGCGCATGACAACCATCTCCGTCGCGTAGTGAGAGGAACCCAGCAGATTGATCTTGACCGTCGGGAGGAATTCACCCATCTGGGCGCGGTGCTGTTCCGGGTAGTCGCCTCTGTTGAACAGCCACCAGTGGCCGGTCACATAGGTGTCGCAGCCGAGCGCCTCAGCTTCGCGGATCGTCTCTACGTCTCCCCCGCCGCCCGCCACCACTGCCACGCGGTTGACCGGCTGCCCGTTGTGGCGCACCTGATCGTAACGCAGGCGATCCACGTCGGTTACTTTTGCCAGCCGCGCCGCAAACGCCTGGAAGCTCGCCGGGCCATTGCCGACCGTGCCGTACACCCCGGACATGCCGCCATAATAGGGAGCGAAGCGGCCCTGCGCCCGCAGGCCCAGCGCGTTTGCCAGGGCCGCCGTTGTGGAGATTTCTGCGTGGCAGTCCAGCGGTGCGTGGCAGACATAATAGCTGATGCGGTGCTCGCGCAGCTCTTCAAGCTGTTCTTCAGAGACCTGGACGAAGCCGCGGCCGCTCTCCTCATAATTCGCCAGATGGTGGGCGAAGATCAACGCGCCGCGCGCGCCGCAGGCCACTTCGCGGGCGATAATCGTATCCAACACTTCCTGAGCAGGGAACACCACCAGGTAGACCTGCTCGATCTCAGTGGCGTTGTCCAGCATCAGGCCGTTCCACGCTCCACTGAGGAACGCCGGAACGGCAAAGCGCGCCAGCGTGGCATATTCGTCGTTGGTCATGTAGGGCCGCCAGTTGTCCTTCTCTTCAAATGCACTGATGGAAAAGAAGGCATCCAGCCGGTTGACCAGTTCAGTCTGTTGCATGGATATTCCCCCTGGAACGAACCTGGTAGCGGCGTGCTTCATCTTGAACAAGCGTGACCGCTGCTGCAATGGTCGCATCAGGCCGGAGGTCGTCCGGCACAGATTGCTGGCTGAAGGTCGCCACTGCGGGGTGTTCACCGGCAAAGGCGACCTCAGTCCAGGCCAGCACACCTCCCGGCGGAGGCCGCAGCCACAGCACCCTGTCTCTGGCGTTCAGGCAACAGGACTCCCCGGCGCACACGATCAGATCGGCCTCCGGCAGGCGCGCCATCCCGGCAGCCAATCCGACGCGCCGCCCCTGCATATCCCACGCGACCGATGCGGGCAGAGATGGGTGCTCCACCGCGCAGATCGGCATTCCAATGGAGGCGCGTAGCCGCGCCGCTGCTGCACCGGTTAACCACCGGCTTTCTGCTTCTGTAAGCCGCGCCGCCGCATAGCCCATCGTGTCGAACACGACCAGCGCCGCCCGTCCTTCTGTTGCCGCACATTCCCACGAATCCGCTGCGCAGCTCCCGCCCAGGTCGATCAGCGCGACCGGGCTGTTTGCGGCGGCGCGCACCTGCCGGATCAGCGTGAACAGGCGCGGCAGCAGGGCGAATTGCCCGGCCAGATTGGCGGTATACAGGAGAGTCAGAGACGGCGTGGACATTTACGCTTTGATCTGCTCGAACATCGCCGCTGCATCCCAATAGCTTTCCAGCCCATCAATCAGCAAACCTTCCAACGTCATGACGGCAATGCCATCATAGTGTACCGACTTGCCGTTATGGGCGGTGGCAGTGACTTCCCAGGTGAACGCGACTCGCTCCGAGCCGCCGTAGTAGACCTGTCCAGGCTGGATATGAAATGCCTGCCAGGTGTCGCGCATGGTGCGGAAATAGTCGTGTATGCCGTTGTGCCCCTCGTATAGGATGACGCCGTAAGGATCGCGCAGTAAACAATTTTCACGGAAACAGGCCACAAACTGTGTTTCGTCCAGGGCGTTCAACGCGCCCAGGTAGCGTTCCATTGCCGCATCGAGCGCGGCCTTATCCTTTGCTTCGATGCTCACGTGCTATTCCCTCCTCGTTGCAACCACGAACGGTCATGTTCACGCGCCAATTGTACCAGCAAGTGGCTTTCCGCATATCCGTCGGGCGGCTGCGCTGCCGTCGCCAGGAAAGTCGCCGCCTATCCCAACAGCACCAACGCCTTGATCAGCAGAAATACGGCGAACATCAGCCGCGCTGCCAGCGCCGCCCGCGTGGACTGCTCGAAGGCCCGCACACCCGTCAGGTACAGGCCGGAGAGCAGCGCGGTGATCCACAGCACTGGGTCAGATGGATCGGGAAGCGCCTGGAGCACGGCAAAGGCCAGGCCTGTCAGGGCGATGGCACGCAGATTGCCCACACGCGCCGCCAGTGCCGGGTAGAGCATCCCTTGCAACAGAATCGTTTCCGCCAGCGGCAGCGCGACCAGCATTGTGATCGCTACCAGCGCCAGCAAGGTGGCATCCTGCCACCACAGACCGAGCAGGTTGGGTGGCAGGCTGAACACCTGCGCCAGAATGGGGATCAGATCGATGGTGATGGCGGCGCCGAGCGAGATCAGCACAATGGCCCAGACCGGCGTCGGCCCGGAGTGGTCCAGGCGCAGCGTGTGGATCAGCGATCCCCGTCGCATGTCCTGCCGCAGCGCCGGGACGATCAACGCCAGTAGCGCACCGCTTGCCAGCAGAGTAGACAGATTGGCGATTACAGGGGTAAAAGTCTGCGCGGCTGTCGGCCCGGCCAACACGGTCACGACCAGGGGAGCAGCGATTACATAGAGCAAGACATAACTCACCAGCAGTTGCACGGCTCTGGTCAGGCTCCAGGGCGGTGCAGGCTCTTGGGCGCGCAGACGGGCCACCAGCACTCGAAAGTTCATCCTTCGCTCCACCACAAAACAAACGCTCAAAAAGACTCCACGATCTGCGTCAGCGCCGCCAGCACGCGGCGGATGCGTTCCGGGTCGCCCCAGAAGAGCGGCGCGATGCCCCGCTGCGCTTCTGAGGCGGAAGGCAGCCGCTGCACGATGCGCACCCAGGCGTTTAGCTCCACTTGCACCGCCGGGACGCCCAGTTCGCGCCAGGCGAAGCGCGTGATCGTCGGGTCAGAGACGCCGCCGGTATAATGCGGCGGGTTGAGCGCCAGCCGGTCCAGGCTAGAAGCGGCATCTAAGCCCTGGAGAAAACCCGCTGCCTCGAACGCAGCGGTAACCGTGACTTCGTACAGCGGGCAAGACTCGCCACGAATCGTGCCCAGTGCGACGGCAAAATCCCGGTCGCCGCGCGCGCCGTGCAGGTCCACCACCAGCCGGATCGCCCTTGTGCCGATCAGGTCACGGATGGCTTGCTTGTATGCACCCCGGTCGCCGTCGGCGTGGGGGTCAGGATCAATGCGGTGGGTCGGATAAAGCGCGCAGGCACCGAGCTGCCGGTGCAGCCAGCAGGCGATGGCCGCTGTGTACTCGTCTTCACGCTTCCAGGAACCGCGTCGCCAGTGGCGGACGGCGTGCGGCGCGGAGATCAAGACGGCCCGTCGGCCCGGCAGCACAGCCAGGCCGGAACTGCCTGGCGGCGCAGGCATGTCGTAGTGCACCTGTTCCTGCTCCAGCGCGACCAGCGCCTGCAGTGCAGCGTCCATGGCGGCCCTAAAGCGCGGTGATCGTCTTGGCGACGCGCAGGTGATTGCCGAAATGGGGCAGGTAATCGATGAAACCGCTGTATTGCCCGGATTCATGGCCGCTCAGATAGCGGCGCAGCACGCTGACCACGCCCGGCAGCACCTTGACGCCCGACGCTTTCTTTTCCATCAAGATGTAGGCGTCGGCTTCCTGCTTGCTGACGGCACTGTCCAGGTATAGCGCCACCAGGCCGGTGACGTACAGGGTCAGGAATTGCTCTTCCCAACGGGGATGCGCCTGGGCGAATGGCCCATCGACCGGCAGCGGCTTCTGGGCGATGGCCTGAACTTCTTGCGCGTGCTGGTTCAGGTACTTGATCATCGCCAAGCGGCCAAACTGCGACAGGGCCGCGCGGAAGAGGTGGGCCGGGTCCTCGTCGAACGGCCAGGGCGGGTTATCGCCCCAGGCAATGCGCGGCGGCGCGATGCACCACAGCTCGTTTCCCACGTGCACCCCGATCTCCTGGTCGGAAGGGTAGCAAACATTGGGCATAAAGATCAACGTTTCGGGGATGTCGCCGACAAAAGGGTACAGAAAAGCCTTGAGGTCTGCCGAGCGAAACATCTTCTCGGTTTCCGTCAGCGCGTCTTCCCAGACTTCGGCCTCGTCTTCCCACCAGGCTTCCAGCCGGGTCGTCTGGTAGAAGTTCAGCAGATGACGCGCCCAGGTGGGCGGCGCCCAGGGCGGCGGCTCGCTGCCCGAAAGTCCGGGCCAGTTCAATTGCAGCACGTAAGCGTAAATCGAATCCAGCGCCGCACCCTTGTCGAGCAGTGCCTGTAGCACCAGTACTGCCGGGTGTTTGTTGTTTGCCGAAAGATAACGCCGTGTAGCGCGCGCATGGGCGTGAGTCCCGTGCGGCTTGCGCGCCTGTTCCCCTTCCGGCCAGGTTGTCACGGCCAGCATGGCCGACAGCAGCCGCGCCCGATCATCCGTCCGAACAATTACCTTGTCCATGCTACATCCGGTTTCTTGTACCCACCCCTACACGTCGTAATTCTACTGTCGTTAGCGCCAGGATTCAACCGCCCGCAACACCTCTGTTGCCGCTGCTGCCGTGTCCCGGTTCACGGCGATGGCATAGACCCTTACCCCTTGGGGAGACAGTTCCCGCGCCATCGCCGCCGAAAGCGCCGCCAATCCCGCTTGACTGACCGTGTAAGCAGCCTGTTCCACGCCGCCTGGCGTCTCCAGGCCGCCGATCAGGTGGACAATCACGCCGCCCCCTTCGTCGGCCATCACTCGCGCCGCCATCTGGCTGACGAAAAACGCGCCGGTCAGGTTGACCTCCAGCACGCGCCGCCAATCGTATTCGTCCAGGGTCAGGAATGGCGCGCTTTTGTTCACCTGCATCCCGCAAACGACGATGTGTAGCCCGCCGAACTCGTCCCGCGCGCGCTCGATCAGTGTGCCGACCTGGAACTTGTTGCCCACATCGGCCTCCCAGGGGAAAGCACGTCCGCCTATTGCCGCAATCTCCGCCGCTGCCGCGTCCACGTGGTTTGGGTTCACGTCACTGACCACGACTGCCGCACCGGTACGCGCCAATGCCAGGGCTGTTGCCCGCGCTGCGCCTTCCCCCGCGCCCGTTACCAACGCTACACGCCCACGCAGATCGGGTTGTACGTCCACCGTTCGCCTTTCGTCAAAGAAGCGTTTAGCTGTTAGCAAAAACCTAAGGTCAATCCTTAACCGCGCAGGGCTGACCTGCTGCCATTGCCTCGCTCGCCGGGATACGCAATAATCAAAAATCAACATCTTGGTGGATTCTGAGCAGGCGGGCGGCAGGAATGGAAGTCAGCGACAAATTTATCCCCAAAGTGCTCAAACTCTATCTGGAAATCTCGTTGTATCCCGTGCTGAGCCACACCATCCGCGAACGGATGCGCGAGGAACTGTTTTCGCGTGGCATCATCAGCGCGGACGATTTCGAGAAAGAAGTGTACCAGAAAGCGATTGAATCTCAGAAGCGCGAGGGGTTGCTTGATCCACTGGTGGAAGAACCCACCGCCGATTGGAACAAGCGCGTGCGTTATATCCGCGCCCACCTGACCGACTTTTACTTCGCTTACAACCTGCCCTATGGGCTGTTTGAGCGGATTCTGCGCGAGGTGTTGGAAAAGCGCGTTCCCCAGCGCGAGCGGGAGACCCGTCTATCGTTTAACCCGGAGATCGCTCCCTGGGATGTGTTGTTCTCCGAAGGGGAACGCTTTGAGGCCATGCCACCTGCCGAGCAGTCTAAAGTCAGGCACCATCTGCGCGAGATCATCGTTGTCCTGATCAAGGCCATGATCAGCGACCACCTGAATTTCGTCGGGCTGGCGAAGGAAACCTTTACCATTGCCGATCTCAAGGCTATCCGTGACCGGCGGTTGGGCCGGGGCAAAATCGGTGGCAAGGCAGCCGGAATGCTGCTGGCCTGGAAGCTACTCCAACAGGCCGGGCAGACCGCCGGTCTGAACCCGGCGTTGATCACCATCCCTGATTCCTATTATATCGGGTCGGATGTGTTCTATGAGGTTCACGAGATCAACGACCAGTACCACTACATGAACCAGAAGTACAAGTCGCGTGAGGAGATCATCGCTGAATACCCGATTGTCTTTGAGAATTACCGCCGCGCGCAACTGCCCGGCTACATCGTCGATCAATTACGCGCTCTGCTGGCCGAGGTCGGCAATGCGCCGCTGATCTTTCGCTCTTCCAGCCTGCTGGAAGACAGCTTTGCCACCTCGTTCGCCGGTAAGTACGACAGCTACTTCCTGCCCAACCAGGGCACGCCGGAAGAAAACCTAGCCGCCGCCAAAGACGCCATCCTGCGTATCTACGCCAGCACCGTCAGCCCGGATGCGCTGATCTACCGCCAGCAAAAAGGGCTGGTGGACTTCGACGAACGCATGGCGATCCTGATCCAGAAGGTCGAGGGTCAGCGTTTTGGTCGTTACTTCTTCCCGATGTTGTCCGGCGTGGGCTTCAGTCGTAATCCGTTTCGTTGGAGCCACAAAATCCGCCGGGAAGACGGCTTGCTGCGGTTGGTGTGTGGTATGGGAACGCGCGCGGTAGACCGGGGCGACCGGGACTATCCACGCATGATCGCCCTTTCTCATCCCCACCTGCGCCCAGAGACGCGCATTGAGCAATTCCGCCAGTATTCGCAGCGCCTCATCGACGTGCTGGATATGGAGGAGAACACCTTCAAAACGCTGCCAATTACCGAGGTGATCGACGCGGATTTTCCTGCCTTGCGCCTGATCGCCTCTCAAGACAACGGCCAGTATCTTCAGCCGTTCATTCGGCGGCCTACCAGCGTTGATCCCGGCTCGCTGGTTTTTACCTTCGACACGCTCGCCAACGACCAGACCTTCACCACGATGATGCGCAACCTGCTGGCATTTCTGGAAAAACGTTACGCCCGCCCGGTAGACATCGAATACACGGTCGAGGTGACACGCACCTGGCCCAAGACGGCGTATCGTCTGTCGCTGTTGCAATGTCGCCCGCTGAGCCAGCACGAGACCGAACGCCCGCGCCGTATCCCCAAAGATACTCCCCAGGCCGACCGGCTCTTTTTCGCCAACCGCCAGATTCCCCAGGGCGTGGTGGAGCGCGTCCGCTACATTGTCTATGTGAATCCTGATACCTACTACCAAGAGCCGGAACTGCATCGGCGGCTGGAGGTCGGGCGTGTGATCGGACGGCTTAATGAACGACTGAAAGACGAGGCATTTGTGCTGATCGGACCAGGGCGCTGGGGAACTTCTGACGTTCAGCTCGGCGTCAAAGTCTCCTATGCCGACATCTACAACAGCCGCGCCCTGATCGAGATGGCAATCGGGAGCACAGGAAGCGGCCCCGAAATGGCCTATGGCACGCACTTCTTTCAAGACCTGGTCGAGTCGCAAATTTATCCCCTGGCGCTGTTCCCAGCGGAAAATGGGGCGTTCTTTAACCGGGACTTTTTTGATCATGAAACCAATTGTCTGCCGGACCTGCTGCCCCAAGATGCAGAAATGGCCGATCTCGTGAAGGTGATCGACGTGCCTGCGATCAGTGAGGGAAAGCAGCTTGAGATCGTCATGGACGCCGATCACGACGAGGCGTTGGGCTATCTTCGGCGCTACGAGTAGCGTATACCTATCGAACGGCTGCATTTTTGCTTCAAGGAGACGCACATGAAATGGTTTTTCAGAGGACTGCTCTGTCTGGCGCTTGTGGTGGTAAGCGTCGGATCGGTCGCGGCGCAGGGAGGGGGCAACCCCTTCGGGCGCCCCGATCCCAACCGTCCGGTGGGCCTGACCATCACAAGCGACCAGGTGTCTCCCGGTTACATCCTGCTATCGATCATTCAGTCACGCGATGTGATGCTGCTCTCCAACGACGGGCGCGTGGTCAACATCTGGGAAGGACAGCACTACCTGGGACAGGCCGTCTATCTGCTGGATAACGGTCACCTGCTGCGCACGGTGTCGTTGGACAACAACGCCTATGGGCCAGGCGGCCAGTGGGGATTCGTCAATGGGCGGGTCGAAGAAGTCACCTGGGACGGGCGGCTGGTCTGGGGCTTTAATTACGGCGACCGCCGGATCGTGGGCCATCACGACATCGAACCCATGCCCAACGGCCACGTGTTGCTGGTGGCCTTCGAGATGTTCACCGGCGACGAGGTCCTGGCTGCCGGACGTTCACCTGAACTCATGCCGCAGGAGAACGCCCTGTGGAGCGAAAAGATCATCGAGTTCGACCCGATGACCGGTCGAGTCGTGTGGGAGTGGCGCGTCTGGGATCACTTGGTCCAGGACTACGATCCCAACCTGAGCAATTACGGCGCTGTGGCCGAGCATCCGGAGCGCATCGACATCAATTACACCATCGACCGGTCCATCGACTGGCTGCACATCAACGCTGTCGCTTACAATGCCGACCTGGACCAGATTGTGCTCAGCCCGCGCACCTTCAGTGAAATCTGGATCATTGATCACAACACCACGACCGAAGAGGCGCGCGGCCCTGCCGGCGATCTGCTGTACCGCTGGGGTAATCCGGCTGCCTACCAGGCTGGCGGCGAGGAAAACCGCCATCTCTATTATCAGCATAACCCGCAGTGGATTCCGCAGGGGTATCCCGGCGCAGGCCATCTGCTCATCTTTAACAATGGCGGCCCGGAGCGGCCTTATTCCTCGGTTGTCGAGATCGTCCCGCCCATCGACGAAAGCGGGGCTTACGTCATGCTCCCCGGCGTACCGACCGGACCGGACAGCTACGCCTGGCAGTATATCGGCAACCCGCCCGAATCCTTCTACTCGCCGTTGATCTCCGGTGCGCAGCGCCAGCCCAACGGCAACACGTTGATCACCGAGGGGATCAAGGGGCGCATCTTTGAGGTCAACCCGGCGGGCGAGATCGTGTGGGAATACTATCTGCCGCCAGCGACAGGCGTGTTCCGCGCCGAACGGTACAACAACCTGCCGCCTGACCTGGACCTGTCAGGAAATTTGCCCTTCGTGACCGGGGCAATCTGGGGCGTGGATTGCAACGACGGCGAGCAGCCGCGTCTGTATGCATATTTGCAGCCCGACTCGCAGACGATGGCGTTGTTCACCGCCACCTATGGAGCCGAGGCTCAGGCCGCCTGGGAAAATGAAGCGTGCGCCGAGCACGGCGGGCGGGTTGACCAGCCGACGCCATAGGCGCGACCGTCGGGCCAACCTGCAAATCAAAAAGGGACACGGCGTTCTCAATGAAGGAGGTCGTGTCCCTATCAACGATGATTTCAACAACGCGCGTGTTGTTGCCTGCGCCAAATTCACCTAATCCAAAAGACGTCGCGCGCTTCTATACCCAGCCGCGCAGGCGCATCGCCTCCGCCACGCGCTCGACGGCAACGCAGTACGCCGCCAGGCGGTTGTGCACCTTCAGGAGTTGCGCCTTCTCGTGAACCTCGCAGAAAGCCTTCGTCATCTTGGCGTCGAGCCGCGCGTGAACGGTCTCCGCATCCCAATAGTATCCGTAGGCGTTCTGCACCATCTCGAAGTAGGAAACGGTCACTCCCCCGGCGTTGCACAGAAAATCGGGGATCACGTACACGCCGTTGCGGTGCAAGATTTCGTCCGCCTCCGGCGTGGTCGGACCATTTGCCAGTTCCGCGCTGATCCTGGCCTTGACGCGCCCCGCATTCCGGGCGGTGATCATGTTCTCCATCGCCGCAGGAACGAGGATGTCCACGTCCAGTTCGAGCAGGGCCTCGTTGGTGATCGGCTCCGCGCCAGGGAAACCCACCACCGAGCCGGTGCGGCGCTTGTGTTCGATCACCTTATGCGGGTTCAGGCCATCGGACTTATAGATGCCGCCGCGCGAATCGGAGACGGCGACAATATCCGCGCCGAGCAGTTCCCGGCCCAGGGTGGCGGCGAACTGCCCCGCATTGCCGAAGCCCTGGATCGCCATCGACGCGCCGCGCGTATCGACGCCCAGGAGACGGGCGGCCTCGCGGATGCAGTACATCCCGCCGCGCGCAGTGGCGTCTTCGCGGCCCTGCGAGCCGCCCAGGGGCAGTGGCTTGCCGGTGATCACGCCGAACTCGTTGTGTCCGCGCAGGGCCGAATATTCGTCGAACATCCAGGCCATGATCTGGGGATTGGTGTACATATCCGGGGCAGGAACATCGATCTCCGATCCCAGGATGCGTCCCACCTGCCGCACGTAGGCCCGGCTCAGGCGCTCCAGTTCGCCCTGAGACATCTCCTTCGCGTTGCAGGCGATCCCTCCCTTGCCGCCGCCGAGCGGAATATCCACGACGGCGCATTTCCACGTCATCCATGCAGCTAGGGCGCGTACGGTGTCGATGGTCTCGGCAGCATGAAAACGAAGACCACCTTTCGTCGCGCCGCGCGCGTCGTTGTACTGCACCCGAAACCCTTTGAAGACTTTCACCGTCCCATCGTCCATCTTGATCGGCAGGGTGACGTGCAGTTCACGCATCGGCTCACGCAATATGGCATGGAGCGCCGGGTCCAACTGCAAGACTTCAGCGGCCTGATCGAGCTGGGCCTGGGCTATCGCAAACAGGCTAAGCGGTTTTCCCCCTCCGTTCACTGCTTGTGCAGGCTCGGCGACAGAAGTACTGAGTTCGGACATGTTTTCCTCCATTGGCATAGGTCTGAGCGGGGATCAATACAGGTCTGGGCAGGGATGTGGAATGGAATGGAGACCAGGAGTGTCACCGTTGAAAATAAATACCGCCCCACAAGGGAGCGGTATTCGGCAAATTTGGAGTTTCTTTTTGTGAGTTGTGACGACTCGCCGCGTAAACGTGGCCGTCGTCTGGGGCGCTTTCTACGGATAGAACCCGCGCAGTTGAATGATGTCTGCCACGCGCTCGACCGCCAGGATGTACGCCGCCGTGCGCATGTCCACCCGCATTTTCTGGGAGGTTTCCAAGACGGCGTCGAAACTTTCCTGCATCATGCGGGCCAGTTGATTGTTGACCTCGGCCTCGCCCCAGAAGAACGCCTGACGGTCCTGCACCCATTCCAGATAGGAAACGGTGACGCCGCCGGCGTTCGCCAGGATGTCTGGAATGACGAACACGCCCCGGTCGTAAAGCACATCGTCGGCTTCCGGCGTGGTGGGGCCGTTGGCGCCTTCGGCGATGACCTTCGCCTTGATATTGTGCACGTTCGCGCCGGTGATCTGGTTTTCCAGCGCCGCCGGAACCAACACGTCGCACTGCAGGGCCAGCAATTCCTCGTTGCTGATCGCTTCGGCTTTCGGATAGCCTGCCACCAGCCGAGCGTTACGCTCGGCGTAGGCCAGCACGTCGCGCACCTCCAGGCCCTTCGGGTTATACAGGCCGCCGCTCACGTCGCTGACAGCGATGACCTTCGCGCCCGCGTCCTGAAGCAGATAGGCCGACACCGAGCCGACATTGCCGAAGCCCTGTACCGCGACCGTCGCGCTGTCTGGGGAAATGCCCAGGTGTTTGAGTGCAGCCAGGGTGGTGTGCATCACGCCGCGCCCGGTGGCCTCGCGGCGGCCCAGCGATCCGCCGATGGAGATCGGCTTGCCCGTCACCACGCCGGTGGCAGCGTGGCCCATCACCATCGAATAGGTATCCATCATCCAGGCCATGATCTGGGCGTCGGTGTTCACATCCGGGGCGGGGATGTCGCCTTCCGGCCCGATGACGGGGGTCAGTTCGTAGGTGAAGCGGCGTGTCAGGCGTTCCACTTCGCTGCGCGAGAGTTCACGCGGATCGACAATCACCCCGCCTTTGGCCCCGCCGTAGGGCAGGTTCATCAGCGAGCACTTCCAGGTCATCCACATCGCCAGGGCGCGGACTTCATCCATCGACACCTGGGGATGATAGCGGATGCCGCCCTTCGATGGGCCACGCACGGTGCTGTGTTGCACGCGGTAGCCGGTGAACATGCGGATGTCGCCGTTATCCATGCGCACGGGGAAATTGACGGACACTTCGCGCTTGGGGCGGCGCAAAAACTCGGCGATCCCTTCGGGAAGTTCCAGGTAGCGCAACGCACGGTCCAACTGTTGCAGCGCGACCTGGAAGGGGTTGGTAGCCTCTGCGGCAGGAGTGACAGCAGTCATCAATTTGCCTCTTTCCTTTACGATCACCCGATCAGGTATCCGACCGGTGTATGTGCAACCTGTCCTAAATCACACAGGACGTGATCAGGCACTTCACACAAACAGCATAGCGCCAAAAACTGGATCGGCCAATGGCAAATGTTCCCAAAGTCGGGGGGATGAACCTCACACGGGCGGACTGTTGACGATGGCTGATCCGTCACTGAGCGGCGGTGGAGTTGAAGTCGTCTTGCCAAATACGGACATACGGCAGTAGTCGGGAGACCCGTTTCGCCACTAAGCTGGAAAAAATCGCGGCGCCTGTTTTTGTGCAAAAGCTGAAAGGACCTGCCATGTTCGCTTTTACTGCCGTTCCTGCTCCCTGGGCAACCATTTGCCAACTGCTGCTGATCGGTGTGGCGGCGTTGCTGATCGGCGGCCTGGCCTTTAACCGCTACAACACCGAGCGCCTGGGGCGGATGCCCAAGATCACCGAACTGCCGCAGTCGGTCCTCCTGATCGCCCTGGCAGTCATCGTGTGGCTGACCGCCGCGCGCGATACACCGCTCGCCACATTGGGCGCGTTGGTTGCCGTCGGCATGGCGCTGGGATTCCTGGGCGATCTCTTCATGGCGAACGTGTTCAAGCAGGAGAATCACGTCCTGTTCGGGATGCTGGCCTTTGCCGCCGGGCATGTCTTCTACATGCTGGGCTTCCGTGAGATCGCCATGCACTTCGGCCTGCACGACCTGAGCCGCTACGCCCTGGCGCTGGTCCTGACATGGGGTATCGCCCTGGTGTTGTGGTTCACCCTGATCCGCAAACCCGGCGGAGATGTGATGCAGTACGCTGCTCTGGGCTATGCGCTGTTTCTGGCGAGCATGGCCGGGTTCGCGTTGGGACTGGCTTTTCAGCAGGGGGCGTTTCTGCCGTTGGCTGTTGGCGCGCTTTCATTTCTGCTCTCGGATGCGCTGATTGCGGCGCGCATCTTCGCAGACAGGCGTTTTTCCTATATGGGGGATGTGATCTGGGCGACGTATATCCTGGCGCAGGCGCTCATTGTCACTGCCGTCCCGGTCGCGCTGGCGCTGTAAGGGGAATCGGTCAAGGACGTGCACATGTCCCCGGATCGACGCCGGCCAGGGCGTAACCGTTCAGGGTGAGGGCGGTGAGATAGCCCGCGCCGAAGCGCACCTGTCCACCGGGCAACACGTCCAGCAGGCGGGCGGTGGGGTGGCCGTTCGCGCCGCCGGTGTAGAGGGACGTCTGTCCCAGCAGCGCGCCATCGGCAGCGCGGAAAACCTGGAGCGCGCCGTCCGTTCCCAGCGCGTAGAGCAGGCAGTTCGACTCTGTTGCCAGCAGCGGCGGCTGGACGTGCGGGCCGGGCAGGTCAGTCTGCCAGCGCAATACGCCGGACGGATCGTAGGCGTAAAGGCTCCCGTCTCTGGCCGGAAAGACGTAGATATTGCCGGTGGAATCGGCAATCATGGCGGCGCTGCGCGCGGCGGTGGTAGGCAGGCGGGTCAGTGGCGTCGGCGTGAAGTCCGCGTCGATGTGGTATAGAGTCGCGCCGTCCAGCAGGTAATAGTCGCCTTGCGGCCCGAACGCGGCCAGCGGCGCCTGGGCCGGGGCGACCTGGTAGAGCATCTGCCCCAGGGCGTCGATCACGCGCCATGTCGGGGTGGGGTCGCTTTGCAGCGGGCGCGTGCCGACGGCGATGCGGTCCCCGGCGGGAGATACGACCGCCTGCGTGATCCGGTCGCCCAGCGGTGGCGTGACCCACAGCAGTGCGCCCTGCGGTGTGTAAGCGGCCAGGGCGTTGTCGGTCGTCAGAAAGGCGACGGCCTCCCCAATACGCAGCGGCGTGCCAGATAGCGCCAGGCCCGGCGTCCAGGCGGCCTCATAGCGCCCGCCGTTCAGCACCAGCACGCGGTTGTCGGCGGTGCGGACCAGGGCGCGGTCCCCATCCAACCCGACCATGCCGACCACGCGATCCGCCAGTTCCAGCCGCCAGCGCAGCCGCCCGGCAGGATCAACGCCCTCCATGATCGCGCCGTCGGCCACGATCAACCCGCCGTCGCGCATGACCAGCGGCGGCACACTCGGTGGGCGCAGCGCCGTGACGTGGCTCACGTAAGCTGCCGGGTTCGCCAGTCGGGCTTGCCACAGCCGGACGAACTCCAACGGGTGCAGCCAGCCTGCTTCCGCCGGGTTCGTTGGCCAGTAACCGGGGCCGCCGTCGTCTGGATTGAAGGAGCGAACCTCGAAATGCAGGTGCGGCGCGCTGAGGGATGGCCGCCCGACCGCGCCGAGGATGCTGTCCGGCGTCACACACTGGCCGACGGCGGGGAAAAAGTAGTTGTTCGCCATTTCCATGTGGCCGTAAACGGTGTAGAACACCTCGCCGCTGGGGAAGGTGTGCTCGACCACGACCACACCCTTTTCGGTATCCCAACCGGCCGGATCGGAGTATGTCACGCGGCCCCGTGCGGCAGCGTATACCGGGTCGCCGTCGCGGTAGAAGGCCACATCTACGCCGGTATGTAACCCGCCGAAGCGCGCCCGGTAGACGCCGAAATCGTCGCCGCGCGTCTCGTCGATCCCGTCGATGGGGTAACGGATTTCATCGACGACGCCACAGTCGGCCCATGCCTGGGACGCGGCGGGGGAGGGTGGGGTGAATGAAACCAGGAAGAGCGCCAGCAGCAGGATTCGGATGGCGGCGCTGGTTCGGCGGCTGTTGAACCGCCGGGGATTGAACTCGCTGCCCATGCAGGGACTTGAGTCCCTGGCGTTGGCTCGCTTGCTGTTTCTCATCTCTCGACTCATTACTGGCACCCCGCTGAGAGTGCCGCCCAGTCCAGCCCGATGATCTGATCGGCCACGTGCAGGCGCAGGATGCCATCCGCGCCCAGCCCGACCCAGGCAGTCGAGGCCCGCCAGCCCCAGAGCCGGATCGCACTACATAGCGCGCCGCTGTCTGTCCCGACCAGCCGGACACGCCCGTAGCCATCGGCCAGCAGCAGTACCCTGCCGTCGCTGAAGACGGTCGGTTTGCCTTGCAGCTCCGTCAACGGCACGGCCCACCGTAGCGATCCGTCCGGCCCGTAGGCGTAGAGGACGTGGTCCGGCCCGCCGCCGTAAAGGTAGAAGCGGCCATCTGGCAGGCTGAACAGGATGCTTTCGCCCGCCTGGACCGCCGGCGCGACACCCAGTTTCGTCCAGGCGCCTTCTGGCGAGAGATGCCACAGGTCAGCAGGACCGCGCAGGTAGAAGCCGCCGTCCGGCGCGGGGGCGAGATCGCCTGCTGCGCTCGGCGCTGCCTGCCCGATCACGTTGCCCTGCGGCCCGATCAGCGTCAGGTCGCCGCGCGGGGATAGGGCCGCCAGCAGGCGCGGCGTTGCGTGAACCTGGGCGTCCGGTGGCGCAGGCGCGCGCCAGCGTTCGGCGCGGTCCGGCCCGTAAGCGATCAGCGCGCCGTCCGGCGTGGGCGCGATCAGCAGGTCGTTCCACAGCAGCGGCGGCCCGTCCAGGGCGTGCGGAAGCTGCCACGTTTCCACCAGGCCGTTCCCTGCCGCGCTCCACCATTGCAGCGCGCCGTCTGCCCCGGCCACCAGGATGGTTTCGCCGTAGGAGATCATGCCGATCGGGTTCAGCGCGGCGTCCAGGGGATACCGCCACAGCACGCCGCCGTTGGGATGCAGCGCCAGCAGCCGCCCGGCGTCGAGCGCCAGCAGCGATCCATCCGGGCGCAGGACGTCGGCGTGCGCGCCGCCCTCGTCGGCGAGGTCGGTGTGCCAGCGGTAACTGGGATGCAGCCACGCCTGCCAGTTGAGGATAAACTTCGATGGGTTGCGCAGGCCTTGCGCCGTCGGGTTGGTGAAGGTATAGCCCGCGCCGGGCGATTCCGGGCCGAAGTTGCGGATTTCCAGGTGCAGGTGCGGCGCGGGGCGCACGCGCCCCACCACGCCGATCACGTCCCCGCGCTCGATGCAGGTGTACACGGGCGGGAACAGGATGGTTGGGGATTCCTCCATGTGGCCGTACATGCTGTACCAGAGCGAACCGTCTGGCATCCGGTGTTCGATGATGACCACGCCTCGGTCGCGTCCCCAGCCGCCCGGCGCGGAGTACGTCACCCGCCCACGTGCGATGGCCTGCACAGGCGTGCCGTAGGTCGCGTCCTGCGCGCCGGCCCAATCCTCGCCGGTGTGAAAGCGTCCATCGTGCCGGGAGGACGGCACAGCGTAGCCTTGCACGATCTGGAACAGCGTCGTGTCGATGGGAAAATCGATCCCGTCCACTGCGCCGCATGGCCCCTGCGCGCGGGCCGGGATGGATGTTTGCGCTTCCACCAACAACAGGAGCGTCACGGCGGCGAAGAGGCATTGTTGAGCGAATCGGGTCATGAGTGCTTGCTTGCCAGGGGATCAGGTCGCATGGCAAACTGCACTTTACCCGATCCGGCAGTGGGGAGCAAACGGGCGATAGGTGTATAATCCGGTGGAAAGAATCGAGCCAAATTCACTGCATGATTGAACGTCTTAAGTTCTCGACACGGGAAGCGGTTTTGTCTGACTTGTCCGCGATCCAGGCTGCCGCGCGCGCGCAGGCGGCGCATTGGCGCACGCACGACGCGCGTTTGCCGCGCACGCTGACTCTGCCACGCTGGGTTATTTTTCCCGACGGCGGCATGTGCTGGCTGGTGCAGGATGGCGCGCGTCCGATAGGGGCAGTCGGGGTGTTGCGTGAGGTATGGGGCGAGGACAGCCCCTTCGCCAACGTGTTCCCGCGCCAGTATGTGCGTCTGCGCCTGATCCTGGTGAACGGCATCGAGCCGCACGCCGCGCTGGAGACATGCCTGGAATGCACTGCCGGGTGGCGGGGGGCGTTCCGCGTGCCGGGGCGAATGCTGACTTTTCCGGTCTGCGAGGAAGAATGGGCGGCGGCGCTTAGGGCGGCGGGTTTTTCGCCCTACCACGTTATCGCTCATCGGCCTGTCGATCCCATGCCTCAAGCTCCGGCAGCGGCAGGCGTGACGGTGCGCCTGGCCGATTGGGAAGATACTTCTGCCGTTGCCGCGATTATGGCCGAATCCTGGCGCTTCCACGCTGCACACCAGCCCGCCATCCAGATCACGCCCTGGCTGCCGGAGCAATGCCAGCAGCAGGCGCAGCAGCTCATGGGCGACGGCTTCAACAGCGCGCTGCTGGTGGCAGAGCGCGGCGGCGAGGTGATCGGCTTCTTCGGGGTTGCGCTCAGTTACCAGGACCCGGCGTTCCGCCCGGCGTTCTTCGAGCGCGGGCGCTACGGCGACATTCTCGAAGTGGCCGTGCGCGGCGATCAGCGGCGGCGCGGCGTGGGGGCGGCCATGTTCCGCGCGGCGTGGCAGTGGTTCGTCGAACGGGAGGTGGGCGGGTTGTTCGTCAATTACGCGCCGACCAATCCCATCAGCAGCCGCTTCTGGCCGAAGCTGGGCTTTGTGGATGCCTGGGTGTCGTGGTGGTGGAACGGAGAGCATTAGGACGCTCAACGGTTTCTCGCAAGGATAAAGGAGTCTGGCCTTGAAAATCTTTGTTCCGGGGCGCATGTGTCTGTTCGGCGAGCATTCCGACTGGGCCGGGGGCTACCGGCGCATCAACGCCGATATTGAGAAAGGGTTTGCCCTGATCTGCGGCACGAACCAGGGCATCTACGCCGAGGTCGAGCCGCACCCCACCTCGCTGATTCTGTCTTCCACCTCGCCGGAGGGGGAGCGGCTAGGGCCTTACGAGATTCCGATGGAGCCAAAGGCGTTGCTGGCCGAAGCGCAGAAGGGCGGCTTTTGGAGCTACATTGCGGGCGTGGCCTACCAGGTGCTGACGCGCTACCACGTGCGCGGCCTGGTGATCGACAACTACAAAACTGACCTGCCGATGAAGAAAGGCTTGTCGTCTAGCGCGGCGATCTGCGTGTTGACGGCGCGCGCCTTCAACCGCGTGTATGACCTCAAGACGACCATTCGCGGCGAGATGGAACTGGCCTACCAGGGCGAGATCATGACGCCTTCGCGCTGTGGGCGTATGGATCAGGGCTGCGCTTTCGGAGATCGTCCGGTGCTGATGACCTTCGACGGCGAATATCTGGAGACGACCGAACTGCGCCCTGGCGGGGAACTGTATTGGGTCATCGTGGACCTGAACGCGCAGAAAGACACGATGGAAATCCTGGCCCGCCTCAACCGCGCCTATCCCTTTGCCGACAACGAGGTCGAACGCGGGGTACAGGAACTTTTGGGGCCGATCAACAAGCGTATCATTCAGCAGGCCATCGAGGCGCTTCGGGCAGGGGATGGGCAGCGGCTTGGTGAGCTAATGGTCGAGGCGCAGGCGTTCTTCGACCGCTATGCCACGCCGGCCTGTCCGGAAGAACTGACTGCGCCGGTGTTGCACCGGGTCTTGAACTACGAGCCGCTCAAACCGCATATCTGGGGTGGCAAAGGCGTCGGCTCGCAGGGCGACGGCACGGCACAGTTCATCGCCCGCAGCGAAGCCGACCAGCAGGCCGTGATCGAGATCATCGAGCGCGACCTGGGCATGTCGTGCCTCAAGCTGACCATCCGTCCCGGCACGAAGGTGCGCAAGGCCGTGATCCCCGCCGCCGGCTTCGGCACGCGCCTCTTCCCGGCGACCAAAGCGACCAAGAAAGAGTTGTTCCCCATTATTGACCGGGATGGGATCGCCAAGCCGGCCATCCTGTTGATCGTCGAGGAGGCGCTGGAAGCCGGGCTGGATGAAGTGATCATCATTGTGCAGAAGGCCGACCTGGACGATTTCCGCGCGTTTTTCAACACGCAGGTGTCCATTGAGAATTACAACAAGCTGCCGCGTCACTTCCAGGAATATTCGCGGCGCATCCTGGAAATGGGGCAGAAGGTGACATTCGTGACGCAGGATTTGCAGGAGGGTTTCGGCCACGCCATCTACTGCGCGCGTGAAGCGGTAGGCAACGAACCGTTCCTGTTGATGTTGGGCGATCATCTCTACCGCTCCGACAGCCCGCGCTCCTGCGCCAGACAGTTGGTCGATGCCTATAATGCGCATGGGATCAGTGTGGTCGGGCTGCGTTGCACGCCTGAAGAGCAGCTTGCCAGCTTTGGCACCGCGACGGGAACCTGGCTGGAAGGCAACACCCTGTTGAGCATCACCGAGTTTGCCGAGAAGCCGACGGTCGATTACGCCCGTTCCAACCTGCGTGTGCCAGGTCTGCCAGAAGGCAATTACCTGACCGTGTTCGGGCAGTACATCATCAAGCCGCAGATTTTTGATTATCTGGAAGAGCACATCAAGAATAACGTGCGCGAGCGGGGCGAGTTCCAGTTGACCTCCGCGCTGGACCGGCTGCGTCAGGAGGATGGATTCCTGGGGCTGCTGATCGATGGGCGGCGCTACGACATCGGCCTGCCAGAGCACTACCTAGAGACGCTGATCACGTTCTGGGAGAAGTAATCGCGCTTTCAGCTATCAGCTCAGCCTGTATCTGATCTGCTCCCTCGTCTCCATGAGGGAGAGGGGGCAGGGAGTGAGGGGCAGAACAGCCCTGACTGCGTCGGTTAGATAGGCGGCTTTTGGCGCAGGGAGCGCGGCGGCAGCAGCCCATAAGCGCGCAACCAGGCAGGGTCGGGGCCGTCCCAGGCATAGATTTCAAAGTCCACGCGCCCCTGGGGGGTAAAGGTCACGCCCTCGGCTTCCAGGCGGGCGCGTTGCTCATCGACCGAGTCGCCGCTGCCGCGCGGGCTGATCTTGCCCTGGCTGTTGATCACGCGCTGCCAGGGCACATCGTCGGGTGCGGCGCGCATCGCAGCGCCCACCCAGCGCGGCGACAGGCGGGCGTAGGCGTCTGGCGCGGCGCCTTCTGGTGGTGGAATCATTGAGGCGATTTGCCCATAGGTGCTGACTTTGCCGGGGGGAATCTGCCGGGCGATGAGCCAAACCAGGGCGTTATAGGCAGCAGGGTAGGGGGCTTGAAATTGCGAGAGAACCACCTTATGCGGACCTTTCGAGTGTGGGGATTGCTCTTCTAGAACATATTTTCTCTCATTGTTGCCGGATATGCAAGCAGGAGGAGATGAATCGATGAAGACGGTGGCATTGGGCAACAGTGGCGCACAGGTAAGCGTCTTCTGTCTGGGCGCGATGTTCTTCGGTACGCGCAATGATGAGCAAATGTCCTATCGCCTGCTCGATCAGTACGTCGAGGCGGGTGGCACGTTTATCGACACGGCCAACATTTATGCCCACTGGGTGCCGGGCGGCAAGGGTGGCGAGAGCGAGGTGTTGCTCAACCGTTGGATGAAAGCGCGCAAGAACCGGGATCGCCTTTTCATCGCCACGAAGGTCGGGTTTGAAATGCCCGGCGTTGAGCGTGGGCTGCGCGCATCGCAGATCAAGGCCGAGTGCGACAAGAGCCTGACACGCCTGGGCGTGGAGACCATCGACCTGTATTACGCCCACGTGGATGATCTGCGCACGCCGATGGAAGAGACACTCGAGGCGCTTGACGGGCTGGTGAAGGCGGGCAAAGTGCGCTTCATCGGCGCAAGCAACTTCTCTGCCTGGCGACTGGAGGAGGCTCGCTGGGTCAGTCGGACGCACGGCTGGGCAGAGTATTGCTGTGTCCAGCAGCGGTATTCGTATCTGCGGCCTCGCCCCGGCCAGAGCCGCAGCTTCGGCGGGCAGCGCATCGCCAACCGCGACCTGCGCGAGTACTGCCAGGCGCGCGGGATCACGCTGCTGGCCTATTCCGCGCTGCTGGGCGGCGCGTTCACCCGCGCCGATCGCCCCCTATCGGAGCAGTACGTCGGGCCGGATAGCGATGCACGCATTGCCATGCTGAAAACCATCGCTGCTGAGTGTGGCGCGACGCCTAATCAGGTCGTGCTGGCGTGGATGGTGCAGCATGGCATCATCCCGGTGATGGCGGCGGGTACACCGGAGCAGATGGCCGAAAACCTCGGCGCACTCGACCTGACGTTGCGCGAGGATCAGATGAACCGGCTGGACAGTGCCGGAGGATAGGCGCGCGCGAGACCGAGATACTGTCACCTGAAGATGGGTCAAACCGCGGTTATTTGAGGAGTCAGAGATGCGCGAAGTCGTGATCGTAGATGCTGTGCGGACGCCGGTGGGCAAAGTCGGTGGGGCGTTGAGCGGCGTCCGGCCCGACGACCTGGCGGCCCATGTGCTCAAGGCGCTGGTCGAACGGACCGGCATCGACCCCGCCGAGATCGAGGAAGTCTATCTCGGCTGTGCCAACCAGGCGGGCGAGGATAACCGCAACGTGGCGCGCATGGCCGTCGTGCTGGCGGGCCTGCCCGAAAGCGTGGCGGCTGTGACTTTTAACCGCCTGTGCGCCAGCGGCCTGAACGCCGTCAACCAGGCGGCGCGGGCGATCCGCTGCGGCGAGGGCGACGTCTTTATCGCCGGGGGCGTGGAGAGCATGAGCCGGGGGCCATATGCGATCCCCAAGAGCGGCTCCGGCTGGCCGGTGGGCAATGTCACTGCCTGGGACACATCCTTCGGCTGGCGTTTTCCGAATCCGAAGATGGAGGCGTTGTTTCCACTGGAAGCGATGGGCGAAACGGCGGAGAACATCTACGCGCAGGTCGAGCCGAAGATCACCCGTGAGGAGCAAGACGCTTTTGCCCTGGAAAGCCAGCGCCGCGCGGTGGCGGCCATCGACTCCGGGCGCTTCCGCGACGAGATCGCGCCCGTGCCTATCCCGCAGCGCAAGGGCGATCCGCTGCTGGTCGAGCATGATGAGCATCCTCGCTACCGTTGGGAAAACGGGCGCGCTGTGCTGGATACTTCGTTGGAACAACTGGCGAAGTTGAAGCCTGTCTTTCGCCAGGGTGGGACGGTGACGGCGGGCAACGCCAGCGGCCTCAACGACGGCGCGGCGGCGCTGCTGCTGATGAGCGCGGAGAAGGCCGCGTCGCTGGGCCTGCGACCGCTGGCCCGTTGGGTCGCCAGCGCGGCGGCGGGTGTCAGTCCACGTCTGATGGGCCTGGGGCCGGTCCCGGCAACGCACAAGGTCATGCAGCGCGCGGGCCTGACCGTGCAAGATATGGATCTGATCGAACTGAACGAGGCATTTGCGGTGCAGGCGCTGGCCGTGATGCGCGAACTCGGTTTCGACCACGCCATCACCAATGTCAACGGCGGCGCGATTGCGTTGGGTCACCCGCTGGGCTGCTCTGGGGCGCGCATCCTGACCACGCTGCTGCACGAGATGAAGCGCCGCGCGGCGGCAGGCGCTTCAATGCGCTACGGGTTGGCGACGCTGTGCGTCGGGGTGGGGCAGGGCGAGGCGACGGTGGTGGAACGGGTGTGAGGCAGAGGTGGACGTTTGTGTTTGCGGATTGCCTTTCGCCGGGGCAAGATCATCCCGTTTGAAACGAATTGAAGCTAACAGCTAATCGCTAACAGCTTTTAGCTGATGGCTGATCGCTGAAGGCTGACCGCTTTATGCGTGTTGCGCTCTTTACCGAGACCTTTCTCCCCAAGATCGACGGCATCGTGAGCGTGCTGCTGCTCACATTGGAGCACTTCCAGCGGCGCGGCGTCGAGGCGGTGGTGGTGGCGCACGAGCGCGGCGTGCGCGAATACGCGGGTGCGCGCGTGATCGGTGTGCCGGGATTCCCCGCGCCGTTTTATCCCGAACTGCGCCTCGGCCCGCCGCACATGGGGACGTATGCTCAGGTGAAGCGGTTCCAGCCGGACATCATCCACCTGGCCCATCCGGTGATCGTCGGGCTGGGCGGGATGGCGATTGCCCGCGTGCTGGGCACGCCGACCGTCGCCTCCTACCACATCGACCTGGTGCGCATCGCCCACTTTTACCGTTTCGGCTTTCTGGAACCGCTGGCGTGGTGGTGGACGCGCGTCAGCTTCAACCGGGCGGATGTGGCCCTGGCCCCCTCGCGGCTGGTGCAGCAAGACATGCTGGCGCACGGCGTCCGGCGGGTAGGGCTGTGGCGGCGCGGTGTGGATGCGGAAAAGTTCAACCCGCGCTATCGCAGCGATGCCATGCGCGCTGCTCTCAGCGACGGACATCCCGAAGACACCATTTTGCTCTACGTGGGGCGTGTGTCGGTGGAAAAGCAGATCGAGCAGATCAGGCCCGTGTTGGAACAGGTCCCCGGTACGCGGCTGGCGGTGGTGGGTGACGGCCCGCACCGCGAGTATTTACAGGAGTACTTCGCGGGCCTGCCGGTCAAGTTTATGGGCTACCTGACGGGCGAGCCGCTTTCCCAGGCGTATGCCAGCGCAGACATTTTCACCTTCACATCGGCGCTGGAAACGTTCGGGTTGGTGGTGGTGGAGGCGATGGCGGCGGGCCTGCCGGTCGTCTCCGCCAGGGTGGGGGGCGTGATGGACGTGGTGGAAGAAGGCGTCACTGGCTACACCTTTCCCGTGAATGATACGGCGGGGCTGATCGCGGGCGTGCGCGCTATCGTGAGTGAGCCGGGCAGACGCGCGCAGATGGGGCTGGCGGCGCGCGCCTTCGCCGAGACGCAAAGCTGGCCCGCCATGATGGATGAATTGCTCGACGTATACCGCGCGCTGCTGGAAAAGAAGCGGCGCGCGTAAGGCCTGCTCAGACACGCTCTGGAACGGTTTCTGCTCGATCTTCTGGCCGCGCCTGGAACGGGTCTGGGAGCGTCTGGCCGGGCTGCGCCGTTGATCCGTTCTCTGTACGGCCCGACGCGGCGGGGGTACAATCCGACGTACCGGCTTTGCAGCAAAACGAAACGGAAGCACACGATGGTTCGAGCATTGGTGACGGGCGGGACGGGCTTTGTGGGCGCGCACGTGGCGCAGGCGCTGATTGCGGCAGGACATACGCCTCGTATCCTGCGCCGCAAGACCAGCCCGACTGCTGCCCTGGAAGGGCTAAGCGGCTACGAGACTGCCGTCGGGGATGTGCTCGATTCGGCCTCGCTAGACGCCGCGTTGGACGGCTGTGATTGGGTATTCCACGTGGCTGCTGTCTCCGATTACTGGCGGCAGAAGGTCGATTGGCTGTATCGGGTGAATGTCGAAGGCACGCGGAACGTTCTGGCGGCGGCAAAACGCGCGCGCGTCCGGCGCTTCATCTTCACCAGCAGTGCGGCGGCGGTTGGCCCGCGTGATGACGGCCTGCCTGCCGACGAGAACGACCTGTTCAACCTGAATCCGGGCCAGTTCCCCTATGCGCACAGCAAGTTTCTGGCCGAGATCGCCGTGCTCCAGGCGGTGGTGGATGGCCTGGATGCGGTGATCCTGAACCCGGCGGTGGTCATCGGCCCTGGCGACGTGCACCTGGGGTCGGGCAGCCTGCTGCTGGAAATGGCGAAGCGGCGCGTTCCGGCCATCCCGCCGGGGGGGATCACGGTCATCGACGCGCGGGATGTGGCGGCGGCGCACGTGGCGGCGGCGGAGTGTGGGCGCACGGCGGAACGTTATCTGCTTGGCACGGTGGACCTGAGTCACAAAGCCTGGATGCGCCTGATCGCGGATGTGGTGGGCGTTTCTGCGCCGCGATTGCATCTGCCGCGTGCGGCCATGCCGCTGCTCGGCGCGGCGGTGGACCTGGCGCGGGCGGCGCGCGTCCCGCTTCCGGCGGACGGCAACCAGATTCGCTTCAGCGGGCGCAACCTGTACTTCAACTGCCAGAAGGCGTGGGCCGAGCTGGGCGAGCCGCAGATCGACGTGCGGCAAAGCCTGGAAGATACCCGCGCCTGGTTCTATGCGCGCGGCTGGCTGTAAAGCCGGTCACAGAACGGCAACAACAACCCCCAAAACCTGGGGCATTGCTCCCCTTTTTCCGGCCCTACAATGCGTCTAAACGCGGTGAACACGGCGCAGGCCGCTGGAAGGGAGTGCTGCCATGTCTCAGGTTATGCAGGCAGGCAATGTCAGGCCGTCGCTCAACGAGGCGGGCAAGCGGCGGATCGTGCAGGTGCTTTTCAGCCTGCTGCTTTTTGGAGGTCTCCTGTTTGCCTCCGCCGGGCGGCTGGACTGGTGGGCGGCGTGGGTTTACCTTGCCGTGTACGTCGGCATTGTCGCGTTGAATGCGCTGATTGCTTTTCGTCGTAACCTGGACGTGATCAACGAACGAGGCCGTCCCGGTCCGAATGTCAAGGGGTGGGACAAGGTTCTGACCTCGCTCATGACGGTCTTCGGCATTGCGACCTATGTCGTCGCCGGGCTGGACGCGGGCCGCTACGGCTGGTCGGTGATGTTGCCTGGCATCCAGATCGCCGGATTCGTGCTCACCGTGGCCGGTCTGCTGGTGGGCGTCTGGGTGATGGCCGTCAATGCCTTTCTCTCGACGCGCGTGCGCATCCAGGAAGACCGAGGCCACCAGGTTGTCACAACCGGGCCGTACCGCTTCGTGCGCCACCCGATGTACGCGGGCACGATCGTGACGTTCATCGGCACCCCGCTGCTGCTGGGATCGTGGTGGGCGCTCGTGCCGAACGGCGTGGTCATCCTGCTGCTGATCGTGCGCACGGGGCTGGAGGATCGGACCTTGCAGGCGGAACTGCCCGGCTACAAGGAGTACACACAAAAGACGCGCTATCGCCTGTTGCCGGGGGTGTGGTAGCTATCGCGTGTCTTGGGCTTTCTTTTCCTGCTGCGCTCTTCCCCTGCTCAGCCATCCAACTGCTGCTTGACCGTCTGGTAGAGCGCCTCGGCTTTGAGTTCGCTCAGGGCGTAGCAGGGGCCGCCCAGCCGTTCGGCTAGCTTTTGCGCCAGACCCTGGTCGAAGGCAGCGTGCTCCATGTTGATCGTCACCGTGCGAATATGCTCGGCGTGGAAATGGTCGGCGGCGCGGTGGGCTTCCTCCTGTGGCGGCAGGTCGGTCATACTCACGTTGCCTGCGCCGTCGGTCAGCAGGATCATCAGCGGCATCACGTCCGGGTGGAGAACCTTCTCGCGCCGCAGCACGTCCAGTGCCAGGATCAGGCCGGCGGAGAGGGGCGTCTTGCCGCCGACGGGAATGTCGGCCAGGGCTTTTTTCGCCAGTTGGACGGAGTTGGTGGGCGGCAGGATCAGCGCAGCGCGATCCTTTTGGAAGACGATCAGGCCCACGCGGTCGCGGCGCTGGTAGGCATCGGTCAGCAGCGACATGATCGCGCCTTTGGTAGCCTCCATGCGTTCAGCGACGGCCATGCTCCACGAGGCATCCACTACGAACAGGACCAGATTAGCCGATTTGCGCACCCGGATCTTGCGTTGCAGGTCGGTGCGGTGGATGTTGTAGGCCAGTCGTGTTTCGCCCTGAGCGCGGCGTTCGCGCTGGTGTGGGGCGGCGGCGCGCAGGGTGGCGTCGAAGGCGATGTCGTCGATCTGGTCGCCGGCAGGGCGCGATTGGATATACCGTCCGCGCTTGCGGTCGGTGCGCGTGCGACTACGCCGCCCGGCGCTGCGGCGCGTCAGGCGGTCTAGCGGGGTGTCGAGTTTGCGCGGCGTGAACTCCTGGGCGGCCTTGACCTGTTTGCCGCCTTCCCACCAGTAGGAATCGCGCTGGTCGAAGATGACCTGTGGCGAAGGGTCGGTCGGGCCGTAGTCGGGCATTTCTTCGCCCGGCTCGCGGCTTACGGCCTCACTTTTTTTTTAACCGGAGTCGTCTCCGCTGTCATATCAGGCTGCGCCTGGTCGCCGTTCCATTCGCTGCTGATCTGCTCGACGCGCTCTTCCAGGTCGCTGATGCTCATCTGCACATCCTGGAAGGGGCCGCGCTTGAGGCGGTGTGGGATAGCCAGTTCAGTGGCGAGCAGGATGTCTTGGTCGGTAATATGAGTACGCCCCTCGAAGGCGGCATGAGCGCGCGCGGCCTTGAGGATCACCAGGTCGGCGCGGTGGCCATCTACGTGAAGTGAGCCAGTCAGGTTGGCGATGGTGAACAGGTCGCGTGGGGTATAGGTGACGTGATCCACGATCCCGCGCGCGCGGTCGATGCGCTCGCCCAGTTCTTTTTCGCGGGGCAACCATTCTTCGCGGAAGCGTTCCGGGTCTTCCTCAAAGGCAATATGGCGCTGCAAAATCATCATGCGCTCGCGGCGGTCTTCCAGGCCGCGTACCTCGACGGACAGGGCGAAGCGGTCCAACAACTGTGGGCGTAGATCGCCCTCTTCCGGGTTCATCGTGCCTACCAGGATAAAGCGCGCCGGATGCTGAAAACTAATGCCCTCGCGCTCCACCACGTTTACACCCATCGCCGCCGAGTCTAGCAGCAGGTCCACCACGTGATCGTCCAGCAGGTTCACCTCGTCTACGTACAGCACGCCGCGATTGGCGTTCGCCAGCACACCGGGGTCGAAATGACGCTCCCCCTTCTGAATGGCTTTTTCGATGTCCAGCGTGCCCACGACGCGGTCTTCGGTGGCGCTGACCGGCAGGTCTACAAAGCGCGTGCGGCGCTGGGCGACAGGCAGTGTTTCACCCCTGGCGATGCGCTCCCGGCATTCGTCGCAGAGATGTTCTGGGGAGCGTGGATCGCAGCCGAAACGGCAGTCGGCCACAATCTCGACTTCTGGCAACAGGGCGGCCAGAGCACGGGCAGCGGTGGACTTGGCCGTGCCGCGCTCACCCCGGATCAACACGCCGCCGATGCGCGGGTTGACGGCGTTCAAAATCAGGGCGCGCTTCATGCGCTCTTGCCCGACGATGGCGGTGAATGGAAAAATCGCTGTCCGTCGCATGATCAAGTTACTTCCTATCCATACACGGCACTGCTCAGAGAACAGGGACCTGAAGCCCTGGGTTTGGATGTCTGGCAGGCCGGAAATGCCCCAACGAAAGATTATACTCTGTGGAGAGGCAGGCTGGCAACGAATTCATGGAAAGGTAATTTTTTTGTTACCTGGCATAATTCTGTTTGATCAATTGGACAGGTTGATGGTATAATGCAACCGTGCCCATTCGCGTCTTGGAGTGTCGGACATGCCTGAGAATAATCATGCTCCCATTCATGGGGAAGCGCCGATGAACAATTCTGGCGCGGCGCAAGTGCCGGAAAACGTCTACACCGCCCCGACGGTCATGGCCGCCGAGGCGGGTCCCGGAGTCCAGTCCGAAGAGAGGGCCGTGCCGCCTGTGCAGGCTGCATTTGAGGCTGCCGCCCTGGAAGAATCGGGCGCTGGCGAGCCGATGGCGGCGGTCAAAGAAGTCGCAGCAGCAGAGGAAGTGGCGGAAGCCACAGAGACCCCCGCGGCAGCAGAAGTGGCGGGGGAAACAGGTGCAGCGGAAGAAACGGCTGCGGCGCCGTCGCCTGCACGCGAGACGCTGTTCAAGCGCGGTGACATCGTCGAAGGGACGGTGATTCAAACAACCCCTACCGAGATCCTGGTCGATCTCGACGGCAAGGCACAGGGGGTGGTTTCTGGGCGCGAGCTGGCCCGTATGGACCGTGCGGCGCTCGACGAACTGCGAGTTGGGCACACGGTGCTGGCTTTTGTCCTCAATCCTGAGAACCGCAGCGGCTACGTGGTGCTATCCCTGAGCCGGGCGCTGGAAGAGCGCGACTGGCGTATGGCCGCCGAGTATAAAGAGTCCCAAACGACTTACGCCACCAAAGTGTCAGGCTACAACAAAGGCGGCTTGATTGTGCGCTTTGGACGTGTGCGCGGTTTCATCCCCGCCAGCCAGGTGAGCAAGGAACGGCGGCAGCGCGCCGTCGGCGAAAGCCCGCTGGAACGCTGGGGATCGATGATCGGCGAGGACATCACCGTGCGTGTGATGGAAGTGGACCGCGAGCGCAACCGCTTGATCCTCTCGGAACGGGTCACATCCAAAGAGGCGCGCGATCAGCGCAAGGCCGAACTGTTGGAAACGCTCCAGGTCGGCGACATTCGTAAGGGTCGCGTCGTGAGCCTGACTGACTTCGGCGCGTTTGTGGACCTGGGCGGTGCGGACGGTCTGATCCACCTGACCGAGTTATCCTGGAAGCACGTCACGCGACCCCAGGACATCCTCCAGATCGGGCAGGAAGTCGAGGTTGAGGTGATCAGCCTGGACCGCGAGCGCCGCCGCATTGGCCTCAGCCTCAAGGGCCGCGCCGCCGATCCCTGGGAGACGGTGGTCAGTCGCTTCCGTGTCGGGCAGTTGGTCAAGGGCACCATCACCAAGCTGACACGCTTCGGCGCCTTTGCCCGCCTGGATGACGCCCCGGAGATCGAGGGGCTGATCCATATCTCGGAGCTGGCCGATCACCGCGTCGCGCACCCGAAGGAAGTGGTCAACGAAGGCGAAGTGCTGACCTTGCGCATCGTCAAGATCGACCGCGCGCAGCGCCGCATGGGCCTTAGCCTCAAGCAGGTGAACGCTGTCGATTACATGGAGATCGACCTGGCGTCTTACAGCGCGCCGGCGCCCTTGATCAATGGCGATGACCTGGACGCCCCAGACGGCGAGTCGCGCTAGAGGCGGGATAAAAGCATACGTTTGTTTCCATTGCGCGCTACTGCCCCGCTGGTGTCGGCGGGGCTTTTGTATTTGGGTATAATAGAGGTAGGTGGAAGCGCGCATTTCTAACACATTTCTCATACCCGATTCGGGCTTGAGAGTTGGCAAGCTATTCTAAAGAGGGTACAGTTTTCTTGACTAAATTCGTGTGGTTCAGGGGCTTTTGGTCGGCGAAATATTCGATGGTGGCGTTGTCAGGGAATACACTCCGACCGTCGAGCAACGGAGGACGGTAACTATGCCGAAGAACAGCATGGAGCGCTTTACCCAACGAGCGCGTCGTGTGCTCAGCCTGGCCCAGGATGAAGCGGAGCGGATGCAACATAATTACATCGGCACCGAACACCTGTTGCTGGGCTTGATTCGTGAAGAGGGCGGCGTGGCCGGTCGGGTTCTGCGCGACCTCGGCCTGGACCAGCGCCGTGTTCAAGACCTGGTGGAACGGATGAGCCGCGCCGGACAGCGTCCGCCGAACTCTCGCCTGGACCTGTCGCCGGGGACCAAAAAGGTGCTGGAACTGGCCGTCGATGAGGCGCGCCGGATGGGACATCACTACATCGGCACCGAACACCTGCTGCTTGGTTTGGTGCGCCAGCCGGAAGGAGTGGCGATTGACGTGCTTAAGCGCCTGGGCGTCAGCCCGGAGGAAATCCGGCGCCAGACGCGGCGCGCACTCCAGGAAAGCCCGATGGCCTCTGCCGGGCGGTCCGAAAGCTCCCCATCCCAGGAGCCGCGCAGCAGCAGTCTGCCCCGGCGGCGCGGCGAGAGTAAAACCCCGCTGGTGGACCAGTTGGCAACCGATCTGACGGCTAAAGCCGAAGCGGGCGAACTCGACCCGGTTATCGGGCGTGAAACCGAGATCGAGCGCGTTATCCAGATTCTTTCTCGCCGCAACAAGAACAACCCTGCGCTTATCGGTGAGCCGGGCGTCGGCAAGACGGCCATTGTCGAAGGACTGGCCCAGCGCATTGTCGCCGGGGAAACGCCGCGCTCACTGCATGGCAAGCGCGTCTTGCAGTTGGACGTGGGCAGTCTGGTGGCCGGGACGATGTATCGCGGCCAGTTTGAGGAGCGGCTCAAGCGCGTCATCGAAGAATTGAAATCATCCGACAGCATCCTCTTTATCGATGAGGTACACATGCTGGTCGGCGCAGGGTCAGCGGGCAGCAGTGTGGACGCCGCCAACATCCTCAAACCGGCGCTGTCGCGCGGCGAACTCCAGTGCATCGGCGCGACGACCCTGGATGAGTACCGTAAGCACATCGAAAGCGACGCGGCGCTGGAACGCCGCTTCCAGCCGGTCTACGTGGCTGAGCCGTCGATAGATGAGACGATCCAGATTCTCCAGGGGTTGCGCCCCAACTTCGAGGCGCACCACAACCTGGAGATCACGGATGAAGCCATCGAGGCTGCCGCGCGTCTGAGCGCCCGCTACGTGACCGAACGGTTTATGCCCGACAAGGCCATCGACCTGGTGGACGAAGGTTCGGCGCGCGTGCGCATGTACAAGAGTCCAGAGTCGATCCGCGTGCGGCGTGTCACCAGTCGTCTGGAGGAACTCCATGAGGAACTGGAAGACCCCACGATTGTGCACACGGAGGAAGAACTGGCAAACATCCGCCGTGAGATCGAGGACCTGGAAGAGCGCCTGGCGTTCTTCCGCAATAACTGGAACCCCGAAAACAACATGCCGCGCCTCAACGCTGAGGATGTGGCCGAGGTGGTTTCGATGCTCACCGGCATTCCGGTCACGCAGATCGCCGGGGAGGAGAGCGAGCGGCTGCTGCATATGGAGGCCGCGCTGCATGAACGTATCATCGGCCAGGACGAGGCGATTGAAGCCATCAGCAAGGCGGTTCGCCGCGCCCGTGCCGGGCTAAAGGACCCCAACCGCCCCATCGGGTCGTTCGTCTTCCTCGGTCCGACGGGCGTAGGCAAGACCGAACTGACCAAGGCCCTGGCGTCGTTCCTGTTCGGCAGTGAAGATGCGCTGATCCAGTTGGACATGAGCGAGTTCATGGAGCGGCACAACGTCGCCCGGCTGGTCGGTGCGCCGCCCGGCTATGTTGGCTATGAAGAGGCGGGTCAGCTTACCGAAGCCATCCGCCGTCGTCCGTATAGCATCGTCGTGTTCGACGAAATCGAAAAGGCCCACCCCGAAGCCTTCAACATGCTGTTGCAGATCATGGAAGAGGGCCGCCTTTCTGATGCACGCGGGCACAAGGTGGACTTCCGTAACGCCATCATCGTCATGACCAGTAACATCGGCGCGGAGATGATCCGCAAGGGCGCGACGCTGGGCTTTGGCCTACCGCGCGACGAGCAGCGCGACGCGGCGCAGGACTACGAGGAGATGCGCAAGACGCTGCTGGAACAGCTACGCCGCGTCTTTCGCCCGGAGTTTGTCAATCGCCTGGACGCCGTGATCGTCTTCCGTCCGCTGACCCGCGAGGACATCGGCAAGATCGTCGATCTGCGCATCAATGAGGTCCGTGAGCGTGTGTTAGAGCACGCCCTGCTTATCGACATCACGCCTGCGGCGCGGCAGTACCTGGCTGACAAGGGTTTCGATGCCGAGTTCGGCGCGCGCCCGCTGCGGCGTGTGATTACCAATCTGGTCGAGGACCGTCTATCCGATGCGATCCTGTCCGGCAGGTTCCCGCTGGGGAGCACGGTGGTGATCGACTACGATGCCCAGGCAGATGACCTGGTCTTCGAGGTTGCAGAGGGCGAGGTGGCAGGCGAGCCCTCGACGCCGCTGCCATCCGCCGGTTAAGGTCGCCCGGTTTGCCGGGCGCAGGAGAGCGGGCAAGGGCGCGGATCATACCGCGCCCTATGTTTTGGCGACGTCTTAGTCGCCTGAGCTGCCGTTAGCGTGTCCTCGGTCTTTCCGCTACAATACGCTTGCCTGCTGATCCCAGGCATGGAAACGCGGGTTGGGGGAATGTATGTTCCTCGCCGCCCCGACCCTGGACTTCTCAAACTGGACCATGATTGACGAACTGGAAGCGTTGGTCGGTCACCTGTATGTCGTGGGAGGACGCGCCATCAGCGCGCCGCCGCCGGGGGCGCTGGTGCAGTTGGCACCCAAGCGCGTCCCACGCAGCCGCGAGCGTGACGCTTTCTTTGGATTGGTTCTGCCGACGCCGGGCGCGCAGGCCAAGGCCGTCTTTTATGAGCGCATGGTCCAACTGGCTGCCGAACGTTATTTCAACAGCCAGGGCGGGGTGACGGCGGGCCTGCGCGAGGTACTGGTCATGCTCAATGCTGACCTGTTGGCGCATAACCGTGAGCACCCGGAGCATCCCTTTTATGCGGATATGGTCTGTGCAGTGTTGCGCGGGCACGAAATGTATGTCGCCAAGACGGGTGGCGGCCTGGTATTGCTGTGGCAGGGCGGCGCGTTCGAGACCTTTCCTTACGATCTGGACGACCCGGACCTGATCAACGGCCAGCCACTGGGTTACGCGCCGGAGCCGGACCTTAAGATGGCCCATTATGAGGTGCAGCCGGGCCACATGTTGACTCTGTCAGATGCTAACCTGGCCCGACCCGGACGCACGGCACTGGCGGCGGTCGGCACAGAAGGCGGCATTCAGGGGATGGCGGCCCGTCTCAGGATGCACGGCTTCCCAGTGGTCTCGGCCATGATCATCGAATTGATCACGGCAGACGCGCCCGACCCGCTTCCCATCGTCCCGGCGGCCTCGCCTTCGGCGCCGGTCGAAGCGGCGGCGCCGTCGCCTGCGCCGATGAACGGCGCAGCGTCCCCTTTGACCGCCGCTGTTGCGGAGACGCCTCCTGCGCGGCGCGCCCGGCTCAGGCTGCCCTGGGCGCGTGGCAAGGGCGGGCAGCTTTCTCTACCCGCGGCGGTGACGGCGCTGCCCAGGCCATCGCTGGAAGAAATCCAGGTCGGCGGGCAGAGCGCCCTCCGGCGGCTGGCGCGCAGCGGGTTGCTGTTAATGCAGCGTGTCTTGGGAAGCCTGATCCGGCTGCTGACGCGCCTACGCCGTTTGTTGGACAAGATTTTGCCTGAACCGGAGGCCGGTCGCCCGCCTTCGCTGCCGACTCCGCTGGCGATGGGCGCGGCCATTCTGATCCCGGTAGCGGTGGTGCTGTTGGTGGTGGCGCTGGCGCTGACCATGCGCGACGAAACCAGCTTCGAGCGTTGCCTGTCGCAGGCAGAGGTGGTCGTCGGTGTGGCGCGGCAGGCAACCGCCAACGGCACGGCCAACGAGCAGCAGGCTTGGTTCGGCGCGTTGGAAGCGATCAACCAGTGTGCGCCGCGTCGCCCGAACGATCCGGTCTTGCTGAGCTTGCGCCGCGAAGCGCAGGGCCATCTGGATCGTTTCGCCCGTGTGGTGCGTTGTCCGGCGGTGCCGCTGCGACGCTTCCAACCGGGGGCAGACCTGCGCGGGCCGGTGCTTCAGGGCGGCGTGGAGTTGTATACCCTGGATGTTCAGCGCAGCACGATCTATCGTGACCTGCTCACCGACGAGGGGAATGCCCTGATCCGCGAAGGCGAGGTGCTGGTGCAGCGTGGATCGGCGGTGGGCGAGTTTGTCATCCATGACCTGGTGGACATCGCCTGGCTGACCGAAGGGGGCGCGTCGCGGCGAAGCGTCTTGATTGGCCTGGATCGGCGGGGCGTGCTCCTATCCTATTCGCCCACTTTCCCCCCGGCGACGGCGCAGGTGCTCGTCGGCGCGGACCGTTGGATCCGCCCGACGGCGATTGCCACCTGGCAGGGGCGGTTATACATCCTCGACCCGGTGGCGAATCAAATCTGGCGCTACCAGCCGGCTGGCGGGGCGTATCCCGGCGCGCCAGAGGAATATTTTACCGGCGAGACGCGCCCGGACCTCTCGAATGCCGTCGATCTCGCCATTCACGAGGGTGACGTTTACGTGCTCTTCGCCGATGGCTCAATGCAGAAATTCACCGCCGGGCAGGGCGGCTTTTTCCAGTTTGTGAACCTGCCTAGCGGCTTCGGGACGCTGGGCAGTGCCAACGCCATGTATTTGGACACCGGCCTGATCTCGCCGGGTTTCTACGTGCTGGACGCGGCGAACATGACGATTTACGAGACGACCCTGGCCGGGACGTTCATTCGCGCTTACCGCGAGCCGGAGGGGGTCAGCTTCCGCGACATCACCGGGCTGGCGGTGGACGACTCGGCGCAGAACATTTATCTGGCAGCGCGAAACATGCTATACCACATCCGAAAATGTGAGTAGCAATAACCATGTGCGGCAGCGTGATCCTGTTCCTGGCGGCGGTGGCGTCGGTGGGCGTGACGCTGTATTATGGCGCACTGCTGACGGGGTGGTTCAAAGACCCGCTGATGGCGCAGTTCCGCGTGTATGGCGAGGAACGCAAGGTGTATCCGCTGCCGTTCTTTTTGCGCGCCCTGGGGGTCTGTTGCCTGCTGATGGCCGTGCTGCTGTCGGGAATCGCTTTTGCTGCGCCGACGCTGGTCATCGTCGGGCTGCTGGCGCTGGTTGCGGAGGCGATTATCGAGCGTGACCCGCGCCTGCGCCTGCTCCTGCCGCGCTGGTACGCCATCCTGTTTCAGGATACCACCCGTGAAGAGCGCCGGGCGTTGGCGTTTGCCTGGCTGCGGATGGGCCTGCGGGCGCGGCTGCGGCTCAACGGCGACCAGTACGCCTTCCGCGTGTGGACTGACGAAGTGCGCCTGACGGTCATCTACGGCGCGCGCGATCCCGACGATCCCTGGGCGATCTGGCAGTGAATTCACCCCAAAGTGGCAACGGGTGCAGCGGTGAATTTTGAGGCGCGCGGTATAATGGCGGGCCGCGTTAGACTGTGTGGGGGCAAGGCAGGAGAACCGGATGCGATCTTCACCGTTCATCGTCTTGATCGTCGTGGGCGCGCTCGTCGTCGTCACGGCGGGCGCGGCGCTATTTGCCTACAGCGCCGTGCGCCAACTGGCCGTCGAGGCTAGCCAGATCGCCGCGCTGCCCGCCTTCGACCCGTTACAGCTGCGCCCCACTGCCACGCCGACCTACCCGGCCCCGACCATGACCCCGCTTCCGACTCAGGAGGTCACCGCGACGGCAGAGAGCGGGGAGGGACCCCAGGTCGGCGAAAGCGTGCCCGTCTGGTCCGATCCGGGCCGTGTGACGATCCTGCTGTTGGGCATCGATCAGCGGCGCGGCGAAGAGGGGCCGTTCCGCACCGACACGATGATCGTCCTCAGCCTGGACCCTGTCCGCCGCAGCGGGGCGATGCTGTCTATCCCGCGCGACCTGTGGGTGAGTATCCCCGGCTTCCGACCGGACCGCATCAACACGGCCAACTCGCTCGGCGACGCCTACGAGTATCCCGGCGGCGGTCCGGCGCTGGCAGCAGCGACGGTGGAGCGCAACCTGGGCATCCACATCGATCATACGGTGCGGGTGAACTTCGACCTATTCCTGACGGCGGTGGATGCCATCGCGCCGGTCGAGGTCTGCGTCGAGCAGGAGATTTACGACGATCACTATCCCGACGGCAGCTACGGTACGATCACCGTGCATTTCTTGCCCGGCTGCCAGGCCCTGAACGCTGAGCAGTTGTTGCAGTACGCCCGCACGCGCGCCACGCAAGGCGGCGACTTCGACCGGGCGGCCCGCCAGCAGCAGGTTATCCGCGCCATCCGTGACCGCGTCCTGAGCCTGGGGGGGGTGGGGGCGTTGCTGGGGCAGGCGGCGGCCCTATGGGAGTCGGCGCGGGAGAATGTCCAGACGACGTTGACTTTCGAGCAGATCGTGAGCCTGGCGGCGCTGGCGCAGGACATTCCGGCGGAGAATATCACCCAGGCGGTGTTGGACGCGCACTATGTGGACTTTCAGACAACAGCCAGCGGCGATCAGGTGTTGCGCCTGATGCCCGGCGCGGCGTTACGTCTGGTGCAGGACGTGTTTTATCCACAGCAGTATACGTCGGAGCAGCTTCAGCAGGGCGCGGCCAGCGAGCAGGCGGTATTGAGCGTGGTCAACGGCACGACGACGCAGGGCCTCGCTGCCGAGGCGCGCGCCTGGCTGGAAGCGCGCGGCTTCACCGTCGCCGAGGTGGGCAACGCGACGAGCGCCGACTTCCACGAGACAATCATCAAGGATTACACGGGCAACCCCTACACGGCGCGGCTGTTGGCCTCGTTGTTGGGCATTCCGACCACGCGGATTTCGCCGGGCAACGACAACGCCACCGTGCAGGATATTCAAATTGTGGTGGGCGAAGACCTGCTCCCACTGCTGAGACCGGGATAGCGCGTTGCCATCGGCGGTCAGCCGTCAGCAAACCCAATGTGCAAGTTTCTTGCCGAGCACCTTGATCGGTCGCTTCAGCCCTCACCCCCAACCCCTGCCCATCAGGGCGAGGGCCTTCTGGACATGGGGATTCCCCCTCTCCCTCATGGAGAGAGGGACAGGGGGTGGGGACAAAATTGACGGTAGCGGCGGCTTCAAGCCGCCGTTTACCCACTTGGAGGGGACAGGCTATCGCACCGTGAGGCCACCCACGCCGCCGTTGTAGTCGATGGTAATGCGACGCTCGGCGGAGCGGTAGGCGGCGGTTTCCCATGTGCCTGTGTTATCGTCCCCGCTGCTGGTGCGCGTGAAGCTGTCGGGGAGGGTTATCCCACCCAGGCCACCGCTGCTGTTCAGGCGCACGGCGGCATTGTCCGGCACATCGATGGTGAAACCGCCCACACCGCCCTCGATGTGGGCGGTGATGGCGGCGTCGTCCGGGATGACGAGCGTAAATTCCCCCACCGAGCCATTGATCTCAACGTTGTACGGGGCTGCGCTGGCCGCGAGGGTCAGGTGCACGCCGCCCACGCTGCCGCGATAAGCCAGGCCGGTCAGTTGTAGGTTCCGCAGGTCGATTTGTGAGTCGCCCACGCTGCCGTTGACGGTGAGGTCGAGCGGCACATCGGGGGTGAGGCCGATGTCCCAGCGCAGCGCGCTCGTCGCGCCTATCCAGCCGAACAGGGTGCTGATCGGCCCCTGACTGAAGGACACGTTGCCGACCTGACCCAGCGTGACTGCCTTTTCCTGCTCGCCAGAAACGTCGAACGTGATCTGGCCGACGTAGTTGATGTCCGCTTCGATCAGGTTGCGCGAGTCTTCCAGCGCCGCAACGGTCATACTGCCGACCGAGGCGTTCAACGTCACGCGAGCTGATGTAGCATCCCCAATCGCTTCCTCAAAATGTTCGCTCCGAATTTCGACGTTCGGGGCCAGGCCCAGCGACGGCCCGACCAGCATCAGCACGATGATGAGCGCCACCGCGCCGATGCCGATCAGCGCGCCAAGCTGCGGCGAGTGTCGCCCGAACAGCAGGTCCAGGCCGATGATGATCAGAAAGATCGGCCATATACGGTCTAGCACGGCGATGTTGGCGGCGGTGAAGATGTTCAGATTCACTAGCAGCCAGACCAGACCGACGCCGATGAGGATCACTGGCCAGAACAGCGAACGATAATGCAGCGGTCTATTTTGTGTCATGAGGTTTTTTCCCCTTAAATTCAAAAGAACTTAAGAACAGGGGCGTGCAGTAGACACGCCCCTGACGACGATTCGGGATCAGCGCACGTTCAGGCTGCCCACGCCGCCCTCGTATCGAATGGTGATCGAGCGGGCGACCCCGGCAAAACCGGGTGTCTCCCACACGCTGTGCTGGGCAAAGGGCAGATCGCTTTCGCTGCCGCCCACGCGGGTGAAGCGCGTGCCGGCCTGCGTCTCGCCCAGGCCAAGCCGCGCATCGACGTGCACCGCTGCGTCATCAGGAGTGTTGATGACCACGCTCCCGACGCCGCTCCTGACGTTCAGGTTAAGGGCCGCGCCCGGTGCGATGGCGATCTTGATTTCACCCAGGCCACCATTGATAGACGCCTCGTAGGACCTGTCCAGCGCAGGCAACGTGAGGTCGATCTCGCCGGCGCCGCCGTTGACGGTGAGCGCGGTCAGGTTCAGGCCGCTCAGGTCGAAGTGGCAGCGGCCCGCCCCGCCGTTGATCTCCAGCCGCAGCGGCACGACAGGGCTGAGGTTCACCGTCCAGCGCAGATCCGACACGGCAGACCAGTTGGCCGGGTTGAACCACTCCAGCATCCACTCGACCTTCTGGCTCAGGACGACACTTTTTTCGGCGTCGCCCAGCACGCGGAAGTCGATCTCGCCCAGGTAAGTGACTTCGGCATCGATCAGGCTGGTCGGGTCGCTGGCGGCCCGGACGGTCATTTCGCCCGCCGATAGACCCAGGTGAATGTGGGCCGAGGTTGTACCATCAAGGGGTGCGCTGAAACGGTCGGTCTTGAGAGTTGGGGTTGACACAGATATACTCCTGATCTTAACTAAAGATTCTTTGCACGTTCAGGTTCGCCGACAGCCACATAAAGTGCTACAGTTCAGAACGCTTGCTGGCGGAAAGATCGTCATCCCATCGCCGAGGACGGCGTGTGACGATCAGCGCCAGGCCGATCACGATCAGCGCCAATGCACAGCCGGTGGCGCAAAACGACGAGCCGACGCGGGCCAGCGTGCGAACGATGTCGCCCACGCTGCCGCCGAAGTCGCTGCCCATGCGGCCCACACTTTGCCCGAAATCGCTGCCCCACTGACCAATCTCATGGCCCATTTCGCCCATTTGCCGCCCGAAGTCGCTGCCCCACTCACCCATCTGACGGCCAAAGTCGGCCCCCCATTCACCCATCGCTCTGCCGAAATCGCTGAAGCCCTGGGCACGGAAGGGGAAAGCGCACACACTGCACAACATCCAGATCACACCTATGCCGATCAACAGGAACGCCAGCAGGCGGGTCGTCGAAGATGTTGCCCGTGTTGTGCCGTTCTTCATCTTGTCTTCACGCATCGTTGTAACCCTCTCGATAAAGCGCGCCGGCGCTGATAGCCGGCTGTGGACCGATTTCACCAGTTATTACGGGCAAGTGGCCCGTTGGTTGCGGTTGTGGTGATCGGCCTGTGTCAGGGTTATGACGATAAGATTGCACCAGAGAACAAAGGGCTACGACGGGCTGGCGTCGAGCGCGTCCAAGACGGGAAAGCCCTCGGCTATCGTGGCAATGGTGATGGGCGAAGGGGCATCCAGGGCGGCGTAGCGCAGTTCCAGCGGCCCGGCCATAGCGGTGGCGTAGATGCAGGCGCCTGCCAGGGTGACCAGGCTGAAGGCGCGTTCGTCCGGTGAAGGGAAGCGTTCCGGCGCGACGTCGGGCGCACCCAGCCACATTTCACCCGGTGCATCCGCTGTAAAGAAGTAGTGCCCGTCAGGTGTCCAGGTCGGCGGTTCGAGCGCGCCGATGGCCCCAGTACGGATGACCTGGGGATCGCTCCCGTCGCCGCGTGCCAGGACAATCTCGTGGGTGTTGTCGGTCGCGGGGCCGACCTGCCGCATGTAGGTGAGCCACACACCGTCCGGCGACCAGCGCGGCTGGCCGAAGAAGGTGGCGTCTACTGCGCCGATCTGTGCCGCCGTCCCGTCGGTTCGCAGTTCCCACAGCGCCGTCGGGGGTATTGCTCCCTCGGATGGCCCGTAGATCAGGTCAGGGTGCGGCATGGCGACGCGAATCGCGGACGAGTCCGGCAGCCAGTACACCGCCGGGTAGAAGGCGTATTCGCTGGCGGTGCTTACGGCCTCGAACGTAAATGGGACGCCTATCGGTTCTCCCTGTGGATCGATCAGCCGGATCGTGCCCAGTTCCTGTCCATACCAGCCCGGCGTGACCAGCGCGATTAGGCGTCCGTCTGGGCTGATGGTGAAGTCGCCGCCCTGGCCGTCGGGGAACAGTTGCGCCGTCTCCCCGGTAGTCAGGTCTGCGCGCCAGAGATCGTCGTTCTTGAACCCGGCGTAGGTGTACACCATGGCCGTGTTCCACAGAATCGTCTGCGCATCGAGCCAGGCGACTCGGGCGATCTCGCGTTCGCCGCCTTCCGGGTCGGGGTCGGCGTTGAGCGCGGCGGAACCAACCCATTCGACCGCTTCCCCGCCGTTCAGCCCGACCACCCACAGCGACTCCGAATAGCCTTCTTCTCCCCGCGTGAAGGCGACGTGTTCCCCGTCCGGGCTGAGGAAAAGCCGGTTCGCGTCGTCGGCAAGCATTCGCGGCGTGGGATCGCCGCTGCGCCAGGCGAACAGGCCGCCCGCCGACATATTCCGCGCCGCGATCCACGCGACCACGAGGCGCTGCCCGCCCTCCTGGGCGGCGGCTGGAATTGGAGGAACGGCGAGTATGAGGACTGTCAGACAGGTGAAGATAACCAGGCAAGGAGTGAAAGATTTTCTAATCATCGGGAGGTTTCCTCTGACTCACCCTGACGCTGTCATGGTAGCGGCGGATTGCAGTCTGCCGTTACCGCGCTGGCGCTGTCGGCGCGGGCGTGGGCGTCGCAGTTCCGCCGACCACCGCCACGTCGTACTGTACGCTGTCGCCCAGCGCAATCCAGCCGGTGCGACCGTCTGGCAGGGCCACGCGCTGCCACCATCTGCCGTTGCCGCAGCTTGGCCCGGAGATCACCGTGAACACGTTTCCGGCCCACCATTCGCCCAATCGACCTGCGCCCACGACCGGGAGCATCCGCGCCACCACCGGCTGCCCGGCGTAAGTCACGACGAGTTGATCGCCCGGCCTGCCGATGGGCGGCAGCACGTCGGAACAATCCGTGTCGGCGGGGTCGGGTGTTGGCGCGGGGATGCGCGCCGGGGTCAGCAGATAGCCGTTGGCGTGCGCCTCGGCGGCCCAGGCGATCAGCCCACCCGCCGTTTGAACCTGCCACCAGCGGATGTTGTCCGCGCAGACCGGGGCGGCGTCCAGCACGGCGATCTCGTCGCCGTTTTCCAGGCTGCCGATCTGCGCCCCGTCCAGCCCTGCCAAGTCGCGCAGGCGGAGGGCCTGTCCGGCGGCGATGGTGACGGTCGCCCGCCCGCCGGGGATAAGGCGCGCCGGAGGCACTCCTGTGCAGTCGCCATCTTGGGCATGGGCAATGGGCAGAAGCAAGGCAGCGGCGGTCAAAACGGGTAAAATAAGGGCCAGGTGTAGAAGAACACGAGTTCGCATGGCAGTTCACCGGTTGAGTTGTGCGGGTATATACTCATTGTCCGCCGAAACGTTGCCGTGTAAAGGACGGCTGCCTGACGGCCAGGCTACGCCTGGAAGATGATCGACGGCTTCGACCCGAATTTTGACGACACGGCCTGGACGCTGGACTGGCTGTCGCTGCCGCTGGCGCAGGTTGAGCCGGGGGAATATCCCGGCGGCTACCGCGTTATGCGCCAGGAGATCGGCCAGATGCACATCTTTGGGCGTCCCTACCGCTTCGATCCGCCCTTCGACGTGCGCGCCCTGTTCGATCCCGGCGGCGTGCTGTGGATGTCCGACACGCCCCAGGAGCGGATCATGATGTACAACAACGCCGCGCGGTCGCGCGGGCGGGTGCTCGTGGGCGGGGCCGGGTTGGGCCTGTATCCGCAGTATGTGACAGACGCCAGGGCGATCACGGTTGTGGAACAGAGTCCGGTGGTGGCGCAGATCGTCGAGCCGGTGCTGGGCGCGGTGATGGACCGGCGCGCCGTTGCGTTGGAGTTCATCGTGGCGGACGTGGGCGACTATCTGCGCGAAGCCGAAGCGGGTCGCTTCGACACGGTCTTCCTCGATACATGGGATCGCCTGGACGCGGCGCAGCTTCCGGCGATCAACGGCCTGCGCGAGGCGGCGGGGCGACATCTTGCGCCGGGCGGACGGGTGCTGCTGTGGGGCTACCGCTGGATGGTGCGGCTGTTTGAGGAGGCGTGCGCGGCACTGCTAATGACGCCGCCGGATGAGCGCATGGACTGGCTGGCGGAGGCGTTGAGCCGGTCTCCGCGCGCGGGTGTTTTGCTGAACCCGGTGGCGATGGCCTTCGCAGGCCGGGACATCCGGCGCTGGGAACTGGACGCGGCCATCGCCGAGTGCCGCGCGTGGGTGGTGGAGACTACCGAGGAGAACCGATGAGCCTGCTGAACATTGCGCTGCTGCAAATGACTTCCTGCGGGACCGATCAGGCGGCGAACCAGGCGAAAGGCGAGGCGTTCTGCCGCCAGGCAAAGCTGCTGGGCGCGGACGTGGCGCTGTTCCCCGAAATGTGGAGCAACGGCTACGCCGATCTCGACGCTGACCGGCCCGACGCGCAGGAGGCCATCCACGCGCAGGCTGTCGGGCCAGAAGATAGCTTCGTACAGCACTTCCGGGCGCTGGCGAAGGAACTGGACCTGGCGATTGCCGTCACCTACCTGGAGAAGTGGCCCGGCGCGCCGCGCAACACCGTGTCGCTGATCGACCGGCGCGGCGAAATCGTCTTGACTTATGCGAAGGTCCACCTGTGCGCGTGGGACGGGCTGGAAGCGACTCTGACCCCCGGCGACGAGTTTTTCGTCTGCGACCTGGACACAGCGCAGGGCGTGGTGAAGGTCGGCGCGATGATCTGCTTCGACCGGGAGTACCCCGAAAGCGCGCGGGTGCTGATGCTCAAGGGCGCGGAGATCATCCTGACGCCGAACGCCTGCACGATGGACGCCCCGCGCCTGGGGCAGTTCCGGGCGCGCGCCATGGAAAACATGCTCGGTGTGGCGCTGGCGAACTATGCCGCCCCGCAGAACAACGGCCACTCGGTCGCCTATGACGCGATGGCTTATCAGGGCGACGAACGCCCGCGCGACACGCTGCTCGTCGAAGCGGGAGAGGGGGAAGGGGTTTACCTGGCGGCGTTCGACCTGGATCGCCTGCGCGCGTGGCGACAATCCGAGGTGTGGGGTAACGCTTTCCGCAGGCCGCGCGCCTACGGCCTGTTGACCTCGACAGACGTGCAGCCGCCGTTCGTGCGGGCGAGTTCGCGGCGGTAGCGTCTAAACGGTAGGGACACGGCATATCGTGTCCCTACCAGGAATGCAATGGTGAATGAGCTTTATCGAAAAATGATCGAGACTTCTGAAAAACTCAAAGGCACGGTCGAGCGCATCACCTACTACAACGACGAGTCGGGCTATACGGTCCTGCGCCTGCGCCCAGAACAGCTTCGCCTGGGCGTCGCGCGCGACGGCCTGATCACGGTCATCGGCGAGATGCCGGAACTCCAGCCGGGCGAGTCGGTGGAGTTCGAGGGTGTGTGGGAGACGCACGCCAGGCACGGCAAGCAGTTCCGCGCCCGGACGGTCAAACAGTCTTACCCAGCCACACTGGAAGGGATGCGTCGCTATCTGGGCAGTGGCCTGATCAAGGGGATCGGCCCCAAGACGGCGGAGAACATCGTCAAACACTTCGGCAAGCAGACGATGGATGTGCTGGACCGCGATCCTGCCCGCCTGCGGGAAGTGGAAGGCGTGGGCGAGTTCCGGGCCAAGCTCATCGCCCAGGCGTGGGTGCAGCAGCAGGCGATCAAACAGGTGATGCTCTTTCTGCAAAGTCACGGCGTCAGCACGTCGTTAGCGGTGAAAATCTACAAGGCTTACGGCGATGACGCGATTGCCAAAGTGTCGGAGAATCCCTATCGCCTGGCGCAGGACATCTTCGGCATCGGTTTCCTCACCGCCGACAGGATCGCGCGCAACCTGGGCCTGCCTACCGATTCGCCGCATCGGCTGGCAGCGGGCGTGACCTTCGCCCTCAACGAGGCGACCGACGACGGGCATGTTTATCTGCCGCGCCACGAACTGATCCAGAAGGCCGTCGAACTGTTGCGCGTGGACGATCCGCAGGGCGTGGAGGCGGCGGTGGATCGCCTGCACGCGGCTGGCACGGTGATGATCGAGGCGCTGCCGAGTTGGGACACTGCCGTCGAGATCGAGGCGGTCTACCTGCCGCCGCTGTACTATTCCGAGGTCGGTTCGGCGCGGCGGCTGCACTTGCTGGTCCAGACGCCGGGCAGCCGTCTGGCGGACCTGAAGCGCATGAACCTCCGGGTGATCCTGACCTCGGTCGAGGCGCAGGCGGGGGTTCAACTGACGGACGACCAGCGCGACGCCGTGCTGAAGGCCCTGACGCACAAGGTCAGCATCCTGACGGGCGGCCCCGGTACCGGCAAGACGACCACGCTGCGCACCCTGATCGGTGTGCTGCTGGCGACCGATCACCGCTTCCAGTTGTGCAGCCCCACCGGGCGGGCGGCCAAGCGTCTTTCTGAGGCCACCGGGCAGGCTGCACAGACGATCCACCGTCTGTTGGGCTATGCGCCAGGACAGGGGTTTGCCCACAACGAAGAAAATCCGCTCAACACAGACATGGTCGTGGTGGACGAAGCCTCGATGCTCGACCTGACCCTGTTCTACGCGCTGCTCAAGGCCGTCGGCCCGGAGACGCATCTGCTGCTGGTGGGCGACATCGACCAACTGCCCAGCGTGGGAGCCGGCGACGTGCTGAACGACCTCATCCAGAGCCAGGTTGCGCCGGTCACGCGGCTGGGGGTGATCTTCCGGCAGGCCGAAAGCAGCCTGATCATCCGCAATGCGCATCGTATCAACCAGGGCCAGCAGCCGGATACGTCGAACCAGGGGAACGACTTCTTTTTCTTCGGCGCGGAAACGCCAGAAGAGGCGGCGGCGCTGGTGGTGGACATCGTGCAGAACCGCCTGCCGCAGAAATTCGGTGTTCATCCGTTGGACGACGTGCAGGTGCTCGCGCCGATGTACCGGGGGGCGGCGGGCGTCGCGGCGCTGAACGAGGCGTTGCAGGCGGCCTTGAATCCGCCGGGCCGCCCTGCCGAAAAGCGGCTGATGGGCCACCTGTTCCGCGTGGGCGACAAGGTGATGCAGACGTGCAACAATTACGAGAAAGAGGTCTTCAACGGCGACATCGGGCGCGTGCGCAGCTTCGACTTCGAGGAGCAGTCGATGACGGTGGTCTTCGATGAGCGTTTCGTCGTTTACGACTGGTCCGAGGCGGACGAACTGGTGCACGCCTACGCCGTTTCGGTGCACAAGAGCCAGGGCAGCGAATACCCGGTGGTGGTGCTGCCGATCCTGACGCAGCACTACATGATGCTCCAGCGCAACTTGCTCTATACAGCCATCACGCGGGCGAAGAAAATGGTGGTGTTGGTGGGGATGCGCAAGGCGATTGCCATCGCGGTTCACAACGACAAGATCGCGCAGCGGTACAGCGCCCTGGCCTGGCGGCTGAAGAAGTAGCCGTCAGCGTTCAGCCGTCAGTAATCAGCAGTTTGATTGTTTTAATAAGGCTTGTGTGCAGAGACGCCGGGCAGCGGTTCAAAGTCACCAATGTTGACGGTGTAGATCGGCAGCCCGGTACGGGCGGCGATTGCAGCGATGAAGCAGTCGTTGATGCCGATATGATGACTGAGCCAGAACGCCCGGAACTGGCGCACGGCCCACTCGGAGTCCTGTTTCAAAATATGCAGGACTTCAAAGCGGGCGAGTTGATGGCCTAAACGTGCCAGGTCTCCGTTATCATGCGCGCCACGAAGAACTTCCATGACAACTGTTGAAGTAACGGCCAGTCGGAAATGTCGGTTGGCTTTCATAGTATACTTCAACCGTCCGATCAGATCAGGAATACTCGATGTCCATACCCCTCAGCTATTTCGACCTGTTGGAAGCCTGCGCCAAACCCGGCTGCCCGATCTGCACGCTGTTGCTGCGCGATGTGGAACACTTTCTCGACTCGATCCTCTATGAGCAGACAACCGATCCCAAAACGCACGCTGCTTTCCGCGCGGCGCGCGGCCTGTGCAACGAGCACGCCGGGCAGTTGGTCCGCTTTGGCGGCGCGTTTTTGGGGATTGCCGTACTCTATCGCGGACTGGTCAACGACCTGATCGAGCTGCTAGAGGCAGTCCCAGCGGGGAGCGGGGCAGGGCGCGGCTGGCGGCGCGGTGATGCTGCCTCTCCGCTGGCGGACCATCTGGAGCCGGAAAAGCCATGCATGGCCTGCGCCTTGTTGAACGACTCGGAACGCAAGTATGTGCAGACCTTCAGCCAATATCTCGGCGATGATCGCCTGATGAGCGCCTACCGCGACTCGGCAGGGCTGTGTTTGCCGCACTTCCGGCAAGTGTTGCGCGCCGGGCAGGATGCCGGTGGCCTGCGACGGCTGGTGGATGTTCAGCGGGCCATCTGGGAACGGCTGCGCGCTGACCTGGATGAGTTCAAGGCCAAGAATGATTACCGCCGCGCGGGCGAAGGAATGGGCATCGAGGGCGATAGCTGGCTGCGCGCCATCATCGCCATGTCGGGACAGCGCGGCGTCTTCGGGAGGAATAGCCGATGAGCCGATCCTGGCACAGCCTGTATGCACCCGTGTCAGATGTAGACCGCGTGGCCGAGGCGCTGCGGCAGGCGTTGGTTGCACACGGCTATACCCTCTACGACCCGTTTCCCGGCGGCAGCGGTTTTGCCGCGCCGGGCTGGAAGCGGCTGGTTCGGCAGTTTGCCGCGCCGCCGTCGGCAGGCTGGGTGCGCGTGGTGGGCGAACCTGATCCTGACACGCTGCCCCAGGCGGCAGCGTCGCTGGGCGTTCCGCTGATCTACGCCTCCCTGAGCGAGGCCGGTGCGGCGCTGTCCGTCTGGTCGGCAGAGGGGAGCAGCGGCGTACCGGAGGCGTTTGCGCCCTGGCTGCGGGCAGACAGGACACCGGACGATCTGCGGCGGGCGCTGGCGGGAGACGTCCTGGCGGATTCAGGCGGACCAGAAGGTCCGACGGTCGGCGGCGTTCCCCTGCCGGAAGACGTGCGCGATCTGGCCCGGCGGGTCGATCCGGGGCAGGCGGAAAAGCTGATGGATAGCCTCACCCGCTCCCTGTTCGGCAAACTCGGCGGCGGCAAGGCCGAAGCGCAGGCCCGCGATCTGATCGGCGCGGGCGGGTCGCCCTGGCAGACCCCGGCAGGGGCGGCGCTGCGCGCGGCGCTGGATTGCCTGGTGATTCCGCAAGGCTGGAGCGCGCCCTCCTTCGAGGAGGTCTCTGACGCCTACCAGGTGGCGCGCGCCCGGCAGCGCAATCCGCGCGGGTTACGTCTGCCCGGCGACGATGAGGCGCTGACCCTCGCGCCGGATGCCCTGGACTACCGGCTCGTTTTTGCGGGAAAACCGTGATTGGAGAACCATGTCTGCTGAAGAACAGGCGCGCTGGAACATGATCTACCGCGAACGGGTGCAGGGGGCGTATCCCCCGCCCGACGCACTGCTGGCGGCGTATGCGCCGAAGCCGGGGCCAGGCGAAACACCGTCGGCGCTGGACCTGGCGGCAGGGCTGTGCCAGAACGCGATCTGGCTGGCCGAGCAGGGCTACCAGGTCGATGCGATGGACTTCAGCCGTGTGGCGCTGGAGCGTGGCCGGGCCGAGATGGCGATGCGCAATTTACGCAGCGTGAACTTTATCCCGGTAGACCTGGACATGGTGGAATTGCCGGAGAATACCTACGACCTGGTGTGTGTGTTTCGTTTCCTGGATCGGCGGCTGTTTCCGCCGCTGCGGGCGGCGGTCCGGCCCGGCGGGATGATCGTTTACCAGACGCTGAATGTGCGTTGGTTGGAGCGGCGTCCAGATACGCGGCGCGTGTTTCTGCTGGAAATCGGCGAGCTACCCACCTTCTTCCCCGGCTGGGAGGTGTTACACAGCGATGACGCAGACCATATGTCGCGCTTCGTGGGCCGTCGGCCCGACGTCGGGGGTAGGTAGGCCATGCGTGAATGGGCGTCGGTGTGGCTGATACGGCTGATCGCCGGGATGGGGTTGTTGCTGTTTTCGGAGATCGGCTGGTGGAGCAATGACCCATTAGCCTATGGCCCGGCAGCGTGGGCGGTGGTCGTAGTCGTCTATGTTGTGTTCGGCGCGCTGGCGCTAGACCTGATCGTGCGCTTTCGTGTGGCGGACGTGTTCGGGTTGCTGCTGGTCGGGGGCATCTACGCGCTCATCGACGCGGCGCTGATCACACAGAGTGCGTTTGCCGCCCTGCCGCTTAGCCTGGTTTCCCGCGCGCTGGGGCTGCATGTGCTGGGAGTGGCCGTGCCGGGCCTGTTGCTGTTGCGCTGGCTGCTGGATGGGAAAGGGTTCATTCCCTGGCGGCTGGCCGTGCTCGGCGTGATCGGTTTTGCGTGGGGGGTATGGCTGCGTGGCTATCCGGCGCTGTTGACCAATGCATTTCCTGCGCCGTCTCTGGCAGCTGCGCTGGCGTTAATGGTGGGCGGGCTGACTGTTCTGGGCGTGCTGGTCCAGCTGGCGCGCCGGGCGGTGATTTCATCCAGCGCGACTTTGCGCCTGCGGCGGTGGGAGTGGATCGTCGTGGGGGGCGTATTGCTGGCGCTGTTTCTGCCGAATCGTCCTGGGGCGAGCTTGCCCGATATTGCCGCGCCCATCGTCGGCGCGCTGCTGGGCTACCTGCTTGGCGCGCTGTACGTCCAGCGCGGGCCGGAACCGGCATCCCTGCTGGATGCGATTATCCCGCCGCGCCCGGTATCTCTGCCGCTGTACCTGATTTACGCGGGGGCGCCGGTGCTGCTCGTGATTGCGGGGTATGCCCTGGCCGGCGAAGAGACAGAGTCGATCCTGTTCCAAAACCTGACGACGCTGTTTGCCGCGTTCGGGATCGCCTGGCTGCCGGTCGTCTCGCTGATGTTAGGCGTGCGCGCCTATCGGCGGCTGAGTCGGGAGCAGGCAGAGGGCTAATCTGCGAAGGGATTGGGGCGCTGCTATTGCGCCCCAACCGCCGTGCGTTGCTAGTATTCCCCCACGACGACTGCCACGTCCATCGTCTGACCACTGCGCACAACGGTGACGAGCACCGTGTCGCCGGGGCGGGTGTTGGATTCCAGGTAGAGGGTCAGATCGTCGCGTGTGGTAAGCGTCTGGCCGTTGATGGCGGTGATGATGTCTCCCCCAACATAGACGATGCTGCGGCCCTGCCGCTGCGCCTGCGCCCGCTGAAGACCTGCGTTGGCCGCGCTGCTGCCGGGCGCCAGGTCCACGATCAGCAGGCCGCGCTGCGGCCCGGATTCCGCCGGGCGGAGTTCATAGCCCAGTTCGGCCACGACTACGCCGAGCGCCGGATGGCGATAGCGTCCCTCCGCGATCAGAGCCGGGACGACACGTATCACCGTGTCAATCGGGATGGCAAAGCCGATGCCTATCGAGCCGCCGCTGGTGGACTGGATGGCGGTGTTCACCCCGATCAACTGCCCGCGCGAATCCAGCAGCGGTCCGCCGGAGTTGCCGGGGTTGATGGCTGCGTCCGTCTGGATGACGTTGCCCATCACCGAGCCAGACTCCGACTCGATGGTGCGTTCCAGGGCGCTGATCACGCCGGTGGTCAGGGTGCGGTCCAGACCGAAGGGGTTGCCGATGGCGAGTACACGCTGGCCCACGCGCAACGTATCGGAGACGCCAAGCGGAATCGGCGACGCACTGACTTTGGTGGGGTCTACGTAGAGCACGGCCAGGTCATAGTAGGAGTCCGTTCCCACGACCTGGGCGGCCAGGTGCGTGCCGTCGGCCAGGATCACTTCGATTTCGTTGGCCCCGGCGATGACGTGGTTATTGGTGACGATGTGCCCGGCGGTGTCGTAGACGAAGCCCGACCCGGTGCCTTCCTGGGGAATCACGCCCCGGAAGAAGTCTACCACCTGGGTGCGGCTGGTGATGTGCACCACCGATGGGCTGACCTGGGCGTATATCTGCGTGATGACAGTTTCCTCAGCGTCGAGCACGCTCAACGCCTGGGCAAAGGCCTCCGGCGACAGTGTGGGGATGGGGGTGGATGAGGGCGAGGCCATGACCGGACGGACGCTGCCGGACGGCAGGTTCCAGGCGATTCCCATGCCCAGGCCCACGCCGAGGGCTATTGCCAGGATCAGGGCGGCCAGGATTGTGGCAAACAGGCGACCCAGTCTCATGATTGCGCCTCCTTGTGTGTTTTCTTTAATAATTGCACAGATTCTAGCCGATGCAGCTTAGAACTGGCTGAGGCCGCCGCAAGAAAAGGGAAAGAACATCCCCCCTCGGCGTGCAGTATGGGCTTACGCCGGCGGTTTGTGGCCGTTGGGAGAAGGAGTAGGGTGGTGCCGGAGCAACCAGGCCGATAGGCGGCTGATGAGATCGCTCAAATACTGCTCGTCGGCCAGCGTCTCCCACCACGAGTCGGAACTGATCGCATGGCCCGTGTGGCCGTTCTGCGCGGCGCGGGCATGTTGGCGCGCCGCCTTCATGTAGCGGAGGCGGCATTCCATTTGCACCCGGACCGGGTCATCGGCGTAGGCGGCCAGTTCGGCGGCCAGGGCGCGATTCTGGCGCTGCACGTGTAGCAGCGCGCGTTGTCCTTCGGCGCGTGGGTCGCCGGGAGCGTATTCGTTCAGGCTTTTTTCCAGACGCGCAATGTCCGCGTCGATGCGCGCGATTTCGTGCGCGAAGAAGAGTTGTCCAGCGTTCATCGTTTTTATCGGCAGCGCCGACTCCGAGGAAGCACTATAACGCTCCTGACCAATCGGGGGCATGACATTTGTTACGGTGAAAAGCTGACATTTTGCCATTGTGGGGATGATGGCGTACAATTTGCCGCAGCGAAAAGAACGGATGTTCCAGGAGAGAGTAGCCATGTGTGGACGATTTACACTGACTGTTGATGCCGACGTGGTACAACAACAGTTCGACCTCAGTTCCATTCCGGCGTCTCTGCCGCGCTACAACATCGCCCCGATGCAGGCCGTGCTGGCGACGGTTAACGATGGCGGGCGGCGCGGCGAGTTCCTGCGCTGGGGGCTGATCCCCGCGTGGGCCAAAGACGAGAGCATCGGCAACCGCCTGATCAACGCGCGGGCCGAAACGCTGGCGGAAAAGAGCGCCTTTCGCAGCGCCTTCAAACAGCGCCGCTGCGTGATCTACGCCGATGGTTTTTATGAATGGAAAGCGATGGGCGGCAAAAAGCGCCCGTTGTACATCCGCTTGAACGGTGGGCAGCCCTTTGCGCTGGCCGGGCTGTGGGAGGCGTGGAGGCCCCCCGGCGGCGACGAGTGGATTCGGACGTGTACCATCGTCACCACCGAACCAAACACCTGGATGGCGCAGATTCACAACCGGATGCCGGTGATCCTGCCGCGCGACGCGATGGAATTCTGGCTGACGCCGGGCGAGGTCCCCGCCGCCGAGCTGATGGCCGTGCTCAAGCCCTGGCCAGACGACGGCAGCCTGTCGGCTTATCCGGTGTCTCCGGCGGTCAATAACCCGCGCAACGATACGGAAACATGTATCGCGCCTGCGGCGGAATAGGGCAGGCCGTGTGGCGAGGAGGGCACGCTTGTGGGGGGTAGCGGTGGACCGAGGCTGCCGCTACACTTGGCATAGCATCCTTTTTCCGGGGTTGAGTGTATGCGTACTCTCCGTGAACTGCTTATCGGTAAGCCGCTGCCGACCTTCCGGCTGGAGTCGGAGCGGCTGAACAAGGTCCGCGCGCTGGCGGCCCTTTCGCCAGATGCGCTTTCCTCCATCGCTTATGCCAACCAAGAAATTTTCCTCGGCCTGGTCGCTGCCGGCGCGGCAGGGCTGGCCTATTCGTGGACCATCGCCCTGGCGATTGCTGTCCTGCTGGGAATTTTGACCCTGTCTTACACTCAGACGATCCACGCCTACCCGACGGGCGGCGGGTCGTATACGGTGGCGCGGGAGAACCTGGGTGTGAACCTGGGACTGATCGCGGCGGCGGCGCTGCTGATCGATTACGTGCTCACGGCGGCGGTCAGCCTGACGGCGGGTGTGGCGGCCATCGCTTCGGCTTTTCCTGCCCTGTGGCCGCACCGCGTCGGGGTGTCGCTGCTGCTGCTGGCGATCATCGCTTTGGCGAACCTGCGTGGTCTGCGCGAGACGGGGACGCTGATGGCAATCCCGGTGTACCTGTTCCTGCTGGCTTACCTGCCCATGCTGGGCATCGGCCTGGTCCGCGCTGTGATCGAAGGGCCGGGGTCGCTGGCTGCCGCCGCGCCGCCGCCCGTCGTGCCGCTAACGCTGTTCCTGGTGCTGCACGCTTTTTCGTCCGGCTGCACGGCATTGACTGGGGTAGAGGCGATCAGCAACGGCGTGACCATCTTTAAGCCCCCCCAGACGCGCAACGCCACACAGACGATGAGCGTCATGGCGCTGCTGATGGGCGTGTTGTTTCTGGGCAGCGTCGGCCTGACGGAATATTTTGCCGTCATTGCCGGGCCGGCGGAGACGATCCTTTCTGCACTGGCGCGGCGCATCCTGGGGCCGGGCGTGCTGTACGTGCTGGTCCAGGTGTTCACGCTGGCGATCCTGGTGGTGGCAGCCAACACGAGCTTTGTCGGTTTTCCCACCGTTGCCTCGCTGCTCGCGCGCGACAGCTTTCTGCCGCGCCAGTTGACGCAGTTAGGCGACCGGCTGGTTTTTTCCAACGGCATCCTGCTGTTGGGCGGGCTGGTGGCGCTGCTGATCCTGCTCTTCGGCGGCGACACGCACGCGCTGATCCCCCTGTTCGCGGTGGGCGTCTTTCTGGCATTCACGCTGTCGCAGGCGGGCATGGTGGTCCACTGGATTCGGCTGCGCGGTCCCGGCTGGCAGGCGAAGGCGCTGATCAACGGCCTGGGCGCGATCACCACGACCGTGACCCTGTTCGTGGTGGGCGTCAGCAAGTTCGCCGACGGGGCATGGATCGTGATCCTGCTAATCCCGCTGCTGGTGCTGCTGTTCCGCACGGTGAACCGACACTATCAGCAGATCGCCAGCCAGCTTACCCTGCGCGGCCTGCCGCCGTCGCTCGCGCCGCTGCCGTCGCAGCGCATCGTCGTGCCGATCTCCGGCGTGCATCGGGGCGTGATCGAGGCGCTGCGCTTCGCCATGTCGATCTCTGACCGCGTGACGGCGGTTTACATTGAAATCATGCCCGGCGCGGCTGAACATATCCGTGAGCAGTGGGAGCGGTGGGAACCGGATGTGCGGCTGGATGTCGTTTCTTCCCCGTATCGGGCGATTGTCGGCCCCCTGCTGGATTACCTGGATCGGGTCGATCACGATTGCAATGACGGGCAGCAGGCCGCTATCATTCTGCCGGAGTTTATCACGGCAAGCTGGTGGCAGAATCTGCTGCACAACCAGACAGCCTGGATGATCCGCTGGGCGTTGTTGTACCGCCGTCGCTATCACGGGCGCGGGCGGGCGATCATCGACATCCCGTTTTATTTGAAAGCCTGAAGGATAGGGGCGCGGCCTGCCGCGCCGCCGTGAGGAATCCGGTGATGCTTCTGTTGATTGACGGCCACAACCTGATCAGCGCCCTGCCGGACATCGCGCTGGACGATCCGAACGACGAGGCCAAGCTGGTCGAAAAGCTGAAAAGCTACGCGGCGCGGACGGGCCACCGCTGCGTGGTCGTCTTTGACGGCGGGATTCCGGGCGGTCTGTCGCGCGATCTATCCTCCGGGCGGGTGCAGGCCGTGTTCGCGGCGGCTGCTCGCACGAACGCCGACCGCGTTCTACGTGAACGCATCCGCGAGGCGTCCGATCCCGGCCAGGTCATGGTCGTCTCGTCGGACCGGGAGGTGCAGGCTGAAGCCGAGGCCCGCCGGATGCGCGTCTTGAGCAGCGAGGCGTTCGCCGTGCAGTTGGTGCGCAGGCCGTCGGCGACTCCCCGGCAGAAGCAGTACGAAGACGAGTGGAACGTACACCTGAGTCCGCAGGAGATCGAGGACTGGCTGCGCCTGTTCGGCCAGCAGGACAGCGGCGAGGAGGACGGATGAGCGCCACGCGGCCCCACTATCACCTGGACGACCTCTTTGATCCGCAGCATGCCCATCCCGGCGAGGCGCACAGTATCCTGATGGGGTGATGGACCGCACCCATCTGCGCCTGTATACGGTTCGCAGTGGGCGCGCGCTGCTGGAAGGACAGGGTTGGCAGGTCGAGAACGTTTACTGCGCCGGAAGCGCGATCCAGAATGCCCTGGCGGCGCTGGCGCGGCGGGCAGGTCAGAAGTCCGTCCCCGCGATCCTGCCCGGCCTGCTGGGCTATGAGCTGATCTATGTGGCTTCGAGCAGGTCATAGCGGTCTCATCGTCTTCTAAGGCGAGATTAACGCATGGCTCAGAGAACTGATCTATTGTACAGGCATCAAACCGGTGAATGGACTGCGGTTTTACCTGAACAAATGAACCTCCTGTGTAGATAGTGTCGCCGGTTTGAAAGGCTAAGCCTGCTTGTAGACCCTGCGCGTCGTCGAGAGTTGGACTAGCCTGGTTTACCCCCGACGGTCGCTCGCTGTGCCCCCCTCACGGCGAGCGACCGCGTTTAGGGGCTGTCGTCTTTTTCCTCAACCGGCCAGCACTTCCTGGATCACCCGGAGGAGTTCACTGGCATTGAAGGGCTTATAGAGCACCCGGTCCACCATGCTCTCCTGAGCGAAGCGGACGAGGTCGGGGAAGGCCGTGACTATCACAACTTTGGCCCTGCGCAGGTGAGGAGCCTGCCGGATAAAGTGCAGCACATCTCGACCGCTGATGTCAGGCAGGCCCATGTCCAGCAGGATTACGTCGGGGCTGGATTGTTGAAGGATGTTCATGGCCTCTGCGCCTGACAGAGCGCCGATCACCTGGTCATACTGACGGCGCACGATGAGGGTGAACAGGCTGAGCATGCTCTCCTCATCTTCGATGATCAGGATTAGCGGCATTCTAATACACTGCGCTTTCCCTTAACGACAGGGCATGATTCACACTTCTGTCGGACTGTTACTAAAATAGTACTGCCGATGGATGGTGAAAATCAAGCCGGACCACTGACCCATGCATGGTTAGAAAACAGGATGTTTCAAGCCGGTTCTGATCTGCTGGCAGACGTAATCGACCTCCTCCTCGTGCATGACGCCGGAAAACGGCAGGGCCAGAAAGGTGTTGCCTGCGTGCTCGGTGTGGGGCAGGTCGCCCCGCGCCCAGCCGAACTGCTCTCGATAGAACGGCTGAAGGTGGATGGGCGTGAAGTAAGGGCGGGAAGGGACGCCGTGTGCTTGCAGGTGGGCCATCAGCGCGCCGCGATCCACGCCTGCCCCACAGCGCACCACGTAGACAAACCAGCTCATGCGTGTGGTGGTGGGGGCGATATGGGGTTTCTCCAGGCCGGGGATGTCGGCGATCCGCGCGTCGTACCAGGCGGCGACCTGGGCGCGTTTCGCCAGCAGCTCCTCGATGCGCCCGATCTGGGCCAGACCGAGCGCGGCGCTCAGTTCGTCCAGGCGGTAGTTGTAGCCCAGGCGGGTGTGGTTGAGCCAGGCGTCGAACACGTCGCGGCCCTGGTTGCGCAGGCTACGGAACAGGTCTGCCCACGCGCCGTTGTCAGTGACGATCATCCCGCCTTCGCCCGTCGTCATCTGCTTGTTGGGGTAGAAGGCGAACACCGCTGCATGGCCCAGTGTCCCGGCGCGCCGCCCCTTGTATTCCGCGCCGATAGCCTCGCAGGCGTCTTCGATCACGATCAGGTCGTGGCGGCGCGCGATCTCCAGGATCGGGTCCATGTCGGCGGGCTGGCCGAAGGCGTGCACCACCAGAATCGCCTTCGTCCGTTCCGTAATGGCCGCTTCGACTTGCGCCGGGTCGAGGTTGCCGGTGCGGGGATCGATGTCCACGAAGACGGGTTTTCCCCGTTCGTAAAGCACGCAGTTGGCCGAGGCGATGAAGCTGAACGACGGCGTGATTACTTCATCTCCCTCATGCACTCCTGCCGCGATCACCGCCAGGTGCAGGCCGCTCGTGCCGGAATTCACGCCGACCGCGTGCGCTGTACCGGTGTAGGCGGCGAAGGACCGTTCAAACGCTTCTAATTGCGGGCCGATGCTGAGGGTAGGTGTTTTTAAGACACCGCACACCGCCGCGATTTCCGCGTCGGTGATGTCAGGAGCGGACATGGGGATATGCATGGACCAGCCTCAAGATCGTTGCAGCGGCCTGGCAGGAACGCCGACCACGGTCAGCCCGGCGGGAACCGATTTGGTGACACAGGCTCCGGCTCCCACGACCACATCCTCGCCGATGATGATGGGCGTATCCTGCGTGCCATTGATGATCACCGCCCCCGTGCCGACGTAAGCCCGCTGTCCTAGATGAACGTGCCCGGATATATGCGCGCCGGGGGCCAGGGTGGCATAGTCCCCCATGATCACATCGTGCCCGATGGTGCAGTCCAGGTTGATCTGCACATGCTGGCCAAGGATAATGTTGGTGGTCAGGATGCTGCCTGCGCAGATCACCGTTCCAACGCCGATCTCAATCCAGGAGGAACGCTCGACGCGGGGGTGTATGATCGTTTCAAACCTAAATCCTATCATAGCAGCTTTTTCGAGAACGCGCTGGCGAATCTGGGGCGAACCGATCCCGCCGACCAGGCGCGCTTCGGGAAAGCGATGGTATGCCTCTTGCAGTCCCATCACAGGGACGCCGTTCAGGATCATGCCGTGCGTCTGCTCGTTATCGTCAATGAAACAGGCGACTCGATACTGCTCCTGGTCTGTATTGCACGACTCGACCAGCCAGGCGACTTCCCTGGCAAACCCACCCGCGCCGTAGATGGCAATCGGTGTAGACATAAGACACTCCCCGTTAATGAGAGCCGATAAACTCTTCCATCGTTGCCTGTCCGGGATGGTTGATCCCCTCTCGCCGGAGGACCTTGAGGATGGTCAGGAAGATGATCGTGAGGTCCAGCCGCAGGGACAGGTGATCGACATACCACACGTCCAGCGCGAACTTTTCCTCCCACGAGAGGGCGTTACGCCCGTTGACCTGCGCCCAGCCGGTGACGCCCGGCTTTACCTCGTGACGGCGGGCCTGTTCCGGCGTGTAGCGGTTCAGGTAGCGCATCAGCAGTGGGCGCGGCCCGACCAGGCTCATTTCTCCGCGCAGTACGTTGAATAGGGTCGGGAGTTCGTCCAGGCTGGCGCGGCGGAGAAACTGGCCGAGTGGGGTCAGGCGGGCAGCATCGGGGAGCAGCTTGCCGTCGGTGTCGCGGGCGTCGGTCATGGTGCGGAATTTGAACAACGTGAACGGCTGCTCGTTCAGGCCGGGCCGCTGCTGGTGAAACAGCACCGGTGCGCCGAGCTTTATCCGCACCGCCAGGGCCACCACGAGCATGGTCGGCAGGAGCACGATCAGGGCGGGGATCGTCAGCGTCAGGTCTAGGACGCGCTTGCCGAAGTGACGGTAAAGCCGGTTCCATCCCCGGACCTGCTTGTGCACGATCTGCTGCGCCAGCGCCGCGAATTGTTCGGCCTGCTGGCGGCGGTCGAAGTGCCGAACCACGTATTCCCGCGCCGCCGCGCCCATCTGCCGCGCCCGCCCGCGTTCCCGGCTGAGGGCGAGAACTGCTTCTGCCAGGGCGGCGTCGTCCCCCGGCGGCACGAACACGCCGCCCCCAGCGGCTTCCACTACCTGCCGGATCACGCCGTCAATGGCGAGCACGGTCGGACGGGCGGCGGCCATGTAGTCGAAGACTTTGTTCGGGTAGGTGGTGCGGAACATGGGGATGTTTTGCAAGATAGCGACGCAGGCATCGGCGGCGGCGAGAATCCCCGGCATGGCACTCTTGGGCTGCGGCCCGGCGAAGGTGACATTCGGCAGGTGTAACGCCGCCGCCTGCGCTTCCAGGTTGGGCCGTTCCTTGCCATCTCCGACAATGAGGAAGTGGACCTCCGGCTCGCCCCGCAGACGGTCCGCCGCGCGCAGGAGGGTGCCGAGGTCGTTCGCCTGGCCCATCGCCCCGGCGTAGACGACCGCGAATTTCTCGCTCAGACCGAACTGGGCGCGTACTGTGTCGCCGCTGGCCTGCGGATCGAACAGCGCCGTGTCCACGCCGTTCGGGATCAGGCTGATCTTGTGAGCCGGGATGCCTTTGGCGATCAGGTGATCGCGGTAGGCGGGGGAGTTAACCACGATGTGCGCCGCGCGGGCGTAGAGGAAGCGTTCCAGCCGGCGCGCCAGCCAGATGAGTATGGGGTTTTTGAGCACGCCCATGTCGATGGCGAACGCCGGCCACAGGTCACGCACTTCCAGTAGTAGCGGCTTGCGCCTGAGCAACGCCACGACCCAGGCGGACACGGCCTGGAAGATCGGCGGCGTTGTACCGATCACGAGATCGGCAGGCCCGGCGCGCAGCGCCGCCCACACCGCCGTGAGCATGAAGCTGAGGTAAGACACGAGCCGGTGGAAAAAGCTCCGATGCAGGGCCGGGATAGTGTAGGCCCGCAGCACGCGGATGCCGTCGATCTGTTGTTCCGTGACTAGCCCGGTGTGCGTTGTGACGCGCTGCCCGCTGAGGTAGCTCAGGTCGCTGGCGACAATGGTAAAGCGCACATCTCGGTCGAGCAGGCAGCGGGCCAGTTCGTAGTGGCGGGTGCCGCCCGCCTCGTTCGGCGAGACAAATGCCTGGTGGATGAGGAGGATGTTCATTCCGATAACTCCAATAAATGCTCGCTAACGTCGGACAACCGGATCGTGCGGACCAGGGCAGCGGCGGCAGAGTGGGATAAAGTCACCTGCGCTTGCCAGCCCTGGCCGTAGACAATAAGAGACGGTTCCCTTTCTCCGAGTGGGGGAGAAGGATAAAGCGCGGAAGACGTCGGCGGCCCGAACAGCGTCCAAAATAGGCACGTGTCGCCTTGCTCGACCAGCGCCAGAGATAGCGCCGCTTCCTTGTGCGCGTAGGTCGGGGAGTGCCAGCCGCGCGCGCCCGACTTGTCGGCGCGCACGAGCGAAAGCGCGCCCTTGCCTTGAAGCGATCCGACCTGCGCCCGGTACGGCCCGGCGGGCGTTTCCAGCGCGAGGCTGCCCGCGTCGGCGTCCCAGGTATGGGGCAGGTCCGGCAGCAGCCAGTGCAGGCGGCAAGCGTGCGCCTGCTGACCGCGCAGCAGATCGAGGACGAGCCAGGTTTCGTCGCCCAGCCGGATCACGGCCCGGCGGTGCGTCACCGGGTCGGGCAGCCGCGCGTAGCCATCGTGCTCGCCTTCCCAGTAAGCCAGCAAGCCGTCATCCGAACGGGCCGCGTGGCGCACGTTTCCCCGCGACCAGTCCAGCCACAGGAAGCGCCCTGCCGGGGTCATCTGGTCCAGCCCGTCCACCGTGACGGTGTTGTGAACCGCCGTTCCCGCGAGTCCGTTATTCCAGGGCGGCGCGCCGCTGTAGAGGTACGTCCCGGCGTCGCAGGCGACGTTGACCCCGCGCCACCACAGATCGACGTGCAACTGGTCCGCGTGAGCGGGGCGGTCCCGGTAGTGCGCGCAGCGGATCAGCGCCCAGCTTTGCCCGCCGCGTAGGGTATGGCAGCCGCCCTCTGGCGCGGCGAGATCGGTCGGTGGCGCGGGGGCGCACGGAACATCTGGGAGCGCGCCTGGCCCAAACAGCCAGTGGGGCAGTTCGTCCCAGGGGCCGGGTGGGAACAGGCGCGTCCGGTGGATCAGGACGTGCGCCGCCTGGAGCGTGGGGCGGAAGTCGGCATAGTCGCATTCCGCCAGCGGCAGGATCAGTGCGCCGTCGTTCGCGCCGTAGTTAGGGACTTGCCCGGAGGCGGGATCGAGCAGCCGATACAGGAAATCCGTCGCCCTGGAAAAGCGTTCGTAGACCTCGTCCGGCAGGTGTGCGTCGTTGACTTCGCCCAGCCGCAGCGCCCACAGCAGGTCGTGCAGGAACAGACGGTGATAGTTGGCGGAATGCTGCACGTAAGCGCCGTCGGCATAAACCTGGCGGCGCGTCTCCTCCACCAGCACGCGGCGGCCCTGATCGCGCCACCGGTCGGCGCGCGCGAATTCAGGGAAGAGCAGGCCCACCGTCCACAGGCCCACCGCCTCGCTGATGGCGTGGTTGTTCTTCTGGGAGCGGGCGTAGACGATGTTCCCTGCGATGCGGTCCGCGTGCGCGGCGAGCATGGCCGCCAGGGAGGCGATCCGTTCTGGCGTCGTGTGCGGCGAGTCCGCGAACCCGTACAGACCGAAGCACCACGCCATCAGGCGGAAGGCGGCTTCTTGCCCACATTTCCAGTTCGGGCCGCGCTGGGGCGGGTTGCGCTGCGCCCAATCCTCGACCAACGTCCAGAAGGCGTCGGGATAGCGTTCGTCGCCGCTGGCGGCATAGGCGCGGACCAGCGCATAGACGATGCTGAAGCGGCTCAGTTCCCACACCAGCTTGATGTCGCCCGCCTCGTCTGTTTGCGACCAGTGCCGTTCGGCGGGGAGGCGCTGCCCGGTCATGGGGTTCCGATGCCAGTCCGGTGGGAAGCCGACGGCGTAAACCACCCGCGAGAAGTAGCGCCACCGCCCGGCCAGCGCGTCTTCGGCTTCTGTACGGGCAGAGAGGTCGTCGGGGGACTCTCCCTTTGCCGTCAGGGTAGGGAGCGCCTGGAAAAAGAAACGCCCTCCGTGTTCGCGCCGCCAGGCCGCGTAAGCCTCCGGCTCGGCGGGGACGCCCTGCCGTAGCCAGGATCGCAGCGGGCGCGCGGGCCAGTCATAGGCGGGCAGTTGGCGGCTGAGCAGCCCCGTGCGAGTCTGCGCCGCGTAACCCAGCCGGTAGATCAGCCAGGCCGGGCCGAAATAGCGCCATAACTGGCGAGCAAGGGCGACCTTAGACGCGGCCATGCAGGATCACCTCCGCGATGCGCTTGCCCGCCTTGCCGTCCCACAGCGGCGGAATCTGCCCTTGTTTGGCCTGCCCGCCGAGGATGCGGTCCACCTCTGCGATCAACCGTTCTGGGTCCTGCCCGACCAGGGTGTTGGTGCCCAGCGTGAGCGTGATCGGGCGCTCGGTGTTGGCGCGCAGCGTCAGGCAGGGCACGCCGAGGAAGGTGGTTTCTTCCTGAATGCCACCCGAATCGGTGATCACCACTGCCGCGCGCCGTTGCAGGGCCAGGAATTCCAGGTAGCCGAGCGGCTCCATCAGCCGCAGACGCGCGTCCGCCGGGATTAGCAGTTCGAACTCGTCGAGCTTTCGGCGCGTGCGCGGGTGAATGGGGAACAGCACGTCCAGCCGTTCGGCGATCTGTTGCAGGGCCGCGATGATGCGCGGCAGCATGGCCGGGTCGTCCACATTGGAAGGGCGGTGTAGCGTCACCAGGGCGAAGCGGTCTGGCAGGCCGTCCGGTGCGATCTGCTCTGCCTGAGGCAGCAGCCGCACCAGCGTGTCGATCATGACGTTGCCGACGCAATGGATGCGGGCCGGATCGATGCCTTCGCAGCGCAGGTTGTCGTCGCCGTCGGCAGAAGGGGTAAAGAGCAGGTCAGAAAGCCGGTCGGTGACAAGGCGGTTGATCTCCTCCGGCATGGTTCGGTCGCCGGAACGTAGCCCGGCCTCGACGTGCCCGACCGGGATCAGGCGCTTGGCGCATACCAGCGCCGCTGCGACGGTCGAGTTCACGTCGCCATAGACGAGCGCCAGGTCCGGCGGCTGCGCCTGCACGACCTCGTCGAAGCGCAGCATGATCTGCGCCGTCTGCGCCGCGTGGCTGCCCGACCCGACGCCCAGGTTCACGTCCGGCGCGGGCAGGCCCAACTGCCGGAAGAACACGTCGGACATGTTGGCGTCGTAGTGCTGTCCGGTGTGGACGAGCGTCTGTCGGACGTTCCCATAGTGCGACAGCGCCGCCATGACCGGGGCGACCTTCATGAAGTTGGGCCGCGCGCCGACGACGTGCAGAACGTGCATGGCCTTATTTCTCCCGCCGATGAGGGATGGCTTCCCCTTTGGCCGGCGCGTGCGCGGGGACATGCCGGGGAATGTCCTGACCGATGGCGTTCCAGGCGCGGCGTGCTGTTTGCACAAACCGGGCGGTTAGTCGGCGCGGTGAGCGACCGTGCGCCAGCTCGGCGTAAAGCTGCACAAGGCGCGCTGCGTTCGCATCCTGTTTCGTGGTTTCAGCCGGGAAGACACCGTCAACATTATGAAACAGCCGTAGCAGCGCCGCCGAGTCCGATGGCGGGAACAGGTGGCAGCCTTCGGGGCGCGTCACGCTGTTGGTGGCGAAGACGGTCTTGCCGAAGTGCAGTGCCTCTCGCACGGCGTTCGAGTCGCCGTCGATGATAGTCGTGCGCACGTACAGGTCGCAGACTGCCGCCAGGCTGGTGAAAACTTCCGGCGGCTGGTCGCGCAGGACGAGGGCGTTTGTGTAGGCATCCAGGCGGATGAGGATGCGGGAGGCGTAAGCGGGGTCGGCGTCGCCGTAGAAGGCGAAAACAAAGGCGTATTGATCCGGGTCCAACTGCGCCATGCAGTCGATCAGCACGTCGTAGTCGTACAACGGCGTCAGCGAGCCGGACGTGAGCACCAGCGTCCTACCGCCATGCAGGGCCAGCACGCTCGAAGGCAGCAGCGTCGGATCGGGCCACTGCGGGATAAAGGCCGGGATCACCGCTAGCTTGTGGGCGGGCACGCCCAGGCGCAGCAGAAAATCGCGCTGTTCGGTCGAGACGGCGATTACGCGGCGGAAACAGGCCAGCAGTGCCCGTAGCCAGGCGCGCTCGAACGGCCTGTCCATCTGTTTGACGAAGCTGCCGCTGTGGATGGTGATGACCTTCGGCTGGCGGGCCAACAGCGTGACCAGCAACGGCCCGGCCCAGCGGAACCGCCCCATCGCCGAGACGTGGAAGTGCACCACCGTCTGTGCGGGGGTATGGATGGCTGCGCGCGTCAAGGCGCGGAGCTTTTTCAGCAAACCGCGCTCGGCTTCGTAGTCCAGCAGGTGGGCCGTAATTTCCGCTTCCTTGAGGGACGCCAGCAGGTTGCGCACGTGGACCGAGACGCCGCCTGTGCGCGCCACCGTCCCAACGAGCAGCACTTCGACCCTTTTTTTCTCGACGCTTGCGGCCTGTTCCGTTGCCCCAGACGGCGACGGTGGGGAACCGCTTTTCCTGTTGGGCAGCAGCCGTGCCAGGCGCCAGGGCAGGCGGAAATTGCGCGTCCTGACCCGAACGGCGATCTTTGCCGCGAACTCGCGCGCGCCGAAAAGGAGTTGCTCTGACCTGGAGAAATAGCGGCGGTGAAGGATAGCCCGGTCGCGTTCCAGTCTGGCCCGGTCGGCGCAGAAGCCGCCCAGCGTGAATACACACACGTCCAGTGCAACATGCAGCGTGGATAGGTGATCGACCAGTACGGCGCGCGCCAGCCAGTCCCAGTCGGCGGCGACGGGCAGCGACTCGTCGAAATAGCCGGTCCGGGCAAAGGCCGAGCGGCGCGCAAAGATGGCCTGGTGACAGACCGTCCCGGCCCACAGCCGCCATCGGGACAGCCGCGCGGGCTGCGGGCCGGGCATGATCTGCTCGCTGGACTTGAGGAGCGCATCGCCGTAGATGATCATGGCGGCGGGGTTGCGACGGAAATAACCGACCACCGTCTCGATCACCGTCGGGTCGGCGAACGTGTCGTTGGCGTTCATGAAGATGATCACGTCGCCCGTCGCGCGCCGCAGCCCCTTGTTCATGGCGTGGTAAAGGCCGTCGTCTTTCTCGCTGACCAGACAGGCGATGTGATCGTGGTAACGGGCCAGAATGTCCAGCGTGCCGTCGGTCGATGCGCCGTCGATGATCACGTGCTCGACGTGCGGGTACGTCTGCGCGTAGACGCTTTGGAGCGTCGCCTCGATGGTCGCCGCTGCGTTCAGGCAGACGGTGATGACCGAGACTTTGAGGGGAGGGGGGAAAGCTATCGGAGTCACTTCTTGCTGACCATTGCTGCTAATCGCTCGGCTGCCGAAACGAGGATGATGCCCTGCCGCAGCCGGGCATAATGCGGGCGATACGGTTCGCGGGGGATGGGCATCAACAGGCCGCGCAGCAGCCCTTCTGCGACGAAAAGCTGGCTCAGGGCGAAGGCGACTCCCTGCCGCAGCCCCTTGAGCCGCCAGGAAAAGAGGGCCAGCGTCCCTGCCGCGCCGAGGGTGGCGGTCAGGGCAGGCCAGGGCTTGCGGCTGACCAGGGCTGCCAGCATCAGCGCGATCCACAGCAGCAGCCCGGCGGCAAAAGCCAGCGGCACTTTGATGTAGGCCAGGTAGGCCAGGCGGCCCGGTGTGTTCCAGGTGCGTTTGAGCGCCTGCCCGTAGCCCCGGTAGTAACCGTTGCGGCGGCGGCGGTAGATTTCCTGCTGCCCGGTCCAATCTTCGGTCAGGTGATCGGCCATCGGGCGGGGTACACCCATCGCCTGGAAACCGCCTGCCTGTACGCGCAGGGCGAATTCTTTTTCTTCACAGGCGATCAGGTAGGGATCGAAGCCGCCGGAAGCGTCCAGGGCTGCGCGCGAGGCCACCGACGCGCCGCTCAGCGAGGTGGTCGGCGTGGCGTCCCGGTAGAATTTGCGGCTTACCCGGCGCTGCCTGCCGTCTTCGCCAGGGATCACGTCGAAGATGTTGCCGCCGACCACACCGACCTGCGGATCGGCCAGGTAAGCCAGCGCGCAGGCGAACCAGTCCGGGTGGCAGATCATGTCGCCGTCCAGAAAGGCCACGAAGCGCCCGCGCGCGTGCTGCGCGCCCAGGGCGCGCCCTGCCGCCGGGCAGCGCCATTCCCCCGGCGCGATGCGCAGGACCGTGACTGGGTAGCGGGCGGCGACCTCCACCGAGCCATCCTCACTGGCCGAATCGACGTAGATCACTTCATACGGCTGGCCCAGCCGCGCGCCCGCCACCAGCGCCGACTCCAGGCTGCGCGCCAGGGTTGCGGCCACGTTGCGCCCGATCACCACGACCGACAGGACAGGCCGCGCGCCGGGATAGACTTCTACCAAACCGCCTGCGCCGCTCATGTCCTTTGCTCCTGCGCTGCCTTCAACAGTGCGATCTTGTAAGTCAGGCCGAGGGTGATGCCGAGCATGTAGGTCACGCTGCTGACCACCCAGATTGTCCCGACCATGCCGAAGGCCAAGATGAACGTCACATAGCCGAACAGCCCCAGCGTGAGGACCAGGTCCTTATCCTGCTGGAGACTCCTGAGCACGGGGCGTAGCCAGGAGAAAAACAATCCCAGGGTGACGATTGAGCCGACCGTCCCGGTGGCGAGCAGGAAATAGACGGCAATGTTGTGGATTGCCACGTCCTCAGTCAGGCCGCCCACCCGCGAGCCGACGCCCAGCCCTTCGCCGAACAGCGGGCGCTGCGCGAAACGGTGCAGCGAGTCTTCCCAGATGTACAGCCGCCCGCCGTGAATCCCGCTCGTGCCGAGCGGTCTGCCGGTCGTCTCGTCGATCTTCAGGTAAAGGCGATAGAAGTCGGCGCGGTACTGCGCGAAGACCGCCCCGCCGGTCAGCAAGTCGGCCAGGATAACGAACAGGGCAGTGATCAGAATGGCGTAGAGCAGCCGTCGTCCGGCGTGTGCGCCGCGTTTCCAGAAGGCCAGGCCGACCATGACGGCGGTTGTGATGACGGTGGACCACACCATCGGCTTGTGGAATGTTACCAGCAGGCTGCCGGTGAAGATGAACAGCGCCGCCAGGTCCTTCCAGGTGGTTTTCTCTTTGACCAGAAAACGGCTGAGGAACAAGCAATAGCCCAGCGCGATTAGGATGCCGTTGGTCCAGGCGTCGAAGAATGGCGTCTGAAGGTCGAACCAGGCGGTGACGCCCTGCAAAAAACGCAGCGAGGCCAGCATAAACAGCACCGGAAAGAACCAGCGCATCAGCCGTCGCACATCGTGAACCGAGCGCACGGCAGAAAAAGCGATGACCGCGCTCGACCACAGGATGACCTGGGTGTAAATCTCGTTAAAGAGCTTTTCGTTGCGGTTTAGCAGGCCGTTGTAGGCTGCATATAGCAGCACGATGCCGAACAGGTAAAGGAAGATGCGCATCGCCAGTGATACGGGGCGCGTTGGCGCGTGGGCGATGGCCGGCGATTGGCGCGCCAGCACACGCGCGGTCAGCCACAGCACGCCGAGCAGGAAAGGCGTTGCCGTGATCAGGCCGGAGAGCAGGGCGTTCGAGGGGGCTTCTGGCCCACCGAAGAACTGAAAAAAGCTACGCACCAGGGAATGGCACAGCAGCAGCAACACGATCTTGAGGTCGAAGGAGATCGATGCCGTCCGCGTAGGCGTGTCGGCTGTCAGGCGTTGTGGCTGGGGGAGTGTGGCCGTGCGCATCAGAACGATCCTCTCCCGTCCAGCAGTTCCCGGTACACTGCCGCCACGCGCCGCGCGTGGATTTCGGCGCTGCAACTGCTGACAACCTTGCGGTAAGCGGCTTCGCCCATGCGGGCTGCCAGTAGAGGATCGCGTAGCAGTTGGACGGTCGCGGCTGCCAGGGCAGCTTCGTCGCCCGGCGGGACGAGCAGACCAGTTTGCCCTTCCAGGACCATTTCCTCGATGCCTCCAATGCGGGATGCCGCCACCGGCTTGCCCATCGCGCCCGCTTCGAGGACCGGCAGGGCAAAATGCGGTTCCACAAAAGGCACTGCGACCACATCCGCCGCCGCGTAAAACCGCTCGATGTCCATGCGGAAGTCCGTTCGCAGCGTGCGTGCGCCCAGCGGCGAACCGTTCAGCAGCCGTTCGACCTGTTGCCCGGCGCTGTACAGGCCCAGCACATTGGCCATCCCACGCACCAGCCGCCGCCAGGGGACGTCCGAGAAGGTCCGCGCTGTGAAGGGCATCAGGCAGTACAGGTCGGGCACAGACTCCAACACCAGCGCCATCGCCTTGAGGAAGGGAATCGCACCTTTGATGTGCATCAGACTGCCGACGAACAGGACGACCTTCGCTGCTGCCGGAATGCCCAGTTCGCGCCGCGCCGCCGCACCGTTGATCTGGAAGTCAAACCGGGCGAAGTCCACCGGGTCGTAGATCACGCGCCCATTGGGATGGGGGCCCGTCAGACGGTCGCGGTTGTCCTGGCAGATGTAGATGATGCGGTCGGCGTAGTGGGTCAACAGCCTGCGCAGCCATGCCTGGCGCACCCCCAACAATCCATGCACCACGCTCTCACGCACGTGGACGACGACCGGGATTTCTCGTGGGATGGCAGGGCTGTAAGGGGCCAGCGTGACCGAGTTGAAGTGCACCAGATCGGGTTGTATATCGGCAATTAACGTCGCCAGCCGCCGCCGTGACTCGCCCATCTGCATCCACCAGCGCAGCAGCGCCGCCGCCGACCAGGGGCGGTGCAGTGGCCACCAGCCGCCGGTGGTGTGCTGGAAACGTGGCAGTGGGCAGGTCTGCACCTCGACGCCCAGCGCCGTAAACAGCGGCCCGGCCTCGCCCATCTGCGGCAGGGCAATCACCGGCGTGAAGGCGGCGCGGTCCAACTGGCGGATCAGGTGATAGAGGCACCAGGTCGCCCCGCCGAGTTTGTCGGTGTGGTGGACATACAGCACGCGCGCCGGGGATGTCATAACGCCACCCTCATATTGGTCTCTTCGGGAGCGGCAGATGCATCGCTCCGGCTTTCGATGGTTGCGAAGTCCCATGTCAGGGGGATATGCAGCGGTCCCCAGTAAGCGGGTGGAGGATAGAGCAGGTGATCGAGGTCCGTATTCCACAGCACCTCGAACAGGATCGCGCCGTCGATGATGTCGGTGTCGTAGATGCCGTTGCCCGCATACAGGGACAGGCTGTATGTGCCGGGGTTGAGCGGCAGCCGGTCGATGCGCACGCGGAAGACGCAGCGTCCGGTGGTGTTGGTGCCAGGCGGGAGGTACTGCGTCATGCTGTTGGCGAAGAGGATGGTTTCCATGCTGTCACGGATGGCAAAACCCAACGACAGACGCGGGAATAGGTTCGGGTCGGCGGCGCATGCGACCTCGAATTCAAATGTGCCTGCCGTGCGGAAGGTGGCCGTCGGCGTGCCGTTTTCGCTCAGGCGCACACTTTGCAGCAAGATGTGCTTGCCCTTGCGCCGTCCGGGGTGGCGGGTAAGGTCGCGCTCCTGGCTGGCCACGCCTTCGCTCAGATAGCTTTGTACCACCTCCGCCGCCGCGCCGTGTTGCCGGATACGCCCGCCGTCCAGCCAATAGGCAGTGCGGCACAGGTTCAAAATGGCCGACATACTGTGGCTGACGAACAGCACCGTGCGGCCTTCCTTCGCCACATCGCCCATCTTGCCCAGGCACTTCTTCTGGAAGGCCGCATCGCCCACCGCCAGCACCTCGTCTACCAGCAAGATTTCCGGCTCCAGATGCGCGGCGACGGCAAAGGCCAGCCGCAGGTACATGCCGCTGGAATAGTGCTTAACGGGCGTATCGATGAACCGCTCGACCTCGGCAAAGGCCACGATCTCGTCGAATTTACGTGCGATCTCGCGCCGCCTCATGCCCAGGATCGCGCCGTTGAGGGCGATGTTCTCTCGCCCGGTCAGTTCGGGATGAAAACCGGTGCCCACTTCCAGCAGCGAGCCGACCCGCCCGTAGATGTCGGCGTAGCCTTCGGTCGGCTCGGTGATACGGGAGAGAATTTTGAGCAGCGTGCTTTTGCCCGCGCCGTTGCGCCCGATGATGCCCACCGTTTCGCCCGGCCTGATCCGCAGCGACACGTCCTTGAGCGCCCAGATCGTCTCGTCTGGGTTTGCCACGCTGCCTGCCTGCCCGCGCAGCAGACGGCCCATCCGTCTGAACGGTGCGGCGGCGGCTCCCACCAGCGAATCGCGCAGGGTGCGGTAGCGTTCTTGCCTGCCGCCGATGCGGTACTGCTTGCCCAGGCCTTCCAGGTGGATAGCTGTATCGTTCATGGCGCTACACCACGTCGGCGAAGGTTTTTTCCATGCGTCGGAAATAGAACAGGCCGCTGATCAGCAGGATTGCCGCTGCCAGCGCGGAGACCAGGATGATCGGGCCGGGGGCGCTGGCCGTGCCCAGCAGCGCCCAACGGAAGCCCTCCACCACGCCCGCCATCGGGTTGAGGCCGTAGAGCGTGCGCCAGGGTTCATCCAGCAGGCTGCTCGGATAGGCAATCGGCGTGGCGAACAGCCAGAACTGCGTGAGGAAGGGGATGACATAGCGCACGTCACGGAACTGCACGTTCATGGCCGAGAGCCACAACCCCACTCCCAGCGCCGTGATCAGCGCCAGCAGCAGTAGCAGCGGCAGCCATACCACATTTCCCGTTGGTGTGATGCCGTAGCACAGCATCAGGCCCACCAGCACCACGAACGCCAGCGCGAAGTCCACCAGCCCGGCGATCACGCCGGAGATGGGGATCACCAGGCGGGGGAAGTAAATCTTCTTGATCAGGTTGGCGCTGGCAACCAGGCTGTCCGACGACTGGGCCAGCCCGTAGGCGAAGAAGCTCCAGGGCACCAGCGCCGCGTAGGCGAAGACGGGGTAGGGCAGGCCGTCGGAGGGGACTTGCGCCAGCCGCCCGAAGAACAGGCTGAAGACGACCATCGTGAAAAATGGCTGGATGATCGCCCAGGCTGCGCCTAAGACGGTCTGCTTGTAACGCACCTTCACATCGCGCCAGATCAGGAAGTACAGCAGTTCGCGGTATTCCCACAGTTCGCGCAGATGCAGCGGTGCCCAGCCGCGCGACGGGGCAATATGCACCACCGCCGGGACCGGGTTAGACGGACGAGACGAGTTCGTGTGCGGTGGTGCTTCGCTGACGAAATTCACCGCCAAACCATCCTTGTGTGCCGGCATCCAGACGCAATGAACAAACCGGACGGTTTACCGTTCCGACCCACAAGCGCAGAAGGTTCAGGTTGTGCGATCCGTCGGGGGAGATGCCGTGAACCGCGCTTACACCACGCTGCTGCCCGCCGTGACCGGTTTGTTCTTAACTTTCCATCTAAAAACAGGATAGCAGAGGCGGCGAAACGGTGTCAACCGCGCACGGTTATCAACGACAAATCATTTAAAAATTCATACCCGCCGTGATCAAATGCAGACAAAAAGCGTAGGGAAGTCGTCAGGTTGGTGTGGAGGCGCTCAAACAAAACGCCGGGCAATCTGCCCGGCGTCGGTGAAAGCAGAGAAGTGGGCCTACCAGGATTCGAACCTGGGACCGACCGGTTATGAGCCGGCTGCTCTAACCGCTGAGCTATAGGCCCCAATGCGCGCGCCGGATCGAACGGCTTCCGGCGCGGAGAGCGGGCAACGGGATTCGAACCCGTAACAACAGCTTGGAAGGCTGATGTGTTACCATTACACCATGCCCGCGTGTTGTGTTCTATTGTATCACAGCCTCGGTCGATTTTGTGTCGGGGCGGTGGGATTTGAACCCACGAAGCCTCTCGGTCCCAAACCGAGCGCGCTAGCCAGACTGCGCCACGCCCCGATTGTCACCTATTTTACCACTGTGCTTTGATATAGTCCATCCCGCCGCTGCCTGTTCTGCCGATTTCGCGGTAATCTTGAGCTATGTAACCGGAAGTCGTTAACCTGGAAAGGGGGTGCGCGTGTCTGCTCGTGGAAAGCTGACGCATGAGGAAGTCGCCCTGGCTTTTTTGATCGGCGGTGGCTTCACGCTAATGATGATCGCCGGCGGGCTGGGCGTGGCCGTCGGGGAGGAGGCCAATGCGGCGACGTTCGGCATGTTGTTCCTGCTGGGGCTGGTAGCCTTCATCATAGGTGTGGCGCTCTGGATGGTGCTCGTGAGGCCCTGGACGCAGTTTGACGACATCAACGTGCCCAAAGATGCCGGGCATCACGGCGCGGAACAGCACGGCGAACCTGCCGCCGGGCATTGAGGGGATGACGAGCCATGCGTTTATCTCGATGGGTGTTGATGTTGCTGGTCCTGCTGATCGCCGCCGCGTGTACTTCGGCAGGTAATGCGCTGCCATCCCTGGTCAGCCCGCGTGAGGCCCAGACGCGCCTGGAGTCGCAGGAGAATGTCATCTTGCTGGATGTGCGCACGCCGCAGGAATGGGCAACCGACGGCCACGCGCCACAGGCCGTGCTGATTCCGCTGGACGAATTGCAGGCGCGCGCCGCCGCCGAACTGGACGAGTCGGCAACCATCCTGGTGATCTGTCGCAGCGGTAACCGCAGCCGTCCCGCCGCCGACCTGCTGCGCCAGATGGGGTTCAGCCGCGTGGCCGAGGTCGAGGGCGGGATGCGCAACTGGGCCGCGCAGGGGCTTGAGGTGGTTTACGACTGAGACCCCCTCTCACTGCGGCGGGGCGGGTGGTGTCAGGGTAAGCACCTCCGGTGGCAGGGTCGGCGTGGGCGTGGGCGTCGCCACCGCGCAGATGTCGCGGGCGTTGTTGCGCCGCGAGGCCACATCCGAGTCTGAAAGGACGCTCAGCGCCCAGGAATAGTATTGGGCGGCAGGACAATATTCGTTCTGGAATGCCCAACGGTCGCCGCAGTCCACGTAGGCGTTAAAGAGGCGCTGGGCCACGTCGCGGTACTGCGGCACCTCGTCATAGAGCCGTTGCCAGGCGTTGGCGGCCAGGGTGCACTCGACGCCTTCCATGTTGCGTGCTTCCAGGTAGCGCCCTGCGATGTATGCCTCGTAGTCCAGTTCGCCGATGTTGCCCAGGGCGCGGGCGCGCTCCGCCAGCAGAATGCCTTCGGCGAGCCGGTCGCCGCTCGGCTCGCGCAGATAGGTCAGGGCAAGCTGCATCAGAGCGTCGTGCAGCATCGTCCGCACCTCGGCGGCGCGATATTGCTCGTCCACGCCACGCAGGATGTCCAGCAGTTGGACCGTCCGGGTATAGTCAAACGCTGTGAAGGCTGCCTGCGCCTGCGCGAACAACTGCTCTGGGTCGCCTGCCGGCGCGACTGCCCCGCCCGATCCGGTGGGCGTTTCGGGTGTGGGGGTGGCGGCGGGCGTCTCGGTTACGGTTGGGGAGGGGGAAGGTGTGGGCGTCGCCGTTGCCGCGCGGACCTGGGTCAGCAGCAGCACGGCGTCGCCGGAGGGCGCGCCCAACGTCAGCACGACGTGTTCCAGCCGCAGAGCGGCCAGTTCGCCGTTGCCGCCGGCCACATCCGTCAAAGCTAACGCATATTGACGCTGCGCGTCGGCCTGGCGAGTCACCTGGGCCATGCGCTCGACGTAACGCACGCCGTCATTGTAGCCGGCCAGCCCTGCCAGCGTGACGATGCTGCACATCAGGCACAGGGCGATCAGGGCCACCGCCGCGATCAGCAGGCGGCTGGTGCGCGCGGGTGGTTCTGCCGGAGCGGCAGGCGGTGGCCAGTCTGCCGGGCGGCGGGGCTGCGTGTCGTCAGGTGAAAGTGGTTCGGGTTTTTCTGCCGGGGGCTGGTAAAAGGTCATCATCCACGCGCCTGGGTAAGAGTCTAAGCGGCAGGCGTCGAAGCGGCAAGCGAAACTGCCCATTGACGCCTGGGTGAGCGGGCCAAGAAACACAGCGCGCGAATTATACCGCCGCATCCCTAGAGGACCAACTCAGGCGCTATCCTCCCGCCCCCAGAATGAGCACCATATAGGTGTAGCCGGTCACGGTGTTCGTATAGGCAGAAAAGCCCGCCTCATGGTAATTCGCGCGGGAGGCCGCGTCGATTTTGGCCGCGATCTGATCGGTCAGATCGGCCAGCGTCGGCGTTCGCGGGGCAGCATAGGCGGCGATCACAACTGCGCCCATGTAGCCGCTCACGCGGGCGCTCTGCTCGATGGTCTGTCCCTGGTCGTCTAGTTCGATGTTGCCCAACTGGTTGATAGGCCGCGATCTGATCTGTCGCTCCCGCCGTACGGCCAGGTCTTGCAGGGTATTGTTGATCGTCAGCGCGCCGTAGCCGTTCGCCTGCCACCAGGCGTTGATCGCCTCGAACGTCACCGAGCCATCCGACGGCGGCATGGCGGCGGGTGTTGTCGCAGTGGGCGTGTCCGTGACGGTGGGCGTCGGTCTTGCAGGCGCGGGCGAGGCGCTCGGAGTAAGGGTAGGACCTGCGGCGATTTGCAGGGTCGGCGTGGCGGAAGGCCCCAGCAGGCCCAGGTGGTACAGCAGGTTATCGCGGCTCTCCTGCGGGAAGAGCGCCAGGAAGGCCAGCACCAGCGCCGCAAGACCGATCACAACTTGCAGCCAGCCCGGCAATTCACTCACACCTTTGCGCCAGGAGGGAATCTCTGCTCGCTTCATAGGGTTGCCTTGCTCGTTTGCCTCCTTTAAATCGTCTTTGTCGGAGGTATTTTCGGCCTGGTCTGGCCGAGGTGTTGCCTTGTTCTGCACCTGCACCAGCGCGGCGTTGATCTCCAACACGGCCTCGTCGAAGCGCCCCTGCGCGCGGATCACCTGCCGCGCGCTCAGGATCATGTTGTCCGTAGGTAGCGTGCCGTCAATCGAAACCGGGATGATCAGCTTGCCCAGATTTTCGGCGTAGAGGATTTCCTTGTCCACCCATTCCGACCTGGCAGCGTCGGCGCTCCACAGGACGATGATCGCGTCTGCCCAGCGGATGTGCTCCTCGATCTCTTTAAGCCATTTCTGGCCGCCTTTGAGGCTTTCACGATCCATCCACAGGTCGTGCCCGGCCTGATCAAGCCGCTTGTAGAGGCGATCGGTGAAGGCGGAGTCCTTCCGGGAATAGCTGATGAAGACCTTTGCCATGTGTGTTCTCCCCCAAAGAGGTGGGCGGAGGCAGATTTGTTACCCCCCCCGACTCGGCGCGTAACCTACCTGCCGAAAGGCACCCGTACTTCGCACGCAGTCCGGCTGGTCAGCGCGCAGGGAACGGGGTCTGTTCCGGTAGGGTAAGCGGTAAAGCTACCGGCGCGCATCTCCCAGATGACATCGTTCGGCTGTAGGGCGATTCTTGCAGACACCCGGCTGCACGTCACACTCGACGGCACGGGCGGTGGCGTTGTCTCAAGCGCGCTGTATGCCACCAGGCAACTACCGGGTTGTAGACTGTTCAGGTGCAGTGGGGCATCGCTGTATGCCAGCCAGTCCTGCGCGCCAAATCCACCGCCGTTTGCCCCCTCGAAGTGGATGCTCGAAACGTCCACCGGGGTATCGCTGGTGTTGATGAGCACGAAAATCCGGTCGTTCCAGATCAGGAGAATCTCTGCCCTGGGTTCTTGTGCGACTGCCGTTGGGCGCGTGCTGGTTGGCATCGGTGTGAAGGTGAACGTCGGTGGGGGCGTTTGCGTCGGACTCGGCAGCGGCGTCGGTGAGGCTGGCGTTACGGAAATAGGAAGCCGCCAGGGAGTTGTTGCAGACGCCGCCGCGCTGGTCTGGGTCAGGGCCGCTTCGATGGTTTGTTGGATCAGCGTTGGCACCAGGGCTGCTTGAGTCTGTGTGGCGGCCTGGGTTTGAGTAGCGATGATAGCTGCCTCCAAATCTTGCACGGGCGGGGTAGGTGAATTGGTGGATGGATGTTCTGCTGGCGGCAGGGGCAGGTCGCCGGTGTAGTTGATCGATGCGGAGGCGGTGGTTTCGTTTCCGACCGCGTCGCGCATCTGCACGTAGATCGTTTTCTCGCCCATCCCTGGGGGTAAAGGCCACGATAGTTGGTTGACGTAAGGCTGCCAGCCCGCGTTGGGATCGTCGAGCAAATCGCTGAAGGTCGGATCGTTGGAGACGCGGATGTCGCGCACCGAGCCGATGGAATGGCCGTCGCCTTGAGGGTGACTGTTCTCGTTATGAATCCAGAGCAGCACCTGATTGGCGCTGGTGGATTGCAGAATGACGCCAGGCGCTTCAGGGGATGTAATGATGATCGGCAACACGTTCGGCTGGGCGGCGAACAAAATGACGTAGTATTGAATGCCGGTCACCTGGTTGTAGGTGTAAGCAACGCCGATTTCCCGGAAGCTGCTTTCCAGGATGCGGTCGCGTTCCCACTCTGTCAGGTTGTTGGTCAACCAGAAGTTAACGATGTCTGCGGGGGGCTGGTAAGCGGAGACGAAGGCGATCAGGCCGACGACGTAACCGTCGGCGTAAGCCGGATAGCCGATCTGCCGCAGCCAATCTTGAGCGGTAGATCCATCCTGACCGCGCATCGGGTCTCCAATATCTCTGGCAGGACGCGAGGCGAGGTCGAGGGCGTGGCGGCGCGCGGCTTGGTAAAGCATGGCATTGGGGGACAGCGGTGAAAGATTACGTGGAAGACGGGCAATGTTGATGTTGTTCAAAATCATAACTTCTTCAGGACTCATCGCGGCCAGGGGATCGGTTTGTTGGGCGCGGGCGATAGGGACCTGAACGGTAAACAGAAGCAGGCATAGGAAAAGGACGGCCAGCGCGAAGCCTTTTCGGGAGGACATATCGGTTTATCTCCGCTGTGTGCAGGAATAGAGGCTGATCAAATAATACTTCAACAATTAATCTTTTTCAAGAATAAACTGTTAGGAAAATACATGTTGTGGATTTAAGAGGCCGCCTTGAGGCTGTTTACGGGGGCGCTGCCATTAACCCTGATCCCTCCTTGCCAGCGTGAGCAGCGTGATCTCCGGGCGGCAATTGAAGCGCACCGCTGGGTTTTCCATGCCCAGGCCGCGATTGACGTACAGTGCCATGCCGCTCACGTCGTACAGGCCCATATCGTATTTCCGCCCCAGCCAGGGCAGGATCAGTGCGCCGTGACCCGGCAGGCGCACCTGCCCGCCGTGACTGTGCCCCGAAAGCTGGAGCGCGACTCGGCCTGTCGCCGCCACCTCGTCGGCGTAGTCGGGTTCGTGCGCCAGCAGAATCGCCGCACCGTCTGGGGGCACGCCGCGCAGGGCAGCGTCGAGGTCGTGCTGCGCTTCCCAGATGTCGTCTACGCCCGCGAGGTAAAGCGTCTCGTCGCCGCGCCGCAGGGCCACGTGGTGGTTATCCAGCAGCCATGCGCCGGAGGCCAGGATCGCCCGGCGGACGGTGGGGGCGTGCGTCCAGTGATCGTGGTTGCCTAGCACGGCGGCCACGCCTTCGCGTGGACGCAGGGCCGCGAGCGCCCGCGTGATCTCGCCCGGCGTGCCCGACCAGAGGCGACTGACGAAGTCGCCCGTCACGGCGATCACATCCGGGGCCAGGGCGTTCACCTGCGCGATGGCGTTCAGCAGGCGGTCCAGCGTCATCCAGGCGCCCAGGTGCAGGTCACTGATCTGGGCGAGGGTGAAGCCCACAAAGGCCGGGGGCAGGCCGCGCAGGGGAACGGTCACGCGCGTGACCTCGACCCATTCCGGCTCGATGTGGGTGGCATAGGCCGCGCCGCCGACGGCGGTCAGGCCGAGTCCCAGCGTGCCGCCCAGGGCGGTTTTCAAGAAGTGGCGGCGGGAAATGCGCATGGGCACGGTCCAGTCTCCTCGTATCCTGATCGGGCAGGCAGCGGCAGGTTACATCTGCTGCTGCGTTTGATAATACAGCTTCCTGCGCTGCGACGGTATAGGAAGGTCGGGGCACGGGCGGATTGACCGCGCATGGTGGGCATGTTAAGATTTTTTAAAGTCCGGTGCTGCCAGTGAGGGCCGAACGGTGAAAATCCATCACGAACCCGACGAACACAACCACGATCACCCACACCATGACCACGATCACACCGGGGAACACGGCCACGACCACGATCACAGGCATGATCACGATCACCCGCATGGGCTGTGGCCCACAATTGCCGCCGCGCTGCACCTGCCGGGTTATGCTCACCGGCACGATCACGCTGACCTGACCCAGGATACCGCTCTTGCCGACAGTGCGTTGGGCATCCGCACGGTGAAGCTGGCGCTGCTGGCGCTGGGGATCACCACCGTGCTCCAGTTCGTCATCTATGCGGCCAGCGGCAGCGTGGCTTTGCTGGCGGATACTGTGCACAACCTGGGCGACGCACTGAACTCTGTCCCGCTGTGGATTGCGCTGGTCATTTCGCGGCGGGCAGCCACACGGCGCTACACCTACGGTTACGGGCGGGCCGAAGACCTGGCCGGGCTGGCGATTGTCGTCTCGATTGCCTTCAGCGCGGCGTACATCCTGTGGGAGTCGGTGCAGAAGTTCATTCACCCGCAGCCGTTGGACAACCTGGGCTGGGTCGCGGTGGCGGCGCTGATCGGTTTTGCAGGCAACGAGCTGGTGGCTGTGATGCAGATTCGCGTCGGACGCCAGATCGGCTCGGAGGCGATGATCGCCGATGGCCGTCACGCCCGCATCGACGGCCTGACCTCGCTGGCTGTGCTGATCGCGGCGGCGGGGGCCTGGCTGGGCTACCCGGCAGTGGACCCGATCATCGGCCTGCTGATCGGCGTGGCGATCCTCTTTATCGCCCGCGACGCGACGGTTGCCATGTGGCATCGCATGATGGATGCCGTCGATCCGGCGCTGATCGCGCAGGCAGAGGCGGCCATTCACGGCCACCCGGAGGTGGCGGCGGTGCTCCGTCTGCGGATGCGCTGGGTGGGCCACCGTCTGCACGCCGAGGTCGCCGTTGCCCTGCATGGTGGCCTCACCGTCGCGGAGAGCCACGCCGTCACCGGGCACATCAGCCATCACCTGTACCACGCCATCCCGCACCTGGCGGAAGTGATCGTGTCGATTGTGCCGCTGGACTCGGAGGGGCGCACATTGCCTTCGGAGGCGGCGCACCACGTTGCAGACTCGCAGGGGCAGGCGGCGCAGGCGTAGCCGGATTGCTCCCCCCGGATGCCTGTGCTATGATGGTTTTTGCGCGACGTTGCGCAGGGAGATAGAGCGGGGCATCCATGAACCGACGGGCGTTGATTGTTTTTGTGATCTTGAATGTTGTTATTTCTATCGGGGTAGCAATGCTGGTCATTACGCTGTGGACCAGCTCGCAGCCGGCCACGCAGGCCTTCATCGTCCAGACCATCGAGGTGATCATCACGGCCACACCCGGCCCGACCCAGACTCCCTGGGTTGTGACCGTGCAGGGTGCGGCAGCGCCGGTGTTTGCGCCGCAGCCGGGCGAGCCGACCGTCGCGCCGACGTTGAACCCGAACGTGCTGCCAGACATCGCCACCAGCGCCGCACAGACGCAAACGGCCATCCAGGCCAGCGGTTCCACCGAGCAGACCTACACGGTCGAATCAGGCGACAGCCCTTCGACGATTGCCCAGTCATTTGGGGTTGCGGTGGAAGACCTGCTGTGCGCCAATGACCTGGGCACGGTGGATGACCCGGACTACATCTTTCCGGGGCAGGTGCTTCTGATTCCGGGACCGGATTTCGTCTGCGGGGGTGTTGCCGTTAGCGCGGAGGAGACTGACGAGGCGCTGGCATCCGGCGGAGGCGAAGCGCCGCTGGCGACGGTCGAAGGGGCGTTGCTCGGCAGCACTCCTGTCCCGACGGTGACGCTGGCGCCTACCGCCGAAAACGCCCAGGTCGTGATCATGCGCGTGCTCAACCCCGGCGACGTGACCAGTGAAGGGGTAGAAATCCGTAACTTGGGCGGACTGGTGGACCTGGAAGGTTGGACGTTGTACGATACGCAAGGGAACATCTTCACGTTTCCCGATTATCGTCTGTTCCCCAATGCCGGTGTGACCGTGTATACCCGTGTGGGCAGCGACACGCCGGTGGCGTTGTTCTGGGACGAAACGCGCAGCGTGTGGAGCAACGGTGATGTTGCCAGCCTGGCAAATGCGGCGGGCGTGGTGCAATCTACCTTTCGCATTGGCGTGGATGGGATGGCGACGGTTCCGCCGGCCACACAGCCGTCGTCGTAACATGCGTTCGCTGGCTGGTTAGGAGGTGAACGACCATGATCAGACGCAGGTTGGTGCTATCGCGTCGCGTCCGAATCGGCCCGATTGTTGGACGGTCGCTGCGGGCACTGGTGGGCTATCAGCGCGGTGTCAATCGCAGGCTCAGTATGCGCCGCCTGCTGCGCGGCTTGTTCCGCCGGGCGCGTTGAGGTTTGTTGTCGTTACATCGGTCGGGGCGCAGGACCCGCTGTTGGAGAGGGGTGCTGCGTCTCGAACACAAAGGGTAGTGTATGTTTCCCGATCCGGTTCCCCGTTAACTCGCCTTAGCGCGACACTCCTATAGCGCCCGCGCGGGCGGCAAGGCAGACAGCCCTTGCCGCCGTATTCGTGCGCCTCCGCGCCTCTCCTGTGTGGTTTCGTTTCGCTCAGGCATCGATCTTACAGGAGAGGAATTCTCATGCTGCTGAAAAACCTGTTGACCGGGCAGGCCATCCCGCGCCGGATGGAAACCTCGGCGTGGCTGGTGTGGCTGATGCTCTCGGCCCGCTTTCTCGACGAATGGCTGGGCGGGTTGATCTTCGTGCTGATGCCGACCATTCGCGGCGACCTGGGTCTGAGCTACGCCCAGGTCAGCGTGCTGCTGGCCTCGTTCGGCTGGGCGGGCTGGATCGCCGATCCGCTGACCGGATTGGTGGGCGATGTGTGGCCGCGCCGCCCCTTGATCGCCGGGAGCGCGCTAGGGCTGGCGCTGGTGATGTTCGCGCTCAGTGGGGCGGGCAGCTTCGAGGTGATGCTGCTGATCTGTATCGCCTATTTTCCGATCTTCTACACAGCCGACGTGCTGCAAAACGTGGCGGCGCTGGCGGCGCTCGGCTACGGGCGCGACCCCCGCCTGGCGAACGCGCTGGACCTGATCTTGAGCAAGCAGGATGCGCAGGGCCGCTGGAAGCTGGAGCACAAGTACTACAACAAGGTGTGGGTCGATTTCGGGCGCGGCGGGCAGCCCAACAAGTGGATCACGTTGCGGGTGCTGCGGGTGCTCAAGGCGGTGGGGTAGGATGCTTTAGGCGCGTTTCGGATTTTATGAGAGAAACCGATTCACTGCATAGCACGCAAGGATTCTCAAAGATTCTTTGCCTGTCCCGGTGTTTTAGCTGGGGCGTCCTTTGCGATCTTTGCGGTGAAAAACCGCTGCGATTCAGAAATGCTCCCGAACACATTCGTCGCTTTGACAAGCAGGCTGGCCCTTTCTATACTGCCCCGTGTGCCTGATGCGCTCTGGTGGAGGGAGAGGGCTAATGCCTGCTCGCTCAAGACTGCTGCCGCTGTTGCTGGCGGCGTTGATCTTCGTCTCGGCGATCCCTGCCGCAGCGCAGGGAACGCCCACCGCCGCGCAGTTCGGCGATCCGCCCATTGCCGGTCTGATCGCCGTCTCCATGCCGGACGAAAGCGGCGAGGTGACAATCACGGGCGCGAACGGTGCAGTGTTTCCCGGTGCGGTGGTGGCTGTGCGCAACCTGTACACGGGCGAGACGGTTTACGTGAATGCCAACGTCAACGGCGCGTTCACGGCGCGGCTGTATGGCCCCGGCAACACACCCTTCTGGATCAGCCCGGCGCGGCAGATTCCACCTGCCGAACAAAGGCGCTCTGGCTCGCTGCCCGGCGGCCCCGGCACGATCCTCTACGGCCCGTTCCCAGAGCAGCAGCGTGACCGGATTCCGTTTACTTTGTCCGGCACGGCCGGCGGGGGCAGCGGAGCGTGGCAGGCGGAAGGCAGCATCAACGCGCTGACCTTCGAGCCGGGAGATACCCTGGACCTGGAACTGCGCGTCACGATGAATGCGCCGGGACGGGTGAGCGACACGGGCGACTTCCGGCTGGGGGCGCGGCTGTGGCTGAAAGAGGTCTTGCCTGCCGGCGGCAACGGCTGGAGCGCGACCCTGACTCTCACCGGTCTGCCTGTGGAGGGGCTGTCCACTTCGGGCCTGTTGCTTGGCGACAGCGAATCCGGAGAGCTATCCACCCAGGACGACGCACTGGCATTTACGCTGCGCTGGCAGATTTCCCTGGACGAGCCGGTTCGAGCAGGCGTGTACACGTTCGAGATCGAAGGGTTCGCGGGCGTGACCGGCGTCGAGTCGGGCTGGGCGGAGTCCGGTGTATTGGGGCGGGGGGATCAGGTCGGGCTGGGGCGCGTCCGCCTGCCGGTCGTGATCCGGCTGGGCGAGGGCGGCGACCTGCGCCTGCCCTGGACACTGTTTCAGGACACTCCTTCGCAGGGCAGCCGGGGGATAGCAGCAGAGGAAGACGCCGGAACGTTCGGCCTGTCGAATCGGGTGGCTTTCAATGCCTCATCCTACGTCCTGCCGCGCATCGACCCGGCGACGGGCCAGCCGATCCCGTACCCGCTGGAACCGTACCTGCCGACGATGTTAAGCAACAGTTATTTCGAGTTCGTGCCGCCGCTGATGCCGCTGCGCTTCCCGTCTGGCGAACTGAGCGTGAGGGTCACACGGCCCGACGGCACGGTAGACGATCTCGGCTCTGCGCCATTCGTACAGAACCGCCTTTCGAACCCGGCGCAGGACGAGGCGCAGATCTTCGGCGCGACCTCGCCGCTGGACGTGTATCGTCTGACGACACTCGATCCGCGCTTCACCGCCTACACCTTCGCGCAGGACGGCCTGCACACCATCACCCTGACCGGGACGGTCGAGGACGTGTGGGGCAACGTTTACACGGGCGGCGGCGAGTACCGGGTCTGGATCGCCGAGCCGTTGGACCTATCGCCCGGCGTGCTGCTGGGGACGCCGTTCGAGGTCGGAGACGCTTTCAATCCTGCCCTGACCGTGCAGCCGGGCGGCCCGGCAGACGTGGCGATCCGGTTGCAGGTTGCACCGTTGGACGGCGGCGAACCGATAGTGTATACAGCGGAAGGGCAAACGGACGCGCAGGGGTATTTTCAGCCGGAAAGGGGCGGCGATCCCTGGTGGTTCGCCGTGCCGGGGGAATATGTGGTCGATTATACCGCCTCGTACACGGATTCCGTTGGGCGGTTATGGATGGGCAGCCTGCGCGGGGCGGGCGTGATCGCCAGCCCGGACGGGCCGCTGATCGCGCACGGTGGTCGGGGAGCGGCGAATATCCCGGTAGAAGATCGGCTGGCGTGGTATGCGCTAGATCACGCCGCGCCGGGGCTGCTGCAAAACAACCCGGATGCGCACCTGCGCTGGCCATATTTCGGCGGCGACGTGCTGTGGAGCAGTGACGAGATCGGCAGCATCCAGCCGGTCATTCGCGCACAAGACACCGCAGGGGATTACGCAGCGTGGCTGAATGAGCAGTTCTCCGCCTGGCGCTCCGACGACGGCATGACGCTCGCGCAACTGGCGAACGCGGACGAATTGCCCGCGTTGGGCAGCCAGGTCTATTTCAGCGCCGTGCGGCCCGACGCCGGCGCGCGCCAGTTCGTGCAGGGGGGGGAGCCGCTGGCGAACTTCGCCCGCGCCGACTGGAACATGGACGATCCCTATAACCACCAGTACGGCGTCGGGATCAATGGCGACCTGCCGGGTGATTTCCTGTTCCTGTTCGGCGGGCTGGTCGTGCGGAACGACGAAATCGGCCTGTCCGATGCGGCGATTTACGGCGCCTTGGCGGTGGTGATCGACCCAGACGATCCACGTGGCGACCGCGTCTATCCGCCGTTCGGCAGCGCGGCGGGCGGTCCCGACGGCGGGCCGCTGCTGACCGTGCGCGGTCAGCCAGTGGAAATGTTCTTCCACCCGACCGGGTTCAGGTCGGGGCAGGTCTTCACGATGGGCGATACGCTGACGCTGGCCGGGCAGGTCGCGCCGACGCTGCCCGCGCTTGTCGCGGCAGACGTGATCGCGCCGTCCGGTGTGGAAACGACCATCGCAGGGCGGGCGAACGCCGTCGGCTACTTCTACGATCCGGCGCAGGATGTGGCCCTGGACGAGCCAGGGCTGTGGCGAATCCGGCTGCGCGTGACTTACGATGGGATCACGTCGGCGGGGCAGGTGCAGCCGCCGTACCCGACCGGGGGTATCCTGGGGGCAGAAGGCGGCGAGGTCGTGATCTACGTCCTTCCAGCGGACGCGCCCGCCATTCCGCTCACGCAGCCCGTGAACACCGATTCCGTGCTGCCTGCCGCGCAGCCGTTCAACGTGGTGGGGCGAGCGCCGGAGGGCTGGAGCGGCGTCACCGGCCACGTCACGGTGACGATGCCCGGTTATGTGCTGGCGAGCGGACCGCTCAACATGCCCGGCGGCAGTTTCAGTTACAACATCAGTCCGCGCACGCTGGCGCAGAGCTTCCCGAATCTGGATGTGGTTCAGGCTGGGACACAAATTCCGGCTGCCACCGACGTAGTGACGATCACCGTGTTTCTGAGCGGTACGGATGCGGAAGGTCGGCCTGCGTTTGCCGCGCGGACGGTGACGATGTTGGGGAAGCGGGTGATCGTGGGGCAATAGCCCTCACTCCTGGCTCCTCTCCCTCAGGGCGAGGGGAGCAAAATGCACAAGGACCCACTATGACAACCGTCCATCGGGGCGTTTTGGCCCTGTTCTTTTCCTTGATTCTGACCCTCCTGTTGCTTGCCGCTGCGCTTCCGGCCTCGGCGCAGGGCGGGCCGACGCCGACGCCGCGCCCGCTCTACGCCTTGCCCGATCCGAACACGGTGCGCGTGTCGCAGGGCGGCGCGATTGTTCTGGCTGCCAACCAGCGTTATCTCATCACGGCCAACACCTTCACGGGCACGGCTTCGGTGGTGGATATCTACCCACGCACCGTCGTGGCCGAGATTCCGGTCGGGGAAGAGCCGCGCTCGCTGGTTGTGTCACCGGACCAGACGTGGTTCGCCGTGACGGATTTCGGTGGCGGGACGGTCAGCCTGGTAGACCTGAGCACATTCGACGTACTGGCCGTGATTCCGGTGGGTGAGCGGCCCTGGGGAGTCGTCACGAGCGGCGCGCGGCTGTATGTGGCCCTGAGCGGCCAGGACGCGGTGGCCGAGGTGGACGTGTCGGCGCGGGAGGTGGTCCGGCTGATCTCCGTGCCGCCAAAGCCTGCCGGTCTGGTGCTGTGGGGCGACTTTCTTTACATGACGCACTTCGACACGGGCGCGCTGACGCTGGTTTATCTGCCGACGGGCGTTGTGGCCGGGACGACGCGCGGCACACAGGACGCCAACCTTTCGCCCGCGTTGTGGCTCGATCCGTTCGATGGGATGGCCTATCTGCCTGCCACGCGCGCGAACGCCGCGAACCCGGCCCTGACCTTCGACTCGACGGCCTGGCCGGTGGTGAACGTCTTTCCGCTGCGCGACCTGACCAGCAGCCGCGCGCGCCGGATCGCGCTGGATGTGGCGGATCGCCCGGTGAACTTGCCCTGGGACGCCACCCTGGATCGCGCCCGGCGTTGGCTGTGGGTAGTCAACGCGGGCAGCAACGACGTGTCGGTGATCGACCTGGCGACCGGGTTTGCCCGCGCGCACATCCCGGTCGGAGCCAATCCGCGCGGCATCACGCGCTTCGCCGACGGCAGCACCCTCTTCGTCTATAACGCGCTTGACGGCACGGTATCGGTGATCGAAGCGGCCTCGCTGGAAGTGACCGACATGATCCAGGCGACGCACCTGGACATGCCCGTCGACCTGCTGATCGGTGCGCAGTTGTTTTACGGTAGCGTTGACGGACGCCTATCCGAAGACCGCCGCCTGAGCTGCGCGACCTGTCATTTCGACGGCGGCAGCGACGGGCGACGCTGGGAAGGACTGCCGGGCGGTCCGTGTCGCACGCCGGACCTGCGCGAGCTGGACGGCGAAATCGACCCGCTGTGGCTGGATGCGCACATCCGCACAGTACAGCACGGCAGCGGCCTGCTTGACGCATCCGGCGGGCCTTCGCCCGATCTGGACGCGCTGATCGCCTACCTGCGCACATTGCCGACGGAATGAGCGCCAACGACCCAAACGCCCGCAGCGCCGGGATGTACTCGCTGCTCGCCGCTTCCCTTTCGTCGCTCCGCCGTTTCTTCCAGGGCGACCTGGGCCGGGCGCTGCTGCTCTCACAAGGGATCGCGCTGATCTGGTGGCTGGCGGCGCTGTGGGCGCGAGGCGGTGGGCTGCCGATCCCGGTATGGTACGATCAGCAGCGGACGTTCAGCCCGGCGCTGTCTCACTTGGCCGACCCTTATACCATTCCGGGTTTTGTCTGCCCGCCCTGGACTGCGCCGCTGTTGGCCCCGTTCAGCCTGCTGCCGCTGCCGCTGGCGGCGCTGGCGCAGTTGTGCGTTTACTTCGCCGCCCTGACCGGGATCGTCTTTAAACTCGGCGGCAGCGCCCGGATCGCGTTGCTGGCGCTGACCTCGTTTATCGCCTTCGACTCGGCGCTGGAACTGAACATCGACTGGCTGGTGTGCCTGGGGCTGCTTGTACCCCCCGCGTGGAGCGGTCCGTTGCTGCTGGTGAAACCCCAGGACGCGATGGGCTACTGGCTCAGCCTGGACGGGCGCGACCTGCGGCGAGCGATTCTGGTCACGCTGGCGACGCTGCTGACTTCGCTGGTCCTGTGGGGATTCTGGCCGGGGCCGATGATGGACGGGATTCGGACCTGGACGTTGGGGCGGGCTTATAACCTGGCTCCGTCGGCACTGCTGCCCTGGCCGCTGGCGTGGGGAACGGGCGCGGCGCTGGGTATATTTGCGCGGCGGCGGCGCGACCCGGTATTGGGCGTGCTGGCGTGGCTGTTTTTTGTGCCCTACATTACACTCTACAGCCTGCTGCTGCCGTTCACGCTGGCGGCAGTGCGCTGGCCGCGTGTGGCGGTGGTGATCAGCGCGGCCATGTGGTTGATCTATGGCGGCGTGCTGGTGTGGTATGTTCTGCGTTGAGGCCAGGGGAGGGCGTTGGGCGATTCGCTCGAACTGACCCGGCTGGTGGTTCCTGAACGGGGGTAGAATTCAGAGTCCAAGACGTGGGTAGATGAGGTTTATCGGGGGGGGGAACAGATGGGTAGAACCGCGTTGATCGGAATGCTGGCGATCCTGATAGCTCTTGCAATGGGCGGCCCAGCGTGTGCGCAGCAGGGCGGGGAGGTGATCACACTGAACGGCACGCTGACCGCTGCCCGGCCTGAGGCCGAGGTCCGCGTGCGGACACGTGCGGGCGTGCAGGCGACGATCACGCTGGTCAGCGCCGATTTCGACCCGGTGCTGGGGGTGTACGACGCGGCGGGCGAAATCGTGGCCGTCAACGACGACAACGACACCGCTCTGGCCTTGCCGAACCGCCACGATTCGGCGGTCATCTTTACGCCCGATTTCAGCCAGACGCTGACCGTGCGCATCTCCAGTTATAGGCCGGGCGACACGGGCCGCTATACCCTGACGCTGGTCGGCGTCCGGGTGATCGAGCAGGTGCAGCCCGGCGTCATCACAGATGCCAGCGGGACCCTGGTCGAAGGGACGCTGTCGCCTGCCAGAGGAGAAGCCGCCTACGCTTTCCGGGTCTCTGCGGGAACCAGGATCACACTGACCGCCTCCAGTGCCGCGTTTGACACCGTGCTGGAAGTGCGCGATGCGGCGGGGGAGCAGGTTGCTGCCAACGACGATCATGGGGCGGGAGTCTTTTTGCCCCGCACAACCGACTCGGCAGTCAATTTCACCGCGCCCGGTGACGGCGTTTACACGGCTGCCGTGCGCAGTTATGACCCGCAGCAGGGTGGGCGCTTTACGCTGACCATCGAAGGGGCGGAATTCGGGCTGGGCGAGTCGGTAGGCGGCAGGCTGCGCGGCGATCCGCCTTACGTGATCGGTGGCGAACTGGGAGCGGGTCAGCCCTACCTGGAATACCGGCTCTACGCCGCCGAGGGCGCAGAGCTGACCGCCACACTGGTCAGCGCCGCCTTCAACCCGGTGCTGGAAGTCTACAGCGCCGACGGCGTGCGGCTGGCCGACAACGACGATCACGGCCCGGAATTTGATCTACCCAGTTTGCAAGATGCCGCCCTGCGCCTGACGTTTTCCCAGGCAGGGATGATCGCCGTGCGGGTGCGCAGCTTCGCGGGCGGCGGGCCGTTTATGCTGACCCTCGACGGGCCGGGGATAGCTGCCGATGAGCCGCAGGGACCGCCGTTGCTGCCCTGTGAAGATGTGTCATCGGCGAGTGTGGGCGGCAGCGTCGTCGGGTTTTCCAGCGAATTCGGCGGGCGCTGGCGGGCTGCCTATCTGATCGATGGCAGCGATCTCACCGGTTGGGCGTCCGGCGCGGGGACGGCGCACGCCCGCACCGAATACGTGATCATCGATCTGGCGGGCGGCTTACAGACCATCGACGGCATCCGCATCAACCCGGCGGCGACGGGCGGCGACAGCGATGTGAACAGCGTCAGCCGCTTCGCCGTGCTGGTTTCTACTACCGACCCCGATAAGCCAGAGTCGTTCGTGGAGATATTTTCCACATTGTTGGGCGAGCGGGTGAACCGCACGCTGGCCTTCGCCTTCGAGCCGATCCAGGCGCGTTACGTGATGCTCCAGACGCGCGACAACTTCGGCGGTGGCTGGCACAGCGTGGCCGAGTTTACCGTCTGCGCGGCGGAAAACCCTTAACCGCAAGGGATGCCAAGATCGCAAAGGTTTAAATGGTCTTCCTTTGCACCCTCGGCAGCCTTTACGGTGAGGTTTTTCAGGAGAAAACGTGGAACTGGCGCTGTTGGGATGTGTGGCGTGGGTCGTGCTGGCGTTCCGGGCCGGACGCATCCCCGCTTACGGAGCCTGGCAGGAAACTGGAGATCGCTTCCGGCTGACGTTTTCGCGGCGGCGGGCGGCGGCGCTGATCGTCTCCCTGCTGCTGATGGCCTGGGCTACCTGGGCCAGTCAGGACATCCCTGCGCAGGCGAGCACGTTGTGGATCGCGCTGGCGTGGGCAGTCGGCGCGGCCCTGGCGCTGGGGGCGCTGGCGGGATCGGCGGAATGGCGCGCATTCGGGGCCGGACTGCGTGCTTCCTGGCGGCAGGACCGGCTGGCGTGGGTCGTGGTCGGCAGCGCGACGGTGCTGGCGCTGATCGTGCGCGTGGTGGACCTGGGCGACTTCCCCTTTCTGCTCTCGGTTGACGAGGCTGAGTTCTCCAACATGGCCCGGCGGGTCATGCTCGGCTGGGAGATCAGTCCGTTTTCCACCGGCTGGTATCAGCATCCCTACGCGATTTCCACCCTACAGGCGGTTTCGCTCTCGCTGCTGGGGCGGTCGCTGTTCGCGCTGCGGCTGCCGAGCGCGATTCTGGGTGCGCTGCACGTCCCGGCGCTGTACCTGCTGGCGCGGGAGTTGTTCGGGCCGCGCGTGGCCCGCTGGAGTATCCTGGCGCTGGCCCTGCTGCCGGTACACGTGCTGTTCAGCCGCCTGGCGCTGAACCAGGTGGGCGATACCCTGGCGGCGCTGCTGGGATGCTGGTTCTGCCTGCGCGCGTGGCGGCGTGGGCGCGCAGTGGATTACGTGCTGCTGGGCGCGGCGCTGGGCGTGGGACAGTTCTTCTACGCGGCAGGGCTGATGAGTGTGCTGATCGTTGTTGCCATCGTCGTCTATACGGCGTGGCGGCGGCCCGGCCTGATCCGGCGGCAGGCGGACGGCTATGTGCTGGCGATGGCGGCCTTCCTGATCGTGACGCTGCCCTATCACGGCTACCTGCTGCTGAACAACCTGCCGCTGTTGCCCCGCTCGGACTTTTACCTGAGTTCAAACCAGATGATGGGCATCGGTCCTTACGTGGACTCGCTGCGCGTGTCGCCTGACATTTTCTGGGGATACCTGGGCAGCCGCCTGCGCGACGCCTATCTGGCCTACCTCACCGTCTTCGACCTGGGACGCTACCGAGGCGCGCCGCTGGCGCTGGCCGGGGCATTGACGCTTGCACCGTTCGTGCTGGGGGTGCTGATCGCGGCGCGGCGCTGGCGCGATCCCCGTTATCTGCTGCCGCTGCTGTTCTTGCTGGTTCCGCCGCTGCCGACCCTGATCACGCAGCCGGTGCCGGATTACTTCCGCTACGTGTTGACGATGCCTTTCGTGGCGCTGATGGTCGGGTTGGGGCTGTCTGCCGCGCAGGATGCGCTGGTTCCCGCAGCTAAATGGCGGCGGCGGGCGCTGGCCGTGATCCTGGCGGCAATGCTGGCGGTGGAACCGCTGCTCTACTTCTCCCTGTGGACGGGCGGACGGGGCAGCGAGGCGCTGCTGGCGAACAAACTGTTCAACGCGCTGGGGCGCGAGATTGCCGCGTTGCCGGTCGGCGTGTCGATCTACTTCGCGTTTCCGCCGGGGGCGTCGCCGCGCCAGTCGCCTGTCGTGGGGCTGCTGATCGATCCCGAACACGGCTATCACTTCCGCGACCTGGAAGATGGGATGCGCCACCTGCCGGTGATTCCCTGCGACGAGCAGGCTGTCTTTTTCATCGGGCCGGGCTACCTGGACGGGATTCCGCTGCTGCAAGAACTTTATCCGCGCGGCATCCTGCACTGGCGGGAGGTAGAAGGCGCGGCGCGCTACGCCCGCTACGATGTGTTCCGATGCGCGGAGTAGGGTCCCTGAGTGAACCTAATCGGAAGCAGGCGATCTCTGTCGTTCGCGCCGGGGACTCAAGTCCCCGGCCAAACGGGAATAAGTCCACTGAAGTGGACTGAAAAACGTTGTACGCTCAAACTGCCTCAGTCTACTTTAGTGGACTTCTTTTTCTTAGCCAGAGGCTTGAGTCCCTGGCGATCTGGCGGGATCGCCGCCAGTTTTTCCAGGCCGGCTATGTTCGCAGCGCCGCCCGCCACGCGATCAGCGTGATGGCTGGGGAAGGCTGCTTTTTATCGGCGAATTCCCAGCCTGCCCAGTCCTTATACATCGAAGCCGGGATGAACCGGCCCTGGTCGTCGGCCCGGCTCATCAGGTCGCTCAGCATGGCCCGGTAGCGCGGATCGCTGCGCGCGGCGGGGAAGCGGCTGAGCACGTCCACCACATGTAAGATGTCGTACCAGACCAGGGGAAACTTGGGTTTGCGAAAGTCCGCACCGATTCCGAACAGGTACGGTTTGTGCTCTTTTTGAATATTCCAGTGCCACAGCAAAGCGCCGATTCCGACGGCAGCGGCCTGTTCGACGGCGGGCTGATCGATTCCCCAGGCGGAAAGCGCCTTCAGGGCCAGCAGGTTGGCGTAGGGACAGGGATCGCTCTTGCGGCCCGGCCCGCGAAAGTTGAGCGCCGGATCGGTTCCGCACGGCCAGCCGTTTTCGCGCACCTGGCCGATCAGATGATTAACCGCGCGGCGCACCCGTGCGTCGTCCTGTGCGCCCAGGCGACACACAACCCATAACACCAGCGGTGTATCACATAGCGCCCACGAGAGGACGGGGGTGTTTGCGCCGCCGTAAGCCTCTTTGATCTGGGTGACGATCTGAAATGCGCCGTTTTCGGCCTGTCGCTCCAGGATACGCTCGACCACGATCCCCATGTCGGGGTCGTCGGCGCGCAGGCCGATTTCGGCCAGGAACGACAGCAGGTGGATCGGATGCCCGGCCTTCTTGTGGCTGACGAGGGGCGGGCCAGGCCAATCTTGCAACTGCTCGACCAGCGCCCGAAGGCGCGGATCGGCCAGCATGGCGGTGCGTGCTGCCTGCACATCCGGGTCGCTTTCCGGCTGACCCATCAGGTCGAGGCGTGTACGGTACTGCACCCAGGCGTCGCCCGTTTGCAGCAGCCAGTCGAGCGGGGGATTCCTGTAAGCGGCCACTGTGCTGCCCTCCATGAAAATTGGCGCAGGGTCAGTGTAGACCGGATGTTCTTTTAGCGCAAGCCGACGGCGGGCGGCATCAGGGCTGCAAGCGCAGCCGTTCGAGCAGGCGATCCAGTTCGGCCAGGGCGGCTTCGGGCGTGCCGTTGTTGAGGATGGTGTAATCGGCAATGGCGATGGGGCCGCCTTTTTCCAGCGTCTCGATCTCCTGCACGTCGCGCTGCTCGGCCTCTTCGCGGGTAAGGGGGCGTTCGGGGCGCGCGGCCAGCCGGGCGTAGCGCAGGGCGCGCTCACAGACGATGGCGACCAACACCAGCAGGTCGCCGAACTCGCCCCGTAGCGTTTTGTATTCGCTGAAGCTGTAGAGGCCGTCCAGCACGACCGATGGGCGGCGGGCGAGGGCGTCGTGAATCTTGGGCAACAACCGACGCGCGTAGGCATCCATGCCTTCGCGCGCGCGGATTTCCTCGCGGATTTGCCGCTCGTTCTCTGGCGTGACCGGCAGCCCCCGGTGCTCGACCTCGGCGATGGTGATCGCGCCGAAGCGGTACTGCACGAAGCCGCGATCCTGAAGATGGTGAGCAAACAGCGTTTTGCCTGCGCCGGGCATCCCGACCAGGGCCAGGATGCGCGGCTGGGTTTCGGTTTGCGCCGGGGCCGGGAACGGAGAAGAAGGGCCGGGAAGGATCATGAGAGCGTCGCCTTGTCTTTGTCTGTGCCAAAATCCTGTTGATTATAACGGATCGGCCCGCAGCAGTCAGCCGTCCGTATTCGGTGTATACTAGCGAAGAGTTTTCGCCTGGGGCGTGGAGAGGCAGTTGCCATGATCGAAAACCCCTACCAGTATAACAGCCCGGTCAGTATTGCGGCGCGCTTCACCGGGCGGCGGGAAGCCATTGCCTTCGTGCAGCAGCACCTCGTCGGCGGGCACCAGGCGAATGCGCTGGCGATCTTCGGCGGGCCGCAGATGGGCAAAAGCTCCCTGTTGCGGCAGCTTCCCCACCACCTAGATGAGCGTTACTGTGCGATCCGGTTGTCGCTGCGGGCGGGGACGGTGGCCGGAGAACAGGCGTGGTTGAGCGCGCTGGCGAGCGCCGTCCCAGATGCCATTGCGCTGCTGAACATCCAGTCGGCGCGCCTGCCGGAGCTGCCCGCACGCCCGGCGGAACTGCGCGCTGCGCTGCTGGGCGAATACATGGCCGAAGGGTTGCACTCGCTCCGGCGCGACCGCCACCTGCTGATCTTGATCGACAATGCCGAGCGTCTGCTGACTGCCGTGCAGCAGGGGGCGCTGCCCAAAGACAGCTTCACGTTTCTGGCCCAACTGCTGACTGTGCACAGTCACCTGGACCTGCTGATGGCGTTCGACGCGCGCTATGAGTCGGATGTGCTGGCGGTTGGAGCGCCGTTCGATCCGGCCCTGACTTACCGTCTGGGGCCGCTGCCGCGCCAGGAACTGGCTGCTGCCCTGACCGAGCCGGTGGCGGGGATTCTCGATTATGAGGACGCGGCGCTGGACGCGATTTACGAACTTACGGCAGGCCACCCATACCTGGCGCAGGTGATCGGCTGGTTGCTGTTCGAGCAGTCGGAGGCGCGTGGGCACACAGAACCGATCTGTGCGGCAGATGTGGAGGCCGTGGCCGATCGCGCGGTTGCTCTGGCCGGCGATACTCTCGGCGCGGTGTGGGCGCATGGCACCCCGCAGGAGCGGCTGGTACTCACGGCCCTGAGCAACCTCAGTCCTGTCGAGCCGCCGACGCCCGTTTCCCGCGAGGAGATCGGCGCGTGGCTGGTCGAAGCTGGCCATCCGCTTGACCCGCGTACGGTGAACGCTGCGTGGCGACGGTTGGAATATGAAGGTATGGTCAATCTGGCGGCGGACGGAAAGCTCGTGGTGGTGGGTGGGCTGCGCCGCCGCTGGCTGCGCGGGCACGTGGCCTTGCCCGCGCCAGAAAGGCGTTCCCTGCCCTGGAAGCGGATCGCCGTCGTCGCGGCGGCGGCCCTGGCGCTGATCGTGCTGCTGGCCGTGTTGAGCGCCCTGCCGGGAGCGGGTGGGTCGGCGGATGCAGGCGCGACGATCACGCTTAACCTGGATTTGCAGGCCACCGACAACGCCTACTTTGCCACGCAGACCGCGACCGCGCGGTAAACTCTGGGCCATGCCGATAGGTAGCCTTGCGGAGCCTGCATGAGCAAGCCGATAACGCTCTTTTTCGGGGTTTGCATTTGCCTTCTGGCCGCCTGCGCGCCGCAGGCCGACCCTGCCGCGACGGTCGAATCCTACCTGCAAGCCCTGGTCGATAAGGACCAGGCCCGCTATGCCGCCCTGATCTGCGCGGACTGGGAACTGGACGCCATGATCGAGTTCGACGCCTTTGGCGCGGTGGAGGCCAGCTTAGACGGCGTGGACTGCACGCAGAGTGGTTCGGACGGCGAGGTAGCCCTGGTGGCGTGCGTGGGCAGTATCCTGGCGATCTACCGGGGTGAAGATAACCGCGTCATCGATCTGGAAGGTGTCGTCTACCGCGTGGCGTCAGACGCGGGCGAGTGGCGGGTGTGTGGATATGAGTAGCCGTCAGCCGTCAGCCGTTAGCCGTCAGGGGTTCGGCCAAAGCCTGCTCCCGAAGGCGGCGGTTGTCCTTGCGGTTCTGCTTTTGCTGGCTGTTGTCCCGGTTGTGTCGGGGCAGGGGGGCGGGGCGACGCCCACGCCGCGCCCGGCGCTGTTCCCGACCAATACGCCCCGTCCGACGCGGACGCCAACCCCGACCGCGACTTCCTTCCCTCAGGCCGAGGTTGCCGTGACGGTGATCGTCACCGTCGCTAACGTGCGCGCCGAACCGAGCGTGGACGCCGCGATCCTGGTAGAAGCGCAGGGAGGGAGCAGTTTTCCGGTAACGGGGCAGCGTATGGTCGGCGCGGACCGCTGGTTCCAGGTGACTCTGCCGGACGGCGCGGTGGGCTGGCTGCACGCGGGCGTCGCGCGGCTGAGCGTGAACTGGCGGCGCGTCGTGGAGACGTTCGACGGCGTGGAAATGGTGCTCGTCCCGACGGGCTGCTTTCTGATGGGTAGCGCCGACGGCGAGGCAGACGAACAGCCGGTGCATGTGCAGTGCTTCGACGCGCCGTTCTGGATCGACCGCTACGAGGTGTCGAATCGGCGCTTCGGCTCGGCGGGATATTTCTCTGGCGATGTCTTGCCGCGCGAGAGCGTGAGCTGGTTCGCCGCCGCCGAACACTGCGCCGCGCGCGGGGCGCGCCTGCCGACCGAAGCCGAGTGGGAGTACGCGGCACGTGGGCCGTTCGCGTGGGTCTATCCCTGGGGCGACACGTTTGTGAACGAGAACGTCGTGTCAAGCTGGCAGACCACCGCCCGTCGGACTGAGGCCGTCGGCAGCAGGCCAGGGGGAGTCTCGTGGGTGGGGGCGTTTGCCATGAGCGGTAACGTGTGGGAGTGGACCAGCAGTCTCTACCGCCCCTATCCCTACGATCCGACGGACGGACGCGAGGATCAAAGCGACACGTTCAGTCCCCGTGTGGCGCGCGGGGGCGGCTGCTGCTCGTACATCATCGCGGACGTGCGTGCCGCCTACCGTTTCCCGCTCGATCCCTACACCGAAGACCCCAACGTCGGCTTCCGCTGCGCGCGCTCCTATTTCCCTTTGCCCTGAGGTCCGGCGCGGCGGAGCAGTAGCGTTGGCTATGCTTGCATGTTTGCCTGTAGCCAGGCGTACATCAGCACGCCGCCCGCAACAGCCACGTTGAGTGAGTCGGCCTTGCCCACGATGGGCAGGCGCGCCCAGGCTTCCAGGTAAGGGCGCACATCCGGCGAGAGGCCGCGCGCCTCGTTGCCCAGCACGAGCGCCACGCCGCCCGCCCACAGTCCCCGGCCCCATAACTCGCCCTGTGCGGCGTCCGCGCCCACCAGCCGCAGCCCCTTGCCGCGCAGCCAGCCGAACAGCGCCGCCGTTTCGCCCGTCCGCGTCACTGGCAGGTTGAACAGCGATCCCATGCTGCTACGCACGGTCTTGGGATCGAACAAGTCCACGCATGGCTCCAGTAGGATCATTGCGCCTGCGCCTACGGCGTCGGCCACGCGGATCAGCGTCCCGACGTTGCCGGGGTCTTGCAGCCGGTCTAGCACCACGACCAGTTCCCGTCCGGCCAAAGGAATCTCCTGGAACGGCGTCTGGGGTAGGGCGAAAGCGGCCACGATGCCTTGCGGCGTGTCACGCTCCGACAGCGCGCCCATCACATGCTCCGACACGGCCACCAGGTCGGCGTCGGTCCGGCGGAAGCGGTCCAGCAACGCCACCGCTTCTGTTCCGGCGAATCGGCTTTCACAGTAGAACACTTCCAGCGGACGCGCGCCGGCATCCAGCGCCATGTGCAGCAGTTGCAGCCCTTCCACCAGAAAGCGGCCCTGCTGCTGACGGTGTTTGCGTTCGGCCAGTTTGCGTGCCTCGACGATGCGGCGGTTGGCGGTGCTGGTGATGGCGGCGCTCATGGCTGCGAGACGGCTTCCACGCCGCGCCGGACGGCGTCGAGGGCCTGCAAGGCGGTCAGGTTGCGCATCCCCCAGCCGGTTTGCAGCACGTCGGGGCTGTTGAAGAAGCTGCGTGCGAAGGTCAGGTGGAAGCCGTCGTCTTCCAGGCCATGCGCGGGCAGCGGCTGCACGGCCAGCCAGAAGTTCCACAACGGCATGTCGGTCTCCCGTGCCACGCGGACGATGGCCGCGTTGATGCTGTGATCGCCTTCCAGGTTATCGGCTTTGGTCGCCAAGATCGGCACGACGCCGTGATCGATCCAGAACTGGACGACCTGGCGCAGGTAACGTTCGTAATCGTCGGCGGGGCGGCCTGACCACCACGTTTCCATACTGATGATCACGAAGGCAGGGCGGTGCAGGCGATACTCACATTGCAGTGGATTTTCGCCCTTGTTACACAGATCGGGGTCGGCCCATAACGGCGACAGCACTGAGGCCACGTTGTAGCCGGGCTGCACGGCGGCGCGTGGGCGGGCGAATGCCCCGGCGAAAGCGTCAACCGTTGCCTGTAAATAAGCGTAGTCGCCCAGGTTATACTGGAGGGGATCGTCGTAGGCGGCCAGGAAGTATGCCGCGATGTTCTGGCAGTCGCCGATCACCGAAAAGGTGTGGGGATCGTTACCGAGTTCCTGTCCCCGGCGGTAGACCTCGCGTGCGGCCTCGCTGACAGAAGGGATCACGGGGGCGGCCTGCCAGTCTTCCGGCAGGGACTCGAGGGTCAGGGCGCGGGGCACGTAGCCTTCCGCGCCGGAAAGCTCTTCCCGCACGTGCAGCCAGTCTTCTGCGCCGGCGACAGCCTGGCCACTTGCTGCATCGAGCACGGTCAGCGGCGTGGAGGCCGGGAACGCCAGGACCGGGGCACAGTCCTGACGGGCGCACGCGCGCAGGCTGGTTGCTTCGGCCAGGTAGATCGTCTGCGTCTCCTGACCCTGAACCGCCCCTTGTTCTGCCATCGTTAGGATCAGCAGGGCAAAAAACAGCCTCAATACGTGAATGAAGCGTCGTTGACTCATCTGTGTCCAGACCTATCGTTGGGTGTCTGTGCAATGTTGCGGACGGGCTATTCCTCTGGCAGGGGCAGCCAGAAGCCGAACGTGCTGCCTTCTTCCGGTTTGCTGCGGAACCACACCCTGCCGCCGTGTCGTTCGACGATGGCCTTGACCAGGCTGAGGCCCAGGCCTGTGCCGGAGATTTCCTCAGCGCCGGGCTGCTTGGCGCGGTAGAAACGTTGGAACAGGTTGGCTTGCAGGTTTTCGGGGATGCCAAAGCCGGTGTCTTCGACGCTGAAGTGAAAACGGTCCTGGTCGGCGCTGGCCCGCACGATGATCAAGCCGCCCTCCGGCGTGTATTTAGAGGCATTGTCCAGCAGGTTACGAAACGCCTCGCGGATTTGCGCCGGCTCACCGAGCAGATCGGGCAAGACCGGCTCGATCTTGCGCAGCAGGGATTGCCGCTTTTGGGCGACTTTGGCTTCCATTTCCGGCAGCACCTCGTCCAGCAGATGCGTGGGGGAGAAGGAGCGATTCTGGCTGCCGGGGCTGGCCTCGATGCGCTCCAGGTCCAGCAATTCCGTAACCATGTTCAGCATCCGCTCGGCGACGCGAGCGATGTTTTCGATCAGCGGATAATCGTCGTGGCCGGGCTTCAGGTCATCTTTGAGGATTTCGGTGTAGCTCAAGATGACGCCGAGCGGGTTTTTGAGGTCGTGCGAGGCCATCTGGATCATCTGGCTTTTGAGGCGGTTCAGGTCTTTGAGCGAGGTGATGTCGTTGAAGACGATCACACGCCCCAGGATGGCCTCGTTGCCACGCCAGCTTGAGGACTGGACAGCGTAGTCGATGCCGCGCGTTTCGTCGCGCAGTTCAAACCGTTCGACGCCGTCCTCGATCTGCCGGGCCACTTCGGCGAAGATGGGGTTAAAGAGTGAGAGTTCCATCAGCGTAGAGCCGATGACCTGTTCTTCCAACGCCCCCAGCATCCGCAGAGCGGCAGCATTGACCAGTTGCACGCGCCCCTGCTGGCCGATGGTCAGCAGCGGTTCGGCGGTGCTTTGCAGCACGGCGCGCAACCGTCGTTCCTGTGTTTCCACCAAGTCGAAGAGCTGGGCGTTGCGGATGGCAATCGTCGCCTGGTTGGCGACCGTCGTTGCTAGCAGCAGGTCATCTTGCAGGAAGTTATTCGGCGTGCTGTGCTCCAGCGTCATGATGCCGTTGATGCGTCCGTCGAACATGAAGGGGACGCACAGGGCCGAGCGGACAATGATCGGATCGTCAGGAAAGACAACCCAACGTTCGTCCGTCAGGGTATCGTTGACGATGGCAGCCTGTTTATTGCGGAAGACCCAACCGGCCAGGCCGCGTTCTAGCACCATGCCCACGACAGCAGAGGAGCGTTCCGGCGGCAGGTTGCGCCGGGTGATGATCCGCTGGGTGGCCTGACCGTGCTCATCGACCAGCCAAAAGCTACCGCGCTCCGCTCCGACGGCTTCAGTCAGCACGTGGAGGGTTCTTGCCAACACATTGTCCAGATCAAGGGATGTCAGCAGTTCGGCCACCTGGGCCAGAACGGCGACTTCACGGGTTTTGCGATTCAATTGGGCTGTATCGGCCATGCCGTCCTGCTTGTTAAAACTCCTTTTTAGGGCAGGGTCACTTCACAGCGTCCGGCGGCAATCTCACAGGTGCGAAGGACCGTACCGGACAGTATTACATCAAACGTCGCATCGGGCGAATCGCTGATCCAGAACCAGTGTGGCTGTGTGGTTCTGCGCCAGGCAGCCCGTATGTCGCAGGCATTCCGGTCGAACGGCATGTTGCCCGGTGTGACGGCCAGGGTGTCGCGCCATAAGTGGAAGCATTGACGGGGGGGCAAGGCCGCCGGTGGAGCCGTGCCATCAGTCCACTGGCCGGCGCTGAACTCCGCGCCTTCTCGCCGGAAGACCAGGTCTGCGACATTGAGCGTCCGATCAGCCTGATTGACCAGCAGGAAGGCATCGTCGTCATAAAGGAGCAGGACGTTCGGCGGCTCCGAGGAGGCCGGGGCCATCCCGCCGCCGGCTGTCAGGGCCAGCAGGGCCAACAGCGCCAGCGCCGCCAGCACCAGGACGGCAACGACAATCCGACGCGCACGGGACTGCCGGGCCGCCGGGATGAAGGACTGCCCCGGCAGGCTGGCTTCGTGTGGCAAGACGACTGTCTTTTGTTCTTCCAGGTCGGGCACGGCCTGCAAGGGGCTTTGTGCGGCGGTTGACCCCGTTGGGACGGGTTCGGGGGGCTGCAAGCGCGTGAGGCCGACGCGCTCCGCTTTGGCTGTGTTGCCTTTTTGCGCAACACTCTGCTCGCTGTTCAGCGCCGCCTCCAACGCCTTGACCATTCCCGTGACGGTGGGAAAACGGGCGATAGGCACCTTCGCCATCGCGCGCAAGATGACCTGTTCGACCTCTGCTCCTAGTTCAGGATTAAACTGTCGCAGCGGCGGTGGGGGGTCTTGCATGTGCATGATGGCGACGCTCATGGCCGAGGGATCGTCAAACGGGCGCTTGCCACACAACATCTCGTACAGCACTACCCCCAGGGCATATTGGTCGGTTTGGGGGACGGCGTTTGCCGACGAGACGGCCTGTTCGGGGGCCATATAATGGGCGCTGCCGAAGGTCGTGCCCATGGTGCCTTCTTGCGTTTGCAGCACCAGGCCGAAGTCGGTGAGGATGGCGCTGCCTTCGGGCGTGACCATGATGTTCGAGGGCTTGACATCGCGGTGAATGACGCCGTGCGCATGAGCATAATCTAGGGCGCTGGCGATGTCGCGGGCGATGCGTAACACCTGGCTGATGGGGGGGCGGCTGCCCTGGGTATTGTACTTTTCAAGAATCTGGCCCAGGTCTTCGCCTTCGATGAATTGCATCGCCATAAAGTACAGGTCGTCTGACTGGCCGAACTGATAGACCCCTACGATGTTGGGGTGCTGAAGGCGGGCGATGGCGCGCCCCTCGCGCTCGAAGCGTTTTTGGTACTCACTCTTGTCTTCGGCAGGGGCCTCGGCCAGGAAGACGACTTTGACGGCAGCGTCGCGGTCCAGCTTGGGGTCGTGACCCCGGTACACACGGGCCATGCCGCCGCGTCCCAAAAGCTCTATAATCTGGTAATCGCCAAGGGTTTTGCCGATCAATGGGTCGGGAGGCATGTTCACTCCATACCGGGTGAGGGTAAACGCGCGTTTGTTCACAACGGTGCTTTGTTGAGATTATACCCCGCCTTTTCTGGGCGGCAGAACAATTTGTTGCGAAAGCTGCGAACTGCCCACTGCTTGCGGTATACTGGGGTTGAGGGCGCGCGGGCTGACAGGGTTGAGGGTGCATGTCGCTACCACCGGAAATCAGCGAGCAAGAAATTCGGGATCGCTGCCGCCGTCTGCTGGGGCTGGCAGCAGAAGAATGTGCACGCCTGGGGCACAATTACCTGGGCACGGAGCACCTTTTTAATGCCCTGACCAAGATCGAGGGCGGGCGCACGGAGCGGTTGCTGCGCGACGCCAACCTGGACCCAGCCAGTGTGCGCAATGCCATTCGTGAGGCTGCCGGGCGCGGCTCCGAAATTCCCGCCGAGCCTATCCCGCTCACGCCGCGTGCGCGCGCCGTGCTGACCATCGCTGTCTACGCGGCAGATGACGAAGACCAGGACGAGGTTGACGAAGAGCACCTGCTGCTGGCGCTGTTGCAGGAGGGCGAGGGCGTTGCTGTGCGGCAGTTGACGGCCCTCGGCTTCGACCTGACGCACTGGATCGGCGTGCTGGTTGAGGAAGCCGAGGCGCGCTATGAGGCGCAGGCCCTCGAGTCGCTCCAGCCGGATCGCAAGCATCCCACGCGCGAACTGGGGCGCGTGCCCACGCCCATGCTCGACAAGTTCGGGCGCGACCTGATCCAGCAGGCGCAGTTGGGGCGCATCGGCCCGGCCATCGGGCGCGAGCGCGAAATCCGTGCGTTGGCCCGCACGCTGGCCCGCAGTAAGAAGAACAACCCTTTGCTGGTCGGCGACTCCGGCGTGGGCAAGACGGCGGTGGTCGAAGGACTGGCCTGGCAGATCGCCCAGGGTACGGCGCCGCCGTCGGTGCAGGGGCGGCGTATCGTGCAGATCGAGATCGGCTCGATTGTGGCCGGAACCAGCCTGCGCGGCCAGTTTGAGGAGCGTCTGATTGGCATCGTCGAGGAAGTCCGCATGGCCTCAGACGTGATCCTGTTCATCGATGAGATACACACCATTGTCGGTGCGGGCGATACGCTGGACAGCAACCTGGACGCGGCCAACATCCTCAAACCCGCTCTGGCACGCGGTGACATCATGTGTATCGGCGCGACAACCGTCGAAGAATATCGCCGCGCCATTGCTCAGGACCCGGCCCTGGACCGCCGTTTCCGTGTGATCGAGATCGGCGAGCCAGGCGAGGACGATACCCTGGCAATCCTGGCGGCGCAGCGCGAACGATACGAAAATCATCACCACGTCCGCATCCATCCCGATGCGTTGGAGGCTGCCGTTCGGCTCTCGGTACGCTACCTGCCGGACAAACGCCTGCCGGATAAGGCGCTCGACCTGATCGACGAGGCGTGCGCCCGACTGGTCGTTCGCACGCACCAGCCGGAGGAGGGTGCGCTGGCCGAAGTGACTGCCCGCACGGTGGCCGAGGTGCTGGCCGAGTGGACGGGCATCCCGGCAGCGGACCTGACGGCAGATGAGCGCCGCCGCCTGTCGGCCATGACTGAGGCGCTCAAGGCGCGCGTGATCGGGCAGGACCAGGCAGTAACGGCGGTGGCGTCGGCCATCAAGCAGGCGCGGGCGGGGCTGGGCGATCCCCGGCGGCCTATCGGCGTCTTCCTCTTCCTGGGGCCGTCCGGCGTGGGCAAGACCGAACTGGCCAAGGCGCTGGCGGAATTTCTGTTCGGCAGCGAGGACGCCATGGTCCGGCTGGACATGTCCGAGTACCACGACGAGCATACCGTCGCCCGGCTGATCGGCTCTCCGCCTGGCTACCGCGACTCTGAGCGCGGTGGGCAGCTTACCGAGGCGCTGCATCGCCGGCCTTACAGCCTGGTGCTGCTGGACGAGGTCGAAAAGGCCGCACCGGAGGTCTTCGACCTGTTCTTACAGGTCTTCGACGAGGGACGGCTGACCGATTCACGCGGCGTGACGGTGGACGCGCGGCATGCCGTGTTCATCATGACCAGCAATATTGGGGCCGGGGAATCGGCGCGCGGGATGGGTTTTGCCCGCGACGAGGAAGACCACCTGCCCGATTACGAGGCTTACCTCAAGCAGTTCTTCCGCCCGGAATTTCTCAATCGCCTGGACGAGGTGATCGTCTTCCGCCCGCTGGACGTGGTGAGCCTGAATGCCATTTTGGAGTTGCAGTTGAAAGACCTGCGCGCCCGGTTGGCCCAGCAAAACCTGACGCTGGTGCTGGACGATACTGCGCGCGGGGCGTTGCTGGAAGAAGGCTACAGTCCGGCGATGGGGGCGCGCCCGCTGCGTCGTGCTATCGAGCGCCTGCTGACTCGCCCGCTGAGTGGCCTATTGCTAGAAGACACCTTCAAGCCCGGCCAGACGATCTATGTCCGCGCTGCCGGAGACGGCCTGGCGTTTAGTGCCGATTCGCCGGCGGATTACGCCGAGTCTCGGCCCGCGACGCGCTCCTGAGAGCTTATGAGCCTGGAACTGCCGCCGGTCCCCCAGACAGAACGTCGCCCCTCGCCTCTGTCTGCCGAGGATGCAGCGCGTTCGCCGCAACGTAATCGCCGTGAGCACCAGGCAGACCTGTTTGCCAGCGACCCCGATCCGGAAATCCGGGAACTGGGGCGGCTGGTTCTGCGGCGCGAGGCGCCGGACGCCAATGATTTTTTTGCCCTGGGAGATTTATGTGCGCGCCGTGTGTTGGTCGAAGATCAACTGCGCGTATTCTATGTAGGCAAGGCACTACTGGCCTATCGTCGGGCCGCCCAGCGCGCTGCGCACGACGTGGACCGTCACCTGGCGGCGCAGGCAATGGAGCGGTTTATTCGCTGGGTGACCGAAGTCGCCCTGGCACTCCCGAACGCGCGTAATGTGGCAGTGGCGCTGTGGGCGGCGGCGGAACTCGCTCCCGAAGAGCACCCCCCGGACCTGCAAGGTATCCTGACGGCGCTGGTGTTCCGCTATCCCATCGGGCCAGCTGGCGCGGTGGCCCTGCCGGTGATGGACGTGCGGACTTCCGTTCAGCCGCAGCAGACGGTTGCCGCCCCGGCAGTCGGCACGGCTTTGGCCGATACGCAGGACGACCTGGCTGCCACCGACGACCCGAACATCCTCTCTGAAGTGCGTCCTGCGCCGGAGACCGACGACCGGCCCACCGACGCCTCGCCTGCCGCCGATCAACCCCAACGCGCCGAGGGCGTGTTTTCGGCGGTGGATATGCCCTATATCCTCTCGTCGCGCCGCTCCCAAACCTCTGAGGATGAGTTTTGGCCAGGCGACCGCATCGAGGACCGCTATGAGGTGGCGCAGGTGCTGCGCGGTGGGATGGGGGTGGTGTATCTGTGCTACGACCGCGAGCTGCATGAGCCGGTGGCGATCAAGAGCTTCCAGGCGCGCTTTTTCGATAACGACCGGGCGGTGGCGCGTTTTATACAGGAGGCACTGACCTGGATTCGGCTGGAAAAGCATCGCCACATTGTGCAGGCGCGCGTGGTGCGCACGGTGCGCGGGCGGCCCCATATCTTTTTGGAGCATATTAGCGGCCCGGAGGGACTCGGCCCGGACCTCCGTTCCTGGATCGACCACAACCGGATCACATTGGACCTGGCGGTGGCGTTTGGAATGCATATCGCCCTGGGGATGCAGCACGCCGTCCGGCAGATGCCGGGGCTGGTGCACCGTGACCTCAAACCGGCTAACATTCTCGTCACCCACGACGAGATTGCCAAAGTCACCGATTTCGGCCTGGTGCATTCGCTGTCCCCAGAGAAAGTGCCGCTGGAGGGCGACAGCGACGATCAATCGCTGCGCCTGACGCGCGTGGGGGCGATTGTGGGCACAGCGCCGTATATGTCACCGGAGCAGTGCCGCGCTGAAGCGGTCGATCACCGCTCCGACATTTACGCCTTTGGCTGCATCCTGTACGAGATGCTTACCGGGCGGCCTGTGTTTTCGGCGCGTAAATTCCAGGCATGGCTGGCGGCGCACCTACAGGAGACGCCGCAGATTCCGCGCGACGTGGCACAAGACTTACCGCTAGACTTGCAACGCTTGCTGTTGGCATGTCTGGCGAAATCTCCGGCGGATCGACCCGGCGATTGGGGCGAAGTGGCCGATTCCCTGGCGTCTGTCTACCAGACCGTGACCGGTAGGCCGCCAGAGATGGAGATTGCCGGTCCGCAGTTGGAAGCCCGCGAGCTGATGGACAAGGGCTACAGCCTGACCGAACTGGGACACAACGAGGAAGCCCTGCAAGCCTACGACCGTGCTCTGACTCTCCAACCGGATTTTGCCTGGGCCTGGGCGCGCAAGGGTCGCACCCTGCGTTTGCTCCATCGCTACGACGAGGCGCTGACCTGTCTTGACCGCGCCATTCAGTTGTCGCCGTCTTACGGCTGGGCCTGGAACAGCAAAGGTATCGTTTTGGAACGGCTGGATCGACTGGATGAAGCCCTGGAGGCTTATCGTCGGGCGGCGGAACTCAAGCCGGGCGAGGTGTGGCACTGGTATAACCAGGCCAGCGTCTTACAAATGATGAATCGCTTCGAGGAGGCTCTTCCACTGCTGGATCGCGCCTTGCAGGTCGATCCGATGCACGCGCATAGCTGGGCCAAGCGCGGCCAGATTTATCGCCTGACCGAACGCTATGAGGACGCCGTGAAGGCGTACCGGATGGCGCTCAAACTTCAGCCGGATTACGGCTGGGCCAGCAACGGTCTGGGCCTGGCCCTCAAGGCGTTGGGACGCTGGCAAGAGGCCCTGGTGGCCTTCCGCAATGCCGCCCGCGACGCGCCCGGCGAGGTGTGGCACTGGTATAACCAGGTGGAAATGCTGGTTGAACTGCGGCGCTACAGCGAGGCTCTGGCGCCGGCTCAGGAAGCCACACGCATTGCCCCGGACCATGCCTATAGCTGGGCCAAGCTGGGGCAGGTGCTGCGCCATCTCGACCGCTATGAGGAGGCGCTGGAAGCCTACAGCCGGGCGGTGGACCTGAATCCGAACTACGGGTGGGCCATCAATGGCAAGGGGATCGTCCTGGAACGGTTGGAACGCTATGTCGAGGCGTTGGACTGTTACCGTCGTGCCGCCGAGGTGGCCCCGGACGATGTGTGGCACTGGTACAACCAGGGCAACGTTCTGGTGATGCTCAGACGCTACGAGGAAGCCCTGATCCCGCTGCGCAAGGCCATCGAACTGAACCCGAACCATGCCCGCAGTTGGGCGCGGCTAGGCAGCGCGCTGCGTCACCTGGATCACGATGAGCAGGCGCTTAACCATCTGGAACGGGCCGTTCAGCTTGACCCGACCTATGCCTGGGCGTGGAACGAGATGGCGACGCTCCTGGAGTCGCTGGGACGGGTGGCGGAGGCCGCCGCGATTTACAGTCGGGCGGTGGAAGTTGATCCCGACAATGTGCAGTACCTCTATAATCAGGCCGATGCGCTGATCACCCTGCGGCGCAACACCGAGGCGCTGGACCTGCTGGAAAAGGCCGTTGAGATCAACCCGTTGCATGAGCGCGCCTGGGCCAAGCTGGGCCAGGTTTATCGCCGCCTGAACCGCTACAACGACGCGCTGGACGCCTACGACCGCGCTCTGCAACTCGACCCGCACTATGCCTGGGCGTGGAACGGGCGCGGCCTGACCTTCAGCGCGATGGGTGCGCCTGCCGATGCGCTGCTGTGTTTCCGCCGCGCTGCTGAAGAAGACCCCTCGGATATGTGGTTCTGGTACAACCAGGGCGATGCGCTGGTGGTGCTGCAATGCTATCCAGAGGCCATCGAGGCGCTGGATCACGCGCTGGCGATCAACGATCAGCATGCCGAGTCGTGGGCCAAAAAGGGGCAGGCGCTCCGCCGTCTGGGGCGTAACAAAGAGGCTATCACTGCCTATGATCAGGCGTTGGCCGTTGATCCCCACTATGCCTGGGCGTGGAATGGGCGCGGGCTGGCGTTAGAGGCCCTGGGACGGCGCGAAGAGGCGCTTGCCAGTTTCGAGCGCGCCGTGCAGGAAGACCCCAACGGCCTATGGTATTATACTAACCAGCTTGAACCGCTGTTGGACCTGGGCCGCTATGCTCAGGCGCTTCAAGTGGCTGACCGCGCTCTGGCGCTCGCCAGAGACAATGCCAATATCTGGGCGCGGCGCGGGCAAATTTTGCGGCGGCTGAACCGCCTGGATGACGCCGTTGCCAGTTACCGTCGCGCCATCGAGATCGACCCCAATTACGCCTGGGCTTACAACGGTCTGGGATTGGTCTATGCTGCCCTGGAACGCTGGCCAGATGCGCTGGAATGTTACGAGCGGGCGACGGCCTTGAACGGCAATGACGTCTGGTTCTGGCACAATCGGGGGGAGGCATTGATCGCGCTTAAACGCTACCCGGAGGCCGTCGAGATGTTCAACCAGGCGCTGACGATCAACCCGCACCACGAGGCTTCGCGTACCAAACGTACTGAAGCCCGGCGGCTGTGGCGCGCCTATACGCAGACTGAGCCAGGCAGCGGTGACGAATAGGGCGCGCCTCTGAAATTGTTGCCCGGTGGGATAAACTGTTCTATACCGGCATTGGAAATCCAGGTGGAGGGGAAATGGCTGAGGGGCAAATGTTTCACGTGATGTTGATGAGCGGGCCACAAGACGGCCTGCGCCTATCCTTCATCCTGCCGGCCAATACCAGTGAACTCACACTGACCATTGGGCGGAGCGATGCGTGCGACATCGCGCTGCCGCACGATAGTCAGGTCTCGCGCACGCACGCTCGCCTGATCTGCACGTGTAGTGAGGAGACAGCGGTGGACGTGTACGATGAGATGAGCCGCCTGAGTTTTAGCCTTAAAGATGCGGACAGCCGCAACGGGACATATATCGGCGAGCGGCGGTTGCGCGGCAATGAGGCTGAACCGATCCGCCCAGGCGAGCTGTTCCGGGTCGGGCGTACCTGGCTGCGCGTTGATCTGTAGGACGCTTTGCGCGATGCGCTGAAAAGAAGGGGGGCCTGTGTGAAACATGTTACCGGAAGGCACATCGCTGCCGATGGCGTGAAGCTGTTTACGCAATCCTGGCTGCCAGAGGGCGAGCCGCGAGCAGCGATCTTCCTGACGCATGGCTACGCCGAGCACAGCGGGCGCTACGCACACGTGGCGGCGTATCTGGCGGCGCGCGGGTATGCCGTCTACGCAATGGACCTGCGCGGTCATGGGCAAAGCGAAGGGCTACGGGCGCACATCGATACGTTTGAAACGTATCTGGCCGATCTATATGCCTATTTCAAGACGTTGCCGATGCATCGCTGCTTTGCATTGGGGCACAGCGTAGGCGGTGTGCTGGCGCTGGCCTTCACCGCCCGCCATCAGGAGGACGGCATAGGCGGCGTGGTCACGTCCGGCGCGGCGCTCAACGCGGGGGATGCCGTGCCCGGCTACCTCATTGCCATCAGCCGAATACTGGCGGCGCTGGTGCCCCGGCTGCCGATCCTGCCGCTGCAAGCGGGGGATATTTCCAAAGACCCGGCCGTACAGGCCGCTTACGACGCCGATCCACTCAATTACCGGGGCAAGGTTCGGGCGCAAATGGGGCGGCAAATTCTGGAACTGTCGCGCGCGGTCCGGCGTGAGGCGGGACGGATCACCGTCCCGGCGCTGGTGATGCACGGGGGGGCCGACCGCCTGATCTCCCCGACCAGCGCGGATGAAATTTATGCCCTGCTCAGCTCGGCGGACAAAACGAAGCGCATTTACGACGGCCTGTATCACGAAATTTTCAACGAGCCGGAGCGCGAGATGGTGTTGGCGGATGTGGCGGCCTGGTTAGATGCCCACTGCGCGGGGTAGGCGGGCCGTCTTGATAGCAATCGCTTTGTGGGGGTAGTCACGGACTACCATCCTGTGTTATTATATAGACGGATCAATCGTCCCTGTTGGGATATGAGGATGAGTGTGCGGATGTTGCCCGTGATCCCGGTTGGTTTGTATTGCTGGACCCAAGCCCGGCCCGATAGTTGATTCTTGCCCTCATCCATCGGCCCACGAAAAGCGGCCCTCGGAGATGAGGCGCCGCTTTTTATTTCCGGTTGTCGAAGGTGCTATTAATTAGATGTTTTGCACGATTAAAAATCTGTTTTCTAGGGCGCAATGCCCAATAACAAATCTTAACTGTCCGGTTTCAAGGCGTTCAGGAGGATAAGCATGACGAACGCGACGTTCACCCAGACCGATCTGTTCCTACCTAGCAAGACCTACATCGAGCTTGAGGAGCGTTACGGCGCGCACAACTACCATCCGTTGGACGTGGTGATCACCGAGGGCGAAGGTCCCTGGGTGTGGGACGTGGAAGGCAACCGTTTTTTGGATTGCCTGTCGGCCTACAGCGCCGTCAACCAGGGCCATTGTCATCCGCGTATCCTGCAGGCGCTGATCACCCAGGCCCAAAAGCTGACCCTGGTCAGCCGGGCGTTCCGCAATGATCAACTGGGGCTGCTCTACCAGGACCTGTATAACCTCACCGGCTATCAGCGTTTCCTGGTGATGAACAGCGGGGCCGAGGCCGTCGAAACGGCGGTCAAGGCGGTGCGCAAGTGGGGCTATGTCTCCAAAGGCGTGCCGAAGGATCAGGCCGAGATCATCGTCTGCGAAGGGAATTTTCACGGGCGCACCACCACCGTGATCAGCTTCAGCACTGAGCCGGCTTACCGCGCCAATTTCGGCCCGTTCACGCCGGGCTTCAAGGCCATCCCCTTTGGAGATGCAGCGGCGCTGGAAGCGGCTATCACGCCGAATACGGTCGCCTTCTTGTTTGAGCCGATTCAGGGCGAAGGCGGCGTGATCGTCCCGCCGGAGGGGTATCTGCGGCAGGTCCGCGACATTTGTACCCGCCACAACGTTCTCATGGTGGCCGACGAAATTCAGACCGGCCTGGGGCGCACGGGCAAGCTGTTCGCCTGCGACCATGAAGACGTGCGGCCTGACGTAATGATTATCGGCAAGGCGCTGTCCGGCGGCTTTTACCCGGTGAGCGCCGTGCTGACCGACGAGGAAGTGCTGGGGTTATTTGTGCCCGGCGATCACGGCAGCACCTTTGGCGGCAACCCCTTGGGAGCAGCGGTGTCCCGCGAGGCGCTGGCAGTGTTGATTGAGGAAGGGATGATCGAGAACGCGGCCACGTTGGGCAGTTATCTCATGGACCAACTGGCCAAGATCAACAGCCCGCACGTCCAGGCGATTCGCGGCAAGGGCCTGCTGATCGGCCTCTATCTCAAGCCCGAAGCGGGCGGGGCGCGGCGTTTTTGCGAGGCGCTGCGGGATCGCGGCATCCTGTGCAAAGAAACGCACGTCCACACCATCCGTGTGGCTCCGCCGCTGGTGATCACGAAGGAAGAAATCGACTGGGCACTGGAGCAGTTCCGTGAAGTGTTGTGGATGGACTAGCGCGCTGTCTCCCCGCCAGCGTCTTGCCAATGCAGCGTAACGGCTGGGATAGCGGTGGCGCGGTCCGTTAGGGGAGTGCCGATGGAAGGCGACGCTGAACAATGTTAGGGGCTGCCTGTACAGGTTCAGGCAGCCCCTATGTGTTTTCTAACCGGCTTAGAACAGTCCGATCACGCCGCCTGGCGCGGGGCAGCCGGGCAGTATGTTATAATGCAAAAGAGCATATTCCTGCTGTGCGGCGGCGCCCACGATGCTTAAGCGTCATTTCTGGCCCGACAATGCTTTTATCGTCCTGTCGATCCTGGTGTTGATCCTGCTGATCACCCTGCTGACCGGGATCGCCTCGAACACGATCACGCGCACCGTTTCGGAGCAGTTTCGCAGCCAGGAACTTCAGTTGGTCGGCACGCTGGCACGCCAGATGGAGTTTTATCTCACTGTCTTGGGCGGGGAACTGGAAAATCTGGCGTCGCGCCCCGAAATCCAGTCGATGTCGTCGGTGATGCGCGACGCGGCGCTGGCCCTGCTCCAACAGGATGCCGCCCGCCACGCCGACAGCATCCGCGCCATTGTGCGCTTGAAAGATAACGGCGCCCCGCGTTACGCCTGGCCGCCGGAACTGAACACCCGCATCCGGGAGGGGCAGCCGCTCGATTGGACGCTGCCTGCCTCGGCAGTACAGTTGTTGATCAACGCCGGGGGAATCCAGTTCCGGCCCACGCCTTCGCCCGACGGGACGGTTTATCTGCTGATCGCGCCCGTCGAGGCGACCAGCGGGCGGTGCGAATGGCTGGTTTTTGAACTGGGAATGGTCTCCTGGCTCCAGGAGACCATCGGCCAGATCGACCTGGGCGACAGCGGCCAGTTATGGGTGCTCGACCGCAGTGGGCGTCTGATTTACCAGGGGGCAGACCAGCCCACCTGGGCTGACACGGGGCAGCTTTCTGTCCCGTTTCTGTTGGCGGCGCAGCAGCCTGCCTTGCTGGAATACGATGCCCGAGACGGTCCGCGTCAGGCAGCCTATGCCCCGGCGCGGAGTTTTAACACGGCGTTCGTCGTCGTCCTCAGCCGCCTGGTGGCAGAGAGCCAGGCGAGCGTGCGGCAGCAGGTCTATGTGTTGTTCGGCATGACCGTTGCCGCCGTGCTGCTGGTGGGCGTGGTGGCGACGATGTTCGGCAGGCGCGTGGCCTACGAAGGCCGCCGCCGTCATCTGGAGGAGCAGCGTCGCCAGGTGGCTCGTACCTTGTTGCAGGTGGCGCAGATCGTCAACTCCTCGCTGGACCTCGATGAAGTGTTGAAGCATATCCTGGCGCGGCTGGGCGACCTGATAGCGCACGATACGGCTTCCATCTTTCTACGCACCGAAGAGGGCCTGATGGCGGCGGCCTATAAAGGTCCTGGCGAGGCGGTGGCCCGGCGCAAGGTGTATAGCCTGGACGACCTGCGTGCAGCAGGCGAGGTGTTCCAGACCGGAAAGCCGGTAATGATCGGGGATTGCCTGATCGATCCGCGCTGGCAGCCGCTGCCGGGCAGCTCCATTCGTTCCTGGCTGGGCGTGCCGCTACAGGTGCAAAGGGAGACGGTGGGGGTGCTGAATATCAACAGCTACCGCCGCTTTCGGTTTAAGCCTGAAGATGTGGAAGTGGCGCAGTTGTTCGCCGGCCAGGCCGTCGTGGCGATCAGCAATGCGCGTCTGCATGAGCAGCGCATCCGACAGTACCAGGAAGAGCTGGAAGCTGCTCAGGCGATTCAAGACAGTCTGTTGCCGCGCGAACCGATCTGCCTGCCGCAGGTCGAGGTGGTAGGCCGCTCGGTGGCAGCGCGCACGGTCAGCGGTGACTTCTTCCAGTTTTTACCGCGTCTGGACGGGCGGCTGGGCGTTGCCGTTGGTGACGTGACCGGCAAGGGGATGCCTGCTGCGATCCTGATGGCGGTCATGACCACGCTGCTGCGCCGCGAGTTGGACCTTCAGCCGACAGTCGCGGACCTGCTCAATGTCCTGAACGACGGACTGATCGAGCGGTTGCAATCTGGCCATATGCACGCCGCGCTGGCTATGGCGATCTTCGACCCATCTACACGCCGCGTCGAACTGGCAAACGCGGGGATGCTCCGGCCGTATCTGTGTACCGACCGGGGCGAATGGCAAGAGATTCCGCTGAGCGGCTATCCGTTAGGCGCGTCAACCCTGCGGCGCTATACCTGCAAACAATTCACCCTGGCGCCGGGCGCGATACTGGTGTTCGCCTCCGATGGGCTGGTGGAGGCGCGCAATATCGTGGGGGAGATGTTCGGCTTCGACCGGTTCGAGGAACTGCTTCGGGCGTTGCCGCGCGACCTGGACGGAGAAGGGATTGCCGAGCGCGTGTTGCAGGCCATCCACCGACACTTGGGTGGTCAGGAGCCGCAGGACGACATGACGGTCGTCGTGATGCGCTCCCTGGATGGACTGGAGCCGGCGCAGATGTGGAACAAGGCGGATACGGTCCCGACGCGACCTTCCAAAGCGCCTGGTTTGGGTGGGGATGCTGCGTAAGGAGAAGACAGGGATGCGCCTGGCAAGGGTCGTCCTGGCGCTGCTGGCGCTGTTGCTGGCGGCTTGTGGGGGAGGCCCATCTGCGCCGACGCCGACGGTTCCCCTCAGGACGGATTATCGCCTGGGGCTGGTGACAGATGTGGGCACGGTGCGCGATGGCACCTTCAATGAACTGGCGCATCAGGGTGCGTTGCGCGTTGCGCGCGATTTCGGTCTGGACTACACCTTCCGGGAGTCGATTGACGAATCGCACTATGCAATCCACCTGCAAGACCTGCTGGCCGATAGCCGCAATATCATCGTGACGGTGGGCTATCTGATGACCGACGCTACGGTGCAGGCCGCGCGCGATAACCCGGATGTCTATTTTATCGGCCTGGATCAGGCCTTCGACGAAACATTGCCCAACCTGGTTGGCTTGCAATTCCGCGAAGATCAGGCTGGCTTTCTGGTGGGGGCGTTGGCTGGGATGATGACCGAGACCAATGTCGTGGGGGCGCTGGGGGGACAACAGACTCCGCCTGTCACCCGTTTTATCAATGGCTTTGTGAACGGGGTAAACTATGTGCGGCCTGGGACGCGGGTGCTGCGAACCTATGCGCCCAGTTTTACCGATCCTGATCTGGGAAGCAGTATCGTGCGTGACTGGGTGGGGCAGGGGGCCGACGTGATCTTCGGCGCAGGCGGGTTGACCGGTTCGGCGGGTATCCTGGCGGCCAGCCGTCTGGGGGCCTGGGTGATCGGCGTCGATCAAGACGAATATCGCACCACGTTTTCGGAGGGCACGGTAGACGGGGCAGACCGCGTGTTGACTAGCGCCGTCAAGCGCGTGGACGCGGGCCTCTATCGGGCGGTGGCCTCTATTCTGGATGGCTCGTTCCAACCGGGCGTTATCACGCTGTCGGCGGCGGAATGCGGCGTGGCCTACGCGCCCTTTCACGACGCCGAAGAGCATATCCCGGCAGGGATTCGGGAGCGGCTGGATGCGATGTGGCGCGCGTTGGCGGGGGGAACAGTGAACACGGGAGCCAGCGGAATTGCGGGAGATGTTCCTCCGGCGCCGTTGGCCGGGCTGATGCCCCCGGTGGCGGAAGATGCGCCTCGACTGGAAGAGTGTAATTTTTAGACTACGAGGACGGCTGCGATGACCACTCCAGCCTTATCCGGCGATGCCCTGATCGGGCTGCCGACCGTCGAGATTTCACTGCCGGGTTTGCCCGGTTTTGAGAAGGTGGCGCGCGAGGCGGCGGCGCTGGTGGCCAGGCACATGGGCTTTAGCCCGGACCGTGTGGAGGACTTGAAGACGGCGGTTGCCGAGGCGTGTCTTAACGCGGTGGAGCACGGCAACGGTGGCAACACCGGCAGCCTGGTGCAGGTGATCCTGCGCGCGGCGGCGACCCGTCTGGAAGTGAGCGTCAACGATCAGGGAACGACTCCCCTACCAGACCCGCTACCCCCGCCGGGCCTGCCAAATCGCACGCGCGGTTGGGGGCTGTTTTTCATCGTCGGCCTGATGGACGAGGTGGCTTTTCAACGTTTGCCAGAAGGCGGCAACCGGGTTTGCATGGTTATCCATTTGCAGCAGCCGGGCGTCTTGTCCCCATCCCTTGCCGCCGAGATCGGGCCGGTTGTCGCCGGGTCTGGCCCGGCAGAAGCGTCTCTGCCCACAAGCGCAGAATCCGCAAACGGAGTATCCTTAGAAACGCCCGCGCCGGAAATAACCCAAGACGATCCGGCGAACGCCGATTCCCCGTCCGCCACAGCGTCTGCGTGACGGCGACCCGGCCTTATACCACCCGTATAAATCATGGTGGGGAGACAGATTGATGAGCAAAGACGCAGAAGTTGGGCTTCGCCAGGATGGAATCATCGGTTACATGGACTTTCCGCGCGATGTGACCGCCCAGACGCGCGAGGCGGCCTATCGCACCTACACCGAACTGGCGCGCGCAAAATTGAGCGTTGTGGTGATGAACTTTACCGACAGCGACTATCTGAACAGCGCCGGGATCGGACTGGTGATCAGCCTGGTGGAGGATGCCACGCAGGCAGGCCGCCGCGTATATGCCTTCGGCCTGTCGCCGCATTACCGTAAGCTGTTCGGCATGGTCGGCCTCACGGAGCGGATGACGCTTGTGCGCGACGAGTCTGAACTGCGCGATTTGCTTGCCCCAACAACGCCCACCGAATCCTCGTCTGCTGCCTGAGCGTGGCGGCGCGCCTGATACTGTATCTGAGCCGGCGGTGCAGATAAGTGCGGCATGAGCGCCGCATAAATCTTGCATCAGATCGCCCATCCGGTTCGGTGGGCAGCTTGCTTTTTGGGGTTTGGATGCGGTACGCTTGTATTAGCCTGATAGTGCAAGAGAAAATGGCTTTGCGCGCTTACCGGATGTCAAGGATACGCAGATGCAGCTTCCACCTGAACGCTCGAACAACAAGCCGGGCAGCAATCAACCGCCCTCCTTGCCGCCGCGCACCCTGTCTTGGCTGTGGATCAGTCTGTTAATCATCTTGGGGTTGTGGCTGTTTTTCCGTGTGCCCGAAATGCTGGCCGGACTCATGGGCGGTGAACAGGCAATCACCGTGCCGTACTCGGTGTTTTATGACCAGGTGATCGGCGACAATGTCGATCAGGTTTTGATCGAAGGCAGCCAGATCACAGGGATTTTCAAAAGAACTGTGACCTGGCCCGCGCCGGGTTCTGCTGAAGCGCAGGCCGGAATCCAGCCGCAGACGTCTCGCCTATTCACCACCACGCTGCTGCCGGTCTCCGATCCGGCGCTGCCAGAAGCGTTGCGCGAGCATGGCGTGACTATCGTGGCGCGGGAGGTCGAGCCGTCGCCAGTGCTGACGTTCATCCTCAACTGGGCGCCGCTGCTGCTGTTGGTGGGCTTTTTCGTGTGGACGATGCGCCGTACCCAGCGGCAGGCGGGGGACGTGTTCAGTTTTGGGCGTTCGCGCGCGCGTGAGCGCGACCCAGAACGTCCGCAGGTGACGTTTTCTGACGTGGCAGGCGAGGAAGCGGCCAAACGGGAACTGGTCGAGATCGTGGACTTTCTGCGCGACCCGGATCGCTTTCTGGCGCTGGGGGCGCGTATTCCGCGTGGCGTGTTGCTGGTAGGGCCGCCCGGCACGGGCAAGACCCTGATGGCGCGTGCGGTGGCCGGGGAAGCCAACGTAGCGTTCTTCAACCTGTCGGCCTCGGAGTTCGTGGAGATGTTTGTTGGCGTGGGCGCGTCGCGTGTGCGCGACCTGTTCACGCGGGCGAAAGCCGCTGCGCCGAGCATCGTCTTTATCGACGAACTGGACGCCGTCGGGCGGCGGCGCGGCACCGGGCTGGGCGGCGGCAATGACGAGCGCGAGCAAACCCTTAACCAGTTGCTGGTCGAGATGGATGGCTTCGAGCAGAACGAGACGGTGATCGTGCTGGCGGCGACCAACCGCCCGGACGTGCTCGACCCAGCGTTGCTGCGGCCGGGGCGCTTTGACCGTCAGGTGACGGTCGGGCTGCCAGACCGACAAGGCCGCGAGGCAATTTTGCGCATTCATACCCGCAAGATGCCGCTGGCTGCCGACGTGGACCTGGGTCAACTGGCGCAGATGACGATGGGTTTTTCCGGCGCGGACCTGGCGAACCTGGCAAATGAGGCGGCGCTCACTGCTGCGCGACGTGGCCATACCGAGGTCACGCGCGCCGACTTCTACGACGCTTTCGACCGCCTGCTGCTGGGCGCGGAACGTCCTCCGCTGGTAGACGAGCACGAGCGCCGTGTGGTGGCGTATCACGAGGCCGGGCATGCTCTGATCGCCGCGCTAACGCCGGAGGCCGACCCAGTGCTGAAGGTGACGATTGTTCCGCGGGGGCAGGCGCTCGGCGTGACGGCGCAGCTTCCCATCGATGACCGTCGCAACTATTCGCGCGAATACCTGTTCGCGCGCATGATGGTCGCACTCGGCGGGCGTGCGGCGGAGGAGATCGCCATCGGCTCGATCACCACCGGCGCGGAAAACGACCTGCGGCAGGTCACATCGCTGGCCCGGCGCATGGTGGCCCAGTTCGGCATGAGCCAGACGGTCGGCCCACTTAACTTCGGAGATGAAGAGACCCAGCCTTTCTTGGGGTATTCGCTCAGCCAGGGCCGCAGCTACAGCGAGGCGACTGCTGCCAAGATCGATGCCGAGGTCAAGCGACTGGTGGAGGATGCCCACCGCCAGACGCGCCAGCTTTTGCAGGAACACAGCGCGCAGTTGGACCGTCTGGCGCAGGAACTGCTGTCCAACGAAATCGTCGAGCAGGCCCGTGTGTTGGAGATCGCGCGCGGGGAGGCAGTCCTGGCGGCGAATGGGCGGGGAGGGTAGCGACGGAGGTTCGACCTCTTCGCCGTTGGGCAGCGCACTTGCGTTCGTTTCGTCGCAGAAGGCATGGAGGAACACATGGCTGTCGAACAGATCGATACCAGTCCGGCGGCCCCGGACGCAACGGTTGAAGAACGCCTGCGGGCGCTCATCGACAATCTGTCGTCTTATATCGAGTTCTATCACGGCGGTTCGGTGTCCTTGATCAGCTTCGATGGCAAGACGGCCAGGGTTAGGCTGGGCGGCGCGTGTGAGGGTTGCGCCCTGTCGGTGATCACGCTGCGAGGCTGGGTCGAGGGCACGGTACACCAGTTCTTCCCGGATATTCATATCGAAGGTGAGGTTGCCGGGTAAAGATTCCACCCAGCCGCATGTGGGCCGGTTTGAAAACAAGAAACAGGTAGCGGCGGACTCGGTCCGCCGCTATGCTTGATCGGGTTGCGTCGGGTTCGCCTGGAAAGGAGCAAGGGGGTGACGGTCTGGGCAGCGTTCTGGACATTGGGGTTGATCTGGGGATCGTCGTTTCTGCTGATCAAGTTCGGTGTGGCGGAACTGACGCCGCTGCAACTGGTCGCCTGCCGGGTAGGGACGGCGGCGCTGGCGATGGTGCTGACCCTGCGGCTGACCGGGCGGCACTTTCCCACAGACCTGCGCAGCCGGTTGGGGTTGATCGTTGTGGGAATGTTCAACACGGCCATTCCGTTCCTGCTGATTACTTGGGGAGAACAGAGCATCGACAGCGGCCTGGCAACCGTGCTCAACGCGACCGTGCCGCTGTTCTCACTGGTCATCGCTCACTTCGCTCTGCAAGACGAACGCATCACCGGGATGAAGCTGTTGGGGTTGCTTTCCGGCTTTGTTGGCGTGATCGTGTTGGCGAGCCGCAGCCTGGGCGTGGGCGAGGCGGCGAATCCGCTGGCCGGGCAGGTCGCTGTGCTGCTGGCATCGATGTGTTACGCGGGCGCGACGGTCTTCGTGCGGCGTAACCTGCGTCATCTGCCGCCGATGGTTGTTTCTGGTGGGGCGCTGGTCACGGCGACGGTGCTGGTCGGTGGGGCGGCGCTGCTGGTGGATGGACTGCCGGATTTCGGCGCGCTCTCTACGACGGCGATCTTCTCTGTCGGGACGCTGGGACTGGTGAACACGTATGTCGCGTATCTGCTGTTCTACTGGATTATCTCGCGCTGGGGCGCGACGCGGGCCACGCTCGTCACCTACGTGATGCCGCCGGTTGGTCTGGCACTAGGAGTGATCTTCCTGGCCGAGCCGTTGGATGCACGTCTGTTGTTGGGGACAGTGCTGATCGGGGCGGGCGTGGCGCTGGTGAATCTGCGTCTCCGGCGCACAGTGTTGGCAGAAGGTGCGGAAGCGTTGCCGGTAGCTGTCACGCCGTGTGGAAAATGACGTCGTCCCGGTTTTTAGCCTGAAGGACATCCACCTTTGCTGTGGTTGCCGACAACGGAAGGTCGGAACTCTATGCCTATTCCTGCCGACTACGAGGAGCGTGTTTACGCGGGTATCCTGGGGAAGATCATTGGAGTCTACCTGGGGCGTCCTTTTGAGGGTTGGTCCCATCAGACCATCATGGAGCGTCTCGGCGAGGTCTGGTATTACGTTCACGAGAAGCTCGGCCAGCCCTTGATCGTCACCGACGATGACATCAGCGGCACGTTCACGTTTCTGCGCGCGCTGCCCGATCACGGCAACAGCCGCGACCTGACCCCGGCGCAGATCGGCCAGACCTGGCTTAACTACATCATCGAAAAACAGTCCATTTTGTGGTGGGGCGGCATGGGGAACTCCACCGAGCACACCGCCTACCTGCGTCTCAAGCAGGGTATCGCAGCGCCGCGCAGCGGGTCTATCGCGCTGAACGGCAAAACGGTGGCCGAACAGATCGGTGCGCAAATTTTCATCGACGGCTGGGCGATGGTCGCGCCGGGCGATCCTGAACTGGCGGCTGATCTGGCCCGGCGGGCGGGGAGCGTCAGCCATGATGGCGAGGCGGTTTACGCCGCCCAGGTGCTGGCGGCTATGGAGGCGCAGGCGTTTGTGGAATCCGACATCGACAAGCTCATCGATACCGGTGTCGGGCTGATCCCCCGCGATTGCATGATCTACCGCCTGATTGCCGATCTGCGCGAATGGCGCACCCAAGAGGATGACTGGCGCAAGGCCCGGCAACAGCTTGCCGACCGCTACGGCTATCACCAATTCGGTGGCGTCTGTCACGTCGTGCCCAATCACGGCCTGATCATCCTGAGCCTGTTGTATGGCGATGACAGTTTCCAAAAGACCCTGATGATCGTCAATACCTGCGGCTGGGACACCGACTGCAATTCCGGCAACGCGGGCTGTCTGATGGGAATCAAGAACGGCTTGGCCGGGATCGCCGCCGGCCCTGACTGGCGCGGACCGGTCGCGGATCGGCTCTATCTGCCCACCGCCGACGGCGGTCGCGCCATCACCGACGCCGTGATCGAGACGTACCATGTGGTCAACGTGGGCCGGGCATTGGCCGGGTTGCCTCCTGTGGCGCCCAAGAGCGGTGCCCGGTTTCACTTTGATCTGCCGGGGGCCGTGCAGGGCTTTGTGGTCGAAGACGGCGCCGAAGCGCGCAATGTGGCTTGGCTGGAGAATGTCACCGGGCATAGTCGGGCGGGGCGGCGTAGCCTGGCCATCCGTTACCGCCATCTGGCGCTGGGGCGCAGCGCACGTGTGGCGACCGCGACCTTTCGGCCTGCCGATGCGACACGGAGGCAGGCTTATGAGCTGACCGCCTGTCCTACCCTCTACCCCGGCCAGACGGTGCAGGCTGCTGTGGAGGCCGATTCCTACAACGATGGCCCGGTGCAGGCGCGCCTTTATATCCGCGTATTCGGCCCCGACGATGCGTTAGTCCGCGTTTACGGGCCGGAGATGATCTTGGAAGCCGGGAGTTACCACGAATTCCGCTGGACGATTGGCGACACCGGCGGCGCGCCCATCGGCGAGATCGGCCTGGAACTGAACTGGGTGGTAGGGGCACATTCTGGCAGCGTGTACCTGGACTACCTGACTTGGTCCGGTGCTCCGAACACCGTGCTTACCCGGCCTGTGGCCGGCGGCCTGATGTGGCATAGCGCCTGGGTTCCCGGCATGGACCACTTCGATGCACACTGGCCGTGGCCGTTTCATGTCGCTCAGGATGAGGGCACCGGGCTGCTGATCCAGGGCACGCGGGAATGGACCGATTACCAGGTTTCGGCCACGCTCACGCCGCACCTGTCGGCGGCGGCAGGGCTGGGCATTCGTGTCCAGGGAATGCGGCGCTATTATGCATTGCTGCTGCGCGCCGGTGGCACGGCGGCACTGGTGAAGGCGCTGGACGGCGAAACCGTGCTGGCGGAAACGCCGTTTGCCTGGTTCTTTGATCAGCCCTACACTTTGCGTTTGCAGGCAGTGGGAGCACGGCTCCAGGGCTGGATCGATGACCGGTTGCTTTTCGATGTCGAAGATGTTGACCGTCCACTGAATGGCGGCGGCGTGGCCCTGATTCTTCAGGAAGGTTGTCTCACTGCCGATGCCGTCGTGGTCTGCCCGGCGTTGTAACATGCGAGGTGCGCCATCACCATCGGCAGGCGTCTGGCGGCCATGTCCACGTCGGAGTGGCCTGCCGCCGGTTAGCGCCGCAATGATCCCGCCAGCGCGTCCATCATGGCCCGCACGGCATCCAGTTCGTCCTGGTTAATGGTGTGCCCCATGTTCGGGTAGAGCTTCATTGTCACGTCTGCGCCCAATTGCCGCAGGACCTCTGCGCTCAGTTCTATCCGCGCTTTGGGGATGTAGGGGTCCACATCGCTGCATCCCAGGAAGACGGGCGTTCCTTCCAGCGAGCTGGTGTAGCTGCGCGGCGCACCGTCCGGCCCGATCAGTCCGCCGCTGAGTCCGGCCAGGCCGCCGTAGCGCCGGGCATGGCGGGCGGCATATTCCAGCGCCAGGCACGCTCCCTGCGAAAAACCCAGCAGGATCGTCCGCTCCGGCGGGATGTCGGCGGCTTGCAGCCGGGCGAACACGTCGTCCAGCGCGGCCAGGGCGGAGGAAAGATACGGCTCGTTGCTTTCCAGCGCGGCCAGGAAGCTGTTCGGATACCAGGTGTTCCCGGCGGCCTGTGGGGCGAGGTAGGCGAAGCCTGCCCGATCCAGCTGGGAGCCTGGTTGCGCCAGCGCCAGGATGTCCTCCGCCCTGCCGCCGCGCCCGTGCACCAGCACGACCGCCGCCTGCGCCCGGTCGAGGGGCCGGCCCGCCGTGTGGACCGGCTGCCCCTGGTGTGCTCCCTGGATTCCTGCCGGTGCGGTCATCGTGCGACCTCCGGAACGGGGACGGCGAGCGGCTGCAAGCTCTCCTCGATGTCCCGGCGGTGTTTTTCCAGCCAAGGCGGGAGCTTGAGACTCTGGCCCAGTTCGCTCACAGCTTCATCGACGGCGAAGCCCGGCCCAGCCGTCGCCAGTTCGACGATGTGCCCGTCGGGATCGTTGGTATAAATGCTCTTGAAGTACACCCGGTCCATCACGGGCGAGACGCGCAGCCCGGCCTGCAACAGCTTTTCCCGCCATTCCAACTGGGTTTCTGCGTCTGGCACGGCCAGGGCAAAGTGGTGGGTCTGACCGGCGCCCATGCGCACGGGATCCGTGCGGCGCGGGTCGCGCTCGAAGTAGGTGATCAGGGTGCCCGGCTGCCCGTCGCCTACACCCCAATACCAGTGGGCCGAATCGGGGTCATCGAAATTCGAGGTCATCTTGACGCGGCGCATCCCCAGCAGGTCGCTGAAGAAGGCATCCGTCCGCGCAATGTCGGACCCGATGGCGGAAATGTGGTGCATACCGTGCGCCAGAGCCATGTCCGGCGTGATCTCCGGCACGGCTTCTGCCCACGTTTCGCGTCGGATGCGCTCTTCGTCCCGGTTGCGGATGACCATCTCGCGCGGCGGCTCGCGGTAGGCCATTCCCAGGCGGTCCGGGGATTCGTCCACCGCCATGCCGGGGCCGCGCGTGGCGATCTCCAGGATCGCGCCGTCGGGGTCGCGGAAGTAGATTGATGTGAAGTAGTGGCGGTCCAGCGGCCCATTGACGGCGATCCCCAGGTCGGTCAGGCGGCGCTTCCACTTGAGCAGGCCGTCGCGGTCTGCGACAGTCAGGGCAACGTGATGCGTCCCGCCGATGCCGGGGCGGCCCTTGGGGACGTGCGGCCACTCGAAAAATGTGATCGCTGTGCCGGGACGTCCGATTTCGTCACCGTAGTAAAGGTGGTAGCTGCCGGGGTCGTCGAAGTTGACCGTCTTTTTGATCATCCGCAGGCCCAGTACGCCCGTGTAAAAATCCACGTTCCGCTGTGCGTTGGCCGTGACCAGGGTGATGTGATGCAATCCGAGAATGGTCATTGGGTACTCCTCTGTGCCCTTGTTCTTGTTTATAAAGGTCGTTTTTATCTAATTTTACCTGTAAAGATACGACGCGGCCTGACAGCGGTATCTTACCCGTCCTGCGGGCTACATATCGCGCCAAACGCTCTGATCGCCGCACCGATCCCGATCAGATCGGGGATCATCGGCGTGATGCTGCATCCCCGGCGAGGTTCCTGTTAGCCTGGCCTGACACGGCGCACAAGCTCCAGCGGAATCCAGCCGTCCGGCCCGGTGCGGTCGGTATAGAGCCACCAGCTTCCGTCAATGCGGGCGATGCCTAACCCCGTAACCTGGAATTCCACGCCGGGCGGAATCTGGCCCGCGATGGCATCGCCGTGCGGCACGTTGTACACGTCCAGCGGCGCGTCTCCGGCGGCGATCACGAAGTCGTAGGCGATGATGCGCGTCTCCGGCGGCGCGGCAGGGTCAGGCGGTTCCTCGGTCAGAATCCAGTCTTCAGGCACCCAGCCCCGGAACTGGTTGATCTCCAGCCAGTACCAGTAGCGATCTTCCACATAGACGTAGAACACATCGCGCACGGTGGCCGGAATGTCGTTCGGCCATTCGGCGATAGGATCGGGAACGAGGCCCAGCGCAGCAGCGTCGTAGAGCAGCGGCACGGTGTCACCGTCGGGGTTGCGCACCCAGACCAGGTCATCGACTTCGGCCACCGGTTCGACCGGCGGAGGGGGCGGGGGATCACCCCAGCGGCCCAGGTTAGCCTCCTGCGCCGCGCGTTCCAGCGCCAGGAAGTACGTCAGGTAGCGGCGCTCGTCGTAGGTGGAGGTCTGGGCCATGCCGGCGCGTAGCAATTCCGCGTTGACCATGATGCGTTCGCCGTTTTCCCCGGTCACCCACACATAGCGCAGCAGTCGTCCGTAGATGTCGCGGTCGGCCACGTCCGATTCGAGTAGCACGGTGTCGCCTACATGGACGAAGGCGGCGTTGAAGTGCGCTGCCTCATAGCCCATCCAGTCTGCGCCGATGGTAGGATGGTGTGTTTCCGGCGTGTTGACGCCAATGTAGCGCACGCGCTCCTCGCGCCCGTCGATCTCCACGACAATCGTATCGCCGTCGGTCACTTCCAGAACGCGGGCTTCCTCCATTGGGCCGGGTGGGGGCAGCACCGGCCCGGCGGACTCGCTGCCCGCCAGCCGCAGCGACGCAAGCACCTGACGCAGTTCATTCTGGTTGAAAGTGTTGAAGGTGTCGCGTGGCCCTTCTGCCAGGATGAGGACCCAGTCATCCGGGGCGATAAAGAGCAGATACAGCCGCAAGGTGAGCACATCCCCGCGCAGGCTAGTCCACGCGCCGGTGAAGTCTCCGATCTGGATGGATTCGGCGCGCCCGCCGCTGCTTAGACCATGCTCCTCGCGCACAGACAGGGCGATGGCGCGCAATGCCGCCGCCGGGTCGCTTTCTCCGGCGGGAAAATCCAGTTCGGCAAGCTGCGCTTCCGACCCGCGCAGGATAGTGATCCGGTTGTCGTTCCGCGTGGCTCCGATCCAGACGATCTGGACGGCGGGAGTCTGGAATGGCTCGCCCGGCGGCAGCGCGCTGACCATCCAGCCGGGCGGAACGTCGAAATTCAGGCCGAGCGCCACACCGGCCTGTACTTCCACCGGCTGCGGCGTTGGCGTCGGCTCGATGTCCAGGATCGTCGGGAGGGTAGGCGTAAGGGTTGGAATGAACAACGGCAGGGGAGTCGGCGTGGGTATGGGGGTGGTTGTAGCTCCTGGCAGCCGGGTAATGCTGCGCAGGGTATCGTCGAGCCAAGTCGTGAAGGTGGCCGGCGGGCCAGAGAAGACGAGCGTCAGCCAGTCATTTTCTGCCAGGCGCAGCAGGATAACTTGTGATTCTCCGGCGACGCCCGGTATTTGCAGGCGCACCTGCGCGGCGGGAAAGTCCAGTCCGGCGTATGCGGCCACATCGTCCAGGAGGGTCACGTCGGTCGGTGTATCTGCCGGGACGGTGACGGCAGAGCGCAACACGGCCACCGGATCACCCAGCGATTCCTCCGGTGGGCGGCGGGATTCGTATACGCCGCTCAATACGTCGTCGGTTGTGCCGCGCGCAAGGGTTATGCTGGCAGCTGGGATGTCGGGGTTGCGCAAGATAACGGTACGGGTATCCTGTCGTTGGGGTTCGCTGAAGCCGGGCGGGACCGCGAGGCGAATTCCCAGATCGGGCAGCGTGACCGACGATAGGGTAATGGCGACCGCCGTTTGCGCCTGGAGCGTCATCCAGGATTCCTGGCTGGCCGTTGCCGCCAGAGCGTAGGCTGTGATGGTTATAAATGCCTCCGGTGGGGGTGGCAGGGTAGCCAAGTGTGTAGGGGGAATAGTGGGGTGGGCCAGCACTGTTTGCGTCGCCTGAATGGCCTCAATTGTTTCTTGCACGGCAGCCGATGTTGCTGCGGCGCGTTGGGCGATGTCGGTCTGTGCGAGACCGACGAAATCCGTATACATCTGGGTCACGGTTGCGATGTAGTTGGGTAGAGGGGTAGGCGTGAGCGTGGCCGTCGGCGAAGGGCTGGCTGTGGCAGTTTCGGTCGGGTGTGCGAGCATAGTTTCTGTTGCTCCGAGCGCCTGTGCCGTTGTGTAAAGAGAGTTGGCGGCGGCGGCGTTCGTCCCAGCGATCAGCGTGGCCCAAGTATTTACTTCGTCCAGGGCGGCGGCTGCCATCTCTGCGACCATCGTGCCTGTGATCTGGATCGCGGCATCAACGGTCGCCTGCAAGTCTGGCGTCCGGGTCGGTGTAGCAGAAGGGGAGGGGGGCACTGTTGGCAGGGGGGTGGCAGTCGGCACGATGGCGACGAACTGACCACCACAGCCTGCCAGGAACACAAAGCCAAGAATACCTACAAGGAAACCGGCCCGTCGGGTCACGGCACGCCTCCCTGAAAATATATACAGGCGATTTTAGAGGCAAGTATATAGGGTAGGGAGGAGAAGGCAAAATCGAGGGTCGGGGGCAGGGGCAATAAAACAAGCCTTCTGGTCAGGGAGGCTTGGCACTGGCCTACTCTCCC